>JAJCYW010000006.1 GCA_029262675.1 Chloroflexota bacterium | reverse complement strand
ACGGCCACGCCGACGAATACACCGACCAACACGCCGACGAACACGCCGACGAATACACCAACGAACACGCCGGTGCCGCCGACGCCGACGCCGACAGCAACTGCTACGGCGACACCAACACCGACGGCCACGCCGACGTATACACCGACCAACACGCCGACGAACACGCCGACGAATACACCAACGAATACGCCGACGAACACGCCGGTGCCGCCGACGCCGACGCCGACAGCAACAGCTACGGCGACACCAACACCGACGGCCACGCCGACGAATACACCGACCAACACGCCGACGAACACGCCGGTGCCTCCGACGCCGACGCCGACAGCAACTGCTACGGCGACACCAACGCCGACGGCCACAGCGACCAACACGCCGACCAACACACCGACAAACACGCCGGTGCCGCCGACGCCGACGCCGACAGCAACTGCTACGGCGACAGCGACGAACACGCCGACAAATACACCGACCAACACGGCGACGAACACGGCGACGAACACGCCGGTGCTGCCGACGGCCACAGCAACGCCGACTAAGGAATGCAACCTTGCATCCAGTTGCCTGCCGACTGCTACATCGACGGACACCCCGACTGCCACGCCGACGACGGGAATTGCGGGTACCCCGCCGCCGAACCCCCGCATGCAGAAGAGCCCGCTGCTGCAGAACGTCTGGCTGACGCGGCAGGGCTCCAAGATTCCGCCGGTGGACTGCCTGTCCGGCACGGACATCGGCACGCTGACCGAGCAGTTGAGCCAGACGATTATCTCGGCGGACCCGAAGGATTCCGGCGCCATCCAGCAGATCGCCGCGTTTGAGTTCGAGGTCCTCTACGACAATACGAAGGTCTGCGTAGACATCACAGAGGGTGCAGCCTGGTCCGCCGTCGGTGCCATCTGCCTGATTGAGGACTCTGCTTCCAAGCCGCAATTGGAGGGCGTCGCACGCATCGGCTGCGTCACCTCCGGCAAGGGACTCGGCATCAACGAGTTGGACGCGTTGGCCCGCATCGACGTCTACCCGCAGCCTGAGATCTACTCTCCCATGAAGCCCAACCAGGACAACGGCAACGTCGTCCAGATAAACAACGTCAACTGCGACCTCGGCGACGAGCAGGGTCACGCCATCCCGATCTTCGCCTGCGACGACGCGGACATCACGTTCCGCTACCTGGAAGGCGACGTGGTGCCTGACTGCGCTGTCGACGCCATCGACGCGCAGGCGATCGGCTTCCGCTGGGGCGTGGAGAAGGGCAGTCTGGTCTACGACGACTTCATGAACCTGGAGCCGTCGGGCGCCCAGCAGGACGATGACATCGACATCAACGACATGCAGTTTGTCTTCGGGCGCTTCGGGAGCAGCTGCGATGCGCCGCACCCGCCACAGCCGCCGGTCAACCCGAAGTCGTAGGAAGAGGCTGACACTTCGGGGCCAGAGCCACGGCTCTGGCTGGCGCACAACGGATCTGAGTTAGAACGAAATCCAGCGCCGTGCACGTGCACGGCGCTGGTCTTTCCGTCGTCGAGAACGCGGCGACGAGCGCTCTCGGCGCCGCGTATTGTCTTCTTGCCCTGGTGAACCTGTCGCTTCTATACTGATTCTGGATTGCTGGCGCTCACATAGGAGCGCCGAAACTCACGCAGGAGGACACGTGGCCTACACCATCATCGATACCTGCATCGGCTGCACGGCCTGCACCAAGCGCTGCCCGACGAACGCCATCTCCGGCGAGCGCAAGTCGTTGCACGTCATCGATGCGGCGCTCTGCATCGATTGCGGCGCCTGTGGCGTCGTCTGTCCTCCGGAATCGATTCTCGACGAAGTTGGCGAAGTCTGCCGAACCTTTCCGCGCAAGGAGTGGCCTAAAGCCGTCGTCGTCGAGGACAACTGCATTGGCAGCGGCTGCGAGCTCTGTATTCAGATCTGCCCGTTCGAAGCGCTCGAGTTGGGCGAAACGGACAAGCACGTCGGCGACTTCTTCGGCGTGGCGGTGCTGAACGAGAAGAAGTGCACCGGCTGCCGCCTATGCGAGGACGCCTGCGGCTGGAGCGCCATCTACATCGACCCGCCGCGCGAGGTCTTGAAGAAGGAAGCCTGGGAGCTGGCCGAGGTCGCTGCGCCCGCCGGATAGCCCACCCCCGTTTCCTGGTGCCGCCCCCGCCCGTGCGCCGTCACGGGCGTTTTGCTATCGTCCCAACGTGAAGCTCAAGGTCAAGCGCCTCCATCCCCAGGCGAAGCTACCCTTCCAGGCCACCCCGGGCGCGTCGGGCCTCGATCTCTACGCCTGTCTGCCAGACGGCGACGTCGTACTCGGGCAGGACCCGGTCCGCGTGCCGGCCGGCGTTGCTCTGGAGATCCCGGAAGGCTACGACGTCCAGGTGCGGCCTCGATCCGGCCTCTCGCTAAGGGGCGTCGGCGTCGCTTTCGGGACTATCGATAGCGACTACCGGGGCGAGATCCTCGTCACGATGTGGGTCTTCGGCTCCCGTGCAGAGCACCGCGTGCAGCACGGCGACCGCATCGCGCAACTCGTGGTGACGCCGCTCGTCCGGCTGCCCGTTGTCGAAGTCGAAGAGCTCAGCGCCAGCGAGCGCGGCGCGGGCGGGCATGGGTCAACCGGCACGTAGGCGCCGCTCAAGCGTTAGGCCGCTTCTTCTGTCGAGATGTCATCGTCCTCGCGATGTAGGAAGACGAACTCGTAGATGACGGCGGCTGTTCCCGCTCCTATCAGCGGCCCCAGCCAGTAGATCCAGTGATCGGTCCAGATGTTCGCTACCACCGCTGGGCCGAACGACCGCGCCGGGTTCATCGACGCGCCCGTGAGCGGGATGCCGACGAAGTGGTCGACCATCACCGTCAGGCCGATGGCTATCGGCGCCAGCTGGCGGAGGCCTCTGGAATCGATGGCCGTGGCGAAGATGACGAACACTAGCGCGAACGTCAGCACGGCTTCGACGAGCAGCCCGGCGCCGGCGCCATCGCCGATCTGGTTATCGAGAATGCCCTGGCCGACCCCTGGCTCGAAGACGCTAAGAGCATGCGTGCCGAGCGCGCCTTCCACCGGGCCCGCTATCACGCCCTTGATCAGGAGCGCGCCTAGAATGGCTGCGGCTATCTGGCCGCCGACGTAGAGCATGGCCGTCGAGACCTTCATCTTGCCCGTGATGGCGGCGGCGAAGGTTACCGCCGGGTTGATATGCCCTCCTGATATCTTCGCGATGGCAGCAACGAGAACGGCATACGCGACGCCGTGGCCGACCGCAATGGCGATGATGGCCGATCCCGCGTCGGCCCGCGACGCCTGCATGGCAATCACGGTACCGACGCCGAAGAACACGAAGAGCCCCGTGGCGATGAACTCCGCCGCCACGGCGCGCCAGGTCTTTATGTTGAAATCCTCTGCCTGGAACCCCATCTGAATCGTCATGACGGTCTCCCTCCGGTCCGCGAATCCAGCGGCACCGCGGCCGCCGCGCCCTGCCCCGTCGCCTATTTGCGATATGCTAGCAGAGATAGAATAAAGGGTCAACTCGCTTGATCCGTTTCTCTTGGCGTTCGTGGAAAACAAGGCGAAGGGGCGATTCACCCCGAGCTGAGCGTTGCCCGTCGGGTAACGCTGTGTGCAGGTGTGGTGTGCGTTAGGTGCGCTGGGGACCGCCCTCGGCCGCGATCACGGTATTGACGAGCAGCATCGCGACCGTCATCGGCCCGACTCCGCCGGGCACGGGAGTGATCGCCGCCGCCTTCTCCCGCACGGCCTCGAAATCGACATCGCCGACGAGCCGGCGGCCGCTCTTCTTCGTGGCGTCCGGTATCGGGTTCGTCCCGACGTCGATCACGACTGCGCCCTCGCGCACCATGTCGGCCGTGATCGTGCCGGCGCGGCCCATCGCGGCGACGAGGATGTCGGCCCGGCGCGTGTGTTCGGCCAGGTCCGGCGTACCTGTGTGGCAGACGGTAACGGTCGCGTTCGCGCCCTCGCGCTTCTGCATCAGCAGCGCCGCCAGCGGCTTGCCGACGAGGCCAGAGCGGCCGCAGATCACCACATGCCTGCCATCCGGGGCGTGGCCGCTGCGCAGCAGAAGTTGCTGCACGCCGGAGGGCGTCGCGGGCGCGTAGGTCGGCACGCCGCGCAGCAACCTGCCCTGGCTCTGGGGGTGGATGCCGTCCACGTCCATCGACGGTTCGACGGTGGCGATGATGGTCTCCTCATCGACGTGGTTCGGCAGCGGCAGCTGGACGATCTGGCCGTGCCACTTCTCGTCGTCGTTGATGAGCTGGACGAGGTCGGCGATCTCGCTCTGCGGCGCCTGTTCAGGCAGCCGGAACGTCTCCGACGTGATGCCGAGTTGTTCGCAGGCGCGCTCCTTGCCGCGCACGTAGCTGATAGAAGCCGGGTCTTCGCCCACCAGCACAAACGCCAGGCCGGGCTCCACGCCGCGCGCCTTCAGCGCCTCGACGCGCGGCACCAACTCCTCTCGCACCTCCGCCGCGATCCTCTTGCCATCGATGATATCGGCCGTCATTTCGCCTCCAGCCCCAGTATGGAAGATGCGGGGGGTGTGCGGAAGGGGAGGATTGCACGGCCTGCATATCGTAATCGGCGGGACACATCTACGGTGCGATAGAATCGGTTGACCCATGTAGGAGGATAAGATGGAATCGCCCGAACATCAGGTTGAATATCTAGCGCTGCGTATGCGTGAAGACTCCGGAGTACTAGGTGAGAAGCCACACTCTAGATTCGAGCAGTTGCGGCAGACAATATCTGAGAAGTGGCCAGCGGCATCACAACCGGATCGAACCAGGCTAGCGAGTGCGGGAGCATGCCTTGATCGATTAGCTGGCTTTTGCTTGCAGGTTAAGCGGATTACCGACCATATGCAGCAATTGAGAGAGAGGATGATACCAGCCGTGCCGGAGAGCCCTCAGTTGATGCCCGGCGTGAGCGCGGCTTTCCGAGCCTCTGGCGCGTGTACTGACTTCGAAGCTCTATTGTTTCATGGCCGGGCGATGTTGGATCGACTCACTCTTTTTATCGCAAAGGAGCATTTGCAGAAAACCGATAACTTTCCGAGACTTGCGAATGTGTTAGCAAACTTCAATCACAATGACCGGCGTGCGGCAGTTATGCTTGATGTCCTTAGCAGGGCTGATCGGCTATCCGGGGTCCTGAAGGACATTGATGGTTTGCGGTCTCTTCGGTCGCGCGTTACACACCGAACCAGTATTTCAGAAGGTACAAGAAACGCTTTCACTGCTCATCGATTGGCCGATGGCCGATTGCTTCTCTTTGATTGCGAATCTCTTGGCTACCCCGTCTTAGGCACGTCGCATTCACTCGCGGGCGAAGTTCCGTTCGTCGTACTAAATGCATTATCTCTTTACCTAGAAGTCGAAGGTTCCATGGCAATCGCTGATTTTGATCCACCTTGGTCAAATCCGTCCGTATCGTACCGGGAGTACATTGACGCTTCTGGGGATGGCCCGCTGTTTAGTGTCTACCGGATGGAGCCTGACGGATTCACAGCAGAAACTCAGCATCTGAAACCGGAAGTGCTAGACCACGCGTTGCCGCTCGACTGAGAACCGCCGTGGTGCGATGGTGGTTCAATTGGATTGCGCGTATCCGTTACCCGCTCCTTTTCCTTGTTTCTATCCCGTTCCTGGCAGCGCAACTAGCGTGCTACACTCCTTCGCACGACATCGACTCGTTAGCCTAGGAGCCACCCGTGCCCATGAACAAGACACTGATTAAGGTCGCTGGCAGCGTGCATGCGGCTCTCTATAAGGCCAGCGGCGGCAGGTTGGCCCGCAACATGCGCGGCTCCGAGGTCGTGCTGCTGACGACAACGGGGCGCAGGTCCGGCAAGCGCCGCATCGCGCCGCTCTTCGGGCAGGCCGACGGCGAGAACTGGGTCGTCATCGCGTCGAACGGCGGCCACCCGGAGCACACCAACTGGTACCACAACCTGCGCGACAACCCCGATGTCGAGCTGCAGGTCGGCACCGAGACGTCGCAGCGCAAGGCTGAGACCGTCGAGGGCGACGAGCGCACGCGCCTCTGGAAGATGATGGCGGAGAAGTACCACGGCTACGATGAGTACCAGGCCAGCACCTCGCGCGTGATACCGGTAGTGTTGCTGCGCCCCGCCGACTAGAAGCCACCGCGCGGCCACGCCCCCCGTTCGCTACACTCTCTCCGACATGCCCTACGCAGTCGGCATTGATATGATCGCTATCCCGCGTGTCCGCAAGGTGCTTGAGCGCCACGGCGAGCGCTTCCTCCAGCGTGTCTACACGCCGGAGGAGGTGGCGTTCTGCCGCGGCCGCCTGCCGGAGCTGGCCGCGCGGTTTGCCGCCAAGGAGGCCGTGATGAAGGCGCTGGGGACCGGCATCCGCGGCGTCGGCTGGCGGGATATCGAGATCCTGCCGAACCGGCGTGGCAAGCCGCTCGTCTACCTCTACGGCCGCGGCCGCGCGCGAGCCGACCGCATCGGCCTCGACGCGCTGGACGTCAGCCTCACCCACGAGCGCGACTTTGCAATCGCGGCCGTCGTCGGCGCGAGGAGTGAGCCCGTAGAGGACGCGCAGACGAGTCGCGAGCGGCTCGTCGCGCGCCTGAAGGAGCGCGGACTGCTGTGAAGCTGGTGACCGCGGCGGAGATGGCCGTACTCGAAGATGCAGCGTCTGAACAGGGCACGCCGCCAGAAGAACTGATGGAGGCCGCCGGCTTGGCGGTGGCGCAGGAAGTCTGGATCAATTTGGGGGCCGCGCCGGAGTGCCGTGTGGCCGTATTCGTCGGCCCGGGCAACAACGGTGGCGACGGCCTCGTCGCCGCCCGCCACCTTCACGAACTGGGCGCCAGCGTGACAGTCGTGCTGCTTGCCAAGCGCGCGACTCGTGACGCCAACCTCCGCCGCCTTGTCGACCTGGACGTATCGATCCAGGCAATCGATGGTTCGGCCACAGATGTCCTCGACGAGGCGCTGGCAGGCGCAGATGCCGTCGTCGATGCCGTGCTGGGCACCGGCCGCGCGCGTCCGCTGGACGGCGTCATCGCTGCGGCCCTTGACCGCGTGTCGGAGACGAAGGCGCGGCTGGCCGGCCTCACTGTCTTCGCCATCGACCTGCCGACGGGCGTCGACTGCGATACCGGCGCCGTCGACCCGCACGCCCTGGCCGCCGACGTTACCGTAGCGCTCGGCTGCTCGAAGGTCGGTCTGCACACGCTGCCCGGCGCGGCCGTCGCCGGCCGCGTGGAGGTGGTCGATATCGGCCTGCCTGAGAGTGCCGTCGCCGCGTCGAAAACAGAGCTGCTGAACGCGCGCTGGGTGCGCGACCGCCTGCCCGTGCGTCCCCCCGGCGCGAACAAGGGCACGTTCGGCCACGTGCTCGTCGTCGCCGGTTCCCGCACCTACGTCGGCGCTGCCCGGTTGACCGCGTTGGGCGCGCTGCGGACCGGGGCTGGCATCGTCACCGTCGCCTGTCCGGAGAGCGTGCAGCCTATGATCGCCGCCGGCCTCACCGAGACGACCTACCTGCCGCTGCCCGAAGACGGCGGCGTTATCGTCGCGCGCGCCGCTGTGCCTGTCGCCCGGGCGTTACAGGGCTACGATGCCTGTGTCGTCGGTCCAGGTCTCGGCCAGGGCTCGTCGCAAGAGTCGTTCGTCCGGCAACTGCTCTGCTCGTTAGACGAAAATGCGCCGCCCGTCGTGATCGACGCGGACGGCCTCAACGCCCTGGCCGCGCTGCCGGAATGGTGGCAGCGCATCGGCGCGACCTGCGTCCTGACGCCGCATCCGGGCGAGCAAGCGCGTCTGACGCGCCGCACGACGTCCGAGATCCAGTCGGACCGGCTCGCCTCGGCCCAGCACGCAGCGCGGGCCTGGGGCCAGACTGTGGTCCTGAAGGGCGCCTACAGCGTCGTTGCCGCGCCGGACGGCCACAGCGGCGTCAACCCCTATGCCAACCCGGCGCTGGCCACTGCCGGTACCGGAGACGTGCTGGCCGGCGCCGTCGCGGCGCTGCTGGCGCGCGGCGTGAAACCATTCGATGCCGCATGCTGCGCCGCCTACCTGCACGCGGCCGCCGCGGAGGGCGTGCGCGGCGACCTGGGCGACGCGGGTATGCTGGCCGGCGACCTGCTGCCTGAGCTGCCCCGCACGCTGCGCGAGCTACGCGCGCTATAGGGCGGAGCTGCACCCAAGGCTGTTGACCTGTCGGGAGGTACGACGTGATCAAGATCATCTACGGTTTCAAGCGCAAGGAAGGGATGTCTGTCGAGGAGTTCCAGACCTACTGGCGCGAGACGCACGGGCCGCTCGCGGCCCTCATTCCGGGCGTCCGGCGCTACGTTCAGAACCACACGCTTCCACAGCTCTACGGCGGCGACAACCCGCCCGCCTATGACGGCGCGGCAGAGCTTTGGTTCGACGACCTGGACGGGATGCGGGAGGCGTTCAAGTCGGAAGAAAACGCCGCCGCTCGCGACGACGAGAAGAACTTCATCGACCACAGTGACGCCTTCCTGATCGTCGCCGAAGAGAAGCCCGTAATCGAATAGGCCCCTTGTTCAACCTGGGTACAGGCTTTGTCTAGGCCTAGGCTCCGCCTAGGCCTAATCTCCGCTTAGGTCTGTGCTTCTATCGGAGCGTCGGACGCCGGCGGCGGACCCCCGCCGGTCTCCTCGCGCTTGGCGAGCCGCCGGCTGACGATCGCGTACGCGATCAGGCCGATAATCACGCCGAACCAGAGCGTGGCAAACCTAATAACGAACGCCCCGACCGTCGCAGCGCTCGTCGTGACTTCCACGAGTGCTTCCGTCAGCGTCACCAGCGCGCCTTCCGCGACACCCAGGCCTCCTGGAGTGAAGACGGCGACGGCGCCGGCCAGCGTCGCGATCGGCAGGATGAACGTCGCCTGCAGCAGCAGCTCCCCGCTCTGAGGCTGGCCGAGACCGACGAGCGTATAGTAGAAGCCCAGCACTTCGAAGAACCAAGAGATAGCGCTTAGTGCGGTCATGGTGATAAGCGCGCGCGGCGACAGCAGCACGTAGGTCGATTCGTAGAACTGCTCTAGTTGTGGCACGAAGCGGCCGGCGATCGGCAGCCGCGCGCCGATGCGCAGCAGGACTGAGACTGTCGGCTGGTGACGCGCGACGAAGATGAAGATCGGAGCTCCCACAGCGACGACGACGAATGCCCACCAGTAGTCGCCGAACACGAAGAAGCCAACGGAGCAGATCACGAGCAACGCGATGCTGTCCGTCAACCGCTCCGCGATCAAGATCGGCGCGGAGCGGGAGATCGGCGTGCCGTGCAGCTCGCGCAGCAGGTAGGTTTTCATCCACTCGCCCACCTTGCCCGGTGTCACCACCATCCCGAGGCCGGAGAAGAACGCGAGCGCGCTATCGCGCCAATCGAAGTTCCGCACGCCGATGAGCCGCAGGTAGTATTGCCACTTGACGAAGCGCAGGCCGTAGTTGACCAGCGTGAGCGCGAGGATGAGGGGCAGGAGAGCCCAGTTGAAGTCGCCGAGACTCTCTCCAACCTTCTGGACGTCGACGAACGCGACGAAGCCGGCGTACACGACGACGGCGAAGAGGATCGAGATCAGCAGCTTGCCGCGGAGATTCTCTACGTTCACAGCGCTTCTATCTTATAACGCAGCGCGTGACGAACCTATTCCGCGCCGTCTGCGCGAGAGGACCGTCGATGTGGAAGGAAGACGGGCCTACGCGCTCAGCACAGGCGTCGTGGGCGGCAGGAGAGCGCCTTCAGCGGCGTAGCGGCCAAAGAGCCGCCCCCACTGCGACTCCTTCAGCCAGCTCTCGTAAATCCCGCGCTCCTTGAGCGGCCAATGCAGGTAGTCGTGGTAGGCCTCCGACCAGAAGTTGGCGACGCGCACCAGCGGTGTATGCAGCACGGCCTTCTGCAGCACCCGTGTCGGGCCGTACCAGGCCAGCCAGGCCATGAACTTGTGCATGGATGACCCGACGTGGAAGCCCCACGACACGTCCGCGATGTCCGCGCCGACGACGTCGATCTGGCGGGGGTCGCCGACGCCGAGGCCCTGCTCGTGCGCAATGCGGATGTAATCGATGCTGAGCGGGTCGAAGCCCATCAGCTTCGCCGCGACGGCGTCGATCGCGACCTGGTCGCCGGAGCCGAGGATCACGTTCTTTTCTTCAGGTTTCATGATGCGCGGCCCCGTGCCGTTGCCGGCCATGGTGCCGTCCATCACGGCGAAGATGCCGGGGTGGATCTCCTGCTGGATCGCCAGCAGGTCGACGAGCGTCTCGTGGATGCGGGTGTGCGTGTAGTGGCGGTTGACGTTGAGCAGCCCGCCGAAGGCGTTCTTCATCGCGCCCGTCGTAGTCGTGTAGATGTGGCACTTCACCGTCGGCAGGTGGACGATGTTCTTGCCGTGGAAGAAATCCGGAATGCTGATGCCGTGCGGGTAGATCTCGTCCAGCGCCAGCATCTTGCGCTTCGGCTTGTAGATGCTCCAGGGCATCTCGTCCTCGCGGAAGTTGAACTTCACGGGGATGCCGTGGTGCTTGAAGATCGGTACGTAATGGTTGAGGTCCTCGCCCTTGAAGGCGTCCGTGACGACGGTCTTGTTCTGGACGCAGGTCAGGTCATCGTAGCCAGCCCCGCGCAGCGCGGCGATCGATGCCTCGAGTTGCCACGGCGTCGTGTTCGCGGAAGGGAAGGGGTAGTGCCAGGAGATGTTGTCTTTGAGGATCGTGCCCGCGGAAGGGTCGAGGTACTGGCGGTACTCCGCCAGCTCCATCAACTGCTGGTAGTCGTCCAGCACCGTCTCCGGCTTCGTGAAGAGCACGGAGACCTTGGGCTTGCCGCCTTTCGGGGTCCGTTCCGCTTCGGCTGTCATGGTGCGCGCTAGCTCTGGCCCTTCCGTTCGATCACGGCCTTCACTTCCCGCACGATATCGCTCGCGGTGAGGCCGTACTTCTCCAGCAGCTCGTTCGACTTGCCGGATTCGGCGTAGCCCGTGAGTCCGACGGCGTTCATTGGCACCGGAGCGTTGGCGGTCACCACCTGCGAGACCATGGCCGACAGCCCCGTGCCTATCAAATGTTCCTCCGCCGTGACGATGCAGCCGGTCTCCCGCGCCGCGGCGACGATGGCGCCTTCGTCTAGCGGCCGCAGCGTCGCCATGTTCAGCACGCGGCAGTCGATGCCGTCCTGTGATAGTGTATCGGCCGCTTCCACCGCCGCATGCACCAGCAGTCCGTTCGCGATGATCGTCGCGTCGCCGCCGGGCCGCAGCACGTGCGCCTTGCCGAGTTCGAACCGGTAGCTTTCGTCGTAGATCTGAGGGAGCTTCGAACGGCCCGTGCGGATGTAGAACGGTCCCGGCGTGCGCGCGGCGACCTCGATAGCCTGTTCCGCCTCGACGACGTCCGCTGGGCCGATGACGTTAACGCCGGGCAGCGAGCACATCAGCGCCAGGTCTTCGATGGCCTGGGCGGAGATGCCGTCCTCGCCGACGCTGATGCCGGCGTGGCTCGCGACCATCTTCACGTTCAATTGTGGCTGCGCGACGCCGACGCGGATCTGGTCGAAGCAGCGCCCCGGCATGAAGACGCTGAACGTGCTGCAGAACGCGATCTTGCCCGCCGCCGCCAGCCCGGCCGCGACGCCGATCATGTTCTGCTCGGCGATGCCGACCGTGAAGAAGCGGTCGGGGAACTCGTCTCGGAACTTGCGCGCCGTCGTCGAGTTGCCGAGGTCGGCGTCGACGACGACGATGTCGAGGCCGTCGTTGCGCAGCTTCACCAGCGTGCGGCCAAGCGCCTCTCGCGTGGCGGCGGGCGGTGCGGACGTCGTCGTCATTCGCCGATCTCCGCTAGCGCCTGCTCCGCCTGCTCCGGCGAGGGGCCCTTGCCGTGCCAGGCCGGGTCGTTCTCCATGAAGCTGACGCCCTTGCCCTTCACGGTGCGGGCGATGATTACGGTTGGGCAGCCCTTCGTCCGCTGCGCCTCGTCGAACGCGGCGAGCAGCGCGTCGATGTCGTGGCCGTCGACTGTGACGGCGTGCCAGCCGAACGCCTCCAGCTTGGCGTCGAGCGCGCCGAGAGGCATCGTCTCATCGACGAACCAGTCGTTCTGGACGCCGTTGCGGTCGATGATGGCGCAGAGGTTGTCGAGCTCGTAGAATCCAGCTGACATGAAGGCCTCCCAGTTAGAGCCCTCCTGGCACTCGCCGTCGCCCAGCAGACAGAAGGTGCGGTAGTCGCGGCCGTCCAGCCGAGCGGCGAGGGCCTGGCCTATCGAGTACGAGAGCCCTTGGCCGAGCGACCCGGCCGACATCTCGACGCCCGGCACCGTGCCGACCTTCGAGTGGCCCTGCAGGCGGCTGTTGAGCTGCCGGAACGTCACGATCTCCTCGACCGGGAAGTAGCCGGCCTCCGTCAGCGCGCCGTAGTAGACCGGCGTGCAGTGGCCCTTGCTGAGCACGAAGCGGTCGCGGTCCGGGTCGGCGGCATTCGATGGGTCGTGCTGCATCACGCGGAAGAAGAGCGCCGTCAGTATTTCGACAGACGACAGCGAGCCGCCGGGGTGGCCGCTCTGCGCCTCCGTCACCATCGTGATGATGTGACGGCGGATGCGACGCGCCTTAGCCGCTAGCTCCTCAGTTGTCTCTGTGGCTACCAATTGCGCTTCCTGTTGGGTAATGGGTGTTACAGCGCCATTATACGAAGCATTCCCGCGCCGTGTCTAGAATGGGGTAGTTGGAGTCGGAGCCTTGCGCAGCGTAGGGGGCGATCAATTCAGTTGCACTGGGGTGGGATACTCGGCCAGCGGACCAGAGATTTCTACGACGGTGCCCAGAGAACTGAGATCGATCATCTCATTCAATGAACCACCGGCTCTTCCGCCCTCACCCTGCGCGAAGACAATCCAGACCGCGCTGAATGAGTTGCGCGGTGCTCCCGAACCAGGTGCAGGCCTCGTTTGAAATTCTCCGGCCGCAACGATGGCCCAAACCCTCAAGGCCTCGTCCGCGTCCGCGAACCATTCCCCAGCACGGAACACGCCTTCCGGATCGAAGAGAGCACGGGCCTTGCCAATAGTCGTGTCCGCATAAGAGACTGATGCAATGTCATGAATGACGTACGGTGGCGCAGCCGTGAAGATCTCTCTCGCTTGATTTAGGGCGCCCTGTAACGTGTGCGTGGTATGACCGAGAGCCGAGGTCGGGCGGGCGTCGGCCGTAGCGGTCGGCACAGCCTCTACCACAGTCGGAACCTGAGACGACGTGAGCGGCGGCTGCCCCTCCCCATCGCTGCCAGAACACGCCCCGCCAACCGCAAGCAGTAGCAACGCCGCAACGATAACGAGTGGAAGTCCGCGCCTGTTCATAGGGCACCGCCTTTTCAATCACTAGTATACACCCATCCGGCAACGTCGAGTGACGACCCGCGTTGAATCCGGCCGCTATACTGGCGGCATGACTACGTACCGATTCAAGCAGGTCGACGTCTTCACCAGCGAGCCGTTCCTCGGCAACCCGGTCGCCGTCGTCGTCGGGGCCGAGGGCATCGCGGACGAGAAGATGCAGCAGATCGCCGCCTGGACGAACCTCTCGGAGACGACGTTTCTGCTGCCTCCGACCTCCGGCGACGCCGACTACCTGCTGCGCATCTTCACGCCAAAAAGCGAGCTGCCGTTCGCCGGCCACCCGACCGTAGGGTCCGCCCACGCCGCGCTCGAGAGCGGGATGGTCGACGCGGACGCTACGTCGCTGCGAATGGAGTGCGGAGCGGGCGTTCTGTCGCTGACGGTGGAGGGCGTGGGTGCGGAGCGCCGCATCTTCGTGCGCACGCCGCAGCCCAAGATAGCCGCCCAGCATGGCGGCGCAATCGAAGCGATCTCCAGCGCGCTAAGGGCACCTGTGCTGAACGGCCATCCCCCGCTCGCGATAGACGTCGGGCCGGTCTGGCTGATCGTACAGATGGAAGCCGACGCACTGAAGACGCTGCGGCCGGATCTGTCGGCCGTAGCGGCCCTTAGCGACGAGCTCGGCATCGTCGGCGTGACGGCGTTCGCGTTGCAGCCCGGTGGCGAGGCCGCCGTCCGCGTGCGATCGTTCGCGCCTTCAGCCGGTATCAGCGAGGACCCGGTTTGCGGCAGTGGCAACGCCGCCGTCGGCGCGTACCTGGCCGCGAGCGGGCTGCTGCAGGAGACAGGCAGCGAGTACACGGCGACGCAGGGGCAGGAGATCGGCCGCGACGGCCGCGTCTTCGTCCGCGTCGCCGACGAAGGCCGCGCCGTGGAGATCGGCGGCTGTGCTGTGACGACGGTCGAAGGGGAGATCAAACCATAGACCAGCACAAGCTACGCGAGCTGCTGGAGAGCGTCGCCGCGGGCACGACGAGCATCGAGGCCGCGGTCGCCGACCTGCGTACGCTCCCGTACGAGGACATCGGCTACGCCAAGATCGACCACCACCGCGCCCTGCGCGACGTGCTCCCCGAAGTCGTGCTCGGCGAAGGCAAGACGCCGCACCAGGTGGCGGAGATCGCCACGCGTCTGGCAGAGCAGGCCGACCGCGTGCTGGTCACGCGCGCCGACGCCGACTGCTTCGCGGCCGTCCGTGAAGCGATACCCGATGCCGAGTACCACGAGACCGCCCGCTCGATCACCCTGGTGCGCAACGCGATGCGTAGGGAGCCCGGCGTGACCCTGCTCTGCGGCGGCACCGCCGACCTGCCGGTCGCCGAAGAGGCGGCCGTGACGGCGGAGTTGATGGGCAACGAAGTGCAGCGCGTCTACGATGTCGGCGTCGCCGGCATTCATCGGTTACTCGACCACTTGCCCGCGCTCCAGGACGCCCGCGTCATCATCGCTGTCGCCGGCATGGAGGGTGCGCTGCCGAGCGTCGTTGCCGGCCTTGTGGCGGTGCCCGTTATCGCCGTGCCCACGTCAGTCGGCTACGGTGCCAGCTTCGGCGGCATCGCGCCCCTGCTGGCGATGCTGAACGCCTGCGCGGCGGGCGTCTCCGTCGTCAACATCGATAACGGCTTCGGCGCCGGCTACCAGGCCGGCGTGATCAACCGCCTCGCCCTCAGCGAACGGCCGGACTGAGCTCGCCATGGCAATCGCCTATCTGGACTGCCCGACCGGCATCAGCGGCGACATGCTGCTCGGCGCGCTGATCGACGCTGGCCTGTCCGCCGACGTGCTGCGCAAGGAGCTGGCGACGCTGCCGGTGGACGGCTATCGGCTCGAAGCGGTGAAGACCGCCCGCGCTGGCCTCGCCGCGACGAAGGCAACCGTGACGCTGGACGGCACGCCGCAGCCGCATCGAAAACTGGACGGCGTGCTGGCGCTGATCGAGGGCTCCCGGCTGCCGGACGGCGACAAGGAGCGGAGCGGACGCGTCTTCAGCGCGCTGGCGTCCGCCGAGGCGGAGGTCCACGGCGTTGGCCCGAACGACGTGGAGTTTCACGAAGTCGGCGCCGTCGACGCCATCGTCGATGTCGCCGGCACGGTCGCCGGATTGCGCCTGCTGGACATCCAGCAGCTCTACTGCTCCCCGCTGCCGGTTGGCGGCGGTTGGGCGCAGAGCGACCACGGCCGGCTGCCCGTACCCGCGCCCGCCGCGCTGAAGCTGCTCGCGAACGCGGGCGCGCCGCTGCGGCCCGCCCCTGACATCGAAATGGAGCTGGTGACACCCACGGGCGCGGCGCTCGTCGCGACGCTGGCCCGCTTCGAACGGCCGCCGATGACGGTGCGGGCCGTAGGCGCAGGCGCCGGCGGCCGCGAGATCGACGGCGTGCCGAACGCGGCCCGACTCTGGGTCGGCGACGCGCTCGACGAACCAGCAGCATCCGTTATGCAACTCCTCGAAACGAACATCGACGACATGACGCCGGAGCTGCTGGCATACGCGCAGGAGCGCCTGCTGACCGCCGGCGCGGCCGACGTCTGGCTGACGCCGGTGCAGATGAAGAAGGGGCGTAACGGCTTCGTGCTCTCCGTGCTCTGCACGCCGGAACGCGAGCACGATCTGGCCGCCCTCATCCTGCGCGAGACGACGACGTTGGGCGTGCGCGTGCGCGGCGTGGAGCGTCACGTGGCCGAGCGCGAGGAGGTCGCGTTCGAGTCGTCGCTGGGCCCGGCGGCTGTGAAGGTGAAGCGGCTTGCCGGCCGGCCGCCCCACATCGCGCCGGAGTACGAAGTCTGCGCGAAGATCGCGCGGGAGCGAAACCTCCCGCTGCAGGAGGTCTACAGCCTCATTGAGCGCGAGGCGCGTGACTTCCTGGAAAGAGACGCCTAACGCGGCATGCTCGGCGGCCTGCTATACTGGCCGCCGGTTCCACTCACACACCAACGCACCTATAGGAGGGGAAGATGGTCACGGTTATCGCCCGGATGAAGTTCAAGGATGGCAAGGAAGAAGAGGCGTTGAACAAGGTCAAGACGATGGCCGAGGCCGTCGCCGCGAACGAGCCGGGCGCGCTCGCCTACCTCGTACATCGCAACCAGGAGGATCCCTCCGAGATCATCTTCTTCGAACTCTATGAGGACGACGCCGCCTTCGAGTCGCACGCACAGACGGCGCACATGGCCGCCATGCGGGAGAACTTCGTCGATATCTTCGACCCGGCGACGCTCAAGATCGAACGGCTCGACCGCGTCGGTGGGCAGAACAAGGGCGGCTAACGCAGCCTAGTCTACTTCCAGCACGAAACGCCGGATCGCCCACGCCACGCCGCTCTCGGTGTTCGACGGCGCTGTCGCGTCCGCGGCCGCCTTCACGTCTTCGGACGCGTTGCCCATCGCAACGCCCGTGGCTGCCACCTCGAACATCGGCACGTCCGGCGCGGCATCTCCGATTGCCATCGATTCGTCCGGCGAAATGTCCAAGTGTTCGCAGACCAGCCGCAGCGCGCGCCCCTTATCGGCGCCCGTCGCGCCGATCGACACGTACGGTGTGACGCCCTCGCTCGCGCCGACAGGAAACTCCAGTTGGCCGGCGTACGGCCCGGCGAAGCGTTCGACAAGCGACGGTACGGCATCCTCTCCGAACACGACGAAGCCGGTGACCGGCCCCGTCACCCGCGACGCGTGGTCGTTGTCCAGCCGCATGTCCTGCGGCAATCGTGCCGCGTCGATCTCGCGCGGCGAGCGCATGTAAGTCACTCCGTCGATCGTCGAGTATGCTTCGAAGCCGTGCGTGTCGCAGTGCGCGGCGATCTCCTTCGCAATCTCCGCCGGGATCTGCAGGTGCAGCAGTTCCGCGCCGTCGTTTGGGAGCTTGATGTGCGCGCCGTTGTGGCAGACCAGGGGCGCGGCCAGCTCCAGCCTGCGCGCCGTGCGCTGTGCCAGTCCGTACCAGCGAGCCGTGTTCAGTGAGACCTGGACACCGCGCTCGCGGGCGGCGGCGACGGCGGCCTGGTCTTCGTCGCTGACGCGGAACGCCGGGTTAAGCAGCGTGCCGTCGAGGTCGAGCGCGATGAGTCGGATCATGAGAAGGCCAGGCCCTGCTGTTTCAGGCTCACGTAGCTGTTACTTCCGATGACGAGGTGGTCCAACACCTCGATGTCCAGCAACTCCCCGCCCTCGACCGCCTGTTTCGTCATCGCGACGTCGTCGGCCGAGGGTGACGGGTCTCCGGAAGGGTGGTTGTGTGCCAGTATAATCGCTGGCGCGTTGTGTCGCAGCGCCTCCCGAAACAGCTCGCCGATGCGGATTACGGCCGTATGCACGTTGCCGCGGTAGACGTCGGCTGTCGCCAGTACGTGGTTGCGTGTGTTGAGCACCAGCACTCGCATGTGCTCTTGGTCCAGCACGGCCATGTCGCTCTGCAGTAGCCGTGCGGCGTCCTCCGCGCTGCGAATCACGGGCCGTTCCTCCGGCTGCGCCGCGACCAGCCGCTTGCCGAGCTCCATCGCGGCCTGGATCTGCGCCGCCTTGGCGTCGCCCAGGCCGTGCTGAGCGCGTAGGTCGGCGAAGCTGCAGCGCGCCAGTCCGGCCAGCCCGTGGAACGTCGCCAGCAGACGGGAGGCCATCGCCAGCGCGTTCTCCTTTGCGCCGCCCGTGCGCAGGATGATCGCCAAGAGCTCCGGGTTGGAAAGCGCGCTAGCGCCCGCGTCGCGCAGGCGCTCACGCGGCCGGTCGCCGGTCGGCAGGTCATGGATGCGGGCCTGGTACAGCACTGGATGTTCCTGCTCAGCCACGGGCTGCGCTCGATTCTGTGTCGGCGCCTGTCAGCACTTCCAGCTCCTCCACGGCGCCCGTGTGCGGATAGTGGACGACGCGGACGCGATCGCCGGGCTGCAAAGTAGTGCCCTGCACCGCCGGCACGCGGAACACGTCGCGGCCGATGAAGATGTAGCTGTTGCGGAAGAGGAAGAAGTCGTTGCGCGACCAGCAGCGCTCTACCTCTCCCACCGTCTCCACGGCACTGGCGAAAAGGTCCCGTAGCGACTGGACGACCTGGTACGTGAGCAAGATCGCGACCGAACCGACGAGCACCAGCGCGAGTATGGGCGCGGCGCTGGCCCCGTTCTCCGCCAGTTCGCCGGCGAGGAACGCCAGCGCGACGAGGGCCACGGCCAGGACGGGCGCAAACAGCAGTGCGCTGCGGAGGACCGCCCACCACGCCGAGCTACGCTCCCCTGCCATGAAGCTACGGCAGCACGAGGACGTCGCCTGGGTTGATGATGGCGGTGCTGATGTCTCCGAGTCCGTTCGCCTCGGCAATATCCACCGCGTAGTCGGGGAATGCGATGCCTGGAGGCGCGAAAAGCTCCGCGATGCCGTACAGGTTGTCGCCGGACTGGACGACGTACTCCGTCACCGCCGGAGCCGCAGGAGTCGCCGTCGCATCCGGCGTTGGCGTGGTGCGGGCGCCGGGTGTCCTTGTCGCCTGGGGCGTGAGGCTCACGGGTGTCTCGGTGCTAACCACGGCGGTGACGATGCTCGTCGGTGTCACTTCGGAGATGATCACCTGGCCGCCGCTGTCGCCGCCCGGCGGCCTCACCAGCAGCCAGATCGCGACAGCGGTGCCGATCAGCAGCGCCAGCAGCGATCCGCGATAGAGGTTGAAGGAGGGTAGCGAACTGGCAGGGCTCAGGCATTCCGCGCAGAGGTCGCCGCCGTGCAACTCGCAGTAGACGCGCGCGCAGCGCCGGCATTGTCGTGCGGCCTCATTGCTGCAGGCGTAGCATTCCATCGGCGGGACTATACCAGGTTGGCGCGGCGCGCGGCCAGCGAAGGTACCTCCTGTCGGAGGTGTTGCTGCGAAGGCCGCGCAGCGCTACGTGAGATGCGGCCAGCCGCGCGGACGGCAGACGGATCCATGAAGATCCGCGAACCGATCGCCGCGTGACCGCTAGGAGAGCTCTACCGTGGCGCCGGCTTCTTCCAGCGCCTTCTTGGCGGTTTCCGCGTCTTCCTTGCCGATGTCTTCCTTCACCGCCGCCGGCGCCGACTCTACTAGATCCTTTGCTTCCTTGAGGCCCAGCGTCGTCACCGCGCGAACGGCCTTGATGACGTTGATCTTGTTTTCGCCAATTTCCTTGATTGTCACCGTGAACTCTGTCTTCTCCTCGGCGGCTTCCGCGGGGGCAGCGCCCGCCGCTGCGCCCGGCGCGGCCGCGTAGGCGACCGGAGCCGCCGCCGTCACGCCGAACTCTTCCTCGATCATCTTGTTCAGGTCGCGCAGTTCCAGGACCGTCATTCCCTTGATTACTTCAAACGCCTCTTCAATCTTGTTGGCCACGTTCTTCTTCCCTCCCTTGGCGGCTTTCGGTTTCGCCTCTTGCTTCTCTTCCTTGGCGGGCGCTTCGCTTACAGGCTCGGCGCCCTTGGATTCGCTATCTTCAGGCGCTGCGTCAGCAGACTCATTCTTATCAGGCTCCGCGCCCGCGTCTTCCGCCGCAGCCGGCGCTTCGTCTTCGGTCTTCTCTTCTTCGTCTGGCATTGCTTATGCTCCCCCTGCCTCTAGCTGGTTCGCGCGCGCCTCCAGCAGCCCGCCGAATGTCGTGACGCTATCTTGCAGCAGCCGCCCCGGCGCCCGCGGCATGAGCTGGCCGAAGAGCCCGACGAGGTTGGTGATGGGTGCCTGCAACGCGCCGGCCAGCATCGCGACCAGGATCTCCTTCGGTGGCAGCTCCGCCAGGTCCTTCAGGTCGGCCTCACTTAGCACCTGGCCCGTCATCACGCCTATGCGCAGGCCGAACTCGTTCTTGGCATTTCTGATGTATTCCGTCGCGATGCGAACGGGTACTGTGACGTCTTCGTATCCGAAAATGATGGCCGTCGGCCCGTCGACGAGTTGGGCCAGCTCCGGCTTTTCCGCTTCCTCTGTGGCGCGCCGGAAGAGCCGGTTCTTGACGACCCGCATCTCGACGCCTTCACCGCCGCGTAGCGCCCGCCGCAGCTTCACCATGTCCGTTACGCCGAGTCCGCGGTAGTTCGCGGCGATGACGATGGCCGCGCGTTCGATGCGTTCGCGCAGCTCCTTCACTTCCTCGATCTTCTTTTCGCTAGGCATTGTTCCTCCCGGGCGCGATATGCGCCTGTCGTATCGGGGCAAACAGAAACGCCCCATCAGGATGAAGATGAGGCGCGATCGGTCAGACATTTCCCCGCTCGACTAGGGAGCGGACCCGCGCGGCGAATGCGCAGGATGAATCCTTCTGATCTGCCTCGGCGGGCGCTCTTGGCTTTAAAGCTACCAGGCAGACTTTTCTGTCTGGTAGCCACCCACTGTCTTCAGCGATCTGTATGGTCGCAGATGCGCGTCCGGCGCGCAAGGCCTGCCGAAGTGTGGTGGTGACTCGCCGCGGCTACGTGCCGATGGTGCCGACGAGGACGAGGACGAGGACAAGCGCCACGACGAGCGCGGCGTAGATCGCCAGCAGCAGCGGCTGCGGTAGTGAACCCTGCTCTTCCGGCTGTTCTTCGTCTGTCATGGAGACTCCGCTTCGCTTGCAGGCTCAGCGGTCGATTCTTCCGCCGTCTCCGCTACTGCGGCAGGCTTGGCGCCGTTGTCTGTGCCGAAGACGGACTGGGCTAGCAGCTCGGCGACGTCGAGCGTCTCCGCGCGCTTCTCTTCGTCCATTTCGACGGAGGGGATGCCGTCGTCGAACATCTGGATGCAGAACGGGCAGTTGGCGGCGATCAGATCCGAGCCGCAGCTCTCAGCGCAGTCCTGCGCCTGCGAGCATCGGGCTTGGTTGATGCGGTCACCCTTCGATTCCTCTACCCACATGTGGCCGCCGCCCGCACCGCAGCAGTAGCCTCGTTCGCGGCAATGGCCCTCAATCTCCTGCAACTCCGCGCCGGGGATCGCCTTGATGATGTCGCGCGGCGGCTCGTAGATGTCGTTGTGGCGGCCCAGGAAGCACGAGTCGTGGTAGACGACCTTCTCCGGCAGGTCGTGGCCGGGCGTTAGCCGGCCGTCGGCGATTAGCTCCGCCAGCACCTCAGTGTGGTGCAGCACCTCGAAGTTGCCGTCGAACTGCGGGTACTCGTTCTTCATGCTGTTGAAGCAGTGCGGGCAGGCAGTGATCACCTTCTGGACTTCCTTGGCTTTCCAGGTCTCGATGTTCTGGCCGGCCTGGATCTGGAAGAGGTACTCGTTGCCCAGGCGGCGCGCCGGGTCGCCGGAGCAGGTCTCTTCCTCGCCAAGACAGCCGAACGTCACGCCGGCCTCTCGCAGCAGGCGGGCCAGCGCCTGTGTCACCTTCATGTTGCGTTCGACGAGCGCGCCCGTGCAGCCTACCCAGTACAGGTACTCCTGGCTGCCGTCGAACTTCGGCACCTCGAAATCGAGCTCCTCCATCCACGATGTCCGTGTGAACGCAGCGCCCGGCCAGGGGTGGCCGCGCTGTTCGAGTTGCATCAGCGTCGAGGCGGCCGTCTCCGGCATCTTGGCCTCGTCCATCACCAGGAAGCGGCGCATGTCCGTCAGCGCCGGGATGTGCTCGATGAAGACCGGGCACTGGTACTGACAGGCGCCGCAGTTGACGCAGTCCCAGATCGCATCGAAGCCGACGGCGTCGATCAGCGTGACAGGCTCCGCGTCGCCGGTGCCGAGCGACACGCGCACCTGTGCCTCCGCTACGCCGCGCATCTCATGCATGATCTCTTTCGGCGAGAGGTCCTTGCCAGTCGTATAGGCGGGGCAGTTGATCTCGCAGCGGCCGCACTCCGTGCAGGTGTAGAAGTCCAGGTTCTGCTTCCACGTGAAGTCCTGCACCCGGCCGACGCCGAAGACTTCCTGCTCCTCGATGTCCTTGATCGGTTGGAGCGTGCCTGTCGGCGTCAGCCTGCGGAAGAAGACGTTGAACGGCGCGAACATGATGTGCGAGTGCTTGGAGATCGGCAGGTAGGCCAGGAACGCCAGGAAGTCGATCAGGTGCAGGTACCAGAAGGTGGCGTGCAGCCCTTCCGCCACGCTCTCACTGACGCCGATCGCGTCCCAGAAGTTGGCGACGCCGAACGCGAAGAACGAGAAGGCGTCGCGGTCGCCTCGATGCAGCATGATCTCGAAGCTGGTGGTGAAGACATCGGTCACCATCAGGAACGAGGTGAGGAAGAGGATGAACCATGCGTCCAAGTTCAGCGTCAGCCGCGGCGGCTTGATGAAGATGCGCTGGAAGGCGGCCAGGCCGACGCCGAGGATGACGAGAATGTTGAAGAGTTCCATCACCGGCCGGAAGAGCGTGTAGACGATGCCGAAGAGGCTGGCGAAGCTGGCGTCCTGGTGGAAGCCGTCTAGCAGGAAGTTCAACGTGCGGACCTGGAGCACCATGAAGCCCCAGAAGATCATCGTGTGCAGCAGGCCGGAGTACCAGTAGGCGGACCGATTCAGCCGCCCCGTTCCCAGCACGAGGTAGGGGAGCGTGACCACGCGTTCGACGATGTCGCTCAGGGAGCCGAGGCGGTCTTCCTTCTTCGCGCCGGCGATGACGACAAGCCGCAGGCCGAGCAGGAAGAGGAAGAGTGAGAAGAAGAAGATCAGGGCCAGGTAGAACCCGATGTTGCCCGGAAACGACGTAGATGGAGCCATAAGCACTTGTCCGCGCTGTGTGCGGGCGTATACCTACGCCTTGACACTCGCGGCAGTCAGCATGATAGCTACCGTTCTAGCGTATGGTCAAACGCTGCGGACTGGTGCTGTAGCTGTTAGCCGGAGCGCGACAGCCCGGCCGTGCGGGTGTACAATGGCGGAGCGAAGGCGGTGCTTCATGAACAAACGCGGACTTCCCATTCTCATCGTCGCGGCCTTGCTGTTGCTTGCCGGCGGCGTGCTGCTCGTCGTTCGCGGCGGCGGGGAGGAACAGGCGCTCTCATCGACCTCGCATCCAACACCGGCTACCGGGAAGCCGGCCGAAACTGTCAACGACGCGCTCAACATAGCAAGACTGAAATTCACTGCCTCCCCTCCGTTTCGTGTTCATGAAATCGACTCGGTGGTGTACGTCAAATCAACCGTCGGTGAAGCTCGAAGCCTGTTCGATCCTGAGCTAACGATCAAAGCGTGGGATGCTGCTGATGATCTTCCAGCCTGGGTGGTCGTAGCAAGCGGAAGATTTCAGCGGGTGTCCAGGCGAGGGGCGACAGATTGGGCGAAGGAGCCTCTCACATGGCACAGCACGGTCTGGGTGGTGGTGCCCAAGGGTGAAATTGGCGTTCATTCAGGCATCAGGAATGAGGAATATGACCTGAGTCAACTTGGCACGGTCATAGAGGTTCCCGTTCCTCTCGCCGAGTTTCCTGACCCAATCGAACTGGGCGATGCGAGAACCGCTACGTCCGCCGACGCCCGCCCGACCTCTGCTGTCGGCAAGATCACGCAAACGCTACAGGGCGCTCTGAATCAGGCGAGAGAGATCTTTACATCTGCGCCACCGTACGTAGTCCATGATATTGAATCAGTTTCTTATGCGGACACGACCGTTGGCAAGGTCCGCGCGCTGTTTGCCCCGGAAGGCGGCGCGCCTACTGAGGGATGGCTCGGGTACGCAGGAGAAGATATTCCGGTTTGGTTCATTGTTGCGGTCGGAGATTTTCAGACGCGGCCTGCGCCCGGTACAGATTCTGCCCCAGGCAAGTCGTACGGCGTGCTCTGGATCGCATTTGCTCAAGGAGGCGCTGGAAGAGGCGGTGGTTCACTGAGTGAAATAGGCGATCTCAGTTCTCTGGGCACGGTCGTAGAGGTTCCTGTTCCTCTGGCCGAATATCCAGCGCCAGTGAAACTGAACTGACCACCGCCCCTACGCCGCGAGCAGCTCTGACTGCGGCATACGGCGGATCATGCGCGCGAACGCTTCTACTACCTCGGGGTCGAACTGCGTGCCGGAGTTGGCCCGGATCTCCCGCAGCGCCGTCTCCGTCGGCTGCGCCTCCCGGTACGGCCGGTCGAACGTCATCGCGTCGAAGGCGTCGATGACGGCGAAGATGCGGGCCTCCAGCGGGATCGCCTCGCCCTCCAGCGCGAACGGGTAGCCGCCGCCGTCGTAGCGCTCGTGGTGGTAGAGCAGGATCGGCGTCGCGCCCTCCAGGAAGCTGATGTTGGAGATCATCAGCCCGGCCAGCAGCGGGTGCTTTTGCATCGCCGTCCACTCCCTCTCGTCGAGAGGGCCGGGCTTCTGCAGCACCGAGTCCGGCACGCCGATCTTGCCGACGTCGTGCAGCAGGGCGCCGCGTTCGATATCCGCCATCCGCTCCGGTGGGAGATCCATCTCGCGGGCCAGAGCTGTCGTCAGCCGCGCGACGCGCTTCGAGTGCCCCTGCGTCGCGGAGTCCTTCGTGTCCAGTGCCGCCATCAGCGCCCGCAGCGTGCCGTCGTAGCCAATCTCTACCTCCTCGGCGTAGGCGCGCACCTTGGTGAACAACGTCGCCTGCTCGACGGCCATGCCGGCCTGCGCGGCGATCTCCTTGATCATGTGCACCTCGTTGGCGTGGTATGCCCCGCGCGAGGCGGCGCGGACGAGCGTGATCACGCCGATCGGGCGTTCGCGGCCGGGAATGGCAACGCAGAGGATCGAAACCGGCCCCTGCGGCTGCAGTTCGTGGCCCAGCGTGCGCTCGTAGTGGAAGCTCTCTTCGTTCGTGCTGACGGCTTCGCCGGTGGCGGCGCAGCGGCGTATGAACCACTCCTCTACCATCTTGTGGTGCTGCGCTGTGGTCTCAGTCGCCGTTATGTAACTAGCCTTCAGGATCAGTTCGTCGCTCTCGTCCTCAAGCACCGTCGCCAGCCCCGCCTGGGCGCTGGTATGCACGGCGCAATCCCGCGTCACCTGCTCCAGCACGTTCGTCAGGTCCAGCGTCGAGCGGATCGCCTGGCCGGAGCGGTAGAGGTAGGCCAAGCGGTCGTACTCGCTGCGGATGCCGCGCGTCACGCCCCAGAAGACCGCCTGCAGCAGCACCAGCACCGCCGCCCCGCCGATGATGGCGAACAGGATCAACTGCTGGCGGGTCGTGGCGATGGACGACGCCACCATGGCGTAGGGCTGCTGGATCTCGAGCGTCGCGCCGGACGGCAGGCCGGCGAATGTCGCCAGCACGGCTCCCTGCGGCGAGTCCACCCGCTGCCGCGATGTCTCTCCGGCTGTGTTGGTCAGTACGGGTGTCGTGTCGCTGGCATCCGCGCCTTCGGAGGCGAGCAGATCGCCGTCCGGCGACCAGAGCCGGAGCGCAGTTGTGTGCTCGTTGACAAATGCGACGGCCGTCGCGCTGAACGCGGCGCTGTCCGTCGCCTCCAGGCTTGCGAACGAAGGCGCGAGTGCCGCGGCGGTTGCTTCCGAGGCGTCCCGCTCGGCCTGGTCGCGGACGCCGTCGTACTGGACCAGCGTGACGGCCGCCGTGACTGCGGCGACCGCGACGAACATACAGGCCGCAAAGATAACGTAGAGCGTGCGAGTTGAATGCCGTCCCATGTGGTCCCTTCTCCGGGGGCGGTGGTGCGAACGTGGGGCCGCCTCTAATACGTATCGTCACGCATCCGCCGCTGCTTTAGCCGGAGCAGATGCGAATCCGAGGCGCTCCGGCTACGTGTGACGCTATCTGCTGCGCTGCGTGCTGCGTCACGTGCTACGCCACGTGCTAGGATGATCGCAGTGCAGTTATGAGCGACTCAACCGCGGCCAAGCAAGCAACGTTGACGTCGATTCTGCGCGAGATGCGGCGCGTCGTCGTCGCCTGCTCGGGCGGCGTCGACAGCACGTTCCTGGCTGCGGCCGCCTTCGACGCCGTCGGCGAAGAGGCGCTCGCCGTCACCGGCGTCTCGCCTTCGATTCCAGAGGCCGAAGTGGAGGAGGCGCGCGCGGTCTGCCTCGATATAGGCATCCCGTTCGAGACCGTCTCCACCAGCGAGATGGACCGCGACGGGTACGTCGAAAACTCGCCGCAGCGCTGCTTCCACTGCAAGACGGAACTGTACGGTCTGCTGGCAACTCTTGCTTACGAGCGTGGCTACCCTTTCGTCGTCGATGGCTGCAACGTCGATGACCTCGGCGACCACCGGCCAGGCCGCGTCGCCGCGGAAGAGCTGGGCGTGCGCAGCCCGCTCATCGAGGCCGGCCTCACGAAGGCAGAGATCCGGCAGCTCGCACAGGAACGCGGCCTGCCCACCTGGGACAAGCCGGCGATGGCCTGCCTCTCGTCCCGCATCCCGTATGGCACGCCCGTCACGGTCGAGGCGCTCGAACGTATCGGCGCGGCCGAGGCGTTCCTCCGTACGCTGGGCATCCGGCAACTCCGCGTCCGCCACCACGGAGAGGTCGCACGGATCGAGTTGGAGCCGGACGGCATCGCAGTGCTATTCGCGGGCGACAACCGCGAGCGCGTCGTGGAGCGGCTCAACCAGCTCGGCTACCGTCACGTCACCGTCGACTTGGCGGGTTTCCGCTCCGGCAGCATGAACGAGACGGCGCCTGAGAACATGCCCGAAACGCTGCTGCTGCAAGAAGTGCGGAGATAGCGGCGTGTTGCGACGGACATCTGGATCTCTGCCGCTCCTGTCGAACCTGGTCACGCGGCGCTGCGTGCTCGGAACGGCGCTGGCCGCCGCCGGCGGGCTGACGGCGCTCGCGCTCGCAGGCTGCGTCGATGGCGGCGATCCGGCAGCCGTGACGGCGACGCCGCCGGACGCTGCCCTGCCAACCGCCGGGTCAACGACGCGAGTGCCGCCGGGCGCTGGTTCGTTTGACTCGGGCGGCGTCCCCATTCACTACGAAGTCTTTGGCGCAGGCCGGCCCATAATTCTGCTCCACGGTTTCACGGCCAGCCTGTTACTCAACTGGGTCGCGACCGGCTGGGTGGAGGAGTTGACGGCCATCCGTCAGGTCGTCGGTCTCGACGCGCGCGGTCACGGCCAGAGCGGAAAGCCGCACGACCCGGCGGCCTACGCTGGCGACGCGATGCCGGACGACGTGATCGGTCTGATGGACCACTTGGGCATCGAGCGCGCCGACCTGATGGGCTACTCGATGGGCGCGGCGATCTCGCTGCACCTGCTCGCCCACCACCAGGAGCGCTTCACGTCCGTCGTGCTGGCCGGCGTCGGCGAATTCGCCCGCGACGCGTCGATCAGCGACGGCTCGCTGCGGGCCGACGCGATGCTGACGGATGACCCGGACTCGATCGCGGACCCGACCGCGAAGGGCTTCCGGGTGCTGGCCGAGGCGCTGGGCAACGACCTGGAAGCCCTGGCCGCCTACTCGCTGTCGTCGCGCGACGCCGTTAGCGACGAAGCGCTGGCCGCCGTCGAAGTGCCGGTGCTGATCGTCAACGGCGCGGACGACGATCTCGTCGGCAGCCCGGACGCCCTCGCCGCCGCAATTCCGACGGCGGAGTTGGTGAAGATCCCCGGCACCGATCACCTGACGACCGTCGCCGATCCGCGTTACAAGCAGGCCGTCGTCGACTTCCTCACCAACCTGCCGCCGGCCTAGGCGCACCCTGCGGGGCAGCGGCGCAGCCCTGCAGGGTGCGTCCGCTGCGGCGACGCCTTCTGGCGAAGCCGCCGCGCGAGCCCTATACTCACGTCCGTATGGCTTCCGTACTGGGCGTCGACGTGGGCGGCACTTTCACCGACTTCCTGCTCTGGGAAGACGGCCGCCTCTTCGTCTACAAACGCCCGTCCACCCCCGACGACCCTTCGCGGGCCGTGCTAGCCGGCCTGGCAGAGGCGGGTGCAGACGGCGCCGCGTGGCGACCGGACGAAGTCGTGCATGGCTCGACTGTGGCGACGAACGCGGTGCTGGAGCGGAAAGGCGCGCGCACAGCGCTGATCACGACCGAGGGCTTCCGCGATGTGCTGGAGATCGGCCGGCAGACGCGGCCCAACCTCTACGACCTGGAGCCGCGCCGATCGCCGCCTCTGGTGCCGCAGCGCCTGCGCTTGGAAGCCCGCGAGCGGCTGGACTATCGCGGCGAGGTTCTGCAGCGGCTATCGAAGCGTGAGGCGGTGAAGCTGGTGCGCAGCCTCCGCGATCGCGGAGTAAAATCGCTCGCGGTGTGCTTCCTCTTCTCGTTCCTCAACCCGCGCCACGAGGAGTTGGTCCGCGACGCCGCCCGCAGCGCCGGTCTCGCCTGCTCGGCGTCGATCGACGTTCTGCCGGAGCACCGCGAGTACGAGCGCACCAGCACCACCGTCCTCAACGCCTACATCGGCCCCGTCGTGGAGCGATACTTGACCCGCCTTGCGGAGGGCCTCGGCCACGCCGGCGTGCGGAACCTGCGCATCATGCAGTCGAACGGCGGCAGCGCCTCCGCGGCCGCCGCCGGCGCGACGGCCGTGCGCACGGTGCTCTCCGGGCCGGCGGGCGGTGTCGCGGGAGCGTTCGCGTCGGCGAAGTCCGCCGGAGTGAAGCGGGCGATCACGCTGGACATGGGCGGCACGTCGACGGACGTCTGCCTTTTGGATGGCGCGGTGCCGTTCACGTCGGAATCGTCAATCGACGGCCTGCCGCTCCGCATCCCCACCGTCGATGTCCATACCGTCGGCGCGGGCGGCGGGTCTATCGCGACCATCGACGCGGGTGGCGCGTTGCGCGTTGGCCCCGAGAGCGCGGGCGCCGACCCCGGTCCGGCCTGCTACGGCGCCGGCGACCTGCCGACTGTGACCGACGCCAACCTGCTGCTGGGCCGGCTGCGCCCGGACGCCTTTCTCGGCGGGCGGATGACGCTGTCGCCGTCCGCGGCCCGGCGGGCGCTGCGGCCTGTCGCGCGAAACTTCAGCGGCGATCTAGAGGGCGCGGCGGCGAGCGTGCTGGAGGTCGCGAACGCCAACATGGCCCGCGCGCTGCGCGTCATCTCCGTCGAGCGCGGCCACGACCCGCGACGTTTCACGCTCGTCGCGTTCGGCGGCGCGGGCCCGCTCCACGCCTGCGACTTGGCGGAAGCGCTGGCGATCCCGCGCGTGCTGGTGCCGCCGTTCCCCGGTGTCCTCTCGGCGTTTGGCATGGCCGCTTCGCCGATCACGACCGACCACGTGCAGGCCTTGCTCGCGCCGGTGGAGGATGACGGTGCCTTCACGCACAGGCTGGGCCGCGCGTTCGCCATGCTGGAGTCACAGGCGCGTCGTAGTCTCCGCAGCCAGTTCGGCCGCTCGTCGGCTCCCGTCATGCGCCGATCACTAGATCTACGCTACGCCGGCCAGTCCTACGAACTCACGATACCGGTCTCGGCACGCGCAGACGGCTGCGACCCCGCCCGCTTCCTGGCCGCGTTTCATCGCGCTCACGGCCGCCGCTACGGCCACGCCGACGCGGAGCGTGCGGTGGAGGTCGTAGCGGTTCGGCTGCGGGCCGAGCTGCCGGGCGCGCCGGTGCGGCTGGCGCGGCTGGCCCGCGGCGACGGCGACCCCCGGTTGGGCCGCGTTGGACGCGAGGCCGTCTGGTTCGGCGGCAGGCCGCGCGCGACGTGGCTCTACGACCGATCTCGGCTGCGCGGCGGCGACAGGCTGCGCGGCCCGGCGCTCGTCCTGCAGCTCGACGCGACGACCGCGATCCCGCCTGGCTGGCAGGGCCGGGTCGACGACACCGGCAACCTGCTACTCGAGTGCGAAGGCTGACGGTGACATGACTAACCGCGTGGATCCGACAGCGTTGGCCGTTTTCCACTCCTTATTCGCCTCTGTTGCGGAAGAGATGGGCGTGACGCTGGGCCGCACGGCCCACTCGCCGAACATCACGGAGCGCCGCGACTACTCCTGCGCCGTGTTTGACGCCGAAGCCCGCCTCGTCGCGCAGGCGGCCCACATCCCCGTCCACCTGGGTGCGATGCCGGTCTCGGTTCAGGCCGCGCTGCCACTGGCGCCGTTCGCGCCCGGCGACATCGTGATCCTCAACGACCCGTATCTCGGCGGCACCCACCTGCCGGACATAACTTTGGTCTCGCCCGTGTTCGAGCGCGCCGGCCGCCGTGCGCTCGTCGGCTACCTCGTCAGCCGGGCGCACCACGCCGACGTCGGCGGCATGACGCCCGGCTCGATGCCGCTCGCGACGGAGCTGCACCAGGAGGGTGTCATCATCCCGCCGTTGCGCCTCCTGCGTCGCGGCCGCCGCAACGAAGAGGCGCTGGCGCTGCTGCTGCGCAACGTCCGCACGCCCGACGAGCGTCGCGGCGACCTCGACGCCCAACTCGCCGCGCACCGCACCGGCGAGGAGCGGCTGCTCGACCTCGTCACGCGCTACGGACGGCGGCAGGTCGTGACGAGAATGCGCGAGCTCCAGGACTACGCGGAACGGCTCACCCGCGCGGCGATCAACGAGATACCGAATGGCGTCTACGATTTCGAGGACTCGCTGGACGACGACGGAGACTCTGCGAACCCGGTGCCGATCCGTGTCCGCCTCACGGTGCGGAACAGGACGCTGCACTTCGATTTCACGGGAAGCTCGCCGCAGCGGCCGACGTCTGTCAACGCCGTCGCCGCTGTCACCAGTTCCGCCGTCTACTACGTGGTGCGCTGCCTGCTGCCCGGAGATGCGCCCACGAACGACGGCTGTCTGCGTCCCGTCTCGCTGACGCTGCCAGAAGCGAGCGTGGTCAACGCCAGCTCGCCGCACGCCGTCTCGGCGGGCAACGTCGAGACCTCGCAGCGCATCGTCGATGTCGTGCTTGGCGCGCTCGCGAAGGCGTTGCCCGGCCGCATCCCGGCCGCCAGCGCCGGTACGATGAACAACGTGACGATCGGCGGGTTCGACGCCGCGCGCGGGCGGCCGTTCGCGTACTACGAGACGCTGGCCGGCGGTGCCGGGGCCGGCCCGTCCGGCGATGGGCTTTCGGCCGTGCACACGCACATGACGAACACGATGAACACGCCGGTCGAGGCGCTGGAGATGGCTTATCCCTTCCGCGTGCGCCGCTATTCGATTCGCAACCGTGGTCGCCGTCGCACCGGCGGCGATGGCAGGTTTCGCGGAGGCGCCGGCGTTGTCCGCGAGTACGAGTTCCTGACGCCGGCGCAGGTCACTATCGTCGGCGAGCGGCGGAAGCGCGGCCCCTGGTCGCTCCGCGGCGGCCGTCCGGGCACGCGCGGCCGCGACTCGCTGACCGATGCGAGCGGTCGCAGGAAGAAGCTGCCGTCCAAGGGTCAGTTCACGGTCGCCGCCGGCGCGCGGCTGGGAATCGAAACTCCGGGCGGTGGCGGGTGGGGACGTCCCTCGCGCGCGAAACCGCGCCAGATGCGGAAGCGGGTCAAGACTTAGATACGGCGCAGACACGGCGTAGGTTCGGATGGTGGCCCTTCGAGATACGCCCAATTGCCGTGCCAAAACCGCCTGTGTTATCCTTTTTCACAACATTGGGGATTCGTCTAATGGTAGGACAGCGGATTCTGGATCCGTAAGTGGGGGTTCGAGTCCTCCATCCCCAGCCAACCTGAGTATGAGTGACCTGGTCCGCGCAGTACGGACCGCTTAACCAACGGGGCGCATTCGTCTAGTGGCCCAGGACACCGCCCTCTCAAGGCGGAGATCGCGGGTTCGAATCCCGCATGCGCTACCAACTGCCACTCTTGCAGGCCTCCTGAATCGGGAGGCCTGTCACCGTCTTGCCAGCCATTTGCCGGTCAGGATGTCATCCAGCGCCGCCGCGGCTTCCCGCTGGAGTCACGGCTGAGGCTGTGGGCGTACTCTGCGTCGATTCGGCTATATCCGGCGGCGAGCTCATGTTAGGATCGTGAAACGGCGGAATCGCAGCGAATGTGAGGCCCCCGATGAACCCTGGTCCATTCATCTCCACGCGATCCTCATTGCCGGCCCGACTGGCATCAAGACTTGTCCGCGCCGACGTTCTCTTGCTGGCGGCAATCGTGCTCCTTGCTGTGGCGGTTCGCATCGCCTGGGTCGTCTACATTGATGTGGACTCTAACGACGGCCGGTTCGACGACAGTGTCTTCTACCACAATACCGGGAGGCTCCTTGCCCACGGCCTAGGCTATGTCAATCCCTACGGTGGTGGCCCGACTGCACAGCGGATGCCCGGCTATCCGCTGGCACTCGCCCTTGTGTACAAGCTAGGCGGCTGGCATATGGTGCTCGCCCAAGCCTTGAACATCGTCTTCGCTGCCATCACTGTCGTTCTTGTCTACCTCGTTGGCCTGCGTATCTTTGATCGGCGAGCCGCCTACATCGGGGCGCTGGTTCTTGCACTGTTCCCTGGTCAAATCTACTTCTCCGCGCTTCTGTATGCGGAAACGATGTTCGCCATGCTGTTCACGTTGGTATTGCTACTAACGATCGCGTGGTCATCCCAGCGCTCTGGCGTGCGGTGGTGGCAGGCGCTGCTCCTTGGGGTGCTGATTGGAGCGAGCGCCCTTGTGCGCGACGAGGGGGTGGTGCTTCTGTTCGTGCTGGTGACGTTCTGGGCGCTCACTATGCGCCCTTGGCGCAGCACCGCTCGTAACGCGGCGTTGGCAGCGTTTACAGTAGCGCTCGCCCTTGCGCCATGGACGATGCGAAACGCCGTCCAGCTCCACGCCTTTGTCCCGCTTCGAGAAAACGCAGGCGGTACCGTAGCGCGGCATCTTGAGCCACCAACGGTTGGCGTTGGTCTTCCTGGCGAGGATCAGGACTTGGTCGAAACACTTCGCAATGAGCTACGCCATCCTGCGAAGTTTCTGTCTTCTACCGTCGACAATCTACTGGCGTTCTACGAGAACGACTCGGATGGCATCAAATCAGCGTCTATTCGGGTGTCCATCCCTCCGTTTGCGAGAGATAACATTCGGTCCGTGTACGGGAACGGTGACGGCCAAAGCGGGTTCGGGCTGGAACCCCCTCCCGCTTGGTTTAGCGACGACTTCACACCGTTGCTCACGCGTGCCGAGGAGGCGCCATGGCGACGCCTTGCGAACAGCTTCTTCTTTGCGGCAGGCGCGGCAGCACTGGTGGCAGCCGCCATCAGCCTGATACGACGAAATCAAGCCTCATTGGTGTTGATCCTCGCGGCTATCACCTGGACGTTGCTTTTTTCGATTCTGTTCCCAAGCGTCACGCGGTATCACTACCCGTTGGGTCCGGTCATCTCGGTGCTGACCGGAGCGTTCATTGTCTCCGGATGGGATGGAGGAGTACTGGCGTGGCGAACGCTAGCCGCGCGAACGAGCGGCGAGCGTACCTCGGCGCCCTGATCTTGTGAATGCCCAGACGGCGTCGAAAGCTTAGTGCTCGCGACGGATCGAGGCCTACTCGCCGGTTGGCGCCGCATACGTAATGCGAGGGCGCCAGCAACTTGGTCGTGAGGTAACCCAAGCTGAACAGTTTGTGGACCCGCATGGATCGCGACGACCGACGCGTCGGATCCCGGCCAAGTTATGCAGGCCGGTGTCGCGGCGGCAGTCGCAACAGCCGCCCGCGCTCTGCGCGAGGTGGTCGGCTTCATCGAAGAACACGAAGCCCGCTGGTAGTGGGGACCGCAGGTTCGAATCCCGCCTGCGGTACCAAGCAACAACACAGATCTCCCGATTAGGGAGGCCCGTCTACTCTCACTCGTGGACGCGCCAACTAGACGCGTAGGCCAGCAGACGGAGCTTGCGCGCGACCGCGAGCGAGGCGCGGTTGTCCCACGAGGTGCTGTAGAGCGGTATTCGGCCAGACGCGCGGACCAGCAGCGCCCATGCAGAGGCGACACGTGGGCCTAATCCGCGACCGCGGAAGGCCTCCGCCGTCTCAAGACCAGCCTCGGCTGCGACCGCGGAGAGGCGCGCGCAGCAGCAGACGCTCACGGCGTGACCGTCCTCAACGACCGCAATCACCGGCGAGCGGCCCGGTATCTCCTCTGCTACCCAGCCGCGGAGGTGCCGCTTAAGCGGCCGCAAGTCATCGATGAAGGCGACGTTGCCAGGGTCAGGGAGCGTATCGGGAAAGGAAAGGGCCGGGCCCGACGAGACGCGTCCGCCTAGCAGTGACGCGTAGCGCTCGGCGTGGGCGGGAGGCTCGCGCAGGTCCGCGATGGGCAGCTCGTCGGCCGCGAGGGCATCGAGTTCGGCGGCGATATCATCGGAGACGTCGGCACGGATGGCCCAGACACATTCCGTCGCGCCGCGAACGAGGCAGAAGAGCGGAGGCGAAGCCGATCCGGGTTCGCGAGTCGCCGTGATGCGGCCGCTGTCGTCGAGCACGAACAGCGTGCGCAGATGCAGGTCCGGTGTAGTCATCACCTAGATGCTATGCTCCTTCAGCTTGCGAGCGCCAGCCACGAATGCGCCTCGCGCATTCGTAGGTGCTCTCACGGCCCCCGCGTTGCCCCGTCCCTACCCCTCCGTTACACTCCCAGCACTCATGTCCGAGTCTGCCGCGAACGCAATTTCCGACGTCGGCGCGCTGCTGCGCCCGGCGTCGATCGCCGTCGTCGGTGCCTCCGCGAACCCGGATAGCCCCGGCCATGATTACGTTCGCTGCCTCGTCGAGTTCGGCTTCAGCGGGCCGGTCTACCCCGTCCACCGGCGCGAGTCCGAGATCCTCGGTCTGACGGCCTACGCCGACCTCGACGCGATTCCGGGCGACATCGAGTTCGTGATCTCCTGCATCCCCTCCGGCGGCGTGTTGGAGCTGCTGGACTCCTGCGCCAGGAAGGGCGTGCGCACTGTCCAGCTCTTCACCGGCCGCTTCAGCGAGACCGGCCGAGAGGAAGACGCGGAACTGGAACGCGAGGTGCTGCGCCGAGCCCAGGCGGCCAATCTGAGGTTGCTTGGCCCGAACTGCATGGGCCTCCACGACCCCGGCTGGGGTATCTCCTTCCGGCCGGACCTGCCGCGCCGCACCGGCCCCGTAGGGTTCCTCTCCCAGAGCGGCAATAATACGACGGAGGTTCTGATCCACAGCGACGTCCGCGGTATCGGCTATCGAGCCGCCGTCAGCTACGGCAACGCGCTCGATCTCGACGCGGCCGACCTGCTGACGTTCATGGCCGGGGACGGCGAGACCCGCGCGATCGGCGCCTATATCGAGGGCGTCCGAGCCGGCCGGCGTTTCCTCGACGCCCTGGGCGGCGCCGCGCGGTCGAAGCCCGTCATCGTGTTCAAGGGCGGCCGCACGGGCGCCGGGGCACGCTCCGCGGTCTCGCACACGTCCGCGCTGGCGGGCTCAAACGAGGTCTGGCAGGGCGCGCTGCGCCAGACCGGTGCAATCGAAGTCCATTCGCAGGATGAGCTGATCGATCTCTTCGTCGCGTTCACGCTGCTCGGCGAAGCGCCTTCCGGCGATCGCGTCGGCGCGGTGGGCGGCGGCGGCGGGCGTGCGGTGCAGGCCGCGGACGCCTGTACAGAGGAGGGGCTGGAGGTGCCGCCCCTGAGCGAGGACATTCGCAGCCAGATCCGCGAGCGCGCGCCGGACCTCTGGGACTGGATCGGCAACCCTGTCGACCAGTCGATCCTGGCCGGTTCTGGCGCGGGCGTCTCCGGCGCAGCCGTGCTCGAGATGATGGCGGAGAGCCCCGACTTCGACTTGCTGATCGCCAACGTCGGCGAGGACTGGGTGCTCGGCCGGCCGGACTCAGGTCGCAGGCTGATGCACATCGTGGAGCGCTTCGCCGAGATCGGCGTGCGCTGCCGCAAGCCCGTCGCCTACGTGATCGGCCCGGCTGACTCGCCGGACGAGGCGCGTTGGCGCGCGGTCGAAGGCGCGCGCACGCTCCTGATCGACGCCGGGCTGGCAGTCTTCCCCACCGTGGAGCGCGCAGCCTGGGCGCTCGGCCGCTACGTCCGCTGGCACCGGTCGCACGCCTAGGAGCGCCCTGCGGGCGCCTTCGGGCACGCATCGAGTGCCCGGGGCTTCCCTGCCTGCGTCTAGGGCAGGCCCACGCCGGATTCTTGCCCGCACCTATGGCCTGTGCTAGCATCGACCGCTGAGGCGATTCTATGTCAAATGAAGAGCGGTTAGACAAACTCCAGCGGCTGCGCGATCAGATCAAGCAGGGCGGCGGCCAGCGGCGTGTCGATTTGCAGCACGAGCGCGGCAAGCTGACGGCCCGCGAGCGTATCCACGCGCTGCTCGACGAAGGCACGTTTGAAGAGTTCGACGAGATGGTGCTGCTCTCCGGTACCGAGTTCGACCACGACAAGGTCCAGGCCGAATCGGTCGTCACGGGCTGGGGCCGCATCGACGGACGCCCAGTCTACGTGTTCTCGCAGGATTTCACCGTCGTCGGCGGCTCGCTTTCCACGCCGATGGGCGAGAAGATAATCAAGATCATGGACTTGGCGCTGCGTAACGGCGCTCCCGTTATCGGCCTTAACGACGGCGGCGGCGCGCGGATCCAGGAGGGCGTAGACGCGCTGGCCAGCTACGGTGATATCTTCACCCGCAACGTACTCGCATCGGGTGTGATACCGCAGATCTCGGTCGTCATGGGCCCGACGGCGGGGGGCGCGGTCTACTCGCCGGCGTTGACGGACTTCATCTTCATGACGGAAGGCACATCGCAGATGTACCTCACCGGGCCGGACGTGATTAAGGCCGTGACCGGCGAGGACGTGACGCACGAAGAACTGGGCGGCGCGATGGCGCACGCCTCACGCAGCGGTGTATGCCACTTCGCGGTTGACGGCGAAGAGGACTGTCTGCAGGAAGTGCGGCGGCTATTGTCCTTCCTGCCGCTCAACAACATGGAAGATCCGCCGTTCGTCGAGACGGGAGATGAGCCGGACCGCCGCGACGAGGAGTTGCTGCGTATCGTTCCCGAAGAGGCTGGCCGTCCCTATGACATGCGCGAGATCATTTATCGCGTTGTGGACATTGGCGACTTTCTCGAAGTGCACGCTCATTGGGCCCAGAACATGATCGTCGGCTTGGCGCGCATGGACGGCCGGACCGTCGGCATCGTTGGCAACCAGCCGCTCTACCTGGCCGGCGTGATCGACATCGACTCGTCGCGCAAGGCCGCCCGCTTCGTTCGCTTCTGCGACGCGTTCAACATCCCGGTTCTGACGTTCGTCGATACGGGAGGATTCCTGCCGGGTACATCGCAGGAGTACGGCGGTATCATCACCCACGGCGCGAAGCTCGTCTACGCCTACGCCGAAGCGACGGTGCCGAAGGTCACGATCGTCATTCGGAAGGCCTACGGCGGCGCCTACGACGCCATGGGTTCCAAGCACTTGCGCGCCGACCTCAACCTCGCGTGGCCCACGGGTGAGATCGCCGTGATGGGGCCGGAACCCGCAGTCAACATCATCTATCGCTCGGAGCTGGCGACCGCGAGCAACGTGGAAGAGACGCGAGCGCAACTCGTCGAGGAATACAAAGACAAGTTCGCGAACCCGTACGTCGCAGCATCCAAAGGTTTCATCGACGACGTCATCGACCCGCGCGAGACGCGAGGCCGTATCATTCGCGCCCTGGACATGCTTCGCACGAAGAACGACCACATCCCGCCCAAGAAGCACGGCAACACCCCGCTCTAACCGCGGCCGGCCGTCTGCGCCATCCGCCCGACTTCCCAGCTAGTCCCACGTGAGCGCCGCGCGTCCACACGACGAATAGCGCACGGCAACGCCCCGCTCCAAGGCCCTCGGGGAGGGCCCGCCCTCCCCGAGGGCCCGCCCTCCCCGAGGGCCCGCCCTCCTCGAGGGCCCGCCCTCCTCGAGGGCCCGCCCTCCCCGAGGGCCCGCCCTCCTCGAGGGCCCGCCCTCCCCGAGGGCCCAAACTCGTCCCCAATACGTTCAGAATGCGCGATATGCCCGCGCAGTGCCCACGTTAGTGACTACGAACCAGTTTTACCCCGCCAAGGATGGATGTGCTGACGTGGACGTATCAATGGGAGAAGTGCTGTACCTTGTGCTCGTCGTGGCGGTTGCCTGGTGGGCGTACGGCATGCTCAAGGAATACTTCTAGCCCCTGACGCCTCGGCCGCCTGGCCGCTAACTCAGGGCTGACGGGGAGGCCAGTATGGCCTGCGCGTCAGCCTCATGGAGTAACGCCCGCCGCGACTAGCTGCGCGGACGCCGCCTCGCCAAGCGCCGGGTCGTCGAACGCCTCGCCGAGGATGCGCGCGGTCTCTCCAGGCAGCAGCTGTAGAATCGCGGCCGCGCAGCTCGTGCATGACACGGCTGCGTCTCCCAACGACCGCGTCACGATCCGCCCGGTTCCGATCCGCTTGAGGAACACGAAAAGACCCGCACTTTGGCGCATGCTCATGTCGTCGTCGACAGCATCGACGTAGGCGCGCCAGACGCCCGGCAGCCGCGCGACGCTCGCCGGTGACGAGAGCTGGCTGACCAGCCCTTCTGCCACCTGCTGCTGCCGCCGGATGCGATCGAAGTCGCTGGAACCCTCCCGGATGCGGCCGTAGGCGACTGCCTCGTAGCCGTCCAGGTGTTGCGACCCCTTCTCGAAGTACTGCGGGACGACGTTGATATCGTCGTCGGAGTAGTCGGCTTGGCCGAACGCCTCGCCCACCTGCACGGTGACGCCGCCCGCCGCGTCGATGATGTCGGCGGCGCCGCGCTGGTCGAACACTACGTGGTAGTCGACTGTGATGCCGAGGTTCTCTTGAATCGTCGCAGCCAGCGCCGCGGGCGCTTGTCCGCCGTCGTCGGCCGACCAGTTGTAGACGAACGCGGTGTTGATCCGGTCGTTCGTGAAGCCGCCGTTCGAGAGCGGCACACGCATTAGTACGTCGCGCGGGATGCTGACGATGCCGGCCCTGTTGTTGCTGGGGTCGACGCGCAGGAGCAGGATCGAGTCCGTCCGCGAAGGCCCGCCCTGCGCTGGCCGCACGTCCAGCCCCACGATCAGCACGGTGAACGGCCGGTCCGGCAGCCCGAACATCGTCGCGGACGACACGCCTGGTACGGGCACAGCCAGCGAGAGGCCTGCGACCGACACGGGCTGGAGCAGCGTGGCGAACACGAGGAAGAGGTAGACAAGGATCGCGATCGGTGGCACGAACCACCAACGCCCTCTGGAACGGCGCTCTTCGCGCGATTCAAGCGTCGGAGGCGGTGCTAACTGGGGAGGCCCGTCGCTGGGGAGCGAAGGCGGGGCGGCGGCATCATCTGAGGGCGGCGGGGCGGTCATCTCTACTTAGCAGGGTAGGATGGCGCTCCGCCGCGGGCAAGGGGCTGCCGGCGCCAGCCGGCAGCTTGGCGCGGGCAAGCCCGCGTCTGCTCGGGGCCTTCGTAGAGCTCGGCTCAACCGGGCAAATCAGTCCGGGGCAACGTCACGCCGCGGCCCATTGGGAGCCCCACTATCTTCGACCCCGGTTGCGGCGGCCACGACAACTACTGCGCCGAGTAGAAGCAGCGCTCCGGCGGGGTACTGTCCGTAGACGTCGCTGAAGTAGCCACCCGTATAGAACGCCAGCGCGCCGAATGGGATGCCACCGACAAGTGGCCAGCGCGTGGTCAGCACCCAGGCCGCCGCCAATCCGAACCACAGGGGCGCGATCAGGATCCAGGACTCCGCTGTGAAACTCGTATCGTTGGCTAGCGCCTCGTAGGCCATGATGCCGGTCGCGAAGCCCGCGCCGGCCATCGCCAGGAAAAGGCCTAGCCCGAGGCACACGCGGCTCTGGGCGAACGAGCGGTTGGCAGTGAACAGCACCTCTCGCGACCTCCGCCAGGTGGAACCAGCGTTAGCGGTGTCTTGCATTAGCAGGACCCTTCCTCGACGTAACGGCAGTCATACACTCCATGGTAACGCGGGTCAGGTCATCCGCGCGCGCCGCGGCCGACTTGACGCTCCGTCGTGGCGCTCAGTAAGCTTCGGCCGCTTGGCGCGCATCGTCGGCTTGACCAGCGACTTGCCGACGGCGACGATTCACATCGCGCTCTCGCGCTGGCCCGTTGCCAGTCCCTGTGGTGAACAGGCGATGATGGAGGATATTGAGATGACTACCGACGACGCCCCGCTCTACAGAGACGCCAAACAGCCCATCGATGCCCGCGTCGATGATCTCCTCGGTCGCATGAGCCTCGACGAGAAGCTGGCGCAGATCGGTTGTGTCTGGTCGACGCAGCTAGTCGAGGACGAGGCGTTTTCGGAGCCGCGCGCGAACGAGCTGCTGCGCAACGGGACCGGGCACATCACGAGGATCGGTTCGACTACCGCTCTCCGCCCGCGTGAGAGCGCCCAGTTCATGAACCGGATCCAGCGCCATCTCGTCGAGCAGACGCGCCTTGGCATTCCCGCCATCGCGCACGAAGAGAGCTGCGCGGGCCTGACGGCGCGCGACGCCACGCAGTTCCCGCAGGCGATCGGAGTTGCGAGTACTTGGGAGCCAGAGCTGAACGAATCGATGGGAGCCGTCATCCGAGAGCAGATGCTCGCCGTGGGCGCTCGGCACACGCTGGCGCCTGTGCTTGACGTGACACGCGACCCTCGCTGGGGCAGGACGGAAGAGACGTGTGGCGAGGATCCGTATCTGACTTCGCGTATGGGCGTGGCCTACGTGCGGGGAGTTCAGGGAGCGAGCTTGCAAGAAGGCGTTGTCGCGACGGGCAAGCACTTCCTGGGCTACGGGCTTTCAGAGGGAGGTATGAACCACGCGCCAACGCACATCGGCCCGCGGGAGTTGCGCGAAACGTTTGCCCGTCCGTTCGAGGCGGCGATCCGCGAGGCCGGCCTCGCGTCGGTCATGAACGCCTACAGTGAGGTTGACGGCCTGCCCTGCGGCGGCTCCAAGCAGATCCTCGACGACCTGCTGCGCGGCGAGCTTGGGTTCGATGGCGTGGTCGTCGCCGACTACTTCACGACAAGGCTGCTGGAGACGCACCACAAGGTGGCCAGAGACCGGGGCGAGGCGGGGCAGATCGCGCTGGAGGCGGGCATCGACGTCGAGCTGCCGCAGCTCGACTGCTACGGCGAGCCGTTGAAAGAGCGCATCGAGCGGGGCGAGATGAGTGTAGACGTGGTGGACCGCTCGCTGCGAAGGCTCCTGCGCATGAAGTTCGCACTCGGCATCTTCGAGAATCCGTACGTCGACGAGGCGAAGGCCGCCGATGCCTATGGCCTGCCCGCGCAGGTCGCCCTGGCCCGCGAGATCGCGACCAAGTCCATCGTGCTGCTCAAGAACACGCCGCTCAATAGCGGTGAACCGCTGCTCCCGCTCAGTCCGCGTATCGGCAGCATCGCCGTGATCGGTCCTAGCGCCGACGACGGTCGTCTCCAGCAAGGCGACTACAGCTATCCCGCGCACGTGGAGTTCGCTTACAAGCGTCCCGGCGATGCGGACGCGCCGCCGAACCTCTCTGACGAGTCCTCCTTTCGTCCGGGACCGTACTACGTGCCAATGGTGACCGTCCTTGACGGCATCAGGTCCGCCGTGTCAGCCGAGACCGGCATCCTTGTCGCGCGCGGCTGCGACATCTCTGGCACTGCTACAGACGGCTTCGACGAAGCGACGGCCGCCGCACGTCAGGTGGAGGTCGCTCTCGTCTGCGTCGGCGGAAAGTCCGGCCTGACGCAGGACGCCACAAGCGGCGAGTTCCGCGATGCGACCGACCTTGGCCTCACCGGCCAACAGCAGCAGCTCGTTGAGGCCGTCGTTGCGACGGGCACGCCAATCGTCGTCGTACTGATCAACGGCCGGCCTTTCGCGCTGCGCTGGATCGCGGAGCACGTCCCGGCGATAGTTGAGGCCTGGCTGCCGGGTCAGGAAGGCGGCCACGCCGTCGCGGACGTACTCTTCGGCAACAGCAATCCCGCTGGCCGGCTGCCGGTCTCGCTACCGCGTTCGGTTGGCCAGGTGCCTGTCTACTACAACCACAAGTCTGGCGGCGGCCGCAGCCAGATGCTGGGCGACTACGTCGACAGCCCGACGACGCCGTTGTACCCGTTCGGGCACGGCCTCAGCTACACACAGTTTGAGTATGACAATCTATTGATCGAAACCGAAGCGCCGTCGGCCAACGATGTCGTTCGTGTCGCAGTCGATGTGACAAACGTCGGGGCTCTGGCTGGCGACGAGGTCGTGCAACTGTACATCAACGACGTTGTCGCAAGCTGCACGCGGCCTGTGAAGCAACTCGCTGGTTTCAAGCGAGTGCCGCTCGTGCCCGGCGAGACCCGACGCCTCACGTTCCATCTCGATCTGACCCAGCTCGCCTTCTTCGATCAGGCCATGCGCTTCGTTGTGGAGCCGGGCAGTGTTCGCGTGATGGTCGGCGCCTCGTCTGGCGACATCCGCGCGGAAGGCGAGTTCCAGATCGAAGGCGACCGGCGAGAACTCAGCACGGCGGACATCGTCCCGACTAGAGTCGAGGTGGAATCGGCGTAGGGTCTCGACTGTGCTTGACGTGACACGCGACCCTCGCTGGGGCAGGACGGAAGAGACGTGTGGCGAGGATCCGTATCTGACTTTGCGTATGGGCGTGGCCTACGTGCGCGGAGTTCAGGGAGCGAGCTTGCAAGAAGGCGTCGTCGCGACGGGCAAGCACTTCCTGGGCTACGGGCTTTCAGAGGGAGGCATGAACCACGCGCCGGCGCACATCGGCCCGCGGGAGCTGCGCGAAACGTTCGCCCGTCCGTTCGAGGCGGCGATCCGCGAGGCCGGCCTCGCGTCGGTCATGAACGCCTACAGTGAGGTTGACGGCCTGCCCTGCGGTGGCTCCAAGCAGATCCTCGACGACCTGCTGCGCGGCGAACTTGGGTTTGATGGCGTCGTCGTCGCCGACTACTTCACGACAAGGCTGCTGGAGACGCACCACAAGGTGGCCAGGGACCGGGGCGAGGCGGGACAGATCGCGCTGGAGGCAGGCATCGATGTCGAACTGTCGCAGCTCGACTGCTACGGAGAGCCGTTGAAAGAACGCATCGAGCGACGCGAGATGAGTGTAGACGTGGTGGACCGCTCTCAGTTGCCTGCCGGCGCAAACCGCCCGTCGGTCATCGCCAGAGTGCGGTTCGCCCGTTCGGCGACACGTGGGTCATGCGTAACGATGACTACGGCCGTTTTCAGTTCCCTCTGGGCCTGGAACAGGGCGTCCATGACGCGGTCGCCGTTCTCCGTGTCGAGGGCTCCGGTGGGCTCGTCGCAGAGGAGCAACGGCGGGTCGTTGGCCAGCGCGCGGGCGATAGCCACCCGCTGTTGCTCGCCCCCTGAGAGCTGCGAGGGCCGGTTGTTGAGCCGGTCTTGGAGCCCGAAGCTGGAGAGCAGGTCGACGGCCCGGCGCTTCGGGGCGAACTTCTTCTTTCGGGAGAACTGGATAGGCAGCGCGACGTTCTCCGCGGCCGTAAGGGTCGGCATCAGGTTGAACTGCTGGAAGACGAAGCCAATGTACCCGTTCCGGATGTCCGCTAGACGGTTCTCGCCCATCTCGGTGATCTCAACGCCCGCCACCTGCAGGCTCCCCTGCGTCGGCGTATCCAGGCCACCCAGAATACCCATCAGCGTTGACTTTCCGCTGCCGGAAGGCCCGATGATGGCGACCACCTCTCCCTGGTTGACTGTGATGTCCACGCCTCTCAGCGCATCGACGACGAGGTCCCCGGACCGGAACTGCTTCGTCAACCCCTCTCCCCGCAGTACTTGGGCTCTTTGTTCAACCATGTGACGCTCCTTATTCTCCACGCAGGACGTCCAGCGGCCGCGCTCGCGCAGCCGGGATGGCGCTAATCAGCGTTACGGACAGCGATAGGACAACGGTTAGCGCAAGTACCCCGAGGACAATGACAGGCGAGATGCTCAGGCTGAGTCCACCCCCACCAAACGCCGATCCGACAATCGCCAGCACAGCAATGGAGAGCGCCACGCCGATCACTCCCCCGACGAAGCCAAGTACCGTATTCTCCATCGCCAACTGCACGACTACCCAACCTGACCTGGCGCCCACCGCTTTGAGCAGGCCAATCTCGCGCCGACGCTCCAGTGTGGAGAGGGCGACTGCGTTGGCGATGATGACCACGGCGGCGACCAGGGAGAGGCCGGAAAGAATGAGCGGAATCATCACGAAATGCCCTATGAGATTCTCGTAGAAGTTCGTGTAGAAGCTGGTCTCGTAGGCGAAAACGGAGTCGAATTCCAGGTTCAGATCCCGAACCAACTCATCCCGCTCGTCGCCCTCCACTTGGACCAGTCCCCAGGCCTCACTGCGAACGCGAGGCTGATCTTTGAACGGATTGGTCGCGGTGAGCACACCTATGTCCACAATTGAGTCCACTTTCGCGGAGAAGCCGACGATCTCAAACTCAACCACCCCTGAGGCGATGAGGCCGGCCTCATCAATGCCCACGAGCCCGACCGTGTCCCCAACGCTCAGGCCCAGATCCTCAACGGCTGAGGATCCTTCGTCACGCTGAAGCACCAGGGTGTTCCTGCCCACATCGCTATCGCTGAGCATTCCTCCACCGTCGGGCGGGAAACTCAGGCGGGGGAGCAGGTCATCGACTTCACGAACGGTGAGCCTCTCGAATTCAAAGAGGAAGTTCGCCCCACTATAGCCGAAATCTTGGTGGGCGACCGGTTGATCCGGGTCGCCTAGTTCCTGGAAGATCTGTCCGTTGTGAGAGACAAGAGTGACGTCGTAGACGGTCGCGGGCGAGAATCCGGCGACCCCTTCGGCCTCCCGCATCATCGCAAAGGCGTCTTCTTTCTCCTCTGGATCGTTCACCAGCACGTACACATCCGCGCCGATCTGTCCCTCAACATTGGCCGAAACACTCTTCGTGAGAGTGTCCGCGAATAGAAGCGTCAGACTGATGCCCAGCACGCCGATGCTCATCGCCAGCAGCGTGGACGCGGCGCTCACCTTGCGCCGCCGCCATTCTAAGAACGAAAGGCGCAGCGTCAACGAGCGCATCGTCGGCAACCGGCTCAACAAGTAGACGACGGCGACAAGTACGGCGAGGAGCACGCCGATGACGACGAACGCCCCCAGAGTTCCGGCCAGACCCCAGACGGGTGAGCCGATCAGGAAGCCGACCATGACGCCCGCGAGCAGCGCCAGCCCCAGCAGCACCAGCAGGCTGATGGGCCAGCTGGCTTTGATCAGGTCGCTATCGTTGGGGCGGATGGCAGCCAATGGACGCACGCGCCCCGCTCCCACGACCGGAAGCACCGTAAACGCCAGCGTTGCCACCAGTCCGACGACCAGACCGGTAACCACGGGTCCGGCTCCCAGGATCCACTCCAGGTCCATGAAGAGCAGATCCTCTAATAACCGAACCGTGGCGAAGCTGAACAGTACCCCAATGAGTATGCCGAGGACGCTTCCGAGTGCGGCAATTATCAGGGCTTCTGCAAGGAACACGGCCATGACCTGCCGCCCCTTGAGCCCGATAGCCTTGAGGACGCCGGCCTCGGGCAGCCGTCTTCTTACCAGCACCTGCATGGTGTTGGCGATTCCCAGGCCGCCAATCGCCAGAGCCACCAGCCCGAAGACCAGAGTGACGCTCCTGACAAGGTCAGCCGTAGCCTTGTTGTCCTCGGCCGCCTCTGCGGCCGTCGTGATTTCCTGGGCGCCAGGATCTTCGCCCGACATGAGGCGCTCGTCTATGACGGCCAGTTCGGCGTCGCTGCGGCCCGCGGCCAGAATGTAGAACTCCCTTCCCGGCTCCTCGAGCAAGGCAATGCGACCGTCGTCTGCCAGCGTCTGCGGAGAGCCCGACCAAACGCTGGTGGCATAGCGGCGGTCTGAATCCAACTGCCGCACTTCAGTCTTGGTATCTGGGTGGATGTCTTTCGCCGCTCTATGGGACGCCTCCCATGCCGCCTCGTTCGGATCAGCGGGAACGTGGTTCGGAGGATCGCTGGGGACCGAGAAGTCGGCCGTCCACTCACCTGTTGAGCTGGCGGATACATCCCTTCCACCACCGGCCAGTTCCTCAAGGAAGACGGAGGTGATCTGAACGCGGATACTGCCAAACGGATCGGCCACTCCGGATATGGTGTCGAGACCGGCGTTGACTTCCGTCACCGCCAGGTTCGCCACGGTGTAAGTAACCGTAACGTCGTGGCCGCTCAAACTGAGGCGATGGCCCGGCCGAATATCAAACACACCCCAGAGGTCGAAGCTCACGAAGCTCTCTCCGTGTTCTTCCCAATGCGCGGGGCGGGACACCTGCGACTCGGAGTAGTCCACAGGGTTGGGCGTGCTGGGATCATCGACCGTCAGCGTCAACTCCGCCCCCTCCGCCATTCCATACGCGCCCCAGACCAGATCTTCCTCCGGCCAAACCGTGAGAGTCGTGCTCCTCACCGCGGGGTCCCACGACCCCGAAGTCTCCGGCGGCATCCGTTCCTGACGGACCTGGCCTTGCGGCACAACAAAGAACAAGCTGTCCATCGTGTCCTGCCGAAATACGATGCATCCGATGAACGGCATGCACTCGCGTGAGAGCTCGGCGTCCGACAGGATGCCCCGGACCGTGAACAACTCCTGGATTTGGCCAAGCTTGAACTGGTCGTCCACGTTGATGTTGTGGCGGTTGGCCACCGTACTCGTCACGACCACGTCGTACGGGTCCTGCACCAGGTACCACAAGTCTCGGCCAGCGGGCTTATCCGCCCGTACACGGCCGTAGTACGGGTACACGTCCTTCTCCAGGAAGATCGGCATGTACTGGTTGACGACCGCATTCTTGTCAGTTCGGCCCTGGAGCACGGCCTTGAAATGCGCCAGGAAGTCGCGGGTGTCTTCATGGATCGACAGGCTGGTTGTGAAGCCGTCGATCAGCCCCTCGTCCTGAAGCGCTTGGACCGAGGCGACCCCGCGGTCTCCACCGAGGCCCTCGGAAACGAGGTCGCCACGGAGGACTTCCCGCACATTTGTGGTGAGTTTGTGCTCGATGACATCTGCCGTGAGCTGGAGAGCCACGATGGCGGCCACGCCCACGGCAACGCTGCCAATGGCGAACATTGCCCGCTGTCGGCTGCGAAACAGCGACACGATAGCGTTTCTGAGATAAAAGCTGAGCCGTCCCAACCGCTCGGCCCCTATTCTCTCTGTTGCCGCTGTGTCGGGTGGCTGAGCCCTAATCTCGCCCGTACGTAGATCGACACCCTTATCTTCGAGGTGGTCGATCCAATTCTCCCATCCGGCAGCTCGGATCTCGGACAGCTCGCGACCAGCGGCAAGATACTCCCTGATCTGATCAAGAGCACGTTGCTCCGATTCAGTTAGCATCTTGGCGTTACGCTCTTCGTTGCACGGGCTGTGCCATCTCCCAGGCGATTGGCAAGCGCGGTCGATCCGACAACGTCGGCGAAGAGAATCGTAACGGTGCGTTCTGGAAGCCCCTGCGCCATGGCCTCAACCTTCCTGCCCTGGTGGACCGGCAGGCTATTCTAGCACATGCTAAGAAAAAGGCAACGGAGCTAGTCCAGCGCGAGCCGTCACTGTTCGGTCGGAAGCAAGTGGTTCTGGCGCCGGATTACAACAGCGACGCTGCGATCTGCAAGATGACTGCGGCGTCCAGCGCGTTCACAACGTCGTCGTCCAGGATGTCGCCTTGATCGAGGCAGGGGAGCGTGGTGATAAGGCCCGCCGAGAGTTGGAGCACGAGCGCCGCGTCGATGGAGTTCGTCGCGCCATCACAATTGACATCGCCACTAGCCGTCCTGGCGGCCGTTGGCGAAGGATCCGCTGTGCTGCCCGGTGGTGGCGCGTTCGCCGGCGTCGGCGTCAGTTCTTGGGGTGGCGTGTTCGTGGGCGACGGCGGCTGGTTCTGGGGTGGCGCGTTCGTCGGAGTCGATGTGGGTGCCGGCGGAGCCAGTGTCGGTGTCGCGGTAGGGGCAGGGGCCGGTGTGTTGGTCGGAGGCGGTAGCTGTGTCGCCGTCGGAGGCGGGGTGCTAGTCGGAGCCGGCGTAGGCGTCGCAGGAGAGCCGGCACCGCTGAAAGTTGCCTTCACGGAGCGGTCGCCGTTCATCGTGACGAACGTAATCCTGCTGGAGTTGTCGTCGGTGCCGGTCCACGATTCCCAGGCGTAGCCGGAGTTTGCGGTGGCAATAACCGTGATGTAGGAGCCTGGACTGTACTGGCCTTCCGGGCATCCGCCGGTGCTGCCGGATGACAGCGAGATGTACCCTCCGCCGCCGGAGACAGTCGTGGTGAGCGAGTTGCAGTTCGTCCTGAACGTCGCCTTCACGGACCGGTCGCCGTTCATGGTGACGAAGGTTGACCTGGTGGAGTCGTCATCGGTGCCTGCCCATGTGTCCCAGGCGTAGCCGGAGTTTGCTGTCGCGACCACGGTGACGGGTGTGCCTGGATTGTACTGCCCCTCCGGGCAGCCGAACGAGTTGCCGGGCGACACCGAGATGTACCCTCCGCCGCCGGAGACAGCCGTCGTGAGCAAGTGGCAATTCGATCTGAACGTGGCTGTGACCGTCTGGTCGCCGTTCATGGAGACGAATGTTGCGCTGCTGTTGTTGTCGCCCGTGCCGGCCCACGACTCCCAGGCGTAGCCGGGGTCTGCCGTCGCGACTATGGTGACGTAGGCGCCAGAATTGTACGTGCCGTCAGGGCAAGCAAACGAGTTGCCGGGCGACACGCCGATCCACCCGCCACCGCCGTCGACGACAGTCGTGAGCGAATAGATGCAGCTGCCCCCACCTTCCGCCGGCGTTGCGCTGAAGATCGCACCCACTGCCAGCGCAAGCGCGAATAAGCCCAATATGGGAAACCGACGAACGATCGAATTTCGCATAGGTTCATTCGGACGGCGCTCGGACCGTCTCGAATGTAGTATCGGCCGGGTGGGCAGTGCGATTGAGCGCGAAGGACAAGGGGTGGTCTTGGAGCCCGCAGCTCTTTGCTCGGAAAGCGGATGGCTGCGGATCAGGGCAGGGGGCATGGCCAAGCGGCGGCGTGATGCTCCCAGTGATCAGCTTTGAGGCCAGGACGAGAATGCGGCCGTTACGGCAGTTCTGGCGCGATGGGCGCTTCGCTCATCTCGTCGAGGTCGCCGAGACCGCCGATCGAGTTGAAGAGGGGGCTCTGCGGATCAGAGCTCTCCGGCAGCTCGTAGTACAGCACCCCGATATACCGGCTGACCATTTTGCGCACCCGAGTCTGGAAGAGTTCGTCGTCGGGCGGGTCGCCGTAGATCTCCGGCTTCATACGGAACGTCGAGATGACCGCTAGCGGCTCCTCCGGCGCGGTCTTGACGCCGAAGACCCAAGAGTAGTGACCGTATTCGTTAAAAATGTCGACCGGCGTGATCCCGATCAGTATGACCTCGGGCCCGAAGAAGCTGTGAGCGGCACGAAGCCGCGAGTAGTCCATGAGTTCCCAAGCGCGAAGCTGGCCGCGCTTGTGGTCCAGCAAATCCGTCGGGACGAAGGTCGGCTGGATCGCGCTGATCGGCAGTCCGTAGCGTTTTCGATAGTAATCGACGAGGCCGCGCATCAACTCGGCGTCCACCTGGCCGAGCGGTAGCAGGCACACGCGGCGCCCTTCTCCTTCACAGAAGTGCGCCGCGGTATCGTCAAGCTCGAGCTGGGTCTCCAGACATAACTCCAGCTCCGCACCGGCACAAGGCGTCTGCCCGGCGATCTCGTAGTCACGGTATGGCCGCGCTTCCGGCGGGATCGGCAGGAGCACCGGCAGGTCGTAGTCGATGAACTCGACCGCGACATCGAAGCGGTCCCCGTTTTCAGAGGCCTGCAAGCGGACCTTGCGCGGCAGGTATGAATCCTTGTGGAGCCAAAGCGTAGCCTGGCCCTCGCCCTCAGGCGAATCGAAGATACCATCATATCGGAGGAACACTTCACCATCGAACTGCTCGTCGTCCGCCTGCTGTAGGTCCTTGAGGTAAGGCGCGACGTCCTTGTCGTAGAATTCGATTGCGTCGTCCGCACCGGCCTCTGGCAGTTCGCCAAACCGTTCTCCCTGGTTCCAGGGGCTGATGACATACCAGTCTCCGCTGACGGTGCGCACATAGTAGTCGTCCGGAATGAGCAGAGTTTCACTGATTTCGTCTCTGGGGGACGCGTCTCTGATACCCTGGCGCACGAACATTAGTTCATCTTGCTCGTAGCCGACTTCCAGGAAGGTCGTTTCGGTTGCATCGTCGAAGATCGTCGTGATCTCGGTGCTCATCATGACCGAGTCGATCTCGCGCAGCGCCTCCTGCGATGCGTTAAGCGCCTCGTTGGGCGGCAGGGCCGATTCTTCGCCCCCGCACGCTGCGAGCGCCAGAACGCTCACTGCAAGCGCGAATGCCGCAAGCCCGGCCCAGTTCATGAAATCTCTTCGAGGGCTGCTTCGAGCACCGTGACGGGCTCCAGGCTATCGATGTCAGTACCGTCGCCGAGCTGGCCTAGGCTGTTGGCGCCCCAGCACGTTCCCGTGCCATCTGAGAACAGCGCGCAAGTGTGGGAGGAGCCAGCCGAGAGCGCGATCAAGGTGCCTACATCTGGCACGTGCTCGACAATGATCGGCGAGAGCTGGCAACGTATCGTCACACAGCGGCTGCTCTCGATGGCACCCACCTGCCCGTTCTCGTTGAAGCCCCAGCAGTACACCGTCTCGGACGAGGTGACTGCACAGGTGTGTCCTTGGGAGCTGGCGCTGATGAGCTTGACGTCGCCATCGATCCCTAGGACCTCCTGTGGCGACACGACGTAGCTGCCGTCAGGCTCGATGTCTAACGAGCTGGTACCGTCGCCGAGCTCGCCGTAGTGGTTGGAGCCCCAACAAAACATGCGTCCATCTTCGATGAGCGCACAGGTGTGCCCGCCGCCGACGGCGATCGCAGTGGCCGGTGCGGGCAAGCCCATCACCTGGGCGGGCCGGAGCTGGTCGAAGTGTGTCCCGTCTCCGAGCTGACCGTTGGCGTTCTGGCCCCAGCAGTAGACCTCGCCGACGCCGGTGAGCGCGCACGTGCGGGTCCATGAACCATCCACTTGGACGACATCGCGCAGGCCGCCCACCTTCTGGACCTCGTAGTCGATCTCGCCGACGCGAATGGGCAACGTCTTGCCGTTGCCGAGCGTCCCGCTGCTGTTCGCGCCCCAGCAGCGCAGCCCGCCGTTCTCCAGTATCGCGCACGAGTGATGGTCGCCCGCGCCGACCGCGACGACGCCCGTCAGGCCTTCGACCTCGACGGGGAGGCTCGAGAAGCTCCGGCGCGTCTCGGCGCCGAGCTGGCCGAACTTGTTGCGGCCCCAACAGTAGATCTTGCCGCTCTCGGTGGCCGCGCACGTGTGGTCGTAGCCGGCTGCCACGTCGATAGCCCGCTCGCCCAAGTCGACGGTCTCGGCATTGATCGAATAGTCCTCGGTCACGTCGCCGCTGCCTACCTGGCCGTAGTAGTTGTTGCCCCAGCAGTGCACCGCGCCGTCCACGAGCGAGCACGTATGCGTGCCGGCCGCGACGATGACTCGTCGCTCGTCGCTGCCGCTCCCGCCACACGCGACAGAAGCGGCCCAGGCGAGGGCCACGGTCGCCAGTAACAGGAAGATCGTCGAGGGTCTCAGATTCATCACACTCCGCCGGTTTTCTGCCTTAGTAGGTATCGGCATGCGAACGAGTGCGCTGAACGGCGGTGATTGGGGGTACCGAAACAGGCGGAGAGAAAGCCGGGCGGCTTAGGGCTAGACCAACGCTCGGCCCCTGGCTGCCGTCTAGTGGCCGATTACCTTCCTTGGCCATTGAAAAGCGTCCTGGAGAGCCACCGCCCTGCTCAGACAGCAGATGGTGACGGAGCAAGACCGGGGGGAGAGGACCGCCGGAAACGGCGGCCTCTACCATTGCATGTTGGAGTTGGAACGGGAGACGAGGTTCAATCTCGCGACGTTCTGCCTGCCGAGCAGAAGGACCCGTAGCGAATCTACTTGAACCCTCGGCCCGTAGTTCTGTGGCGCCTGTGTGCCTGTGCTCGGCGGTCCCGGCTCAGGCGGAGCACGCCGAGGTTGCAGGAAACCACAGTGGCCACAGGCGCCAGAAGCCGCCGACGCCGAGGTAGAAGGCGATGTAGCCGGTTCGCGAGACGAACTCCAATGCCAGCTCAGGGATGTTGCGAAGGGCATCGACACGTCCAGATATCGGAGCCATCGCTAACGTCGTTGGGACGCCGAATCACGCAGGCCGCTCACGGAGTCGCGCGCCTGGCAGGAACAAACGACCCGGCGGCCGCGTCCAACATAGTAGAGTTCGCGAACGAACCTGCGCGTTCGCCAATACATCAGGGGAGAAGACGAATGACTCGACTTATCATGTTATTGCTCGTGCCGGGGCTGCTGTTCATCGCGATTGCCTGCGGTGATGGAGACGGCGACGGAGATGGAGACGCAACCCCGACTCCGACCGTAGCCCCAGCCGAAACGCCGACGCCACCGGCGGACGTTGAGACGTCCGGCGCGGACGGCTTCCGACAGTTCATCCTGACGTTCCAAGCGGCGTTGGATGAAGGCGACGCCTCGTTCTTGCGCGACCGCGCGCTGACGGAAGCGGTAGTGTGTACAGCGGCCGACGTTGCTCCGAACGGGAGCGGTGGCCCAACGTGTGAGTTCGAAGGCCAGGAGTTCGACGGATTCCGCGAAAGATATTGGCGCTCCGAAGGAGCGATCACTCCGGTAGACGACGCCTTCTCGGCGTACGACACGATGCTTGCCACGGCCCTGCTTGCCGAAAGCGACGACTTCGGAGATGGCTCCGTTCAGGTCTACGCCCTGAATGTTGGTGACGACGCCTTCGACGCCATCGTGACTGCGATTATCGAACGCCCCGCCGACTTTGGTGGCGAGGGACCGCTGCGCGTTTCCTACGGAACGGGCTGGGCCTTTGAAGGTGGGCGTTGGATGGTCAAGAGCACGCTCACGGCTTTCGTGCTAGGCGAAGAGCTTCTGCAGCCCGAAGGCGAAGCTCAGCCCCTCTACCCGAACTGGGAACTCTTCGAGAGTTCGTAGAAAGGGGGCACCAGCCGAACCTGTAGAGAGGTGCTCGTTTCGCCACACCAACTCGTTCGCCTCTTCCCCTGCTTGTGGCCGCAAGGTTGGGTAGCAGAGGGCAAGACGCTGCAGGCCCGAAGCTCAACCCTGCGGCTGAGGAGTCAGCTCCGCGGCCGCGGAGGCGACGAGCGCCGGGCGAAATGAGAGCTGGGTGAGTTGACCCATCGTCGGAGTAGTCTCATCGCATCAGTATCCGCTTGAAGACGTGGCGGGGAGAGCCGGGTAGCGGTACTGGAAGGTGATGCAGCCAGAGGAGCCGTCGTCGCAATAGTACGAAAGGAAGGTGACGAACGCTGTCTCGCCGGTCGCCGTCCTCACTCCGTATGTGCGGCCCTTACTGGAGATGACGTGTTTGAGCCAGTCATAGCTGTACCAGCCGTGCAGCGCGGGGTTCTCCAGCCCGCGCTCGTCGTGGGTCGTGTCGGCCAGGTACGTTTCGGGCGGGAGGGCCTGCAACTCGCCGAGAGGCACGTCTCCGAAGTCGAACGCCCCGCCGTCGCTAGCGGCGTTGGTCTCGCCTCCGTTCGTGAGTAGGTCCGTGCGGCGAAATGCCAGGTCCCAATCGAGGCTCTCCTGGGAGGTAGCGATGGTGGTCCCGCTCGAGAAATCGAAATAGGCCCAGTCGTTTCGGCTCCGTGCATCGATCGTGTACTGGAAAACTGGAGGCTGGCCACCGATCTCGATCGCCCGGCCGCCGGTGGGAGAGAACCCGTCCGGTGGCGGGCCGAACAGCCCCCAGAGCGTCCATCCCCCAACGAGTAACACCGCCGCGGCCACGAACACGCCGAGGCCAATCGCCAGTGGCTTTGGGATCCGGGGTCTCATTCGTCCGAGGACTGACATTGTCTAGAAGTCTTCTTGATTCAGCGCGTTGAAGGTGCGCGTAGGCTAGGTCTGCCCGGATGGCAAATGCCACCCGGGCAGACCTACAAAAAGGGAGGGAACCGTTACGGTAGTGTCACTTCGATCCAGCCAGACTCTGCACTCTGCAGGTGGCCCGTGTCCGTCCAGCCTTCCAGCGACTCGTCAGCGTCGAAGTAGGCGAGCGCTATCAGCGCTTCGCCGCCGCTCGCGAATTGGGCGTCCTGCGTGTCGCCCGTCTGCAGCGGCCGGGACATCTCGAATATCCACGTGCCGTCGGCGCCGTTGCCGGATGCGCTGGCGGTGTGGCTCCAGCCGCCCACGAGACTGTTCTCAGCGGCCGGGTTGACGATGGCGTCTCCGCCGCCATCATCCTCCCGCTCTTCGGGGTCCGTCGCGAACTCGTCGTCCATGTTGCAGTCAGGGTCGTCGCCGCTGCCTGCGTCGCCGCCGCCAGAGATTGCGTCCGCGGCGCAATCCAGCTCCCAGTGCCAGATGTCGACCATGCCCAGGCCGAGCTCCAGGTCGTCATCAGCGGCGCCCATGTGCGGGCCCGCTTCCGCGTCGATGAGGAACATGACAGCTATGGATGCCGATAGGTTGTGGTCATCGGCGACAAAGTCATAGTCGTCCGGGACCTCCATCAGCACGTAGACGTTGTCCGAGTCGGTCGCGACCTTCAAGGTTGCGTCTACCGGATCGAGCGCGTTCGGCTCGTCCCAGTCTACGCCCTCAGGAATCTCGATCTGCACTAGGGGAACCGTGGCGCCTTCGATTGCGGCCCAGTCGGCGCTATCGCCGTCCACCGTGATAGTGGCAGACGAGGCGTCAAACGCGATGTCGCCTTCGTGGTCGTCATCCGCGGTCGGCTCGGCTCCGGTGGTCGGCTCCGGCACGTCCGTTGCGGCCGTCTCGCTCGTGGCGGTGGGGTCCGCATCGTCATCGTCGTCGCCACCGCAGGCCGCTGCTCCAAAGGCGAGCACGCTCGCGGCCAGCAGTAGCACCAATAGTGTTGCTGCGTTTCTAAGTGTTAGTTTCTTCATCTCAGAGATCCTTTCGTTGCACCTGTTTGCTGGGCGGTGACCCCGTCCAGGGTTGCTGCCAGAATAGCGTCGTTCCTCTCGAGAAAGCTCCCTCCTCTCGGGTACCCCGCGTTGACCTAGTTGAGCGGCGGATTCGTGGCCTCACCGTCCATTGTTTGGGAAGATACGCTGGTGTCTGACCTCAGGAATGCGATGATCAGCTCCAGGTCTTCGTCACTCAGTATAGATGCAGAGTAGGCTGGCATGCCACCGGGACCGTCCCTGACCTCCCTGCGAACTTCTGATGGGCTGACGTCATCAAGGTCATCGCCGACGATGGCGCCCGTTCCTGAGCCGTGGCAGCTTCTGCAGCCGTACTGGAAGAACAGCACACGTCCATCTTGGACCGAGTCGCCCGTTGGGGCAAATGCGTTAGCGAGGCCGAGACCTTCGAAGGGATATTCCTCACCCACAATCGCGATCTGCGTCCGACTGTAGCCCTGCGGCGAGAGGTTCCCGTGCGTGTACGGGCTCCGCGAGATCACGATGCCAATGAGCGTGAACGCCAGTCCGCTGATCGTGATGATGGCTACGACTGTAGAAAGGGCAGCTTTGTTAATCGGCTTAGAACTAGAACTCATGTCGGCAACCAATCCTTACGAAGTTACCCCTCGCACAGCCGGACCGGCGCTGGCGATCGCGAAGACGCGCCACCCGACAGTGAACAGAAGGAACCAGACCGACGAAACGATGGCAATGATGAGCCATACGTTCAGGCCTGGAATCTGAACACCAGCGGTTGACTGGAACAGCTGCGATGCGCCGGAGACCGACACCGTGGTTGTCGCGACCGTGGGCTCGGTGTCCCCAGGGGCGAGAAATTCGATGCGGATTTCGTGCGAGCTGGCTTGGCGCGGCTCATACTCGAACACGGCCATGCCACTTGCATCCGTCGTCAACGTTCCTAGCTCGATCTGTCCCACGACTCCCGCGAATGACACATCGGTGTAGGCAGTGACCACGGTATCCGCCAACGCCAGATCCTCGGACAAGAGCGCCACTTGGAGCTCACTTGGCTGTCCGACCTCGAGGACTGCGGGCGCCGTGATCTCCGCAACCACATGCGCGGCGTTGGCAGTCCCCGCGGAACCCAAGCCTGCTATGGCGATGGCCATGACGGTGACCACTGTGATGATCGAAATCGTTTTCATGTCTATCCTCCTCCTGCCGGAGCTGCGACCGCTTCAGGAACGAGCGGCGCTGGAGCCGGCGATTGCTCAGCGCTTTCATGCTCTTCCGCTATCTCCCAGACGGAGAGGATGGGGAAGACCTTGACGAAAATGGTGATCAGCAGCGCGAAGAGCGCGAACCCCCCGGCCATGACCGACCATTCGACCCAGGTTGGCGTGTACGACGCTGGTTCGTACGGCATTAGCGGAACGCGCAGGCCCGCCACGACGATGAAATACCGTTCGATCCACATGGCGACAGTAACGAGCACCGCCGCTAGCACGACACCACGTATGTTCCTGGTCCAAGGGAGCAGCGTAAGCAGGCACGGCACGATGAGCCCGCCGATGAAGTAGTACCAATAGAAGCCCGCAAACTGGCCGAGGAAGAGCTGCTCGAAGTGGAACTCGCCCTCGCCTTCCAGCTTGTAGCCGACCGTGATGAACTCCGATAGGTTGCCGTAGATCATGATCATCGCCATGGCGGTCATCAGGAAGCCGAGATACTTGAAGTGCTTCTCCGTGATGTACTCCTCCAGGTGATAGACCTTGCGCAGCACGGCCATCAGGATGATCAGCACGGCGATGCCGGAGAAGATCGCGCCGGCGACGAAGAACGCCCCGAAAATGGTGCTGTTCCACGGCTCGCGCAGGGTCATCGCGAAGATCCACGAGACAACGGTGTGTACCGACACGGCGATCGGGATGATCAGGAGCATCATGAGCGCGATCGCCGAGGCCATCGACCGTCGCTGCGAATTGTTGCCCACCCAGCCGACTGAAAAGATGCGGTAGATCCAGAGTTTCCATCGCGGCACCTTGCCCGGCAACCGGTCGCGGAAGAGCGCCAGGTCGGGGATCATGGGCAAGAACAGGTACATGAGGCTGGCCGTGAGGTACGTCGTGATGGCGACGACATCCCAAACGATAGGCGACTGCCAGCGCCCGTGGATGATGACGTTGAGCAAGCGGTCCGGGCGGCCGAGGTCAATGATGACGAACATAGCGCCACAGGCCAGAGAGACGGCCGTGATGAACTCGGCCATGCGCGTCACTGGCGTCCGCCAGCCGGCCTGCGTCACTCTCAAGATTGCCGAAATGAGCGTGCCGGCGTGGCTAATGCCAATGAAGAAGACGAACGTCGTGATGTAGAGACCCCAGGAGATCCGGTCGCGCATCCCTGTGACGATGAGGCCGTCGCGAAGCTGCACCGAGTACGCGTAGAGTCCCCAGGCAAGGACTGCGAGAAGGAAGGCGACCCAGAGGTAGTACCAACGGCTGGTATTGACGACTGGGGCCAGCGCCGTCTGCTCCAAGCGTTCGCGCCAGGTGCCTACCGCTTCCATTCGCGGGCCCCCTTCGCGCGCTCGATCCACGGCCATTCGGTTGGCTGTCTGCCTTCTGTGAATGCGTCTCGCCCGACAGCCTCGCCGTGGCCTGGGATGTAGTAGACGCGCGGCTTCGTGTTCAGGTCTTCTTTCAATCGATACGCCTGGTTCTGAGAAAGGAGTCTGGAGGCGCTGACGACTTCCTCGCCGTTCGTGGCGATGTCCTCTTCCAGGTCGCCGTAGTAGATAGCGTCATTGGGGCATCCTTGTACGCAGTAGGGGAGCGTGCCCGCTCGTGCCATGTCCGGGCAGAAGTCGCACTTCATGACGGTTCCCTTCTTCGCGGGTACCTGGTGCTCCGCCGAGTAGTCGGCCAGCAGGGCTTCCGGCGGGACGGGCGGCGACCCCCAGTTGAAGAAGCGGCGGTCATACGGGCAGGCCGCCATGCAGATGCGGCAGCCGATGCAGCGGTTCTGGTCGATCAGCACGGTGCCCTCAGGTGTGGAGAACGTGGCGGCCACAGGACAGACGTTGACGCAAGGTGGATTTTGGCACTGCTGGCAGGGCGTTGGAATGAACTGCGTCCCGTCTCCGGGCAACTCGGCTTCGTACACCTCGATCCACTCCATGGGCTCCGGCGAGAAATGGCCTTCAATACAGGCCGTGGTGCACTGAGGAGGAGTTCCCTGGCTCTGGCATCCGTCGCAGTAGCGTAGGTCGATGATCATCGTCCATTGGCGAATCTGGCCGTTCGGCGCTAGAGCCGGCGCGCCGTTCGATCGAACTGTCTTCTGATCGAGTGTCTTGCGGAGTAGCGACGGCAGAATCGGCAGAGGCGCGGCGCCTATCGCACCAAACCCCAGGTACTTGAGGAAATGGCGACGGTTGAGGCCCGGCGCCTCCTGTGGTTCCTCTGAACCTGTATTGTGATCGCCTTCGGACATGCCCGTTCACCTCCCCTCCCAGGATCGCTGACCGTGAGGCGCCGCACATCTGCATTCGCCGCAGATTCGACCGGCGTCTAATGCGTACGACTGGTAAGCGAAAACGCGTATCTCCGATAGGCTGAAGGAGTTGGCCATTGACGTTGACCATGCCGATGTGACGGTCAGATTCCGCTGGTACAATGGAGGCCGACGAGCAAAAACTATGGAAAAAATCAGGATTATCTTCGCCGAGGACCACGTCTTAGTGCGTGAAGGCACGCGCCAGATTCTCGATCGCGAAAAGGACCTTGAGGTTGTCGGGGAAGCGGCTGATGGCATTGAGGCGGTCGAGCTGGTGAAGCGCCTTACGCCGGACCTGGCGATCCTCGATATCGCGATGCCGCGCATGGGCGGCATTGAAGCGACGCGCCAGATTAAGAAGATCGCTCCGCTGACCAGCGTGCTCATCCTCAGTGCGTACGATGACGACCAGTACGTTTTCGCCCTTCTCGAAGCGGGCGCCGCTGGCTATTTGCTCAAGGATGTCTCTGGTGACGAATTGGTGCGCGCGATCCGAGCCGTCCATTCGGGCGAACCGGTGCTCCACCCGGCGATTGCGCGGAAGGTGCTCGACCGTGTCGTCCAGCGGCAGCAGGCGGCGGCCGGATCACCCGTCGACGGCGAGTCGCTGTCGGATCGAGAATTGGAGGTTCTGCGGCTGGCCGCAAGAGGCCTGACCAACGCTGGCATCGCTCAAGAGCTCGACCTGAGTACCAGAACAGTGCAGGTGCATCTGACGCATATCTTCGCCAAGCTGGGCGTGGGTTCCCGGACGGAAGCGGTCATCACCGCGCTTCGGCACCGCTGGTTTAATCTGGAGGATCTGGAGTGACTGCTGAACCCGACACTCGAGTAGTAGGCGGCCTGACTCGCACCGGCTGGAGCCTTTGGACGTTCGCGGCGCTGACGGCGCGGCGATTTCCGGACAGGCTCCGAGAGCCGCGGTTCTGGCAGGTACAGTTGCTGGTTGTGGTGGCTACGGCGCCGCACTATATAGTTGAGTCCAGCGGCGAGGTGTTTCCCACCCTTGAGAGCTGGCAATTGAACAGTCTGGCCATCAGCCTGTACATTCTGCCGCTGCTGTACGCCGCTCTGAACTATAGCTGGGAGGGGGCGGTCCTGACGGCGCTGTGGGCTGCGGCGCTCACATCGCCCAGTATGTGGTACTGGGACCGCTCGGGTTCCCATTTGGCTACCGAGATGGGGCAGCTCTTTGTCGTTCTTCCGGTGGGTCTTCTTGTAGCCTGGAGGGTCAGTCTGGAAACCGTACAACGGCGCAGGGCGGAGACAACGAGCGCGCGCCTGGCGATCCTCAACGAAGTCGGCGAGGCGTTGAGCCAGACGCTGGAGGTCGAACAGCAGCTTCCGGCGGTGCTGCGGCGGCTGTACTCGGGGTTGGCCCTCCAGTCGGTTTGGCTTGTCCTGGAGCCGGAGTCCGAGGACGGCGGGCGAACGGTCATCTTGGAGGGCCAGCCGGTGACGCCGCTGGGGCTGCCCGCGAACATCACTGATGCGGCCCAGCTGCGAGCAGAGGCCGCTTCTACCACAAACGATTCCGTTGTCGTGATTCCTCTCACGGGAGAGGGAGGACCCATCGGTGCGCTGGGCGCGATGACGGCGCCCGGCGAAGCGCTGGTTGACGGACAGATCGAACTGCTGACAACGGTTGCGCACGAGATCCGGGTTGCGGTCGAGAACGCGCGCCTCTATCGAGAGCGGCAGGAGAGCCTCCAGTCGTACGCACGCCAGGTGACGCAGGCGCAGGAGGACGAGCGCCTGCGGATCGCCCGGGAGTTGCACGACGAAACCGCTCAGGAGCTTATCCATCTCGTTCGCGGGCTCGAGGCGCTGGAAGAAGGCCAAGAACTGCCGGCACAGATCGATGAGCTTGTGAGCATGGCGCGAGACACGATCCAGTCTGTTCGCCGGTTCAGCCGAGATCTTCGCCCGGCCGTGCTCGACGACCTGGGCCTTCTGGCGGCCATTGAAATGGTTGTGGAGGATACCAACAATCGGCTGGCCGGCGGCGCAAGTCTCGTCGTGTCGGGCGAACCGCGGCGCGCCGACCGAACTGCAGAGCTGGCGCTCTTCCGCATCGCTCAGGAAGCGCTCAGGAACGTCGAGAGGCATGCCGGCGCCGCCTCCGCGGCCGTCGAGCTCAACTTCCAGGGCGACGAGATTACCCTATCGGTTTCGGACGACGGCTGCGGCTTCTCGCCGCCGCGGAACCTCTCGCAGCTTGTTCGCCGAGGCAGTCTGGGCCTGCTGGGGATGAAGGAGCGTGCGGAGCTCGTCGGCGGCCGCTTTGCACTGCGATCCAGTCCGGGCCACGGCTCAGAACTTACTGTGACCGTCGAGGCCGCCTAGAGCACCACACTGGTGGCCGTCAGCGGCCGGTCGAGCGCCCCGATCGTCTAGGCTAGCCAATTGGTGCGTCACGCGACCCCATAGTTTCAAGCAGCTCGTGCCACGGAACGAGGAGTCGTATAGACGTTATCGGCTCGCAGAGCCGGGTGGCCCTTTCCAAGCAGAGGCCTGTCCTGAACGGAGCTGAAGGGATCGCGAGTTCATCCCTTGCCTCGCGTTCCAAACTCATTCCCATCTGCCGCCGGCCAAACGTACAGGAAGTGCGTTTCGAGAAGTCGGCTACCGCGTACAGGATTCCAAAGCTGTGCCGATGGATATATCAGAGTTACTGCGGGATCCATCACGCGGCCAAGGAGCCGCCGCAGCCAGTACCATTCTCGCCCCCGGCCTTCGGAACGTGTCCGCGCCAACAGAGCCAGCGGCGCTGTGCACTTCGCAGAACCCAGGCTAGCGTAACATCCCGGCGCGGAAGGTGGATAAGATAAGAATGCACAGTACGGCCACACAGCCCTCCCCCATGCCTCCGCTTCCGTACCGGATCGATCTCTCTGGTCACTGGGACTTCTTCTCAATGAACACCTGCGTGCAGTTCTTCACGCGCGACTGGTGCGGCTCCGAAGTGCTTCGCGAGGCCGAGGACGTATTCCACGCGGCCGAGGATCGGTTCAGCCGCTTTCTGCCTTCGAGCGAACTGACGATGCTGAACCGCTGCGCCGGAAACGAGGTGGTGGTTTCCCACGAAATGCATCGGCTGTTGACCCTGAGCTTGCATTATCATTGCCTTTCTAGCGGGATTTTCGATCCGGCTATTCTGCCATCGCTGGAGTCTGCGGGATACGACAGGTCGTTTGAGCAATTGAACCGGCGGCGGGGGCAAGCGACTCAACCGAGACCGGAGATCGAGCGAGCTTCTGTCGCCGCGTTAGATCTCGACAGCAGGCGCCTGACCGTTCGCGCCCCGCGAGGGCTGCGAATTGATCTCGGAGGGATCGGAAAAGGGGCAACCGTCGACCGGGCCAGCGAGGTTCTTTCCCCGGCGGAGAACTACCTGGTAGACGCCGGAGGCGACATCTACGCCGCGGGAGACGGGCCAGACGGCTGTGGCTGGCTCGTCGCTGTCGCCGATTCTTTGCGCGAAGAAGAAGACCTAACAACGGTGCGTCTGCGCGACCAGGCACTGGCGACCTCTTCGATCTCCCGCCGCCGCTGGTGGCAGGCGGGACGGCGGTCGCACCACCTGATCGATCCCAGGACGGGCGACCCGGCCGGCGACGGCGTTGTCGCGGTTTCCGCGATTGCGGAGACCGCGACCGACGCCGACGTGTTCGCCAAGGTGGCACTGCTCCTAGGGGTCAGAGAAGGCACGCGGTTTTTGAGGGCACAGCGGGCACACGGCCTGTTCGCCCTTTCAGATGGGAGTTGGGAAACGACGGAACATTGGCCAGGAGGATACGAATGAAAAAGCAAGCATCTCTAGCACTCGCCTTGTGTCTCACTGCGATCGTGGGCTTCGCCGTCGTCGCGTACGGCAGCCAGATTGGCTTCTTCGGCCAATCAAGCACCGCCGCCGAGGACGACCCCGGCGTCGCCCTTGTCGCGGACGACACGTACGCCGCAGAAGTTGTCGCAGCGCCCGCAGCGTACGCAGCGTACGCAGCGCCAGCAGCGTACGTAGCACCCGCTGCACCCGTTGCACCGGCAGCACCCGTGCCGGAGACAATCATTCTGGACGAGTACCTCTACGAAGACGTATTTATCCGAGCTCAGGATTTTGGCGCAGATGCCTCCCCGACCGAAACGCGAACCGCCGCGCCTGAAGGGCCGGATGCGTTAGCCGTCGACCCCGTCAACACCCAGGTGTCCGACGACGCTGTTGCTCCAACCCAGGCGCCCATCTACCTTTACGCCCCAACCCCGACGCCCTACTACGTTTACGCCCCCGCCCCGGCGCCCTACGACGACGACGACTACGGCCACGAGCCAGAGCACGGACACGAGCCGGAGCACCAAGGCGGGCAACAGCATCTGGAAACGGAGGACCTCAAGGGCACCGTGCTTGCCGTGAACGGCAGCAGGGTAACGATTGCTACTCCGGAGCACGGCGATCAGGTTATCTCCGTGACCGCGGATTCGTCCTACAGAATAGATGGTGGCGGGGCCTTCAGCTTCGGTCAAATTCAGGTGGGAATGCGCCTGGATACTAAAGTGTTTGTTGGCAGGGAGCACAGCCCAACCGGAGCGGACGGCACGTGGGTAGCGGACAGAGTGACCTGGAAGCCTTAATGACCCAGAGCGACAGTCCGTCTGCAATAGGAGACACCATGCTGAATCCGGCCGCAGCAAGGCCCGCGAGGCGCGCTAATGTTCAGTAAGAAGTTCCTCACCAGTAAGGTCATGTCCGCCATAGTATCCCTACTCGTCTTCGTCTTGCTCTGGGGAACGATCGCGACAATGGCCTCGAGCGGCGACGACTGGGACGTGGCGGCAGCGCCACCGGAGAGTTGGCCGGTTCAGGAGAGTTGGCCGGCTCAGGAGAGCTGGCCGGCCCAGGAGAGCTGGCCGGCCCAGGCGCCTGCGGAGCCGGCGCCGGCTCCCGCGCAGCAGGTCGTCGTTCGGCGCATCCACGTCGTCCGGCGCATCCATGAGGAAGTCAGCCAGGACGAACCTGGCCAGCCGCAGCCGGTAGCTACCGTCCCGCCCCGCCCGACCGCGCCGCCTCGAGCAGTGGCGCCGCCGCCGCCACCACCGCCGGTAGCGCAGCGACCGCCGCCAGTCGTGCAGCAACCGCCGCCACCACCACCGCCTCCGCCAGTAGCGCAGCGGCCGCCGCCGCCACCGCCGCCGCCGCCAGTGACGCGAACGCGCGCCAGCTAGAATCCGGAGACCCGCTTCATGAGAATTATCCGACTTCTTCCATGGGCGATTGCAGCCGTCCTCGGCGGGCTGATAGCCGTGGGCTCGTCTCTGCCGGAGCAACTGCCGGACCGGCAATCACACCTGCAATCCATACACGTCTACTGGTACATGGGGCGGGCAAGCGGGTTTATCGCCTTTGGCCTGCTGCTCGCCTCGGTCGTGCTCGGCCTTGGGATCAGCTCGCGAGTGTTCGATGGGCTTCTTGTGCGCCCATGGGTGTTCGAAATGCACCAGTTCTTATCACTGTATGTTCTCATCGCGATGGTGTTTCATGCCCTGATCATGCTTCCCGATCCCTATGCCCAGTTCAAGATCTGGGAGCTTCTGTTACCCTTCGCCTCTCCGTACAGGCCGATCGCCGTCTCTCTTGGCGTCGTCTGCGTTTATGGCGCCGTGATCGTCTCGGGCAGTTACTACGTCAAGGGGTTGATAGGGCATCGCGTCTGGCGCCTCCTGCATCATGTCAGCTTCCTGCTGTTCCTCATGGCCATGCTGCACGGGATCTACGCAGGCACGGATTCAGGAGAACAGTGGGCGCAGTGGATGTACCTTTCTTCTGGACTCGCGGTTCTCTTCCTGGCCTTCTTCCGAATCCTGGCTGCCAGACGGATAGAACGACGGGAGAAGAAGGCAGCCCGAAACGAGGAGCCGCCGTCGACCCCGGTGCCTCAGGCGGTCGAAGGGGCCACGGTCGCCGCACAATCCTAAGTCGATCTCGCGTACTTGGCATCGCCCGGTAGCGGGACGCGGGTGATCTTGGAGAACGCCCTGGCTGATCTGGCAACCACGATTGATTTGGTCCCACTCTCTTGGAGTCGACAGCAACTCCAGGCGCGCGATTGTTCGACTGCCATTTAGGCGCTGATTGTTTCTGCACTCAGTTCTGCGTCGTCCAAGACGCAGATGACGACTGTCCTCGCAGTGAAAGCGCGTGGAACTCGTCGGCGGCCACTTTGCACTGCGACCCAGTCCGGGCCACGGCTCAGAACTGACCGTGACCGTTGAGGCTACCTGAAGCACCACACTAGTGGCGGTTGGCAGCTGGTCGCTCGCCTTGGTCGTCTAGGCTAGCCAATTGGTGCGTCATGTGGCCCCTAATTGCCAGCAGCTTGTTGAGTTGGGGTCTGCTTCCCAAGCAGAGCGTCGCGTGTTCGGACCTCGTCTCCCGCTCCAGCCTCACGCCGGGAGCGAGCCATGCTCGGCCGGATAGCTGGCGCTATGCTCTTCGCCGAGGACGTTACTCGGCTGGCATCGCCTCACCGCGATCCTCCGACAAGCGCCCCGAAACGACGAGTTCCGCGCTCGCCGTCGCGAGCAGAACGGCGAGCAGCGATGCGGACGCCACGCACCACGCGCATATGGCGTGGATGCGGTAGAGCTCCAGCCAGGTCAGATAGGAAGAGTAGAGAACGCCGGAGAGGGCCAGTGCGAACACCAAGAAGGGGGCGGCCTGAGCGGGCCAGCCCGAACCGCGTATAGAAACCAGTCCCGCGGTGAAGATGCCCGCATACAGAACAAACCCAAGCAGCGCCACAGGCACTCCCAGTAGCGTCGCGTACTCGCTGGCCTGAACGGTATGACAGCCGCCTGTACTTTCGCAGTACAGCGGCACTCCGTTGAAGTGCACGAAGGAGAGGTACGCGGAGATGCCCATGCCGGCGAAGGCGACGAGAAGTAGCGCCCACTGTAGTATTCGCGCCAGGAACCGCGCGCCATCCGGTCGTCTAATGAGCACGCTTTTGCTCGTCAGTGCCATCTACAACACCCGCTGCCAAGAACCCATGCCTATTGTACGCCTGCCCGATGTCTTGGCCTTAGCCCGTACCTATACCACCTGCGCGGTCACTGCGCTTTCGCGGCCTCTTCCAGTTGCTCATCAATGACGCGTTGAAAATCCGCGAAGGGTTGAGCCCCCTTTACCGTTTCGCCGTTGACGAACGCCCATGGCGTAGAGGTGACACCGGCCTCTTGCCCGGCCTCCGTTTCGTCAAGGACGAGTTGCTGGTGCCGATGGCTGTCCAGGCACTCGTCGAAGGCCTCTTGGTTCAGGCCAAGCTCCCCGGCGAACCGCTTCAGGCGATCCCCAGATAAGGCGCCACTATTTTCGGCGGCCTGCTTCTCAAAGAGCTTGTCGTGGTACTCCCAGAACTTATCCTGGTCGGTGGCGCACTGCGCCGCCTCCGCCGCCCACACCGACTCCGCCCCGAGGAAGGCCATGTTGCGGTACTCCAGGCGCACCAGATCGTTGGCGATGTACTCTGCCTCAATCTGGTTTCCTGTCGTCTCTGCGAAGCGCTTGCACATTGGGCACTGGAAGTCGCCGAACGTGATGATAGTGACCGGAGCTGTGTCGCTACCACGACTGCGCCCTTCGGCGCTAATGTCCTGAATCCGCTCAATCTTGTCGTCACCCGTAGTCATCACGCTGACAGCTACCAGGACGACGAATCCAGCTATGGCTCCGACCACCGCGACGGCCAGGACCGTCGGCCCACGCGTCAGGCGCCGCAGAAGAGGAGAGCCTGCGGGCTTGCGCGACTTCTTTGTCCTACGTTTTGGCACGATCGAAACCTCTCAGTTCAATAATCGAGACCGGCGGCGCACGCGACACGACGATGCATCTTCGCCAGTTCGACGGTGTGAGTAAGACGGCTACGGATCACCTCCCGGATTCAAGATCTCGATGGGCGCTAGCCGCCGCAACGCGGGGGCTTGAATGGTGCCCAACCCCCGGCCGGCGTTCACGTGCCGTATTAACCCCGCCGCAGCCCGTCAGCCCTGGCGCACGCATGGCTTGGGCGCAGCGCTGCTAGGCTGTCCCAGCCAGACTCCGTAGCTCACGGCCAGGCCAATCGCGATCTAGCTGCTTAAGTAGATAGTGATCGGCGCCTGCTGCTTTGATAGCCTGCCATATGTCGGCCGGCATCGAGGCCACCAGTACGACGAGCCGAGCACGAGTCAGGCGTCTCAGGCGCCGACAGGTCTCGGTTAGGACAGCCGTATTGCCGACGGCATCAACCAAGACCACATCCGGCTCTAGATACGGGAGAAAGGTTGCGGCCTCTTCAACTGACATCGTCGTGCCGAGCAGCGCCAGCCTGGCATCCCTTATTAGGTGTCGTGCCAGTCCAGATCGAATGTCATCATGGCCATCGACGAGAACGATGTTGATGCCCATATCCCAGACCCTACTTCGGCATGCCTCGCCACTGCCTCCAAACCGGCTCACAACAGCCGTTCTTTTCACCACTCTACTGCCCGCACCCCGATCCGTCCTATTGCTGATTAGCCAGTAGTCGATGGGCCAATTGGCTCTTCTTATAGAGGCCGAACGCAACTAGTGCCTGTGCGCACAAGTACTATAGTCTGACTTTGAGAGGCAGGAAGAAATGTCATGAACACGAAAATGGCTCTCGCTTGCCGGACTGGCGGAGCCCGACAACATAAGGTGGCCTCGCCATGAGAGTGTCACGTCTAACTGTGTTGAAGGGAGGAGGCGTGCTCTGCGCCGGGCTGTTCGTTGCCGGTTGCTTGCCCGGCCGGCCAGGCGGCGGGACAGGCGGGACGGCAGAAGAGTTCGCCAAGCAAGCCCAGTTGGACGACGAGGTCGTGCATACGACTTGCAGGTATCGTATCGTTCGCGGTTCCTGACTACTCTGTCTTGACGAGGATCCCATCCATGGAGGAGCTTGCCGGAAGCCTGAGCGATATCGAGGAAATGACGGAATGACGTCCACCGCCCACATTATGAACCGCCCAGGAGGCTGACATGGCTGTGTCCCGCAACGGCCATCTAGCTCAAGAGCGGTCGCGCCGGAAGCAGACGCGGCGCGACGGCTCTATGCCCATGCTTGAGCTGGCGAGCTTCCGCGAGGGTGCCTATCGGCTGTTCAGCCAGGCGTTGCTCTACCCCGCAGACGAACGGTTGGCGGCACTGGCCACTGCCACGGAAGAGTTGGACCAGGACGAGGACGTGCTTGCCCAGTTCGCGTTCTTCGCGGACTGGCGCCGCGTGCTGGCGCGGCTGCGGGACGTGGGCGGGCCTCGCCGCGACCTCGAAGAGCAGCACGTTGCTCTCTTTGGCGCCAGTAAAGCAGGTACGCTGTGTCCGCCGTACGAATCGGCATTCTTGTCGCCGAGCGGCCAGCCGGATGGGCTACTGATGGCGCGGGTCGAGGCAGCATATTCCGAGATCGGTATTGCACCTTCACCCGAGACCGGCGAGCTACCTGACCACATAGCGATCGAGCTCGAGTTCATGGCCATGCTGTGCGGCCAGGAAGCGGCGGCCTGGGAAGCTGACGATGTGGCGGGCGCTGTCAAAGCCATGCGCAGGGCCAAGCGCTTTCTCGATGGCCACTTGTTGGTCTGGCTTCCGCGGTTCGCGCGCCTTCTCGCCGCGGCAGACAGAGATGGCTTCTACCGTACCGTAAGTGAAGGAGCCGCAGCATTTGTCCTGTATGACCGCGATTTGTTGGCCGCTTTCTTGGAGGGGCTTTCGAGGATTAGTGACGCGCCTCCGGAAGATCGCTCGAACGGAGCGCAGGTAATGTCATGAGTCCGAAAACTACGGGCCAGCCTGCTTCAGAGACGGTCGCGCCTCCGGCCCGCACGCTCGTCCTCCTGTGCGAAGGTTTAGCAGAGCTCGGAAACGGCCTCGACCTAGACGGCATCAAGCAGTCGCTGAAGAACACACCTGAGTTGCGCGTGGAGGTCGTGCCAGACCTCTGCGACAGGCCGACGGCCCTTGCGGAGACAACGGCCGAGGCCGATGATCGCGCGGTGGTGGGACTCTGCTCAAGCAATCGTTCAGGCGGAGAATTCGACTACCATGCCAGGCAAGCCGGGCTCGATCCGTTCGGCGTCGCGACGGTGAACTTGGGCGGACTCTGTGCTCGCGCCCATGCCAGAGACCTAGCAACCAACAAGGCAACGGTATTGCTGGCAGCGGCTGTATCGAGAGCCCGGGCGTTCCCTGGAAGCGGTCCTGAGCATGTAAAGCCACGCCTTGGCTGGTCCGACGGGCGGGTGAGCCGACGGGCGCTCTTCACGCTTCCGCCGATCACCTACCAGCCGGTCGCATCTGTTCGCGCCAATCGTTGCATTAGTAAGGCCGGGTGCGACTTATGCACAGTCGTCTGTCCACGTGGCGCGTTGTCAGTCGTCGGTGGGAAGCTAAATGTAGACAAGAGCGCATGCGATGCCTGCGGGCTATGCGTAACCGAGTGCCCTCGTGACGCCGTCGAGTTGCCGGCGGCGTCGTTGCGCGAGTTCGAAGTAGAGTTGGAGGCGCTGCTAACCGCCCCGGGCCTGCCGAAGCTCGAACGTAGAGCGATCCTGTGTGTCTGCGACCGCAACGTTCAGGTTCTAGAGGAGCTGGCGAAGCAGCGTCTTCCATACGCAGCAGGCTGGTTACCACTCAGAGTACCGTGCACGGGCATGGTTTCTGCAGGGTGGATTCTTCAGAGTCTGGCCTTGGGGGCCTCCGCCGTTGCCGTCATGGCCTGCGGCGGCGAATGCGCATTTGAGCAGCGGGAGAGAACGGCCGCCACGGCGGCGTATTGCCACGATCTGTTGGACCTGCTTGGTATCTCGGGGGATAGGCTGCGGGTCCTAGATCCATCGTCGGTTACCGACTTGGCAGACGTGTTGAACCGACCCTTTGGCGACGATGTTGTAAGCGACAGCCCGGTGCCCGAACGTGCATGTCTCAGAGAGCCGACCGCCACGGCCAGTGCACTGATGCACCTTGCTGAGGCAGGCAGCGGATCGGTGGCGCTCCGCAGCGATCGGTCCCCGCTGGGTGTCGTGCGTATCGACGCGCAAGGATGCACCGCCTGCGAAGCCTGCGTCCGCGCCTGCCCAACTGATGCGCTCGCATGTGAGAAAGAGGGCGACGGCCTCGCAATCACATTTGACCCAAACCTGTGTACAGGCTGTAGCTTGTGCGCCAGGTCGTGTTCAGAGGACGTCATTCAGGTCGAACACGTCACTGATCTCGAAGCGCTTTCGAACGGCAGGACGGAATTGTACAGAGACACTCAGGTGCGCTGCGAGAAGTGCGGCGTTGCGTTCGCGCCAGCTTCCATGGTACGACGCGTAGAACAGCTATTAAACGATGGCGGCGGGTCGTCTCCGGCCATCCGCCGCTGTCCCGCCTGCCGTGGTATTGCCATCGGCGCCTCACTGGAAGGGCGCGTGCAATCTAAACACCAGAAGGAGGAGTGAAATGGGGAAGGACACGCTAACCGTAACCGACAACCGCACGGGTCAGGAGTTCGAAATTCCTATCGAAGAGGGCGCGGTGCGTGCAATGGAGTTTCGGCAGATGAAGGTCGATGCCGACGATTTTGGCCTACTCGCCTACGACCCGGCATTCACGAACACCGCTGCTTGCCGGAGCGCGATCACCGACATCGACGGCGAAAAGGGCATCCTGCGCTATCGCGGGTACCCAATCGAGCAGTTGGCAGAGAAGAGTAACTACCTGGAGACGGCCTACCTTCTCGTCCACGGAGAACTGCCGACCCGCTCGCAGTACGTGGAATGGGAGCATGACATCACCATTCACACGTTCATCCATGAAAACACGAAGAAGTTCATGGAGGGCTTCCAGCACGACGCTCACCCGATGGGCATGCTCGTGAGCACCGTAGCGGCCCTCTCCACCTTCTACCCTGAGGCAAAGGAGATCTTCGATGAGGACGTGCGGCTGCTCGAGATCAAGCGGCTCATCGCCAAGATGCCGACATTGGCTGCCTTCGCGTTCCGGCACAGCCTCGGCAAGCCTTACGTCTACCCGGACAACGACCTCAGCTTCAGCGGCAATCTACTCAACATGCTCTACAAGATGTCCGAAGCGAAGTACAATCCAGACCCGGTACTGGAGCGGGCGCTGGACGTCCTCTTCATTCTTCACGCCGACCACGAGCAGAACTGCAGCGCGAACGCGATGCGGGCAGTCGGGAGTTCCCACGTAGATCCGTACTCCGCCATCGCTGCCGCCGTCGCCGCGTTGTATGGCCCGCTCCACGGCGGTGCCAACGAGGCGGTTCTCCGAATGCTGGCAGAAATCGACACTGTGGAGAACATCCCAGGGTTCATCAAGCGCGTGAAGGAAGGGGAGGGTCTCCTCTTCGGCTTCGGCCACCGCATTTACAAGAACTTCGACCCACGCGCGTCAATCATCAAGGAGCTGGCTCACCAGGTATTCGAAGTGACCGGACGGAACCCCCTTCTAGATATCGCGCTTGAGCTCGAACGCATCGCGTTGGAGGACGAATACTTCATCCAACGCAAGCTCTACCCCAATGTCGATTTCTACTCGGGCATCATCTACCAGTCGATGGGCTTTCCGGTCACGATGTTCCCCGTCCTGTTCGCGATACCGCGGACCGCAGGGTGGGTTTCCCAGTGGCAGGAGATGCTTGAGGATTCCGCGCAGAAGATCGCTCGGCCCCGTCAGCTCTACGTCGGCGCGGCCAAGCGCGACTTCGTTGCTGTTTCGAAGAGAGGTTAGACGACTGCCTAGCCAGGTCGGATGCTGACCTGGGCCGCCGCCAGGAAGGCAACGGGTTCAGTCATGCGGAACGTGGCGGGACTGCCGCCGGATACCTGCCGCGCAGTGTGCGGCTCTCAGTAGTGCGGACGCCGTGCCGCTCGCATAGGTGGGCGGGCAGGCTTGGTCATGTCGGTGACCAAGGGCATCAGGGAATGCGCTGACCCCCGTGCTGACTTGTCGGCATGGTCGAGTATGGCGCGCGTGCGTCGCTGTTCAGCCGCCCGGCGTGCATGTACAGCTCCTAGATGCGGTATGAGCCTACGCACGCCACGATTCACTTTGTTCTTGGCGACCGTGGTGGCTGGCTAGCCAGCCCCTTCGTCGTCGACGCGCTGGATGATGCGCCGCAGGTAGCGATAACAGCTCTCGAGCGAGGCGCCGTCGATATTCTCCGGAGTGTCGCTGGCCCAGTGGTAGTGGCGGAACTTGCCGTCCGGCGCGAGCGACATGACGGTGATCGCAGGGAAGCCGTAGTGGTGAGCAGCTAAGGCGTCAGTCTGGGCGGGCAACGTCACGCCTTCGACGATGCTGAACTCGGGCTCCTGGGCCACTTCGGCGAGCAAGGAGACGGCCGCCGGGTGCATCTGGAACGTCGTGACATGGCCCTCGGCCTGGGAGTAGACCGGCCGGCCCGACCCCAGCATTTCCAGGTTCAAGAAGAACGGACGGCGGCCCTCCAACTCTGTGTGGTGCTGCTCCAAGAACGCGTGGATGCCGCCCTCAATGCCTTCCTCACAGCCGGTGACGAGGAACCATACCTCTGTGTTCTTGGGAGGGTTGGCGGTTAGCTCCCTGGCTAGGGCCAGGACAGTTGCGACTCCGGAGGCATCGTCATTGGCGCCGGGAGCAACGGAACGAAGCCGGGTGTCGGCCATAAGGCCGGCCGTTATCGCCGATAGGAGGACGCCAGGAAGGGCAACCGTCTTCGCCACGATCCGCGGCAGGCCAATGGCGCGCAGGACCGAAGCCGCGGCGAGGGAGGTGAGCGCGCGGAAGGGCAGGATCAGGGCGGGCGGCATGTCGCCCTTGGGGTAGCGGCTCTGCGCCCAGCCTAGGATGCGGGGTTGGAATAGCAGACCGGCATGGGCGGCGTCAACGTGGGCAGACACTACGAGCAGCCGCTGCGCCTGCGGGTTGGACAATTTCGCAACGACGTTGACCGAAGGTCGGGTCGGGAAGAAGCGGCGAAGCCAATAGAAGCGCGCGTTGGCGTCCCCCCAGAACGAAGCGGCCAGGAAAGACGTGACGGCGGCCCCCAGCAGCCGGCGTCGGCGGCCGCCGCGGCCCAAGAGCAGCCAAGCGCCCAGTGAGCCCAGCATGTGGGCGCCCCAGACGTTCCAGTAATCTGGGTAGAAGTCGAAGTCCTCCAACTCGGGCTCAAGGCCGATCTCCTTGAAGCTGGAGGCCACCCAGCGGGCCGCTTCTCGCTCTCCCTCGGAGGCGGAACCGCGCTCGAATTGGCAGAGAGCTTCGATGTCGGACTGGATACGTGCTTGTGGTTCGGCGGACGCGACCATGGAGGGCCTCCTGTCCAGGTTAATCGGTGCGTTACTGGCGGCGTGATCGGCGGCCTCTCCCGCCGATCGTCTAGAGTATTGTGGATTCGCCCGGGGATGTCAATGAGAAGGGAATGAGGGCCGATGCCCGCAGCAAACGATGATGAAATAGTGTGTGGCGCTCCAGCCCGCGCGCTTGCTGCCGGCGTGTGAGCTCAGCGTGAAGCCTGCGAGACAGCGTTGGCCGCATCTGTTCGCGGTCGAACGTGAAGGAGAGCGAGGGTTCTTAGGCCCTCAGGCCGCCGCGCCCGATTCGCCCTCCACCACCACCCTGCGCAGCACGCCCCACCAGGCTAGCCCCGCCATCGCCACGATGACTCCTCCCTCGATGACGGCGACCGCACGGAGGCCGATGACGTCCGCCACCCCGCCCGCGACGACGGCGCTGATCGGGAAGAAGGCGACCATCGTGAACGTCAGCCCCATCACGCGGCCCCGTATCTCGTCGGGCAGCCGGAGCAATAGATAGGTCTCGTAGGCGGCGAAGAGCGCGCTCTGTCCGGCCCCCGCAGCCAGCAGCGCGCCACCCGTCAGCACGACCCAGGGTGAGAGACCGTAGATGGTCACGCTGATGCCCACGGTCAGCACGCCAGCGAACATGAGATAGCCGATCTGGCGCTGCTTTCCGAACGTCGCGACCAGCATCGCGCCCAGAACGCCGCCCGCGCCTAGGCTCGCGCTGAGCGCGCCGAACGTTGCCGCTCCCCTGCCCAGCTCTTGCTCGACGAACAGCGGTAGCAGCAGCACGAAGGACTGCCCCAGGATGTACGGAATCAGCATCGCCGCCGTGAGCTTGAAGAGGTCGGAATTGCCAACCAGGTAGTCCCAGGCCTCGCGCAGATCGGCGCTGACGGACTGCGCTTCCTTGCGCTCGACGTGTCCGAACGAGGCCGTGACGCCCAGCATCAGCAACAGCAGCGCTACGGCCAGGGCGCCTGTCGTCACGAAGTAGGCGGCGCCGATCCCGACCACGCCGATCAGCACGCCTCCGACGGCCGGGCCCGCGATGTTCGGCAGGCTATGGCTGGCGGTGTTCAGCGATGTCGCGTTCATCAGGTGGCGCTGTGGTACCAGCCGAGCAATCATCGCCTGGCCCGCAGGGAATCGCACCGCCAGCAGCAGCCCGCCCAGCGCCGATACACACATCACGTGCCAGATCTGGATCAGGTCGGTGATCGCGAGCGTGCCGATCGCCGCGGCTGCCAGCAGGGCGATCAAGTTATCGATCAGGAGGAGGTCGCGGCGGTTGAAGCGGTCGGCGAGCACACCCATCGGGATCGAGCCGGCGGCGAACGTAAGCCCGAACAGGCCCTCGATGAGGCCCAACAGCAGCGCTGAGTCGGTGAGCTGGACGACGAGCCAGCCCTGGGCCGTGAACTGCACCATCATGCCCAGCGCGACGAGGAGGTTGCTCAGCCAGAAGAGCCGGAAGGAAGAATAGGAGAGCGAGACGAACGGCCGGGTTACCCAGCCCCAGCGGGAAGTGTCTTCCTCAGAAGACGCGTCTTCTTTGGATGGAGGCTCCGTCGATTCGTTCACCAAAGGAGTCTAACAACACTGGTGGCTGGAAGGGACGGGCCAGAAGTCACTTGCGCGGTGCAGCGCTAGCGGTCAGCAGACGAGCCGGAGTTGCTTCGTGGCGAAGCATCTGCCTCTCAAGCAGAGAGCGTGTCCCGAGCGCAGCCGAAGGAGTCGCGATTTCGAACCTCGTTTCCCGCTCCAACTGAACATGTAATGCTAGAGCATGCAGCGTCCTTTGACACGGGGACTTAGGTTAGGTAGCTTGCGCTCATTGCCCGGCAGGTTTCGCTGCTATTTACCGAGACCCCCGGGCGAACCGACCCGTTCACTCCGCCTAGGAAGCGGCTATCAGGCGAGACAGACCGTTAGTTTGAAAAAAAGGTGCATACTTATGGACGTGAAGACAACGCTACAACACCAGATGAAGGCCATGCATGACACACTGGAAGCGGCGATTCGTGACTGTTCGGCGGATGCGCTCACGTACAAGTCTCCCGGTTCCACGATCAACTCGATCGGGGCCATATACGCCCACACCATTTTCGGCGAGGACGGACTCCTCAACGGGCTCGTCCGCGGCGAGACTCCCGTCTATATGGCTGGCGGGTGGGCATCGAAGATCGGCCTCGACATGCCGCAGGGCGGCATGGAGCCGGACTGGACGGTCACGCTCGACATCAACCTCTTTCGCGAGTACGCGGCGGCGGTTTACGCGGCCACGGATGAGTATCTTGCGACCGTCAGCGATGCCGAGCTCGACCGCGTCGTCGAATCGGGCTTCGCTCCTCCGATGCCAGTAGGGTTGTTTGTTGCGAACATCTTGGCTTGGCACGCCGCCACCCACCAGGGTGAGATCTCGGCTCTTAAGGGCGTTCAGGGCTTAAACGGACTCGACTTCTCCCATTAGCGCGGCAGGGGCCCCAGCTGGTAGATAGGCAGCCCGCTCCAGCAACACTCCAGTAGCAGGCTCTCCCTATTCCGGATCCACCTCGACTTTCGTCGAGAAGATGTCCGCCGTACTGAGTCCTCGCACGCGGTCTTCGATCAAGGACTCGCCTACCGCGGAAGTCACCAGAATGGGCGCCGGGACGTTAGCCGAGTTTGAACCTCGTCTCCCGCTCCAACCCATCAGACAATCTGCAAAGGCCGCCATCCCGCGGTACCCTCGCCAGCCGCGAACGCGCGCCCGCAGGAACGCCGCGGTGAATCACGCATGTATACTATCGAGGCCCGCACGAGACCCACCGGAGGCGTGCCATGAGCAGCTACGAATTCATCAAGACAGACCGACAGGATTACACGGTCATCGCGCGGCTGAGCAATCCGCCACGCCACCTGCTGAACGCCAAGATGGTGCAGGAACTACTCGCGCTGGCGGGCGGCGTGGAGGAGGACGATACCGTCCGCAGCCTCATCTTCACCGGCGACGCGGAGGGAACGTTCATCACGCACTACGACGTGGGCGAGCTCTCGAAAGCCTCGGACCGGGTGCGCGAACACGAGCCGCCTGCCGCCGCCGGAGACGTCGAGTTGCACGGAATGCACAAGCTGCTCCTAGCGCTGCAGGAGATGTCGAAGCCCGTCATCGCCGCGATCAACGGCACGGCGATGGGCGGCGGCTGCGAGCTGGCCCTCGCCTGCGACTTCCGATACATCGCGCGCGGCGGCGTCATCGGCCTGCCCGAGGTACGCGTAGGCATTCTGCCAGGCGCTGGCGGCACGCAGCGGATGACGCGGCTGCTGGGAACGGCCAAGGCGCTGGAGCTGATGCTGCTCGGCCAGGTCGTGAGCGCCGACGAGGCCGAACGCATCGGCCTGGTGCACAGGGCTGTCGAGCCGGACCAGCTCGTTCCGCAGGCGCTTACCCTGGCGGCGGAGCTCGCTTCGCGGCCGCCGCTGAGCATCGCGCTGATCAAACGCTGCGTACTCCAGGGAAGCGAACTGCCATTGCTCGACGCGCTGAAGCTGGAGCAACAGGCGTTCATGCAGACGATGCGCTCGGACGACGCGTCGCGCCTCATGCGCGAGTATCAAGCCGGCGACAGGCCGCTCAACGAGAGCTAGAGCGCAACGTCCCGGGAGATGCGGTAGGCCTGAGGGACTGCCTCGTCGGCGGCGCGGTTAGGTTCCGCCGCCGCTGGTACGTTGGAAGAATTCGTCGCGGTACCTCACGAGTTGCTCACCCTGAAGTACGAATTCGTTGAGGCGCTCCGCAACACTCTTCACGTCGGTGATTGAGTCTTCGCTGGCTACGTTCTTTGTGGTGTCGTCATCCATCACGAAGTTAATCGCGTTGGCGGATGGCGCTGTGTCCTCAACCTGGTACCTAGACACTGCTTCGACCAGTCTCATAGAGGGCACCGAGCCACTGTTCGAGAATTAGAACCATCGCCACGTGATGACGATGTTCACTCTATCGAGCACGATGCGTTTCGGCTTGAAGAGCAAGTTCAGTGGCCAGTCGCGGCCAATGACAATCTCGCCTTCGTGCAAGATGGGCATGGCGCGTCCGTCAATACAGGCGCCATCAAGGCCCCCACAAGCGGGTGGGCCTCAGCGACAGGCTGAGGCTGCGGTAGGCAGAGACCGCGAGTCACTCTGAGTGCGAGTCTTCGCGTCCGGTTGGTCGTCGCTACGGTGTGCTGCGTGACGTAGTGCCCGCTCTGCGAGAGCTAGGCTGCCGTGTTGGGTTGGTTCTGGCTGTGTGTGGCTAGTTCTTGCGAAGCTGCTTTCATAGCAGAGGTCACCTGTACACTGTCGGCAACCACATCTTCCGAAGCCCCCGCAGCGGTGAGTAGCGCCTCGTAGCTTTCGCCGTCGGCCGGGAAGGATGCGCGTCCCACAGTAAGGTCACGAAGCTGTTCGTCGGCTCTTAGGCGTTCTCTCCATACCATTGCACCCGGAACGTCGGTGTTCGTCAGAAGCACAATGAACCGCAGATTGCCCAGGTGGGCGACAAGGTCACAACTGCGGAATGATTCCGCCATTGCCCGGAACAAAACGCTCTCATCGTCCGACGCCCAGCGACCGGTCTGCGCTTCGAACAGCAGTATCGAGAACACCTGCCCGTATCGAACGCAGCGAACTACTTCTTCGTCCAAACGGAGAATGAAGTACCAGTAGGCGAGGAGGCCCGTCTCCCGGTCATAGATTGCCAGCCTCTCACCCATCTCGCGAAGCCGACGGAGACCAGCGTGCCTGTAACCGCGTCGCCGTCGAGTCCAAGCGGCCGCTTGCAGGACCGATGCAGAACCCGCAGCCACACTGGCAACGAGGAGGATGTCCCAACCCAAGTTCTGCCCACGGTGGCTTGCCGCGACAGCGACAAAGCTCACGGTCATTGAAGCCAACAAGACCGCAACACCTCGAACCCACCAGTCGCGGATGATGTATTTAAGCCTAGTAATCAACATGCGCCGTCGCTCACAGTGTGCGTTGTACTCTCTGATTGCCCGACTGCTCACTAGATGTATCGACATCGGCGCAAGAAATCTGCACGGCTTGTCAGGAAGGCTCTTTCAGGCCCACAAGCAGGCGGGTTCCAGAGACAGGCTGAGGCTGCGGTAGCCAGAGAGCGCGAGTCACTCTGAGTGTGAGTTTCCGCGTCCGGTTGGTCGTCGCTGCGGTGTGCTGCGTGAGGTGGTGCCCACCGGGAAGAGCTAAGCTGCCGTTCTCGGCCGCTTCTGGCGTTTCGCGGACAGTGCGCGCTTCGCCGTCTTCATGGTGGACGTCACTTGCACACTGTCAGCCACCACCGCTGCCGAAGCGCCGGCGGCGGTAAGTAGCGCCTCGCAACTATCGCCGTCGGCAGGAAAGGATGCGATTCCCACCGTAATCTCGCGAAGCTGCTCAGCGCCCCGCAGATGCTCTCTGACCACCATCGCACCTTGAGCGTCTGTGTTAGTCAGAAGCACGCTGAACCGCAGGTTGCCCAGATGGGCGACGAGGTCACAGTTGCGGAATGATTCCGCCATGTACCGAAATAGGGCGCTCTCATCGTCTGACGTCCAGCTCCCGGTGTGCGCTTCGAGTAGCAAGATCGAGAATGTCTGCCCGTACCGTACGCAGCGAGCTACTTCTTCTTCTAAGCGGAGGCTGAAGTACCAGTAGGCAAGGAGGCCAGTCTCTCGGTCATAGATGGCCAACCTCTGACCCGCCTCGCGAAGCTGACGGAGACCTTCCTGCCTTTCCGCGATTCGCCGTCGAGCCCAACCAGCCGTCTGCAAGACCCACGCGGAGGCTAACGCTGAGGTGGCCATGAGGCTGATGGTCCACGGCAGGCTCCGCAGACTATGGTTCGCCTCACCAGCGACAAGACCCACAATCATGCCAGCCAATAGAGCGGCAGTGCCTCGAAACCACCAGTCCTGGATGAAGTGTTTTGGCCGTCGGAGCAATTTGGCTCCAGCGTTCATGGTTCGCGTCTCACTTTCCGAGGGTCCGCCCGCCTACTTAACTATCGACGGCAGAGCAAAGACTGTGAAGCGCTTGCCGACTGCGCTCTCTCGGGCCCACAAGCGGGTGAGTACTGGCGACAGGCTGCGCCTGCGGTAGGTGCTTGGCGGGATCGCGTCGGCTGAGGCAGTTCGGTCGCTATGCTGGATCCTTCGAGTAGTGGACGTACGTGGCCCCGAATATGAGTGGTGTGTGGAACAGGCGATGCGTAGGAGTTAGGACGAGGCATTTGTAGCCAGAGCCAGAGGCGATACTCGGGAATCAGAGCGTTCTGGAAGACGACCTCGGTCTCCTCTCCAGCCTCGACGGCGAACGGCTGACAGAGCGAGGAGACCGCTTGCCAGCCAAGCCTGTTCCGTCTCGGCCACTGAATTAGGTGCCCGGCGCTGTAACGTCGATGACGCCGTCTTGCGTCACGATTGGCAGCAGGGGAACGGCCGCGATGTCGGCGAGAATGGGATCTGTGAGGAGTTGGGGCGAAGATCCACGCGTGAGGGCGTAATAGGTCACCGTTGCCAGAACGCCGCTGCCTTCCGGACCAGGCGGCTCCGAACCAAGCGACGTGCAGACAATCTCCGCTTCGCCATCCACTACGGTGGAACGAAGACATACGACGGCCCTTCCCGAACTACCGAGGAACGATCCTTCCTCGAGAGTCTGGAGAATCGTGACCGAAGGATCGTAGCTGAGCGTGAACTGAAACGCGCCCAGATTAGCGACGTTCTCGGCGACAATGTCAATGGACGTCAGCGAGCCTTCCTCCACAGTCTGACTCACCGGTTCGGCGCGGAGTGTAAATGGTCCAACACCTAGGCTGGGTATGATGCCCGCGGCGAATTGGAGGATGAGCGCGGCGTCTAGCGGATTGGTGCTGCCGTCGCCGCTCACGTCTGTGACCCAAGCACAGGGAAGTGCCCCAAGAAGCCCTGCGCTGAACTGCAGTATGAATGCCGCGTCGACGGGGTCGACGATGCCGTCGCAGTTGACGTCTCCGAACGGCGTTGGCGCAAATGGTCCGCCCCCGAGTCCAGTGACGTAAGCGGCGCCGGCACGGGCACCCCCGCCATCCTCGGTGGACGCTCCCACGATGGCGGAGTCGCCGCTGACCGCCACGCCGCCGCCGAAGGAAGCCTCGGCGTCGGCGTCGGATCCGAGGAGCTTCCTCACGTCGCTCAGCAGCGCCGCCTCGGCGCTATGCGGCGACGGTCTGAAGCCGGCGTGGCCCAACAGCAAGGCGCTAGCTAGCGCGGTGAACGCCAGCAGGGCAAGCAAGAACTCTTTTCGCACGCCGTACCTCCGGGTCAGCCGGGAAGCTATTGGGTTCGCCGCAGTATAGCAACGCCCGGCCCCGCAGCGGCGCTTGCCACGCAACACGGCGCGAGGCGGACGTAATAAAACCGTGGCATGGTTGAACAACGATGCCTTACGCCCGGCGTGCAGCAGCACATCGTCGGATACGTCGCCGAGGGCAACTACCCGGAGTTTGCTACGCGGCTAGCGGGGATTGCCAGGCCCACAAGCGGGTTAGGCCTAGCGACAGGCTGCGGCTGCGGTAGCGGGCTAAGGGAGCGCGACTTCGATTACGACGCGGAGGGGCTGGTCGAGATGAGTGACCGTGAAGTCAGTTTCTGCGTTCAGACTCAGCAACCATGTCACATCACCTTCTAGGTCGCAGCTAATTTCCGCCTCTCTCAAAGACCCGAACTGCAGTACCAGCCTCCGAGGCTCTACGTCGTGGGCGGTAGCAGGCGCGAAACGAACCTGCAAGACGGCGTCGCCGGTGACGTCCACTGAGCGCCCTGAGCCGCAGTACACAAGAGGTGCCGAAACGTACTCCACTCGGTAGCCGGGCAGGGCATCTTCAAACTCGAAGACGATGCGGTCGAACTCGGCATGTGGAGCACTCCGGACGTCGACGAGAATACCTACATCTTGACCCGACGGGTCGACGTCCTTAACAACGGGGTCGCGGCCACTCTCGACCGGCAAGGTGGCGGTTGCAGTTGCTGGTGGGTCTGTCGGTGTTGGGCTCAATGCCGGGGTGCTGCCCGTGTCACCATCGCTGCATCCAGCAAATACTGCAGCGAGCAGGAAGGCAGCGCAAGATAGCCAGGCTACTGAAGGCTTTCGCTTCGCGAGCATCGCCATAGCGGAGGCATTGTACCGCACCGTCAGCGCGTGCCGTCCAGCCCACAAGCGGGTGAGTCCTAGCGACAGGTTGCGGCTTCGGGCTAGGGACAAGACACAGAAAAGCCGACGAACCCAGACCTGAGGACTGGTGGCCACCGGCCGGGTTCGTCGGCAGGCTTAAACGATAGCGCGGCCTGTAGTTCGCGTCCATGCCCGACTTTGCCCATGATGCCATGGCGTCTGACCGCTCCATCCAGGCCCAGGTAAACGAAGCCAAGGGCGGCCAACGTGAAGGTAAATCTACCCTAGACCCCGCCTCTTCGTCCATCAACGGTTGCTGTCAGCCGTCCAGGTTGCTGTCAGCGTTGCTGTCAAACCACCGCTACCTAGTACCGCGCTCCCAGAATTTGAAGGGCGCCGGGGGTGGCTCGCGCCGCGCCGTCGCCGAGGTTCCCCCAATGCAGTTCGCCCCCGCCGCCGCGCATAAGGATTGTGTACGTAGGCGCCTGGGGCATCCGCCGAGTGACGAAAAAGCGCGTTGACCATCGCGGCTAACTGTTGCCGCCCCGCCTATTCCCCGCTTAGGATGGGCAATGTTTAGAATGCTGCATAGGTGAACCTGTGCGTAAACCCAAAGCATGCGCTGAACATGAAACCGGCGAAGAGGGCGCCACCAGAGGGAAGGAGTTCTGGTGCGCATGAATGTACGCAACGTACTGTTTGTCAGTTTGATCGGCGTTGTGCTGCTGGCAGCATCTTCTACGGCAGGTGCGGACGGACTGACCGTCGGCCTGTTGATGAACACTGAACGCGCGCTCGATGGCTACACTCTCTTTTCGCCGATGGCCGAGGGGAATGCGTACTTGATCGACAACGCGGGGCGGCCCGTTCACTCCTGGGATATACGCACGGATGGTAATACAACGCCGTACTTGCTAGATGATGGTAGCGTGATTCGCGCGAACGGGGGTTTCACCCAGTTTGCCTGGGACGGTTCGATTGTCTGGGACTTTGACTACACCTACCAGGGGCATCATGACATTGAGGTGCTGCCAAACGGCAACGTGCTGGTCCTGGCCTACGAGCCTAAGACGGCCGCGGAAGCGATCGCTGAGGGAAGAGATCCAGATGCGCTCAACACCGGCGAATTGGTATCGGAGAAGATCGTGGAGGTTCGTCGGACGGGTCTCAATAGTGGAGAGATCGTCTGGGAATGGCACGTTTGGGATCATCTGGTTCAAGATTTCGACCCGGCGCAGGCCAACTACGACCTCGTTGGCGATCATCCCGAACTGATCGACATCAATTTTGGCGAGACGAGCCCCAATAACGACGACAGCGACTGGCTTCATGCCAACGCGGTCGACTACAACCCAAAACTCGATCAGATCGCGATCAGCAGTCGCCAGTTTAGCGAGCTCTGGATCATCGACCACAGCACAACGACGGGAGAGGCGGCCTCACACAACGGAGGCAGGAGCGGTATGGGTGGCGACATCCTCTACCGCTGGGGGAACCCGCGCGCCTACCGAGCTGGAGGCGCCGAAGATCAGCAGCTATTTGTCCAGCATGATGCTCAATGGATCACCCCAGGTCTGCCCGGCGCAGGCCATCTGCTGATCTTCAACAACGGAGCGGGTCGCCTGGAAGGTTCATTTCGATCCTCGGTCGAAGAGATCGTACCGCCTGTCGATAGCTCCGGTGGCTATCCCTTGACTCCGGGCCAGGCCTTTGGGCCTGCGGAGCCTGTCTGGTCGTACTCAGACGGGGATGATTTCTATTCTGCCATCATTTCCGGCGTCGGACGCCTCCCAAATGGAAACACGCTAATTACTTCCGGCGTGACGGGAACAATCTTTGAAGTGACGCCGGATGGCGAGACGGTGTGGAAGTACGTCAACCCGATTGAGGGGGCAGGGCCACTGACGCAAGGCGATCCGATCCCGGTCTTGACAAGGGGTTTCAACGGCAATCAAGTATTCCGGGCCATTCGCTACGCGTCGGATTACCCTGGGCTTGCCGGCCGCAACCTGCCCCCGGGCCCTCCGCTTGAACTAGGCGTAGACTCTGACGATGACGGCCTGCTCGATCACGAAGAATCCAAGATCTACGATACCGAGCCGCTCGCCGCGGATACTGACCTCGATGGCCTCTCCGACGGCGACGAAGTCCTGACATACAGGAGCGACCCGCTGCTTGCGGATACCGATCTCGACCGCCTCCCCGACGGCAGCGAGGTCATAACTTACGGCAGCAACCCAACGCTTGCCGATACGGACGGCGATGGCGTCTCCGACGGCGACGAAATCCTCATCTATGGCACGGATCCGCTACTCCCCTCACTTGTAGGCGACGTCAACTGCGACGGCGACGTCAGCAGCATAGATGCCGCTCTGATCCTGCAACTAACTGCCGGAGTCGTCGCTTCCCTGTTCTGTGGGGAGTTCGCTGACGTTAACGGCGACGGCAACACGACGAGCATCGATGCCGCCATCGTCTTGCAGTTCACGGCTGGCTTATTGGATAGTCTGCCAACTTAGTATGCAAAGGCCACGGCCTCATCGCGTGCTATCGCGGCCCACAAGCGCGTCTCGCCGAGCGACAGGCCGCGGCTGCGGTAGCAGGCTAGTTCATGGTCGTTTCTCGAAGCTACGACCACGTCAGAATCGATACTAGCGCGCCCCGACGCAGTTCGGCCTACTTCTGTTCGCCTTAGATTAGTGTACGTAGGTGCCTCGGACATTCGCCGAGTAACGAAAAAGACGCGGTGAGGACGCCGGGCACAGCAAAAGGCGAAGCCTCAAGGGGCCGAATGGCCTATAGGAATCTCCTCGCAACGGCCCTACAATGGCGACACTGGTGGACCCCCTGGCGATATCGCCCGCTTGATATCGGGGACTATTCTGGCCTTTGGCTGGGCCTCTGTTTGGGTGTGAGACGAGGCGCTCATCATTGGCCGCATTTGGGGAGGTGCGGCATGGGGCAACGACTAAATCCGCGAGTCCTGCGCACTCTCGCCAACGCTCGCCTGGCACTGGCCGTCCTTCTTCTGGTGGCAGGTTCTCTGTGGCTCAACGGTGCTGCACGCACCGCCGCCATCGCTACCATCACGCCCGCTGACATCGGTGGCCGCATTGCGGTAATGGAAGGTCCACGCCAAGGACTAGGCACACCAGCCGAAAAGGCGAAGCTTGCTGAGGTCGCTTCCTACATTAATAACGAGCTTGCGGGCTTCGGACTGACCGTCCAGAAACAGCCTGTCACCGTCTTGGGAGAGACGTTCCCCAACATCATCGGCACCCTGCAAGGGACGGTGTGCCCAGACTCATCCTTCATCGTCGGTGCCCACTACGACACTGCCAGCGGCACGCCCGGTGCGGACGACAACACCAGCGGCGTGGCCGGAATGCTTGAAGCGGCACGCGTACTCAGTTCGCAGTCCTTTCCCGCATCCATTGAGTTCGTCGCCTTCTCCTTCGAGGAGAACGGGATGATAGGCAGCAGGCAGATGGCGATGGAGGCGAGCGCCGAAGGCAAAGATGTGGTAGGCATGCTTTCCCTGGAGATGATTGGTTACTATACCGATGCGGCGGGCTCTCAGACATATCCTCCCGGCTTCCCGCCCGGCTACCCGGACACGGGCAACTTCATCGGCGTTGGTGGTAACACCGCGTCTCACGCACTTCTAAAGACGTTCGTGACGGCGGCGGGGACCGCAGTACCTGGTCTAGCGACGGAATCTTTCGAGGTACCAGGCAACGGTGAGCTCTTCCCCGATATGAGGCTGAGTGATCATTCCCCCTTCTGGGATGCTGGATACCAAGCTCTATTAATCACCGACACCGCTTACTTCCGAAACCCTAACTACCATCTACCTTCGGACACTCTGGGCACGCTGGATATGAGCTTTGCTGCCGACGTGGCCAACGCCGCAGTAGCTGCCATAGTCGATAGCGTCAGTGACGCTGGCAGCGTCTGCCCGTTTTCCGTTACGCCAACTGACACGCCCCTGCCGACAGCGACATCAACGCCCAAACCGACGATCACGCCAACCCCCACAAAGCAACCAGCCCCAGGCGATACCGACGGCGATGGATGCAGCGACGTAACAGAGAACGGCCCCGACGAGGCGCTGGGCGGCCAGCGCGACTACAAGAGCCCCTGGGACTTCTACGACGTGGAGACAATTTCAGGGCCAGGCCAGGACGGCGTCGTCGATCTGCTGTTCGACATCCTGAGCGTAATTAACCACTACCAGCCCGCACTCGGCGGCGCGTCGCCGTACGATGCGCACTACGACCGCGGGCCATCGACCGGCCCCAACCCGTGGAACATGACAGGCCCGGACGGTGTCATCGACTTGTTGAATGACATCCTGGGGGTCGTATTGCAGGGCAACCATGATTGCACGTAGGCCGGGCCGCCAGACGGGGTCGTAGACCTACTCTACGACATCCTGTGCGTCATCCAGCACCACGGGGAGTCGAAGCCGTGATCGAGAGTTGGTTCAAATTGCCTGAGCGTTAGCGAGGCCTGTTCGCGATACGCACTGCTTCCGAGCGTATCGTCCAGGGCCACAAGAGGGTGAGTGCTGGCAACAGGCTGCGGCTGCGGTAGGCCGTGGCTTATGGCGTAGTGGCGGAGGGGGAGGGATTCGAACCCCCGGTACGCTTGCGCGCACGACGGTTTTCAAGACCGTTGCATTCGTCCGCTCTGCCACCCCTCCGGCAGCCACCCCTCAGAACGACCGCAGTATACCACCGTCCCCGCCGACGGCTGCAGAAGGCTGCGGTGGCCGCAGCGACCGTTTCTGCCTACTCGACGTGGGCCGCGTCAGCGTTTATCATCCAAACCATGAAGATACACGAATTTCAGGCCAAGAAACTCTTCTCCGAATACGGCGTGCCGGTACCCAACGGTCGCGTCGCCTCGAACCCCGAGGAAGCACGCACGGTGGCGGAAGAATTGGGTCGGGCTGTGGTCGTCAAGGCCCAGATCCACGCCGGCGGCCGCGGCAAAGGCGGCGGCATCAAGCTGGCCGCCGACCCCGGCGAGGCCGAAGCGGCCGCAGCCGCCATCATCGGCATGCAGCTCGTGACGCCGCAGACGGGCGCGGAGGGCAAGCGCGTCGGCCGCGTGCTCGTCGAAGAGCAGACGGCGGTTGACCGCGAGCTCTACCTCTCGATCCTCGTCGACGCCGCTTCCGGGTCTCCAACCATCATCGCCAGCGAGGCCGGCGGCATGGAGATCGAAGAGGTCGCGGCTTCACAGCCGGAGGCGATTCACCGCTTCGCAATCGATCCCGCGGCTGGATTCCAGCCCCACATGGGCCGCCAAGTCGCGTTCGCACTCGGTCTCGACGGCGACCTGATGCGGCCGACGGTCGCGCTGCTGACGGGCCTCTACAACTGTTTCGTCGAGAAGGACTGCTCGCTGGTGGAGATCAACCCGCTCGTTGTCTCAAAATCCGGCAACGTGATCGCCCTCGACGCCAAGGTCGGCTTCGACGACAACGCCCTCTTCCGGCACGAAGACATCGCCGCCATGCGCGATCCAAATGAAGAAGATCCATTGGAAGTGCAGGCCGAGGAGCTGGGCGTCGAAAACTACGTCAAGTTGGACGGCAACATCGGCTGTGTGGTCAACGGCGCGGGCCTGGCAATGGCGACGATGGACAGCATCAAGCTGGCCGGCGGTGACCCGGCAAACTTCCTCGACATCGGCACCGTCAACGACCCGGACCGTGTTGTCAACGCCTTTCGCGTCCTCATCGGCGACGACAGCGTCCGGGCCGTGCTGATCAATATCTTCGGCGGCATGGCGCGGGTCGACATCATCGCCCAGGGCGTCGTCGACGCCCACAAGGAACTCGATATCAAGACGCCCGTCGTCGTCCGCCTCGCCGGCACCAACGTCGAAGAGGGCGAGAAGATCCTGCAGGAGTCGGGCCTGCCGATTATCCGCGCCGCCGACCTCGGCGAAGCAGCCGCGAAGGCCGTCGAGGCGGCAGGGTAGGGGAGAAGCCGCTCCACCGGAGCGGCCGAACACATATGACGATCAAGCCGGAGTTGAAGGACGAAGTAGAAGCCCAGATTCTGGGCAAGGGCGAAGTGACGCCCCGCAACATGATGGGCACCACGGCCTACATGGTCCGCAATCGCATGTTCGCGTTCTGGGTTGCCGACGGCCTCGTCGCTAAGCTCTCCGACCGCGCCCGACAGGAGTTCGTCGACCGCAAGGCCGGCGCGCTCTTTCAGGGGCCGCAGGGCCGCGGCTTCGGCGAGTGGACGCGCCTCCATCTGGAGAAGAAGAAGGACCTGGAGGGCGTGCTGGAAGGGGCCAAGTCCGCATACGATTACGTCCGCGGCTCCGCGGAAGCCACGCCGCGATCGAAAGCGAAGAAGCGCAAGTCACGCAAGTAGCAGGAGGTATCGATATGTGGCGGCTCTCTGTTGCGGTTGTTGCGGGGACAATTCTTGGCGTGACGGCTTGCTCCCTAGCCCCCACCCCTGCGTACGCCTGCAGCGCGGGACCGGACTTCGATCCTGTGGCCTCGTCAGTAGTGATTGTCGAAGGGCGCATCCTCGGCTACGAGGTGGCACCTGGGGCTGCGTTGCCCGGCAGCGAGGAAGCGCGCGCAGGTAGTGCGCACGTTCCCGCGCAGTTCGAAATGACCGTGGAACGAATCCTCAAAGGTGATGTCTCTGACCCCACGTTTGAATTCGTAGACGCGGCATCTCTTAGTCACGCACTCGACGAACAAGGCAGGCACCAGTGGTGGGGATCCGGTGGTGCCTGCGGCGCATTCGATTCTGATCCCACGGGACGATACGCCATATTGGGATTCTGGCAAGATCTAGAAGGCGTACTTCACTCGAGTATATTTCAGGTTTTCTACATAGGCGACGACGCGGACGGAAAGGTCTACGACATCGCCTTACAACGCATGGCCTCGTGGCCTGGCGCGGCGGCGGTGCCGGCCCTCGGCTCCGGGCCGGGCGCTGGTGAAACCGGTAGCACCCAGGCCATAACGGTCGCCGCCGTGTTGGCCGCGATTGGCGCGACGTTGCTCGGCCTTGGCATACTGTCTCGGGTCAGGTTCCGAGAGACGGCCTGACCGCGAACGTATCACGTCGAACGCCGATCGGCCCTAAGGAGCACTCATGAGCGTCCTCGTCAACAAGTCCACGCGCGTTCTCGTCCAGGGCATCACGGGCAAGGAAGGCAGCGCCCACGCCCGCCGCAGCATCGAGTACGGAACGAACATCGTCGCCGGCGTTACGCCGGGCCGCGGCGGCCAATCGTTCGAAGGAGTGCCGGTCTACAACACCGTAAAGGAAGCGGTGAAGGAGCAGCGGCCTGACTGCTCGCTGATCTTCGTCCCCGCGCCCTTCGCCGCCGACGCGATCCTGGAGGCCGCCGACGCAGGCGTCCCGCTCGTCGTCTGCGTGACGGAAGGCGTGCCAACGCTCGACATGGTGACGGTGAAACGTGCGCTGGCAGGCGGTGCGACGCGCCTGATCGGCCCGAACTGTCCCGGCGTAATCACGCCAGACGAATGCCGCGTCGGCATCATGCCGGCCGATGTCTTCTCCTCGGGCGCGGTCGGCGTCGTCTCGCGTAGCGGCACGCTCGTCTACGAGGCAGTCGCGCAGCTCACGGCGAACGGCATCGGCCAGTCGACCTGCGTCGGCGTCGGCGGCGACCCCATCATCGGTACTACCCAGCGCGAGGTTCTCGAGATCTTCGACCAGGATCCGGAGACGGCGGGCATCGTCCTGATCGGGGAGATCGGCGGCAACGCGGAGCAGGACGCCGCCGAGTACCTGAAGACAATGAGCAAGCCCGTCGTCGCCTTTATCGCGGGCGCGACCGCGCCGCCCGGCCGCCGCATGGGCCACGCTGGTGCCATCATCGCCGGCAATACCGGCACGGCGAAGTCGAAGAAGGAAGCGTTGGCGGCCGCCGGGGCGACGATCTGCGAATCGCCTGCCGAGATCGGCGCGACGACGCAGCGTGTACTCCGCGACGCCGGCCTGCAGTAGCGGAGCCAACCACGCCCCCGTTCGATCGTGCGGCGCGCGGTGTTCTCCTCGACTCGCGTAGCGGCCTCAGCCGCAGCGAAAGCGCTGCTGCCCTACTCTTCTTCGATCTCCAGCGCCTCTAGAAACGCCTCCGCAATCGCGGCATAGCCGTCGTCGTTTGGGTGGGCGTCGGGCGGGCGATCCAGCAGGTGCGTGAGGCGGGTGCCTGCTCCGGCGAAGTCGCGCCGGGGGTCCGCCAACGGCACGCCGAAGCGGGCGGCAACGCCGGTGATCACGCCGTTCAGCAGGCCGAAGGCCGTCTCCGCCTGCATCGTCAGCTCGTGGCCGGTTCCGGAGAAGAGGTTTGGATAGAGCTGGATCACGGTGACGGCGGCCGGCGCGGCTTCCGTGAGTACGATGAGTATCCCCGCCAGCCGCTGTTCTACCTCCAGCAGGCCATCCTCCAGCGGGCATTCCGCGTCCGCCGGGTCGAGCACGCAGGCGGGGTCCGCTCCGTACTGCGCTAAATCATTGCCGCCAATCGTCACCGTCACCAGCCGCACGTCGCCTTCCTGCATCGCCGTGACGGCGAGCGGTAGCTGGTCCGCGATCAGGTCGGCCGTCGTCGCGCCGGGCTCCGCCAGCGTTCGCACCTGCAGCGCGTCGCCGAACCGCGGCTGCAGCGCCGCGGCGACCAGCGCGACGTAGCCGGTGGTCGAAGGGTCGGAAGCGCCGCTGCCTGCGGCTACGGAGTCGCCCAGCGCTAGGTAGACGCCGCCATCCGCCGCTGCCAGCAACTCCGAAAGGGCGACGCGTTCGTCACTGCCATCGCCTCCGGCGCAGGCGGCGAGGGCAGCCGCCAGCGCAGCCGCGGTCAGCGCTGCCGCCAGCAGGAAGGACTTCCTACTGCACATCGCGATTCAACACGCCTTCCGTCAGCCGCTGGTAGATCACGCCCGCAGCGATCACGAGTAGTCCCAGGACGATCAGTGCGAACGCCGCATTGGCGCTCTCGTACACGTCGAAGACGAGGCGCGCAAAATACACGTAGATTGCGGCTAGGCCGGCGGCGGCGAAGAGCCGCTCCTGGAGCGGGATCGAGACCGCGAAGACGGTCAGCGATGTCGCCAGCCAAAGAACGCCCCAGCCCCATGCTGCGCTGCCATCAAACGCCAGGATGCCCAGTCCCATCGCCAGGCCGGCCAGGCCCATCCCGTAGAAGAAGAGGCTATAGTTTCGTTCGTAGCGGTTGCGGACGTAGACGCCGGCGGTGAAGAGGGCGGCGCCGAGCCCGGCGACGATGAGCGCTTGGCCCGTTTCAAGATTGTAGCCGCGATTGTCCGTATCGCTCAGCAGGCTGACGTCGATGGCGAGCGACGCGATCGCGGCCGCGATCGCCACGAGCACGAACGGCGAGCGCGACCAGCGGAACGCGGCGACCGCCGCCAGCAGCGTTGGCACTGCGACCGCCATCCGCGCGAACGCGAGGTCGCGCTGGTAGTCCGCGCGCGCCGCATCGTAGGCCGCGTACGCTGCGTCGTCGAAGCGCCCGCGCGGGTAGTTCGGGGTGTCCGGCCAGAGGCCGGCGGCGTCCAGCACTGCGAACGTCAGCAGCGGCACGATCGCGATTGCGACTAACTGCAGCAGCTCGGCGGGCAGGCGGAATCGACCCTTCTGCCGGGAGAGGGCGAAAGACACGACCGCGAAGAAAACCAGCGAGCTTGCGGCGATGGCTACGCGCGCAGCCTCGTTCGACTCCTCCCACTGAAAGCCAAGGAACACGGCGTAGGCCAGCAGCACAAGCAGGCCGCCGCCGTAATAGAGGAGGGTAGTGAGCTGTAATCCCTCGTCCGTCGCGGGGTGGCGGGCGATATCGGCAAGGGCGGCCTCGCGCTGTTGGGCTGTGATAATACCGCGCTCCACCCAGCGCTCCAAGTCGGCATCGGAGAAGCGACGCGGAGGCATCACGGTCATTGTATCACGGCGCTCTTTCCCGGCACCCGCTGCCGGGCCGTACGGTGTCTTGTCCTAGCGAGGGAGGATGTAGATACGACGGCCGCCGGTAGGCTGGACGGTCTTGCTCAGTCGAGGTCGGGGGCGGCTCGGTGGAAGCGGGAAACGATGTTGGGGTCGGGCGTGATGGGCACCGTCGCCGAATCCTTCTCTGCGTACGGGAGGAGATTCAACACGTAGCGGATGCTCTCAAGACGGGCCTGCTTCTTGTCGTTGGCACGAACGATGATCCACGGGCTGTAGGATGTGTGAGTTCGGCTGAACATCTCCTTCTTGTAGTGAGAGTACTTGTCCCAGAGGCCCTGCGCTTTCTCGTCAATTGAGCTGAGCTTCCATTGCTTGAGTGGATTGGAATTACGCGACTTGAAGCGGCGCAACTGCTCTTCCTGGGAGATGGAGAACCAGAATTTCACGACGATGACCCCGTCCTCATACAACATGTGCTCAAACTCTGGCACCTGCTGCATGAAGCGGTTGTACTGACGGTCCGTGCAGAACTCGTTTACGGGCTCGACCACAGCGCGGTTGTACCAGCTCCGATCAAAGAAGACGATCTCGCCGGGGTTCGGGAGCTGCCGGGAATACCGCTGGAAGTACCACTGGCCGCGCTCCTCGTCGGTCGGGACGGGCAGCGCCACCAGACGCATTTCCCGCGGGTTCAGATGTTCCGTGAAGCGGCGTATGGCGCCGCCCTTACCTGCTGCGTCGCGGCCCTCGAACAAGACTGCGACACGTCGCTGCTTGGCCACCACCCAGCGCTGCATCTTTCCCAATTCAACCTGAAGTGCCGCGAGTTCCTCTTGATAGTGAAGAGTCTCCAACACTCGACCGAGGCGGACGCGTTTTCGGCGCAGCAGCTCGATGACGCCCTTGCGCGTGTTGATGCGGCGAAGATCCTCGAGCTCGATGCTCCGTTGAGGCGTGGTGGCACCTTTTTCTAGCGGTAGCTCGCTCTCAGGTTCGGCTTGCCCGTTGCTGGGCCGAAGAGGCAGGATCTTGGGTGTCGGATCCGTACTGTCGCGCGGCGATACGCCGCTACCGCCAGGAGCTTCGGCAGCATAATCGGACTCGGGTACGCGATCCGGTTGAGGTTGGCCCACAAAGCCCTCCCATTTTAGTTTGTGTATCGACCGCGCTAGTCAAGCATCTGCATAGGGGATTCCCCGCGCTGTTCCCGTGGATGCCCCGAATCAATAGCCGGCGGCCGTTACGAGAGTACCGTCCACGATTGTGCGTTCGGTTCGGAAATGCATGCGCGTGTTGCTGTGGTCGTCTATCATGGTGCCATGGTGGACGGCAAGATTGAGATCGAGGCGAAATGGCGGGCAGATGAGCAAGAGCACGAGCGACTTCGGGCGGCGCTGCGCCGCGCGGGAGCTTCGCACATCGGTGCTGTGCGCGAGATCAATACGATCTTCGATTCCATCGATGGTGCAGTCCGGACGCGCGGACAGGTGTTACGCGTGCGGTTGCTGGACGATGGCGATAGCGTCCTCACGCTAAAGGGTCTGGCCACGTACCGCGAAGGTATTAAAACTCGTGAAGAGACCGAGCTTCACCTCACCGATCGCGACGCGATGCTCAGTATTCTGAGCAGCCTCGGATTCAGCCCAGTGCTCGAGTATGAGAAGGCGCGCGAATCGTGGGACTTCGATGGGGTGGTCGTAGAGCTGGACACCCTCGCGTTCGGGCACTTCGTGGAGATCGAAGGCCCGGAAGACCAGATCCGACGCGGAGCGGAACTCCTAGGCCTTGACATGGGCAAGACGGAGCGTAGGGGCTACCCAGGCATGATGCGAGCGCATCAAGCCGGGGAGCGCGTCTAGCCGAATAGTGGCGGGCCTCCCAGCAGAGGCTCCGAGTCTCTTCTCCAGCTCCGCCGTCACCCGCTATTCGGCCGCGAGCGCGCGCGTCGCCGGCGGCGGTCTGGCCTAGCGGGGGAGGATGTGGATGCTGCCTGAGCGGGTCCGGATGCGGACTTTGGGCGCGTCCCTTGAAGGCCGGTCGCCGGAACCACCGCTGCGGATGGGCATGTCGCTGCGGACGGAGCCGCTCGTGCTCTCGGCGTCCAGGAAGAAGCGACTGTCAGCTTCCAGCGCTAGGCGGACGGAGCCGCTGCTGACTTCGATGCCGAACGCGCCGCGCACCGGGCCTTCGTAGCGGATGGAGCCGCTGCGCAGCTCGACTTGCAGGCCAGCGCCCAGCTCCGAGAGCTGAATCGCCCCGCTGCGCGCCTGCACGTTCATCTCGCCACGGCAGCGCTCGACGCGGACGGTGCCACTGCGCGAATCGATGCCCAGGTCGCCTTCAATCGATTCGACCTGGATGCCGCCGCTGCGCGAGACGACGCGGGCGTTGCCGCCGATGTCGCGCAGCGCAACGCGGCCGCTGCGCGCATCGACCTGCACCGGCCCGGCGATGTTCGTCACGTCCAAACGGCCGCTGCGCGATGTGATCTCCGCCGCGGTCTTGCGCGGCACGGTCAACTGGTAGTCGATTCGCGGCCCCTGGCCGAAGAAGATCAGCGGGCGCGGCCGCAGAAGGCCGGGCGCCCGAATGCTTACGTGCGTGCCTTCGGCGCGGATGGCGCGCCGGATTAACTCCTCCTGGTCCTCGGCCTCCCGTTCGTCCTCGGCCCACACGCGCGCGACTACTTCGATCAGCACACGATCTGTGTCCTCGCCCCGGATGCTGATGGTCCCTGAGCGATTCTCGAGCGTTAGCCGCGCAGTGGCGCCGACGTCGAACGTTTTCGTGAAAGTGCGTATGAATTCCATCACCGTCCGCTACCAGTCGTGGTCCCAGCGCGACGTGCCGACCCAGCCGCGCAAGCGGCGAATGCCGAAGCGTTTGCCGCCGTTGAACAGCAGGCCGACGCCCGCCAGCACGGCGACCGTTATCAGCCAGGCGTCGGTCGGCTCCAACGCACCAACGGCGAGCAGCAGCGCGATGATGAACAATGCGAGCCGGATCATGCGCATCGCCTGCCTTCCGCGTGCGCTGCGCGTACGGACAACGGTTGCCCGAGGTCTCCGCCTGCTGCGGGGTCCAGGCGGAGACCCAGGCGAACCAGGTAGGACGCCACTGTGCCGCGGACGCTGCCGCGCACGCCGCCGGCCGGCCGTTTTTGGGCGGCGGTTGCGCTGGGCGATCGCGTCGATCGCTCCGGATGACGCAGACCGTCCGTGGCGTCCCGGGCTAGCAGTTCGAGCAATGTCGGGTTATTGAGCATGTCTGTGTTCCTCCTATTTCGTCTATTCGCCGATGAGCAGCATCGGGTGCCAATGCGAAGCATCAGCCCTCGTCGTCTTCGCCGCCCACCCAGCCGGAGAGTTTCTGGCCGCCTCGTCGCTGCCGATGACGACCCCGCTGGTAGCCTTCCTCTCGATTGCGCGCCTTTTGCAGGTGGCGTGAGAGCGTTTTGACAAACCAACTGTTCGCCGATAGGCTGGCCTGCGCTGCCGCCTCCGACGCGAGCTCCTTGAGCTCCGCCGGGATGCGCAGCGTTACCTTTTCCACGTCGCCGTCGGCCATCGACCACGCGGCATCTTCACCGTCCTCGGACTCCGCCGGCTGCACGGACAGATTCAGCACGCCGGAGCGGTAGGTGAAGCCGACAGTGTAGTGCGCCGAGACTTCGTCGTTTACGGCCTCGCCGAACTGCGAGAGGAGGTCGAACACGGCCCGCTCCAGCGGCAGGCGCGCGGCCTCGATGTAGCTCTCTAGCTGCCGGCGGCGTTCTTCGTCCTCGATAACACCGAGGGGCGACTTCAGCGCTTCGAAGATGCTGTCGGTCTTGAACTCCATCACGACAGCTCCTTCACCATCAGACAGCGGCCAGGGATGCCGGTCATGCGTTCATAGACGTCGTCGGTGCGCGCCTCCACGACCTCGAAACCCTGTCGCTCGTAGAGATGCCGCGCCGGATTGATGACGGTGGTGTTCAGCGACATCGTCGCGCAGCCTTCAGCGCGCGCCTGCGCCTCCGCGTACTCGAGCGCCGCCTTGCCGAGGCCGTGGTTCCTGAAGTCTGGCAGCGTGTGCAACTCCCCAATGTGGTAGCTGCCCTCAGGGGCCGGCGCGTTGACCCGGCGTTGCGCAGCGACGTACGGCAGCGAGCGGATGGTGCGCAGCGGCCCGAGGATGCGGATCGTGTGCCAGACGAGGGCCGGCGTGATCGACATGCCGCCGAGCTGGCTGCCGGCCTGCAGTACTGTCACTGGATCGCCGTCGATGACGGCGAATACTGTGCGATCCCAGCCCATATCGAGGCCCGGTTCTTGAACCTGCATGTAGCAGAAACGCCGGGCCCGCTCGACGCTCTCGCAGACGCGGACGGCCTCCTGAGGCGGCTCGCTGAACATGATCTCACAGATACGCTCGTTCTCATCGGGACGGGCGGGGCGGAAGGTGATCGGCTTGGCGTCGACGGTACTGGCGTTCATCGGACCTACCTCTTTGGTTTCTGTGTGCCTGCGGAATGCCATCACTATGCCAGCATAATACCGCCATTCTGACTGCTTGTCAAGCCCTGCACGGCCTAATCGCGGGGAATTGTGGATAGCCGTCGTGCTATTGTTCGGCCTGACGCCGCCAGCTGCCGGGCCTATTTCCAGATCACGATGTTCGTATGGGCAATCCTGGCCGATTAGTGCGTAATTGCCACCTAGGGTATTGTACTGTTACGTCGTTTATGACAACACGGCGTCCGCGAAGGAGCGCGTTGGAACGGAGAGAGAAGCGAAACGAAGCATCAGCGCCGCGTGGTAGCGCTCCCACGCGGGAACCTAGGCTACCCGAATTTTTGCAGGAGGCAGTGCAGTGAAGAAACTTGCGATAGTGACAGCAACGGCCGTCGCGGTGGTCGTGGCGCTTGCCGCCATCGGCGGAGTGTTGGCGATCAGCTTTGAGCGGTCGGACATCTTCGAGGAGTACGATCCCAGCGGAGGCTCTCTCAGCCCCTATCTGCTGGGGTACTACGACGACCGCGACCATAGCGCTTCGCCGGGTGACGGCGGCGATGACGAGCACGACGACACAAGTAGCGACGTGGACTCGGATGACCTCCACGACGTGGAGCCGGTCCTCTACCTGGTGAACCCGACCTCTCAGACGCTGACCGCGTACATCGTCATCTTTGATAACGATGGAAACCCCGAAGACTGCCGGAGGCGGATCCTCGAGCCGAACGACCTGACGGACGTGATGCTGGGTGATCTCTCGGGCGATAACGATGAGTTCGGCGCCGTCAAGGTCGTCGCGTTCACCGAGGACGATCCGGGCCGAACGGTTGCGGCAGGCCTCAAGGGCTGGATCGCCCACTATGTGGAGCACGACACCTTCGACGATGGTGAGGCCACACTGATGCGGGAGCACGCACTGGAAGACGTACCGCAGGAAGTCCTGTTCGCGGACCTAGACGAGGACGGCGAACCCGACGAACTGAATCTCATCGTCGAATACGTCGAGGTCACACAAGACTGCCCGACAGACTAGCATGTGGAGTAGTCGCGGTCCGCGCCGCGTGCATGCGCTTTCACGCACGCACCCGCGGCATTCGGACAGTTTACGGGAGGCAGAACCGTGAAGAGATTGAAGAGATTAATGATAGTAGCAGCCGTAGCCTCGGCGGCGGCGGTGGCGATAACGGCCATCGGTGGCGTATTCGCGATCGCATTTGAGCGGTCAGACATCTTTGATGAGTACGCACCCAGCGGCGGCGCCCTCAGCCCCTACCTGGTGGGTTACTACGACGACCGCGACCATGGCGCTTCGCCGGGTGACGGCGGCTCTGATGAACACTCCGATACGACCAGCAGCGCTCACTCGGACGACCTCCACGACGTGGAGCCGGTTCTCTACCTGGTGAACCCGACCTCTCAGACGCTGACCGCGTACATCGTCATCTTCGATCGCGATGGAGCGCCCGAGGCCTGCAGGAGGCGCGTCCTCGACCCGAACGACCTGACGGACGTCATGCTGGGCGACATCTCGGGCGATAACGATGAGTTCGGCGCAGTGAAGGTCGTTACCTTTGACGAGGAGGACCCTGGCATCACCGTCGCGGCCGGCCTTAGCGGGTGGATATCCCACTACATTGAGCACGATGTCTTCGATGATGACGAGGCCACCCTCATGCGGGAGCACGCTCTGGAGGCGGTGCCGCAGGAAGTGCTCTTCGCGGACCTGGACGATGACGGCGAATCCGATGAGCTTGAGCGCATCGTGACCTTCGTCGAAGACGACGAGGATTGCCGGACGGACGGACCCTAGGATTGGTCTCGAACCGCAGGGTCACTCTCTCGGCCAGACGGATGGCATTCTGATGTGGGATTGAGAAACTGACAGGGCCTGTCTGGGGGCGTCGTCTCAGGACGGCGCCCCTTTCTGTCAGTTCCGTATCCCAAGGCAGCGGGAGCCGCCATACGCTAAAGCCGAGGCCTGCACGAATAGCTTGGTGTGATCGTTCTCCACACGCCACGTTTGAGGGGCCCTGTTGCCCATGCTACGATGCCTGTGGAGGGATCGCATAGAGGCCTAGTGCGGCCGCCTGCTAAGCGGTTATCTGGGGAAACCCGGATCATGGGTTCGAATCCCATTCCCTCCGCCATACTGCATCTTAACGTGGCCTGCCTGCAGGTTCCTGGAGCCTGCCCGCGGGCCGCGCAGGCTGTGTAAAGCTGAAGGGTAGGCCAGTCGACACCGCATGCGCTACCACATCTGGACCGTCGGCTGTCAGATGAACGTCGCGGACTCCCATAAGCTGGGCGCCGGGCTCGATAGGCTCGGCTGGGCGTCCGTCGAGTCGCCGGAGGACGCCGACCTCGTCGTCCTCAACACGTGCTCCATCCGCGAACACGCGGAGCAGCGCGCCCTGAGCAAACTCGGCACGCTGAAGAAGCTGCGGCGGCAGGGGAAGCAGTTCAAAATCGCCGTCATGGGCTGCATGGTTGGCGTCAACAGTGATGACCTCCAGCGCCGCTTCCCCTACGTCGATGCCTTCGCGCGGCCGCAGCAGTTCGAGCCGATCATGGAAGCGGTGGGCCACGAAGACCTGGGCGGGGAGTTCTGGCCGGCCACGTTCGAGACGCCGGACGGCCCCACGGCCTACGTGCCCATCGTCCACGGCTGCGACAAGTTCTGCACGTACTGCATCGTCCCGTATCGCCGCGGCCGCGAGCGCAGCCGGACTATCGATGACGTCTACGCGGAAATGGCCCACTTGGCGGCGCGCGGCGTTCGAGAGGTGACGCTGCTGGGCCAGACCGTCGAGGCCTACGGCCACGACTTGGACGGCACGCCCGACCTGGGCGATCTTCTGCGCGCCGTCCATGACATCGAAGGCATCGCCAGGTTGCGCTTCCTCACGTCGTACCCCAAGGACATGACCGAGCGCATCGTCGCCGCCGTTGCGGAGCTGCCCAAGGTCTGTGAATCGTTCTACATCCCCGTCCAGTCCGGCGACGATGCCGTGCTGGAGCGGATGCGGCGCGGCTATACCGTGGCGGAGTACCTGGAGAAGCTGGAGCTGATCCGCCGCGCGGTGCCGGACGTCGCAGTGCTGACCGACCTGATCGTCGGCTTCTGCGGCGAGACGGAGGCGGAGTTTCAGAGCTCGTACGACCTGCTGGCCAATGCCGGGTTCGACAAGGTCCACGTCGCGGCCTACTCGTCCCGCCCGGGGACGATCGCCCACCGCGAGCTCGCGGACGATGTGCCACAGGACGTCAAGCTGGCGCGCCTCCACGCCGTGGAGCAGCTAGAGACCGGTATCAGCGGCGGCATCAACGGACGCCTCCTCGGTCGAGACGTGGAGGTGCTCGTGGAAGGGCGGAAAGCGGCCGCCGCAGGCGACGACGGCGCGGCCGCTGTGGCCGAACGTCCCTGGTTCGGGCGCACGCGCGGCAACAAGCTGGTGCATCTCACCGGCGATGTCGCGGTCGGCGAGCTGGCCACCGTCCGCATCGAACACACCAGCGCCTGGTCTCTCTCAGGTCACACGGTGCCGGCACCTGTTACCGCGGCGACGTAGGCGCCAGCACCCACTCATGCCAGGCTCCGCAGACAGAAGTGCCACGAACAGCGCCGCTCCGGCGATCGCCGTCGTCGTGGTGATCTTCACCGTCGTCGACGGCGACCTGCAGGCGCTCCTGATCCACCGCAGCGGCGAACCGCACAGAGGATTGTGGGCGATCCCCGGCGGACGGCTCAACGCCGGCGAGCAGTTGGTGGAGGCGGCGCGACGCAAGCTCGTTGACGAGACGGGCGTCCGCGACGTTTTCCTGGAGCAGCTCTACACGTTCGACGACCTCGACGCCGTCACACCGGGCGGCTCGCTCGCCGTCACCTACTTCGCGCTCGTCGACCACCAGCGCGTCCGCCTGGCCAGCCGCACCGACTGGCAGCCGGCCTGGTTCAGCATGAACGAACTGCCAGAGCTCGCGTTCCGCAATCGCGACGTGCTGACGTACGCGCTCGAGCGGCTGCGCAACAAGCTCCAGTACAGCAACGTCGCTTACAGCCTGCTGCCCGGCCGCTTCACGCTCAGCCAGCTCCAGCGTGTGCATGAGAGCATCCTCGATAGACAACTGGACAAGCGCAACTTCCGGAAGCGCATGCTCTCGCTCGAGCTGATCGAGGCGACGGACGAGCGTCAGGCCGAGGGTGCGGGACGGCCCGCGCTGCTCTATCGCTTCACTTCGCACGAACCGATCAGCATCTAGCGGTGCGCGAGCGCGCGTCTGGTACAATACGCATCCGAGACGCAACATGAGACAAGCGCTGGACCGCCCGAGCCCCACCGTGGAGGACTACCTCCAGGAGATCTACAACTACCTGGCGGACGGCAAGAGCGTGATCGCGGCCCGCGTCGCGGAGCGCATCGGCGTGGCGCTGCCGACCGCCTGGGCGACGCTCCAGCGGATGCAGCGCGACGGCCTAGTCGAGTTACGGGACCGCAACGAGATCCACCTCACGACGGTCGGCCGCGACGCCGCGGAGTCGATCAAACGGCGGCACTACCTGGCCGAACGGCTGCTGGTCGATATCCTCGGCCTCGACTGGGCCGAGGCGCACGAAGAGGCGCACCGCATCGAGCACGCCGTCTCGCCCCTCGTCGAGGAGCGGATCATGGCGCTGCTCGGCAACCCCACGACGTGTCCCCACGGCAACCCCTTCCCGGGCACGCCGCATCCGGAAACCGTCCTCCTCGCGACTCTGGAGGACGGCGACGAGCGGCGCATCGATGGCGTTCAGGAGGAGGCGGAAGAGGACGCCGAGCTGATGCGGTTTTTCCAGCAGAACGGCTTGACGCCCGGCAAGCTCGTGCGCGTAAAGGAAGTCGCCTCCTACAACGCGACGATGACGCTCGACGTCGAAGGGCGCGACGTCGTCCTCGGAATGCCCGCCGCCGAGTGCGTGCGTGTGCTGCGGTCGCCAGGCGCCTAGCGCGCGGACGCTCGCGGCGACCGGCCGTTCATCTCACCAGACCAACGATTCAACATCCGGCGTGAACGGATCAGACTCACAGTCGACGCGCTTGACGGCAGGTGGTACAATCCGTCTTGGGTAGGACGCCCCACCTTCGGAAACGGAGGTGGAGTTTTCCCAAACGGAAGCGGGGCCGCGCGGGAGAGCGTGACGCAAGGATTGCGAATAGGGGTCGGCCTTCGGGCCGGCCCTCTATTGTGTCTTGGGGCGGGCTTGTCTGACCCGGCGATGGTACGCGTGGTGAGACTGAGATGGATGGTTCGGACAGATACCGGGTTGTAGGCCCCGACGAGAGTCATAGAAGCGTAGAATTCTGGTCGGTCAAGCGTCTCCCGTTCGAGCCAGATGGCTGGATCAAGACGGCCCGTGGCGAGCTGCGGGAGGCAATTAGCAAGCTTCCACTGCAGACTGGCGAGATTCTCCATGCTGTCTACCGCTCAGACGTACGTTCCTTTGCTGATGTCGAGAACATCCTCTTCTATAACGTCGGTACAGGCCGTTTCGCGGACTTGGCTTCGAAAGGGCTGCGCTTCGAGCGCTCCTATCTTGCGCCGCCATCGCATTCTGCCGTGCCGGAGAACTCCAGCCTCCACTATCACTGGTACGGTCCCTGTTTGCCAGGTGAGACGTACAGACACTGGGCCCGTGGGGAAACGCTTGCGTCCTGGTCGGTTCCGTCCGTAGCGCTCCGGCCAGCACCGTCAGCCGGCGATGTGTGGCTAGGCATGAAGGAGGCGCTGTCAGTGACTACTTCTGAGATCAGCGAACCGCCTGACAACTTTGGGCTCACAGTCAGAGTATCCCCGCCTGCGGGAGCGCGCGTGAACTTGGGCGGCCTCGTGAAGGCGCTTCTTGACGGCATTATCGCCGGACTGCACGCACATGACGGTTCAAAGCTCGATGAGGTCGCCAGTCGGCTAGCCACGAGGCTCGATGCTGAGCCGCATGACATCAGAAGCGCTCTGATGGATTCAACGCATGCTATTCTTGGGCAACGGAGCCTTCTGCATCCCTTTGGTAAATACGTTCAATGGAACCCGGCGGACGATCTCCTGGTGGCAGGGGAGCTAGAAGTCGCCACCGAACCTACCGCTGAGGGGTCTTCGGGTTTCTCGGGCGAACTCTATCGCGTCCAAAGTGCCGATCTAGAGAGTGAGGGTTCTGCATAACCGCGTTGGACTGTCCACGATGGAGCCTCTGATCTGTGCGACGAAAACCATGGTCGGCCCTTATCTTTGTCCAGCGTCTCGCGGGCGGTGGCGTGGAGCCGCGAGTAGCGCTGACGTAGCGACTGCTTGCACTGCTTTTCGGCCCCTCTCTATAATGATCGTACGGGGATATAGCTCAGTTGGGAGAGCGCTGCGTTCGCAACGCAGAGGTCGGGGGTTCGAGTCCCCCTATCTCCACCACTACCGTTTTCACGTCGCGGCCGGGATCGCTGAACCCCGGCGCGGCAGACTCCCGAAAGCGATCATACGTGCCCCCGTAGCTCAGTAGGATAGAGCGACGGTTTCCTAAACCGTAGGTCGCAGGTTCGAATCCTGCCGGGGGTACCACTTTCTAGCTACGAATCTTGCACTTCCGATCCCGTCCGATCACAATGTCGGGGCGTTTGACAGCAACCGTGACAGCAACCCGGACGAATCCAGGGCTTCTGGCAGTGCCGAACCATGGCTGACAATCACAAGCTCATCCGAGACTCTTCGGCCTACGAAGGCCCGTCTGAGAACGCCAAGAAAGTAGCTGACGTGCCCGCTGGCACGGTCGTCTCAACGCTGCCTCCAGACGTTTGGTCAGACAAGGCATTCTTCAAGGCCCGGCTCGGTCAGCGCCACGTCTACTTCCTTGCCGCGAATGCGGTGGATTCAGACGAACAGGTTTCCACATACGAACCGCCTGAGCCGTCAGAGTCGCCTGGGGTAGGGCTTGACGTGTGGAAGCGCTATGCGGAAGAAGTTGGGGGTGAGTACTCAATGACCCCCGCAATAAAAGGGAACCTCTTCAAAGGGAACCTCCTAAGGAACCTCCTTTTGGGGTCCACCTCGGCCGATGCGACGCGCACCGTCAACACGCCGGTTGGCGATTGGGTAATCACTCTGGAAACCTATGTGGTTCGGAACGAAAATTCCTCCCACACCTGGACACGCATGAGCGCGCCCTACACGCCGCGACAACCACTCAAGTTTCACGTCTACCGGAAGACCTACGTCAGCAACGTGGGGAAGCGTCTGTTCAAACGACAGGACATCGAGATTGGCGAGGCTGATTTTGACCGCGACTTCGTTCTTCAGGGCAGCGATGAGGCCGGTGTTCGCAGGCTGCTCAGGAGTAGTAGTCTGAGGGTTCTACTGCAAGATCGAAATGATCTCTACTTGCGGACCAAAGGTACTGCGCTGAGCTTCACAGTGCGCGGCATAATCGCGGACATCCGTCTGATTAGGGCACAGCACAGCCTGTTTGAGGAGGCCTTGAACGAGCTTCAGCGGATGGGATTCATTCGATAGGTCACCAGCACGTCGTAGGTGGGCTAAGCCCCCAGTACCTCATCCATTGCTTCCGTCGCCTCCCGCTGCATCGTCGGCGTGGCGTGCGAGTAGAGGTCGAGCGTCGTGCTGATACGTGCGTGGCCCAGCATCTCTGCGACGACCTTCGGGTGAACTCCCTGGCTGTCGCGTCACGCTGGTTTCGAATCTGTTCAACAACCTGAGTCGATTCTCGGCTTGCGGAAGGCGTACATATGTGCTATTCTCGGGCGCCGTAGGATTCGAAGGAGAGTGGCATGGCCGGGCCCAGCCGTTACCAGAGGGATCTCTTCGGGGCGACCGTGGTCAGTCCCGCGCTGCCTTCAGATTACGAACCCGCCCGTCCGGCCCACTTTCAGGTGGCCGATATCTACCTGGCCAAGGGCAGCATCGCGACCCCGGAACGCAGGCGGTTCGTCGAGTCCATCTGCCGTCTCTACCCCGAAGCACGTGTCGAGGAACGCCCGGATACACCCCACAATCGCATAGGACTGGGCGAGCGGGATGCACTCGGCCTGCACCAAGTAGGCAAGCAAACCTTGGTCTTTGGGGAGCTCAAGACCGCGGTACGTTTCAGCAAGGAGGAGGGAAACGCCTGCCCGAACTACTGGCACTTCTCTCCCTACGGCTTCTGCCCCTACGGCTGCAAGTACTGCTATCTCGCCGGAACCCAGGGCGTGAAACTCTCCCCCTCGGTCAAGATCTACGTCAACCTGCCTGAGATGCTCGCCGAGATCGACCACGTTGCCAGGCGTCAGGAAAGAGCCACCGCGTTCTACCTGGGAAAGCTTCAGGACGCCCTCGCGTTGGACCCCCTGACGGCCTACTCCACGGCCCTGGTGCCTTTTTTCGCCGAGCACCCCTGGGCGCGCCTGACCCTCCTCACCAAAAGCGCTAACGTTGACCGGCTGTTGGACTTAGAGCACCGGGGCCACACCGTTCTTTCCTGGAGCGTCAATCCGCCCGAGGTATCCGCCATCTTTGAGGAGAATGTCCCGTCGGTCGATGAGCGCCTCGAGGCCATGCGCCGTGTCGCCGAACGAGGCTATCCCGTCCGCGCCGTCATGATGCCCATCATCCCCATCGATGGATGGCAGGACATCTACACGGCGTTCACTGAGCGTTTGATTGAAACCGTACCGATCCAGCGTCTCACCCTGGGCGGCATCTGCATCTACCGGGGAGCTCGACAGCTCATGGAGAGGAAGATGGGAAAGGGGAACGCCGTCTCCGCCCATATTGACGGGAGGCCCCGATCCAATGGTGACGGGAGGGCCCGCTACCCTGGGGAGCTACGAAGCGCGGGCTACTCGGCCATAATTGCCAGCGCGCGCCGCATCCGTCCAGATCTGGAGCTAGCTCTCTGTCTGGAGGAGGAAGCTCTCTGGGAAAGCACCGGCCTTTTGAGCAGCTTGGGACACTGCAACTGTGTGCTGTAAAGGGCAGTGAAGAAGAGGACGCAACTGACTGAAAATCACCGCGGCGAAGGGCCGCCGCCGGGAAGAGATCGAATATGGTGACGGTCATTAGAGCGAAGCGAAGGTCGCGGGTGCTAACGTCGTCGGGGCTGGCCTGTCTCTCCGTGCTTCCGACCATTAACCTCACGGCTGGCTGCCTGCATGACTGCGTCTACTGCTACGTCCGCGGTTACCGCAACTATCCGGGCGAGAGCAGGATTGTGTTGTATGAGGATACCCTCGAAAGATTGCGGCAGGAACTCGGCAGGTCGCGCACAAAGCCCCACGCCGTCTACTTCAGCCCTTCTAGCGACCTGTTTCAGCCGGCAGACGAGGTTCTCGACCTCAGCCACGCGATTCTCGCATTCCTCTTTCGTCAGGGCATCGGGGTCGCCTTCTTGACCAAGGGCGGTATTCCTGAACGTACCATCCGCCTGCTTATCGACCATGCGCAACTGGTTCGAGCGCAGATTGGCCTCATTACGTTGGACGAAGAGATCTCGCAGGTCTTCGAGCCCCACGCGGCCAGCCCGCGGACGCGCCTAGCGCAAATGCGGGCTCTGATTTCGGGAGGCGTTCCTACTGAAGCCCGGCTCGATCCGATCCTGCCCACGCTGACGGACAAGCCTGTCGAGCTAGACAGACACTTCGCAGCGCTGGCGCAGGTCGGCGTGAAGCGAGCTGCGGCAGGCGTGCTGTTCCTGAGATCGGCCATACGACGATCGTTGGAGAAGAACATAGCCGACCGGGAGAAGCTGGCTTCACTGCTCGGCGCCTATCGCGGCGAGGAACAAGCCGTCATGCGGGGCGCCAAGATCGCCATTCAGAACCTCACGTCCAAACGGCGGCGCGAGATCTTCGCGCGCTTGAAAGCCGCAGCAGAGGCGCATGGCATCGAGTTGAGCGTCTGCGTCTGCAAGAACGCCGACATAGCGCGCGGCTCCTGTTACATCGCCGGCACTTGGGCCCGGCGGTCGTCGGACGCTGTTCAGCTAGCTCTGGTGAAGTGATTTCGTGAGGTCAGGGAGATGAGTGCAACGCTGCCGAAAGAACTGTTCAGCGAGCGGCTTCGGCAGTTGAAGCAGGATGAGAGCCCGGAAGCCGTGCTCTTTGTCGCGGACGATTCCGAGCTGATGAAGATTGTCGTTGCATGGACCACCCTCGATGTTCGGCCCTCCTGGAAGTTGACGAGTCCACCGGATGAGCTCGGCCGGAAGGGCTGGGACTGGCTCTGGTCGAATTCCGACTACTCCGTTGAGGATCTTGCGGAAAAGAGTGGCCTGACGGTCCCGCTTGTAGAACGGAAGCTCAGGCCGCTAATCGGCAATCGAGTGCTCTACCCTGATGGCACTGTGAATTCGTTCGTACAGCGCTACCTCCGCGAACGCGTGCTCAAGCTGTTCGATGCGAAATCGAGGAAGCCGACGAAGGGTGTTTGAATAACTGGTGGAGTTTGAACCGCGACGTGTCGGGGTACCACATCTGGTGTTCGAGACGAGGGCAAGCGTCACGCTGCGCTCTGGCCATCCGCACCGCAACCGCCCCTCCTCCCTCGCATATCGCGGGTGGAATTGTTATGTTTTGGAGGGGAGGGCAGACACATGACGACGACAGAAGCAGCACCGGAAACGGCGGTCAAGTTCTCGCTGGAGCTGAACGAAGAACAGCTTCAGTTCCAGCAGTGGGTACATGGCTTCGCGGAAGACGTCATCCGCCCGGCGGCAGCCGAGTGGGACGAACGCGAGGAGACGCCCTGGCCCATACTCCAGGAAGCAGCCAAGATCGGCCTCTACGGCACGGACCTGATCGCGGCTACCATGCCAGATCCGACCGGTCTCACATTGCCCATCGGCATCGAGGAGCTGTTCTGGGGCGATGCCGGGATCGGTATGGCGCTGATGGGCAGCATGCTCGCCGTCGCCGCCATCACCGGCAACGGCACACCGCAGCAGATGGGCGAATGGGTCGGCCAGTGTTTCGGTACGCCGGACAACATCCAGCTCGGCGCGTTCTGCGTATCGGAGCCGGACGCCGGGTCGGACGTCAGCGCGCTGAAGACGACGGCGGTCTACGATGAGGCCAAGGACGAGTGGGTGCTGAACGGGCAGAAGTCGTGGATCTCGAACGGCGGCATCGCGGCCGTACACGTCATCGTCGCCGCGGTGGAGCCGGACCTCGGCTCGCGGGGGCAGGCATCATTTGTCGTGCCACCGGGAACGGCCGGCCTGACGCAGGGCAAGAAGTTCCAGAAGCACGGCATCCGCGCGTCGCACACGGCAGAGGTCTTCCTGGACGATGTCCGCGTGCCGGGCAGTTGCCTGCTGGGCGGCAAGGAGAAGCTGGACGCCCGTCTCGCCAAGGCGCGCGAAGGCGCGTCGACCGGCACCCAGGCCGCGCTCTCCACGTTCGAGGCGACGCGGCCGGCCGTCGGCGCCATGGCGCTCGGCGTCGCGCGTGCCGCGTACGAGTACGCGCTGGACTACGCCAAGGAGCGCGAGCAGTTCGGCCGCGCGATCATCGAGAACCAGTCGATCGCATTCATGCTCGTCGACATGAAGATGGAGATCGACGCCGCTCGGCTGCTCGTCTGGCGCGCGGCCTGGATGGCCAAGAACCGAGTCCCGTTTACGGCGGCCGAGGGCTCGATGTCGAAGCTGAAGGCGGGAGAGGTGGCCGTCTGGGCGACCGAACGCGCGATGCAAGTACTGGGCGGTATGGGCTACGTCCGTGAGACGCCCGTCGAACGGTGGCACCGCGACGCTAAGATCTTCACCATCTTCGAAGGCACATCTGAGATCCAGCGCCTGGTGATCTCACGCGCGATCTCCGGCATGCGCCTGAGCTAGCCGCCGCGCACCGATCCGGCTGACGAACTCTCGCCGCGGCGACCGGTCCCTGTGGGCTGGCTTTAGGCCGCCTCAAGGTGTGGACGGATCACGGGCCGCATCCGCTTCTCGGCGTACATCCCGTTATCCGCCAGTTCGATCAACTCGGCGACGGCCTTCGCATCGTCCGGATGGACGGCGATGCCGAAGCTGGCGGCGACCTGGACGGTGATGCCCCTCTCCTCATCCACCAGGTCGCTCGCGAGGAGCTTCGCCTCCACGTCCTTCTTGTATTGCTGCGCCCGCCGCTGGCCGGCGCCCGGCAGCAGCGCCACGAACTCATCTCCGCCGTAACGCCCGACGATGGCCCGGTCGCGTAGGAGCGCCTCCGCGACCGCGACCAGTGCGCCGTCCCCCATGGGGTGGCCGTGGCGGTCGTTGATCTGCTTCAGCCCGTCGACGTCGACGATCAGCACGGCCAGTGGGGCGGTGCCGCCGCCCCGCTCGATCTGGTTCTGCATTTCCTCGACGATAGCGCGGTGGTTGAGGGCGCCCGTCAGGGGATCGCGTCTGGCCCGCTCCTGCTCCTCGCGTAGCGCCCGCTGCAGCGCGACCTCCGTCCACTTCCTATCGGTGATGTCGTAGGAGAACACGGCCAGCTTTGCGACTTGGCCGTCGCTGTCGAAGATCGGGTAGATCGTGTTGTCCATCCAGCGCCCGGCGCGCTCGTCTTCGAATCGAGCTGGCGTGCCGGACTTGATGACGGCGTCGTTACGATCCTTGCGCTGTTCGGAGAGGCCTCCGGGAAAGAGATCGAAGACGTTGCGTCCCACCAACTCGGAGCTAACGTCACCGACAGGCCTCGTGGCGAGCCGCCGCAGACGCTCGAATGCGATCTCGTTTAGCGCCAGGATCTCTCCTTCGCGGCTGATGAGGAGCGCCGTCTCGGTCGTCGCGTCCAGCAGCGCGCGAACGGTGTCCTGGCTTTCGCGCAACGCGGCGGCCGTGCGGCGGTGAAGTTCAATCTCGTGCTCCAGTTCGTTGTCGGTCATGGCCAGCCTCTCCGCAATCGCCGCGCATTCTCTAACTGCGCAAGTATCGGTATACAGCAGTTGGCAGTGCAGCCACGCCGCGAACGCGCCGGCGGAGGCAAGAGGCGATGCGTTCTCTGCTATTGGCTAACCGCTGGCGCGGACAGCTCGTAGTCCAGCGCGATGACACGCTCGATGGCTGCGGCGTCCACCGTCACCGGTAACGCGATTTGGAGGTTGGCGATCAGGCAGAGCGCTTCGTCCCCCGTCCGGCAGTAGTAGACTGACCCCTCCGCTGCCAGGATCGCCTCGCCCGTCTCGACGTTCACCGGGACGACGACCTCCACCGTCTCTTCGTCGGTCGCCCAGGTGACGATGTCTTCTTCCGGCTGCAGCGCCGGGGTGTTGGAGCTGCTCAGCGCCAGCTCTGAGGGAGCGAGGCTGTTCAAGTGGAAGCCGGCGGGCGAGGTGAAGCGGATGCGCAACTCTGTAGCGTCCGGCGCGACTGTCTGGCCAGCCAGCGCCACCGTCAGCGGCCGGTCCTGGTTGCTCTCCGCAATCACGCTCAAGTTCGTCAGCTGCAGCGTAGCGACTGCACTGCTGGCCGTGTCCAGCGTCCGCACGACGTGGTTGTTCCTGTCGGCGAAATAGACGAGATTGCCCGCGACGCTCATCCCTAGCGGCTCGCTGAGGAGGGACGCGCCGAGCTCGCCGTCGTGGAAGCCGGCGCCGTCGCCTCCCGCGACGGTTACGACGTTCAACGTCGCCGGATCGACCGTGCGGAGCTTGTGGTTGTAGGTGTCCGCCACGTAGAGGAGACCGTTGGCATACGCGATCCCCGCTGGGTGCTCCAACTGCGCCGCGAGACCTTCGCCGTCTGCGTCGCCGAAGTCGAACAGCCCGGTGCCGACGAGGGTCGAGACGTCACCGCCGCCATCGAGTGGCAGTCGGCGGACGGAGCTCGATTCCGGATCGACCCAGTAGAGCGTCGTCCCGTCCGTCGCCATGCCGCTCGGCTGAGCGAGTGTCGCCACTGCCAGCGGTCCGTCGGCGATGCCCTCCGCGCCGCTGCCGGCGAATGCGGATACGGTGCCAGTCTCCAGGTCTAGGGTCCAGATCTGGTGCGTGCCGGCCATCGCCATGTAGAGCGTGCTGCCGCGCAGCAATAGGCCCCAGGGAGATGCCAGCTCCGTGTCCACGCCCGCGGCACTAGTGGCGGGCGCCCGGTAGGCGCGAACGCCAGTGCCGGCGATTGTCGTGATCTCCCGCGTCTCCAAGTCGGCGGCGCGCACGGCGTGGTTCCTGGTGTCCGCGATGTACAGCGTCGAACCGTCCGCCGAGAGCGCAAGGCCCTGCGGCTCGTTCAACGACGCTTCCGCGAATATTCCGTCCTCTAGCCCTCTTTCGCCGCTTCCGATCACGTCCACGAGCGCGCCGCTGAGGTCCGCGATCAGCACGCGGTTTCTGCCGGCGTCGGCGATGAAGAGGCGGTCGCCGGCCTCGTCCGCGAACACCGCCGCAGGGTAGGAGAGCACTGCCGACGTCACGGCCGCCGCCTCGAGGTCGATGGCGATCGGCGTGCGGTCGATCAGGTCCTGCGCGTCGAAGTCCGCGACGAGTTTATCGATCACAGGCTGAAACTCACCGTAGATTCCCTCGCCGGCCCGGCCGCCGACGATCTTGCCGGCGGGGTCGATCAGGACAAGGGTTGGCCAGGCATTGACGCTGTACGATGACCAGATGATGAAGTCGGGGTCATTGACGACGGGGTGCTCCAAGCCGAACCTTAGAATCGCCTGCTGCACGCTGGCGTCGTCCTGCTCGCGGTCGTACTTGCCAGAATGAACGCCGATGACGACGAGTGCGTCGCCGTACTCGTCCTCCAGCCGCTTCAGGTCCGGGATGATGTGCTGACAGTTGATGCAGCCAGACGTCCAGAAGTCCAGCAGGACTACCTTGCCGCGCAGCTCTTCCAGCGTCAGCGGCTCGCCGACGTTGAACCAGGTATGCCCGCCGGGGAAGTCCGGCGCATCTGGGAGCGAATCGGAGATCGATACGTGGTCGTCCTCGCTGGAGTCGTCCAGCGCCGTCGAGAGGCCCGAGCCGCTCCCACCACCGCAGGCCGCCATTAGAACAGCGGCGCCGGCCAGCAGCGCGCCAGCCAGGGGGGCGGCTCTGACAAGCAGCGCTGCCCTCCACCACAGCGTGCGGCGGCGTACATCGGTGACGCCGCGTCCGCGGGCGCTGTCGGGTGCTACATCGTCATGCATGGATTCAAGGTATCAGGAAGTGATTACGTATTTATTACGGCTGCCGGCTGCTTGGCTAAGCGAAACAGCCGCCGTCCGGTGATATCCGCAGCCCGGCAGAAGCGGCCCGTATGGGCCGGTTCTGCTAGCTGCTCCGCTGCGCGGAGCAGCCCTAATCAGAAGCGCCGCGCTCGTCCCAGAACGAGTCGCGCTCCTCCAAGTAGGCCGCCGGCGCGCGCTTGGCGAAGCGGAAGCTGATCTGGACGAGGCTGTAGCCGATGGCGATCAGCACCAAGGGCGAAGCCAACAGCACCTTGTCGGCGCCAACGCGCGTCGCCGCGGCTCCCAGCGCCAGCAGGGGAACCATCGCCGAGCCGTTCCGCAGCGTGCTCTGGATCGCAAACGCGCGGCCCTGGAGGTTGAGCGGTACGCGGCGATTGACGTACGTCTGCGCGGATGCCGTCGCCAGCGAGACGCCGAACGAGAGCGGCACCGTCAGCAGGCTGGCCGTCCGTAGCCGCTCGCTCGTGGAGACGCCTACCCCGCCCAGCAGCCGGAGCGGGTTGAACGGATCGAGCACGGGAGCGATGGCATCGATCAGGCCCAGCAGCATGAGGAAACCGCCCGCCATCAGCACGCCGGCCAGCGCCGCGACCCGCTCGCCGCGTACCCTCATAATGGCCGGCGCCGCGATCAACCCGACGATCACGCCGGCCGACGAAGGCATCAGCACGAACGCCGTGTTGGCCGCGTCCGTCCGCAGCACCTCCTCCACGTAGCGGGGGGCCAGCGTCGTTAGCACCTGGTTGACCGTCCCGGCCAGCACTGCGAAGACGATCACGAGCGCCACGGCCGGGTGGCTGGCGATCCACTGGATCGCCGGGCGCACGCGCAGGCCCAGCGGCGTGAAGCTGCCGCGCCACGGCCTATCGCCGACCGGCAGGTCGAACACGCGCGTCGCGGCGAGCAGCAAGAGAACGCCGGAGGCGTAGAAGACGATCTCCAGCCCCGATGTGCGCACGAGCAGGGGCGCGAGAACGCCTACGCCGAAGCCCGACCCGGCGCCTCCGGCGAGCGCGACCAGCGAGACCGCGCTGGCAAGCTGCCTGTCGGACGCTACGAGCGGCAGGACAGAAGACTCCGTCGGACTGGAGACCTGGCCCAGCGTGGCGACGCAGAAGATCAATGCCAGTACCACCGGCAGGCTGGTGCCGAGCAACGCCGGCATTAGGAAGCAGAGCAGCGCCTGGCCCGTGTAGGCGCCGGCCAGGGCGACGCGTTTCGAGAGTTCGTCCGCGACGGCCCCGCCGTACATGCCCAGCAGCGCCGGCGGGGCGAGCGCGGCGACGCCGATCAGCGCCAGCTCTAACGCGGAGCCGCCGTCGCGGGCAACCGCGACCAGCGCGCCGAACGTGAGCGCCTCCTGGCCGGCGTTCGAAAGGAAGCGAGAGAAGAGAAGGTGCTGTAGCCGCAAATCGCGGGCGATCTCCGGCTCCGGCAGGAATGCCCAGAGGAAGCGAAAGCCGTGCGCCTGGGCGGTGTCCAGCGCCCGGTCGGCGGCGCCGGTGAGCTGGCCCACCAGGCCCAGCCAGGCCCAGCGGTCGATGTCTGCCGGCCACGGTTCTCGCCCCATGGCTGCAATCATACCCGAGCAGGACGCACACGGCCCATGCGGCGGTTTAGCGTATGTCAGCTTCGGGACACCGGAAATCTATTTCCATAATCATATCCGTAGACCTTCAGAAAGCCTGCATTCCTTCCGATGATTCCATTAGGGAAAACAAGTAGTAACCGCCCGGCACTGCGTCGGAGCTTCTGAGGAAAGGAGAACTACACAATGCGCATGCTAAACAACGCACTCCTTCACCTGATGACGTGGGAAGCCCCCAAGATCAAGGTGTCGGACGAGAAGGGCCAGACGCTGGCCGAGTACGGCCTGATCATGGCCGTCATCGCGGTGGCAGTCGTTATCACCGCTGTCACGCTGTTCCGTGGTGCCATTATCACCGCTTTCAACAGCGCGACGAACTGCCTTGACGGTACCTGCTAGGTCCGTCTTCAGAAGGTAGAACCGCGAGGGGCCCCTATCTGGGGCCCCTCGCTTGTCATCATTAATTCGGTGGTGTGCTACCCGGCGTCGTCTTCGCCGCTTCCGCTGCTGAACGGCTCCTTCACGACGACCTTCACGCCGGAGATCGTACCCGTCAGCACATCGCGGACCTGTTCGACGGCCGTGGTGCTGATGTCGCCCGCGGCCTTCAGCGCTCCGCTGGCGGCCGCGTTTGCGGCGTCTTCGGCGCTCACGCCGATGTCCTTCGCGCCCGCGATCGCGCCCTCCACGGCGCCCTTGGCCGCCACGCCGACGTCGCCGCCGACGCTCGCGGTGCTCTTCACCAACGCGCTGGCGGTCACGCTCACGGTCTCGAGCGTCTCTCCACCCACTTCGCGCGTGCCGCGCAGCACGCCCAGCATGGCGCCCTTGGCCGTGCTGCCGAGGTCGCCGCCGACCTCCGCCGCGCCCTGGATCGTGCCCTGGATGACGTCCGCGATCGCCGTGGCGAGCGCGGTGCCGACATCGCCCGACCTCTTCACGGCGTTGATGATGCTGCCGCTGACCGTGTCGATAATGGCGTCCGTGATCTCGCCCACCCCCTTGATCGTGGCGACGATGCCGTCCTTCACGGACTCAATGAACGGCGTTGGTTCCTGTGTCATAGAGTGATTCCTTTCTACGTTACATAACCGCCGATTCGTTGCCCATTAATGCCAGATAATGAGGGAGGCTGAGACATCCGTACGGCGCAGTTGCAGGCTAGCCTTCCCGATCCGCAGTGTCAAGACTGCTAGACCATAACGCGAACGCGCGTGCATACGCGACCGGAGCCGAATTCGCCCAATAGCCCGGTACGCCCGACAGCTTGCCGGACCCGAACGGTGCTATCATTTCCTCCTATGCAGGTCTCGCCATGAGGGTTTGCCGATGAGGGTTCCGGGCGCGACGTACCGGTTGCAGCTCAACGCCGACCTGACGTTCGCTGACGCGCTCGGCCTCGTCCTGTATCTCGACCGCTTGGGCGTATCGGACGTGTACACGTCACCGGTCTTTACAGCTCGCCCGGGCAGCCGCCACAGCTACGACGTGATCGACCCGGCACAGCTAAACCCGGAGCTGGGCGGCCGGGATGGGTTCCGGAGGCTGGCCGCCGCGCTGCGTGAGCGCGGCATGGGGCTGCTGTTGGACATCGTGCCTAACCACCTGGTGGCGGAGCCGGAGAACGACTGGTGGGCCGGCGTGTTGGCCGCAGGCGCCGCGTCGCCGTTCGCCCGCTATTTCGACATCGACTGGGCCGCCGGCGGCGGCAAGCTCGTGCTGCCGGTCCTCCGCGCGCCGCTCGACGAGGTGCTACAACGCGGCGAGTTACGCGTTGGCGTCGACGAGCAGGGCCCGCACGTCCGCTACTTCGACCTGCGGTTGCCGCTGGCGTCCGGCGTTGAAGCGGACGGCGATTTCGATGCGGCCGCCGCCGGTGACGCGGACGCGCTGGGCGCTCTGCTGGACCGCCAGCACTATCGCCTGGCCTACTGGCGGACGGGTATCGCGGAAGTCAACTACCGCCGCTTCTTCGCCGTCAACGAGCTGGCAGGCGTTCGGGCTGAGGACGAAGCGGTGTTCACTGCGACGCACACATTGACGCTCGAACTCGCCGCCGCCGGCGACGTCAGCGGCCTGCGTATCGACCACATCGACGGCCTGCGCGACCCGCTCGCGTATCTGGAACGGCTGCAGCGGGCGCTGCCGGGAGATGGTGACGGCGACTTCTACCTGCTGGTCGAGAAGATCTTGTCAGGAGATGAAGCGCTGCCAGAGTCATGGCCCGTCGCAGGCACGACCGGCTACGACTTCCTCAACACGGTCAACGGCCTCTTCGTCGATGCGGGCGGCCTCCAGACTCTCCGCGAGACATACGCTTCGTTCACCGGCGACCGTCTCGACCTCTCCGCCACGGCACGCGAGCAGAAGGCCCGCGTTGCGCGGGAGCTCTTCCCGGCCGAGCTGCGCAGGCTGGCCGCCGCGCTCGCGGAGCTGGGCAATGCCGACGGCCTCGCGCTGGCCGAGGCCGATGCCGAAGCCGCGCTCGTCGCAGTCGCCGCCGGCTTCCCCGTCTACCGGACGTACGTTGACGAAGCCGGCGGCGCAGACGCCGATCGCGCAGTCGTCGATCTGGCGCTGACCGCTGCCGAAGGGGAGGCCCCGGCTGCTGCGCTCGGCCTGCTGCGGCGGGTGCTGCTGCTGGAACTGCAGCTGCTCGACGAGCAGCCCGGCGCGGACCGCGAGCGTCGGGCGGAGTGGCTAGAATTCGTCCTGCGCTGGCAGCAGTTCACCGGCCCGGTCACGGCGAAGGGCGTCGAGGACACGGCGCTCTATCGCCACATCCCGCTGCTCTCGATGAACGAGGTTGGTGTGGACGCCGAACGCCCGGGCGTCACAGACGCCGCCGCGTTCCATGACGCGATGGCGCGCCGGGTCGCGGCATGGCCGCACACGCTGAACGCCACGTCCACGCACGACACGAAGCGCGGCGAGGACGCCCGTGTCCGCATCGATGCGCTGTCGGGGCTGGCCGGCGAGTGGGCAGTCGCCGTTCAGCGCTGGAGCGAAATGAACGCAATGCACGGCGCGACCGTCGATGGCCGCCGCGTGCCTGACGCCAACGAGGAATGGCTGATCTACCAGGCTCTGGTGGGGGCCTGGCCGTTCGATGACGCGGAACTGCCTTCGTTCCGGAGCCGGGCGGCCGAATACATCGTGAAGGCCGCGCGCGAGGCGAAGCGGCACACTAACTGGCTCGACCCGGATACTGCCTACGAGGCCGCGCTGGTCGCATTCGTGGAGGCCGTGATCCCGGCGGACGGCGACAACGACTTCCTGGCCGACTTCCTGCCGTTCCAGCGGCGTGTCGCGAAAATCGGCGCGGTCAACTCGCTGGCGCAGACGCTGCTCAAGGTCACGGCGCCGGGCGTGCCCGACCTCTACCAGGGCAGCGAGCTCTGGGACCTCAGCTTCGTCGACCCCGACAACCGGCGGCCGGTGGACTTTGCGGCGCGCCTGCGCATCCTGGTCGAACTGGAGCGGGCGTCCGCGGACAAGGCCTCCGCGCGGGCGCTGCTGGAGGGCTGGGAGGACGGCCGTATCAAGCTCTGGCTGACGTGGCAGGCGCTGCGATTCCGGCGCGAGCGGGGGGAGCTCTTCTGCGACGGCGACTACGTCTCTCTCGAAACCTCAGGTGCTCAGTCCAATCACGTCGTAGCCTTCGCGCGTCGTCATGAAGGCAACTGGGCCGTGGCCGTCGCCCCGCGGCTCGTCGCCGGGGTGATGGAGGACGGCGATTGGCCCGTCGGCCCACACGTCTGGGGCAATACCGCGCTGCGGCTGCCTAACGATGCTCCGGTGGTGTGGCGCAGTGTGCTCACGGGCGAAGACGTGGCCGTCTCGGAGGAAGGTGCGCTGTCGCTGGGCGCGGCGCTGGCAGACGTGCCGGTGGCGCTGCTGGCCCCTCGATCCGAAGCTAGCGATTGACAAATCGGCTCCAGAGTGGTACTATAGTTGTTGGGTTCGGCCGGGCCGGGGAACCGGTTTGGTTGGGCCCGCTGAAAAACCCCAGCGCAACGCTGGGGTTTTGCTTTGTCTCCGGACTAGCCTACGAGGTCCCCACGTGCACTAAGTCGCCAACTCCGGTCTTCGGCGGCTCGCAGTACGGTGCCAGCGCGTCGAAGAAGGCGTCCGGATCGATCGCTTCTTCTGGCGCCGAGACGCCCTGCCGACCGATCTTCCCATCAGCGAGCAGCCGCAGCGCGAGCGCCAACGGGATGCCGGTGACGCCGCCCATGCCGCCGGCCGGCCCTGAGAGCACCGTCGCGCCGACGGTGCACGGCTCGCCGTCCTTCCGGCCGGTCGCCACCGCGAAAAGCGGCGGCAGCCGCGGTTGCCCTTCCGGCTCCGCTTCGTGTGAGGCGCCGTCCGGCGCTGGGCCTGTCATCAGCGCGGCGCCCTGTTCGACCGTCATGCGCCCGGTGTCGATCTCGGCTGCGATCGACCGCACGACGCCGATCAGCCAGCGCGGCGCGACCATCACGTTATAGCTCTCACGCACGTATGGCCGCCCCCGCGGCAGCGTAACGGCTTCCGGGTGGCCCACCGTCCACGCGCTCGATGCGCCGATGCCGGGGAAGTCGACCGTCACCTCCTCGACGGGCGACACGTCGACCGGTGCGCCGCCGCGCAGGATTCGGATCGTGCCCGAGCACTGGTGCAGCCAGTGAACGAGCGCTGCACTTGGTTCGCCGCCCGGCGCAATGGCTTCGTCGCCGGTGCCTTCCAGGCCCCAGCCCGTGACGATCGACGCTACCTCGTCAAGGCCGGCCATTGCTTTCGCTGCCAGCATGTTCGAGATGCCCGGGCTGGCGCCGATGCCGACGACGGCCGTCACGCCGGCCGTGCGCGCCTCGCCGTCGAGCGACAGCATCGCCAGCGTCGGCTCCCAGTCATCGCAGATGTCGAAGTAGTGTGTGCCTGTATCGATGGCCGCTCGCAGCACAGGCTCGCCGAAGCGGTAGAACGGTCCTACCGTGTTCAGTACGGCGTCCGCGTCTTCCAACAGTGCCCGTAGCGCAGCACCGTCCTCGATGTCGAGCTGCGCCGCCGTCGCCTTGTCGCCGCACTCTTCCGCGAAGGCGGTTGCGCGGCCGCCGTCGCGGTCGGCGACGACGACACGGTCGACGAAGTCGAAATCGAGCGCCGTTCGCACGGCGTGGCGCCCCATCGCGCCGCAGCCGCCCAGCGCGAGTATTCGCACGCCTACGACCCCCGCAGCGCGGGCATCGCCGACGCGTCGGCGGTCGCCAGGCCGCCGCGGGCCAGCACCAGCACCTGGTTGCCGATCAGCTCGAACCCGGAGCCGACGGTGCCGCCGGCCTGGAAGCGGGCGTGCATGTTCTCCAGGATCACGGCCAGCTTGAAGTGCGCCAGCACGATGTAGAAGTCGAGGTGGCCAAGGTCGCGGCCGCTCTTCTCCTCGTAGCGCGCGGCCGCCTCCTGCCAGGACGGGAAGCCCGGCATAGTGATGACGCCGGCGCTGCTCCCAATAGTGGGCGTGAGGTCGGTGTCGGCTTCGCGGTCGCGCCAGTACATGCGCATGATGCCGAGGTCGGCCAGCGGGTCACCCAGCGTCGACATCTCCCAGTCCAGCACGGCGGCCAGGTGACCCTCGCCGTCCATGATGGCGTTGTCCAGCCGGTAGTCGCCGTGGACGATCGTCGCGTCGGCGCTCGCCGGCATCGCCGTCTTCAGCCTGCGAGCGACCTCGTCCAGCTCCGGCAGGTCGCGGGTCTTGACCTTCGCTAGCTGTTCGCTGAAGCGGCGGATCTGGCGCTCCACGTAGCCCTCCGGCCTGCCGAAGTCGGCGAGTCCGACGTCAGCAGGGTCGATCGCGTGCAGGGCCGCCAGCCCGTCGACCAGCTCCTCGCCCATCATGCGTCGCTGCACTTCGTCGTACCTGCGCTCCACTTCCTTAGGGTCGACCGGCACCAGGCCTTCGACGTTTTCCATCACGTAGAACGGCGCGCCGATCACGTCCGTGTCGTCACAGAGCGCGTACGTCTTCGGCACCGGCACCGGGCTGCCGGCCAGCGCTGAGATGACGCGGAATTCGCGCGACATGTCGTGGGCCGTCGGCTGGACGTGGGAGAGGGGAGGGCGGCGCAGGATCCAGCTCTCGCCACCCGACGACATGCGGTAGGTGAGGTTCGACCGGCCGTGGCCGACGAGCTCCGCTTCCAGGCTATCGACCGGTGCGACGTGCCCGCGGAACCACGGCAGCAGCCTGTCGAAATCGATTCCGGCTACGTCCTCTGGCACGTCGTGTTCCTTTCTGCTCGGTGCTCTCACATTGGCGCCCCGCGCGATTGCGCGGCAATCGCCAGCCGCCCGCACACGGGCGGCCCGCCGCACAAGCGGCAGCCGGCCAGCGAATTATACTGCATGCCTGCTAGAATGGCGTGTCGAAACGCAACGCAGAGGAGGGCGGTCATGGTTCGCACACTACTCGCGGTAGGCCTCTACCTCGTGCTGGCCGTCGCCGTTGGCTGCTCGGACGGTAGCGAACCGTCGTCAGAGCCGACGGCGACGACAGTCGCCGCCACGGCGACCGCCGCCCTTGACCCTGGCCCCACGCCACCACCAGTAACCGGTATCCCCCCCGTAGACGCGGCGATTGATGCACTTCAAGGCGCTGATATCGACGCGCTGCTCACTCAGTTGAGGGTGAGCCCATTTTCATGCACTGTGGCGCGGCTGAGCAAGCTTGGCGTCTGGACATGCAGCGGTGACGCCGACGTGGTAGCGATGGAGGCGTTCCCATCCGAAATCTGCGGACACGCATACTGGTCACTAGAACTCGCGCAACTCGTCTTTCTTCAGATCCTCTCGTCGAAAGACCGGAGTGGGACATTATATGCTGTCTACGAAACGCGAGAAACCGGATTCGACACTGGCTTCTTTTCGCCTTCCGGCGCGTCGCACGTCGTAATCCTCCGTCGGCCGTCTGCGGAGTTAGAGCTTCGAAGTGGGTTCCTAATAGGGGACGAAGGAATCGTCGGCTATGCGGAAGCATGTGGCGAAAGCGCGGAGGATTTCATCGGCTTCTGGGAGCTTTCGGACGCGCTTCTTACCGTTCCTGTCTCAGAACCGACCGGCATCACGTCCGTGGATGCGGCTATCGATGCCATAGAGCGGCAGGACGCCGATGCGCTTGCAGAGCTAGTTCGCCTGGTGCCCGTTCAGTGCACAGTCGCACCCTTCGATTATCCGCGCCCTGCGTGTGGGGGCGAGCCTGACGGGACGATGCTGGATCGGTTTCCGGTGTCAGACTGTGAACGAGAGTACGTTCCACGAGACGTAGCGGTGCAGACCGTCCGAGATCTGCTAGCAGACGTTGCGGTTGAGGTCGCTGCTTACGCCGTATACGAAGCTGGCAGTGGAGCTTCCGGGTTGGTGTACGACACGTATGAACGTCCCCGGTACGCGCTCGTTGTCGAGACGACATCTCTCGAATCAACGACAGGTTCCGCGTTGTTGCTGAACAACGGCGGGATCATCGGTTACACGGGCGCATGCGGATCGTCACCGCGGGAGTACATTCTAAACGCCGGTCTCTACAACCCGATCATTCCTCAGCCAACCCCAACGGCTCTTCCGGACGCCCCTGTCACTGGCATCGGTTCCGTGGACGCGGCGGTCGATGCGATTCAGCGCAACGACTCTGAGGCACTCAGGGCGCAGATTCGGATGCCGATGCGTCTGTGCGAGCCGGATCCACCGCAACTGCCGGCGTTCCATCTCTGCGACAGCGAATCGGTTGGCGAACTGGTTGAGGCCTTCCCCCTAACTCACTGCGAGGGAGCCTATGTAGATCGAGCCTTCGCTGAGCGAAATATACATGCGGACGGGGACGTATACGCTGTGCTAGCCGCCCCGGCGTCATGGTCCACCACGGACTTCTTCTCCAACACAGACCCACGGTACGTAGTCGTGGTACGAATGCTAGGCGGACCGGACATCGTCCATGGAAGCGGTCTGGTGCTGAACGGGGAAGGGATCGCCGGCCTCATAGGCGCATGCCTCAGAACTCCGGAAGCGTTCGTAGCGGACTTCGAAGACGTCGACGCCATTATCCCGCCGCCGGACGAGCGTTAGAGCGGCTGCCGGCCCGAGATGGGTGCAGGGGCGGAGCCTGGAGCCTGCCCTGAGCGAAGTCGAAGGGCCGGGGGTCTGGGGGTGTCCCCCAGAATCCCCTATACTACTCCCACTATGCCGCGACCGCTGATCATCTCGCACCGCGCCTGCCGCGGCCACGCGCCGGAGAACACGCTGGCCGGCATCCGCGCCGCGCTGCTCCACGGCAGCGACGGTATCGAAGTCGACCTGCGCTGCACGCGCGACGGCACGCCGGTGCTGTTCCACGACGACACTGTCAGTCGCACGACGGATGGGGAGGGCGAGGTAGCCGCGCTCAGTCTGCGACAGCTCCGCCGCCTCGATGCCGGCGGCGGCGAGCGCATCCTTACGCTGCGAGAGTTGATCAACGCGACGAACGGCCGCGCGCTGCTGGTTCTGGAGATCAAGGTAGCCGGAATCGAAGACGCCGTGCTCAACGTGCTGCGACGCTCCCGCGCGCTCGATGACTGCGTGGTCCACTCGTTCCTGCCGCACGTAGTGAAGCGCTTCCGCAAGCTGGAGCCGCGGCTGCCCGCGTCGCTGCTGCTCAACGGCCGCAACGTGCGCGACTGGAACGCGCTCTATCGCGACGCGCTGGAACTGGGCGCTAACGGCATCGCCATCCACCACAGCGCTGTGACGCCCGAAGTCGTGCGCGGGGCGAACTTGCGCGAACTGAACGTCTCGACGTGGACGGCCAACCGCCGCGTCGACATCCGCCGCGCTGCCGCCTGCGGCGTAGACGCGATTACGAGCGACTACCCGGACCGCGCCCGCCGCTGGCTGCCCAAGCGCTGAACGCGCCGCGCGCCGCCGCACCGTAAGTGCGCCGCCGCACCGTAAGTGCGCCTAGTCCAGACAGCCGATGTCGATTTCGATGCCGATCTTTGTTGCGATGTTCTGGAGCGCGATGCAGGTACGAACCGCCTGGTCGTTCGCCGCGTCCAGATCTTCGTCCGCGTAGATCGCCTCAATCTCGCTGACCGATCCGGCGTTCGCCAACTGGGCTTTCGCGTCTTGAAGCCGCTCTAGATAGATGCGGAGGGCGTCGATCGACGCGTTGTGGGCATTCCTCAGGCTGTCAGGCGCGGCCAGATCGTCCAACCCGTCCACGAAGTCTGTGAAGATAGCCACGTTCGCCCCGAAGTTGTTGCGCAGGGCTTCCACAGTCTCTTCTTCCACAGCCGCCGCCGCCAACTCGGCGTCGAACTGCTGCTGGAAAACATCGTACTGCTCTTCATAGGCGACATCGAGGCTCCGCGCGCTCTGGAAATAATGCTCCAGCGCGGCCCGCTCACCGTCACCGCCGCCGCCGCACGCCGTGGCGGCGACGGCGAGGCAGCAGGCCGCCAAGGCAAGGACGCTGGTCCTGCCGACACGTGTCCGCATGCATGCGCCTCTACGCACTAATAGCTGCGCTTGGTCGCCCAGGCGTGCCTACTCGCTGCACTGCAAGTCGACGCTGATGCTGTTCGCTTCGGCCAGGTCCTGTGTGTCGAAGCAGGCCTGCTCGAACGCGTCTCCGAGGTCATTTACGACGGAGGTTTCGAAGAAGGCCTCGTACTCTTGTCGCGTCGTGTCTTCGTCCAGCCCTTCAAGTTCGTTGAGGAGGTCGTCAATGCCGGCCACCATCGCCCGGCCGGTCGCGACAGAGGCCTCGTGCACTTCCTGCGCCTCGGCGGGCGGGTTGAGCTTGTCCACTGCATCGGCGAATTTCTCGACCGCGTTGCCGCCGACGCGCAAGAGGTCGTTGGTGATGCGAATGCCGTCCGCGTCCGACTCGATTTCCGCGATGTCCTCGTCGTATTGCGCCTCCATCTCGTCCGTCCGTTCGTTGTAGGTGTCGCTCAGCTCTTCCACCCGCTCCAGGTACTGCTGCAGCGTCAGCGCGTCGCCGCCGCCGTCGCTGTCCCCGCCGCAGGCCGCGGCCAGCGCGAAGACGGCGAACAGCGTCGCCGTCAGCACCGTTATCGTCATGGTCCGGATCTTCATAAACATTCCTTCCTTCCATCGTAGACGCTTTGACGGACATCGTGTCTGACACGTGTGCCCGTATGGGTAGAGATGTTAAAGGTTTCCTCTCGCTCCGGGAGAGGGGAGAGGAGTAGGGGCCGTACTGTCCGGTCGCCGGCGCTTGTCGGCGCCGTCCAATGCGATCGCCGGCCAGTGTCAGCCAGGCTGGAAGCCGCTAGCCGCACTGCAGGTCGACCGTGATGCCGTTCTCCTCGCCGATGCCGTCCAGCTCAAAGCAGGCGTCGGTGAAGCGGTCCGAGGCATCGGCAAGGCCCGGGCCCTCCATCAGCGCCGTCGCGTCCTCGAACGTATCGACGGTTTCGAGCACTATCTCGATGTTCTCGAACATGTCGATAACTTCCCGCCCGGCGGCCACCGCCTCCTCCAACGCATCCGCAGCCTCGGCGGGCGCGTTGAGGTCATCGAGACCGTCCACGAAGTCGGTCACTGCCGTCGTACCGCCATCGATGAAGCTGGCGAACACCTCGATCGCCTCTTCTTCGGACTCCGACGCTTCAAAGTCTTCGCTGGTCTGCTCGTCCAGCGCGCCGCCCTCGGCCTCATAATCCTGGGCCAGCGTCTCCAATTGGCTGTAGAACCCCTCCAGCGTCAGCGCGCCTCCGCCGTCGTCGTCGCCACCGCAGGCCGTGGCCAGCGTGAAGATGGCCAGTAGCGCCGCTACCAGCAGTCCGACTATCGTAATTCGCCTGTTCATCTATCGCCTCCTCGTGGTTCTCTCCAAGCTGGAGCGGAGTGTACGCGGTAGGCGAACTTCAGGCAAGCGGCCGGCTCTTCGCCGGGCGGCTCAAGGCTGGCTTCCAGACTCGTTGACACCCTTCTCGGACGCACGATACACTACCTCCGCGTTGCCATGAGCGAGAGTAAGCAGGAGTGGCAGGAGAGGACCTACCGGCAGGCGCGAGAGCGAACGCCGGAACGCGACGTCGCCTTCCAGACCAGTTCCGGCAAGCCGCTCGACCCCCTCTACACACCCGACGACCGCTCGCAGAACGGCGACGGCTATCTAGAAGACATCGGTTTTCCCGGCAGCTATCCGCACACGCGCGGCATCCAGCCAACGATGTATCGTGGCCGCCTCTGGACGATGCGCCAGTACGCGGGCTTCGGTACGGCAGAAGAGTCCAACGAACGCTACAAGCACCTGTTGGGGCAGGGCCAGACCGGCCTCTCGGTAGCCTTCGACCTGCCGACGCAGATCGGCTACGACGCCGACGACCCGATGGCTCAGAGCGAGGTGGGCAAGGTCGGCGTCTCCATCTGCTCGCTGCGCGATATGGAGGCGCTATTCGACGGCATCCCTCTGGAGCAGGTGACCACCTCGATGACGATCAACGCCACGGCGTCGATCCTGCTCGCGCTCTACGTGGCCGTCGCGAAGCAGCAGGGCGCCGACCTGAGCAAGATCGGTGGCACCACCCAGCACGACATCCTCAAGGAGTACATCGCGCGCGGCACGTACATCTTCCCGCCGCGGCCGTCTATCCGCCTCGTCACGGACGTTTTCACCTACTGCCGCGACCAGCTCCCTTCCTGGAATACCATCAGCATCAGCGGCTACCACATGCGGGAGGCCGGCTGCACGGCCGCGCAGGAAGTGGGCTTCACGATGGCGGACGCGATCGCCTACGTGGAAGCCGGGCTCTCCGCCGGTCTCCGGTTCGATGAGTTCGCGCCGCGGCTGGCCTTCTTCTTCGCCTGCCACAGTAACTTCCTGGAGGAGATCGCCAAGTTCCGCGCTGCGCGCCGCCTCTGGGCCCGCATCGCCAAGGAGCGCTTCAAGGCCAAGGACCCGCGCTCCATGATGCTGCGCTTCCACACACAGACGGGTGGCGCGACGCTGACGGCCCAGCAGCCGGACAACAACATCGTCCGCACCACGTTCCAAGCGCTCTCCGCGGTGCTGGGCGGCACGCAATCGCTCCACACTAATTCAAAAGACGAGGCGCTGGCCCTTCCTACCAAAGAATCGGTCGAGCTGGCGCTGCGCACGCAGCAGATCCTCGCCTTCGAATCCGGCGTCGGCGACACGATAGACCCGCTGGCCGGGTCGTACGTGATCGAGCAGCTTACCGACCAGGTGGAAGCTGAAGCGCAGGAGTACATCGACCGCATCGACGCGATGGGCGGCGCGCTCACGGCTATCGAGCAGGGATTCCAGCAGAAGGAGATCCAGGAGAGCGCGTTCCGCATGCAGCGCGACATCGAGGAGCAACGCCGCATCGTCGTCGGCGTCAACGAGTACGTTGAGAAGGATGAGAAGATCGAGGGGCTGATGCGGGTCAACGCCGTCGTTGGCGAGCGGCAGCGCGCGCGCTTGGAAGAGTTGCGCTCGAAGCGCGACGACGCAACAGTCAGAGAGAAGCTCGAGAAGCTGGCAGAGGCCGCGGCTGGCGACGATAACCTCGTCCCGCATATGATCGATTGCGTCGAGCACGATGTGACGGTCGGCGAGATCTGCCACGTCCTGCGCGACCTCTGGGGTGAGTACCAGGGCTCGCTGGCGATCTAGGCAACAAATCGTTGGTCCCGCCCCGTGCGGAGACCGTTCACCGAAGTACTGGAGGCGACATGACCGACAAGGCGACCGCGCTCAGCTTATTGGAAGAGGAGTTCGGCAAGCTCGTCAAGGCCACCGTAAAGCTCGACAACGCGCAGCTCGACCAGCGCTGGTTGGACGGCTGGTCCGTGAAGGACATCATCGCGCACGTCCTGGGCTGGGAGCGCGAAATGATTGTGATGCTGGAGCGGATGGGGCGGGGAGAGAAGCCGTTGCCGGAAGGCGTCGACTACTCCGACCCCGACGACTGGAACAACCGCTTCGCGGTTGAGATGCGGCCGATGAACGGCAACACCGTGCTCGCCATCTGGCATCAGACCCACGCCAACTACGCGCGCGCTGCCGCCGCGCTGCCGGACGATCGCTTCGGCGAGAAGGACGGCAAGCCGAAGACGGCCAACCGCATTCTGGAGGGCAACGGCTACGAGCACTACCGCGAGCACGCCGCCCAGATCCTCGAGTGGCGTAAGAGCGCAGGCCTCACCGAGGGCCTGTGAACGATACCGAAGCCCCGGCGCAACACGGCATCCTGGCCGACCCCGCACCGTCCGCGCTGGAGGCCGCCGCCTGGCGACAGCCGGTCGACTACTGGCGCACCTGCGCTGTCCGGCTGCCCGGCGGTGAGCTACACGAAACCAGCCGATTCACGTGGTTCACGTCCGACTTCACAACGGCGCCCTGGTTCAACCAGGTGATGCTGACAAACGTCGACGCCGGCGAGGCGGATGCGGCGATCGACGAACGCCTGGCGTTCTTTGCCGAGCGCGGGCGGCCGATGCTCTGGCACGTAATCCCTGCCAGCCGCCCTGCCGACCTCTCCGCGCGGCTGCTGTCGCGGGGATTTCACGCTGTGGGCTCTCGTCTGACGATGATGACGATAGAGCTGGCAGACCTGCCGAACGCGGAACCGCCTGCTGGCCTCGAAATCGAGTGCGTGTCGGACGAGGCAGGCCTGGAGCGGTGGTTCTCCGGCTACATCGCCGGCTTCGCGATGGCGCCGGAGGCCGCGCGGCCATTCCTGGATATCTACCGCGGGTTTGGGTACTGTGGCGACTCGCCATTTCGGCACTACGCCGGTCTGCTCAACGGCCAGGCCGTCGCCTCGGCGACGCTCTTCGTCGGCGCTGGCGTCGCCAGCGTTTGGCACGTCGGCACGGCGCCTGCCGCTCGCCGCCTCGGTATCGGCAGCGCGATGACGCTCGCGGCGCTGAACGACGGCCGCCGACTCGGCCATCGCTCTGGCGTGCTACAGGCGTCGGACGACGGCGTCAGCATCTACCGGAAGCTGGGCTTCCGAGAGTACGGCCAGGCGCTGCAGTACCGCTGGACGCCTGCGTCATGACGCCAACCCCATGACGAACATTAACCGCATCCACCACATCGGTGTCGTCGTCCGCAGCATCGCGCAGGCCTACGGCTTCTACCGCGACAGGCTCGGCATGGAAGTCGTGACGGAGGCCGTGATGGAGGACCAGGGCGTGCGCGCCGCGCTGCTCGATATGGGCAACGGCTTCCTCGAGCTGCTGGAACCAATCGACCCCGAGTTCGGCATCGCGCGCTATCTGGAGAAGAAGGGCGAAGGGCTCCACCACGTCTGCATGGAGGTGGACGACATCACCGCGGCCCTGTCCGACCTCAAGTCGCAGGGCGCGGAGCTGATCGACGAAGAGCCGCGCGAGGGGCTGACGGGTACCATAGCCTTCCTCCACCCCACCGCGCTCCACGGCGTGCTCGTAGAGCTGGTCGAGAAGGGTTCGGGCTACTAATGCCGCTCGTGCTCGACCACCTCGTGATAGCCGTCCGCGATCTCGACGCGGCGACGGACAACTACCGGCTGCTGCTGGGACGGAAACCGTCTTGGAAGGGCCGCCATCCGCAGTACGGCACGGCGAACGTCCTGTTTCGCTTCGACGACGGATATCTCGAACTGCTGGCGCCCGAGCCGGAGTCCGCGACCGGGCCGGACTGGGCACGCAGCCTGCGTTCGCGCCTCGACGCGGCCGGCGAAGGGGTCTACGCGCTGGCGCTTGGCACGGACGACATCGACGCCGATGTCGCGCGACTGCGCGGCCACGGCCTGCGCGTAGCCGACCCCGCTCCCGGTACCGGCGTCGACGAGGTCTCCGGCGCGCGCCGCGAATGGCGCAACGCCCGCATCGACACGGCCAGCACACGCGGGTGTTACACGTTCATCATCCAGCACGCCTCGCCGCCGTCGGCGCTGCCGGAGGCGGAGCCTACGGGCGAAGCGGGCGCAATCGTCACCGGCTTCGACCACACCGTGATCGGCTCGTCCAACCTGCCGGAGACGCTGCGGCTCTGGGACGAAGCGTTCGACCTCGACTTACGCGCCAGCGTCGAACGGCCGGGCGGCCGCACGCTCCACTTCCTGCGCATGGGCGGATCGATCCTGGAGCTGGCGGGGGAGAGTGCGCCGGACAGTCCCGGCGACCGAGACGCCTACTGGGGTGTTGCCTATCGCGTCGGCAGCGTGGCGAAGACGGTCGCGCGGCTCCGGGCAGAAGGCGTCTCGGTCAGCGACCCGCGCACGGGCAACGCTCCGGGCACGGAGGTCGCCGACCTCAAGCGCGGCTTCTCGCACGATGTGCGCACGCTCTTCATACAGAAGGAGACGCCGGCATGAAGGTGAAGCGCCTGGACCACCTCGTCGTCTCGGCCGCGGACGGTTCCGCTACGGCCGCCGCCTGGGAGCGGATCTTCAACCTTTCGCCGCAGGCGCCACTGTCGCCGGAAGGCCTCGGCGCAGAACTGACGCTACTGCCGCTGCCAGACGGCGACGAAGGCGGCGCGTTCCTGGAAGTCGCCCAGCCGCTGGCGGCCGGTCACCGCATCGCCGAGCTGATCGAAGAGCGCGGCGAGGGCATGCTGTCGCTCTCGTTCGAAGTCGCCGACCTCGACGCTGCCGTCGCGGCGCTGCGCGCCGCCGGTGTTACGGTGGACGGCCCCGGCGACGGCCCACTGGACGGCACGCGCGTCGCCCGCTGCGACCCGGGCGAGACGAACGGCGTGTCGCTCCAGCTGATCGAACGGTCTTAGTAAACTTGCTCCGTCGAAGCCAGCGGACAGTTTCGTGGCAGGCAATCGTGAATTGAGAGCGACCGCGATAGGTCAAGCCGGCTGTTTCGCGGCAGCCTATCGTGAATTGAGAGCCACTGTGATAGGCCAAGTCGCCTGTTTCGCGGCAGCCAATCGTGAATTGAGAGCCACTGCGATAGGCCAGCCGACAGTATCGTGGCAGCCGATCGTGAATTGAGAGCCAGTGCGATAGGCCAGCCGACAGTATCGCGGCAGAATGCCGTGAATTGAGAGCCACTGCGATAGGCCAAGCCGGCAGTTTCGCGGCAGAATGCCGTGAAACTGCAAGCTACTGCGGAGCAGTAGCCGGTTGCAAGACGAGCCCATAAGCGACATAATCCCTTCATGACTACTGAGACACCCCTACGCGTCCTGATCGCCAAGCCGGGCCTCGACGGCCACGAACGTGGCGCCAAGGTCGTCGCCCGCGCGTTGCGCGACGCCGGCATGGAAGTGATCTACACCGGCATCCGCCAGACGCCCGAGATGATCGCGGAGGCGGCGCTGCAGGAGGACGTCGATGTCGTCGGCCTCAGCATCCTCTCCGGCGCCCACGCCGAGCTCTTCCCGCGCGTCGTCGAATCGCTCGGCGAGCGCGGCGTCACGCCTGATGACGTGCTCTTTTTCGCGGGCGGCATAATTCCGGACGAAGACATCCCCGCGCTGAAGGAGCTGGGCTTTCGTGAGATCTTCCGCCCCGGCGCCAGCACCCGGGACATCATTGCGTACGTGCAGGCGTGGGCGGCTGGACGCAGCGCGGGGGGCGAAGCGGCCGGCAGCGAGCCGGGGGGAGAATCGAAGAACGCATCGTGACCGCGCCGTCCGGTCCGCCCCCGGATTTTCCAAACGCACCGCCTTCCCCAGACGTTGACGACCTAGTCGGCCGGCTCCTCGCCGGCGACCGGCGTGCTCTGTCTCGCGCCATCACCCACGTGGAGAACGGGCGACCTGAGGGTCGCCTTGCGCTGGCCCAGCTCTACGCGCGCACCGGCCGCGCCCACGTCACCGGCATCACGGGCGGCAGCGGCGCCGGCAAGAGCACGCTGACCTATCGCCTGGCGCTGGAGCAGCGTCGCCGAGGCCGCAGCGTCGGCATCGTCGCCGTCGATCCCAGCAGCCCGTTCAGCCACGGAGCGATTCTGGGCGACCGCATTCGCATGCAGGAGCTGACCAGCGACCGCGACATCTTCGTCCGCAGCATGGCGACGCGCGGCGAGCTGGGCGGCCTGGCGCCGATGACGGACGACGTCGTGGCCGTGCTGGATGCTTTTGGCAAGGACGTCGTGCTGGTCGAGACCGTCGGCGCCGGCCAGGACGAGGTCGAGGTCGCCTCGATGGCTGACACGACCGCCGTCGTGGTGACGCCGGGCGGCGGCGACGGCGTGCAGGCGATGAAGGCCGGCATCCTGGAGGTGGCGGACGTGCTGGTGATCAACAAGGCCGACCTGCCCGGCGCCGACGCCCTGGCGCAGCAGTTGCAGGCGGTGACGCCGCGCGACACGCACGTTCCTATCGTTCGCACGGTGGCGACGAAGGGCGAAGGCATCGGCGAGCTGGCGGACGCCATCGATGCCCATCGAGAGCAACTCGAGACGTCGGGAGACAGGGAGCGCGTCGCGCTGGAGCGCGCGCGGCGCCGAGTGCTGGCGCGGGCGAGGCAGCGGCTGCTGGAGCGCCTTATCGGCGGGCCTGATGGCGCCCTACGCCTCGACCGCCTCGCCGCCTCCGTCGCGGCCCGGGAGCTCGACCCGTACACCGCGGCACAACGGCTGGTGGACGGCGGCAGCTAGCCGCCGTACGGCCCCGAATTGAGCGCGTTCGGCTGGCGGACGTGTCTGATGACGCGAGTGCTCACACCGTGTTATCATCGCGCCATGCGAGTCCAACTGGCGGCCATCGCTGTGCTGTGTGCACTTGCTACGGGGGCGCAAGCCGCTGCCCAGGAGCCGCCGGTAGGCGAGTTCCACGTTGTGCCATCGTCAGGGCATATCGGAACTACTGTGACGGTATCGGGGGACTTTGACAGGGAGATCACTCACGTCCGCTTTCAGTGCACATACGATGACACTCATGACGAAGGCCGAGACGGGGCGCACACTCCGGCTGAGCCTTCTTCAAGCTTCGTATTTGAGTACAAGATTCCAGCTGAGCTGGACCTGGTGCGGCAAGGCGGTCCGACACGTGCCCCGCTCATCGGCGAGTGCGAATTTCTGGCAGAGTCGGGCCATCAACGTCTAACTGCGAGTGTGCCGTTCACCGTGACGGAAGCCGCCCTGCCCTCGGCGGGCTTCGCATCTCGTTCGCACAGTGCAGGATGGGTATCGACAACCGTCGTCATCCTGACTGCCTGCGGGCTGGTGCTCGTGCTGCTAGGGTGGCAGTATTCCCTGACGCGTAGGGGCTAGACTTTCGCAACGGCCTAGTTGACGACGTCCACACCTCCGTATCGGGCGCGTCCGGCTGGTATCGGAACGTGTCAGCAGCATCAACATGGTGGCGTCGGTGAACGTTGGTGAACGTTGATGGTGATGTGAGGAAGTGTGTTGCCTGACTATGGTATGATTGCGCCATACGTAGCAGGCGGATGTGTAAGTGATGTTCTCTGGCATATCTCCACAGACGATGAAGGCAGCCGTGATCGCGCTCGCCGTTGTGGCGCTGATAGGCGGCATTTATTGGGGCGTCGAATCGCGGTTGGAGGTAAGTAGCTGTCAGGACGACGTCTTTGGTGCTTCGAACGAACGACCAGGCCTAACGGCAGAACAACAGGCTGCCTTCGATGAGAAGGACGCCTACCTCAGATCAATCGGGCAGTGGCGGCCTCCAGCGGAAGCATCAGCCCGGCCAGGCGAGGTCTCGGTACGCACAACCCAAGAGGAAGTCCACATTTCGAAGGCCGAGTTGGAGCGAATCCTAGAACAGGAAATGGCCGCGAACAGAGAGAACCTTGGCGGATTGAGGGAACTCGTAGGCGACGAAGAGGCTGAGCGAATCTTCGAGGAGCACTGGGCGCCACGGATCGCCGAGGTCGAGGCGGTGCCGGAATCTGGTCGTGATGCTGTCGTTCAGATGGTCGAACTAGGCAATCACCTCTCTGATCAATCGAACTCTTCGAATTCACCATGCTCGCGCCGCTAAGCATGCGAGCTTTCGCAGAGGGATAGTTTCGCAAAGGGCTTATTGACTTCGTACACGGAACCGTGTAAACTCCGGGCATGGCGAGAAGGAAGAGGCGGCCGGCCTGGGACGCGGACAAGGTCCGCTCGCTGCGCACTCACCTGAAGCTAACTCAAAGCGAGCTGGCGGACGAGCTGAACGTGCGCCAGCAGACCGTCAGCGAGTGGGAGACGGCCCAGTACCGCCCCCGCGGCGCGTCCGAGCGGCTGCTAACGTTCGTCGCGGAGCGGGCCAAGTTCCGCTACGGAGAGCCGGAGGCGTAGGCGCTGTGGCGGCCGTTGTTCTGCGGGATGGCGGCGCGCCATATGGCGCCGAGCGCAGGCCGCACGGTTTCCGCGTCGCGAATCCTCGCAGCACGTACGCGGCGGGACAAAAGCCGGCCGCTCTCGATGAAGAGACGCTGTCGCGGCTCTGGGAGGGCCAGCGCTTCCCGGCGGCCGCGTTGGTCACGCGCCAGGGCGTTCGGCTTCGCACGCTGCGGCCCGGCCGACGCGGGCGGGGCGCGGGACCCGACTTTCGCGACGCACTTGTCGCCGGGCCCGGAGGACGCCTGCTGCGGGGAGACGTCGAACTGCACGTGCGTTCGAGCGACTTCCGCCGCCACGGCCACGACACGAATCCCGGCTACGACGGTGTTGCCCTCCACGTTGTCTTCGAAGACGACGACGACGCGGACACCCGCCTGGCCAGCGGACGGAGCGTCCCGGTCGTGGCGTTCGCGCCATGGGTGCGGGCCAGGGCGGGAGAGCTGGCACGCTGGCTCTCCACGCCGCAGTTCTGGCGCGAGCCCTGCCACGATGCGCTGGCGCGGATGGGCGCGGACGCCTTGGCAGGAGTGCTGGACGACTTGGGCGAGGCCAGATTCGCGCAGCGCGTTGCTGATGTCAGCAGCCTCGTCGCGGCGTGCGGCCCCGGAGACGCGCTGCTCCGGTTGCTGCTGGAGGGCGCCGGGTACGGCAGGGGAGAACCGCAGCCCGACGCCTGTCAGCCATCCTGGCTCTCGCTCAGCGAACGGCTCCTGGCTGCGCCGGATTCGCAGCGAGTGGCTGTCGCTGAGGCGCTTCTGCTCGGCAGCGCGGGATACCTGACGCCACCGGCCGCTGATGACGCAGACGCATACGCTGAGTCGCTTTCGCGGATGTGGCAGACGTCGGGCTTGTCCGGTGGACAACGCCATACTCCGGATGCGCCGGCCGCGTCCCGGCGACCGGCCAGCCATCCGGCGCGGCGGCTGGCCGGAGTCGCCCGCCTGATCGTCCGGCACATGGGCCTCCTGGACGGCACGACGCCGGTCGCGCCGGTTGGCGCGCTGCCGCCGAAAGACCTAATCGCGGCATGGACGGTCGCGGCGGACGGCTACTGGGCCAGCCACATCGCGCCGTGGCAGCCGGCGAAGCGCTCGCCGGGCGCGCTGATCGGCCGCTCCCGCGCAATCGAGTTGCTCGTCAACGCGCTGTTGCCGTGGGCCGCCGCTGTTGGACGTGGAGAAGGTCCGGACGCGGAGGCTGCGCTGAGGCAATTCCGGAACCTGCCGCGGCCCGGGCGTTACGGCTCGCTGGCGTTTCTGGAGAAGGATCTGGAGGCTACTAGCGGCGCTTTCCGCATCGACGCCCGCCGCCAGCAGGGGCTGCTGGCGCTCTACAAGTCGCAGTGCACGCAGGGCGGCTGCGGCAGGTGTGCGCTTTCGTAAGGCCGGGGTCGAGGGTCGCGGGTCGAGAAATTGGGCGGCGTTGGTGGCTGGAGGTTAGGTCAGGCCGGGCGAAACGCTCTCAGCCATTATCTTAAGATCGCCCAAATTCGTCTAGGGGCAGGCTGTTGAGAAGGCCCGCATCGAACTGGAGTATGAGCGCGGTATCAACTGCGTTAATGACGCCGTCAGTATCAACGTCCGCCCTCACGATGCCCGGCAGGTCGGAAACGATGCCCGCAATGTACTGCAGAGTGAGGGCCGCGTCGATGGAGTTGGTGACTCCGTCTTCGTTGACGTCGCCGTTGCGAATCTTTCTGTTGGTGAATATGATACTGATCGTATCTCCCCCAACCGGCACTGCGAAGTTTTGGCAGAAGGCGGTGGTAGAGATGCGCTCCCAGCCAGGTTGCTGAACTTCGGCCACCGAGTAGTCACCTGGGGGCAAGAGGACCGAATAATATCTAAAGTGGTCAGGGACGCTCTCTGGAGTAAGACCAGAGGCACGAGCCGAGCCAGTGCAGCCGTCGCCGTTGAAGATTCTCATTTCCCAGCCGCTCAGTCGGGCAGTAATATCGCCCGGTCGGGCAGACCTATCAGCGTCAATCTTCTCCACCTGTACTTTACTGACGTCGGGCGTGGGCTTGGTTGTGATCGGGCCCGATGTGGCTGTTGGTGGGGCTGTGCCAGGTTCCGGTGTGCCTGTCGGCGTTGGCGTGTCTATCTGCAGTGGCGGACATCCTGCGGCGCCTGCTGGACAGGCCGTCGGCGTTGGCGTGACTGGACTTGCTGTCGGGGTTAGCGTCCGCGCTATAGACCCACCAGGCTTAGACTTGATGCGGTATACGATAGGCTCGCCACCGGGAAGTGTGTGGTCGCCCTTGCCAACCGGCTCGAGCCCCATGCTGTAGAGTCCGGTGAGGGGGTTGCCAGAGGTGTTTCCGGGGTCAATAACACCTTGGAATCCTACGCTCACGTCGCTGATCCCGACTACGGTGCCTGAGGCGAACAAGTCAAAGCCTCCACCCAAGCCAGGAATACCACCGGCCACTGTGACCCAGGGCGGTGGTCCGCTAACAGTCACGCCACTGCCGCCATTCGTAACCGTTACCGTAAGCTTGATGTTGTCCGGCATCTCGATGAATTCATGGTGTCCGTCGGGGTCGGACTCAACGTTGACCGCGACAGCGATGCTGTAAGAACCATCATTAACGGCAAATCCCCCGGATGCGGGTTCGGTTCCTAGAGCTATAGCGAGCACGATGGTGATCGCGGAAATTGAAGCCAATGACGCGAATGAAAATTTCATGAGTGGGAGTCTACCAGACGAGGCAGCGTCACGCACGAGGGCGTGGACAGAACAGAAAAGAACCCGATCATGTCGCATTGGTATCTGAGGTGGACTGTGGGGTCCCCGGTAGGGCTCGCCCGGACGGGCGGGCGCTGCCCGAACCTACGACCCGGGCGTACCTGCGCGCTGCCTCTCCTCGCCGCGCCTCTGGCGCGAGCCGTGCCACGACGCGCTGGCGCGGATGGGCGCGGATGGGCGCGGATGGCGTGATGCGGGTCGCTGACGTTTCTCGAGAAGAACCTGGCACCTGGCGGCGGCACTCTCCGCATCGACGCGCGCCGCCAGCAGGGCTTGCTGGCGCTCTACAAGTCGCAGTGCACGCAGGGCGGCTGCGGAAGGTGCGCGTTATCGTAGCGGGCGGTCTAGCCTCCGGCCACAGGCAGGTTGGGCGTGACGTCCAGATCCCAGCCCGCGCTCCGCTGTCGATAGAACGCGCAGGCGGCGACCATCGCCGCGTTGTCCGTGCAGAGCAGCGGAGAGGCGACGTGGAGCGGCAACGGCGAACGCGCCGCCAGCGTCTGCCGCAGCGGGCCGTTGGCCGCGACGCCGCCGGACAGCAGCACCGCGCTCGCGCCCTCTCGTTCGGCGGCCGCGGCCGTCTTCTTCGCCAGCACATCGACAACGGCCTCCTGAAAGCTGGCCGCGATCTCGGCGGCGGGCGGCGGGCTTTCGCCGCGGACCACGTGCAGCACGGCTGTCTTGAGGCCGCTGAAGCTGACGTCGTCCGTGCCGCGCATCCAAGCGCGGGGCAGCCGCAGCTCCGGCTTCGCGACCGCGCGCGCCGCCTGTTCGATCGCGGGCCCGCCCGGAAAGCCGAGCCCCAGCAGCCGCGCCACCTTGTCGAAGGCCTCACCGGCGGCGTCGTCGCGTGTGCGGCCCAGCCTGCGCAGATGGCCGTGGTCCTGCATCAGCACCAGGTCGGTGTGGCCTCCCGATACGATCAGGCCGACGAGCGGGAAGGGTGGCGGCGGCCTGTCTTCCCCATCCTCATCGATCCAGTTCGCGTAGAGGTGGGCCTCCAGGTGGTTGACCTGGATGAAGGGGATCTCTTTTGCGTAGGCCAGCGCCTTGGCGACGCTAACGCCGACGAGCAGCGCGCCTCCCAAGCCGGGGCCAGAAGTCACGGCGATGGCGTCGATGTCGCTCCAGCCGCAGCCGGCCTCCGCGAGCGCGGCTTCCACGACGGGCAGCATCGCCTCCAGATGCTGGCGGGCGGCAACTTCCGGCACGACGCCGCCGTAGCGGCCGTGCAGCGCCGCCTGCGACGCGATTACGTTCGAGCGCAGGCGGCGGCCGTCCTCGACGATGGCGGCGGCCGTTTCGTCGCAGGAGGTCTCGATGCCCAGGATCTTCACGGTAGCGGCGGCAGCGGGGTGCGGTAGAGGCGGCCGCCGGAGAGGATGTACAGTAGGCTGTTCGGCTCGTCGACGGCGATGGCGCGCAGGTCGTTGAACGAAGGGCTGACGAGTTGCTGGAGGAAGGTGCCGTCCGGCGTAAAGACAGCGATGCGGGCGTTGCCGCGGTCGGCGGCGAGCAGCATGCCGGCGCTGGGCACGGCGACCAGCGATGCCGGCGACGAGAGCGCGATGTCGATGCCGGCCTGCGTGAATGGAAACGCTTCGCTGCCGGGGAAGCGGACGACCGTGTCGTCGGCCAGCACCAGGTAGAGCTCCTCGCCGACGGCGAACTCCACCACCTGGTCCAGGTCGAAGGCGTCCAGGAGCGTGCGGCGCTCGCTATCGAACCCGGTCTCGCTCGGCAGGTAGAGCCAGACCTGGTCGTCGGCCCGGTCGAGGACGTAGAGGCTGCCGCCACTGTAGGCGATGCCATCGGCCGATCCCCAGGCATCCGCGTCGCGGACGGTGAGCAGCGTTGGCGCTTCGGTCGGTACGACGGAGACGAGGCGGCGGCTGGAGTCCATGATCAGCAGCGCGCCCAACTCCTCCGCCCAGGCGATGTGTTGCGGCGGTCCGACCAACTCGTCCCCGGCGAGGTCGCCCTCCTCCAGTATGACAAACGGCTCGGGGTCCGGCCCCAGCAGCGAGATGGCGATGACACGGGCCTGCTCGCGGTCCAGCACGTAGGCGCCGCCTCCGCCCAGCGCCAGGTCCTTGGCGGAGACCGGTCCGGAGACGCGCTCGCTGATGTCAATGATCAGCTCCAGATCCGGCAGCAGGAGCACGGCGTCAAGCTTCGTCCGCTCTACGCTGATCTGGGCGCGCAGCGAGGCTGCCTCTGCGCTGTCCGGCTGCAGCCGTTCGGCTTCCGCGATCGCCGCCTCCGCCGCGACTAGCGCCTGGCGCTTCTCTGTCGGGTCTGTCGATTCCTGTGCGGTCTCCAGCGACGCGCTCGCTGTGGCGAGCAAGGTGGAGAACTGGTCATCACGGCTCTCCTCCAGCGCGCCCGGCAGGACGAACCAGGCCAGTAAGCCGATCGCCGCCAACACCAACACCGCGACAATTGCCTGCGGGGGTATCTGGGGCAGGCCGGATGCGATGCCCGTGCTGCGCCGGTAGCGGATGTTGGACTCGGGACCCTTGATGCGGACGTTGGCCTGCGGCAGCTCGGGCGGCGGCGAGGGCGGCGATTCGTCCGTTACGGTTTGCTCGTACGGTGGCTCCTCGCCTGAGAAGGAGGTCGCATCGTCGCGCGGGGCCGCGAAGCCGTCGCCTGCGCCGGCCGCCGCGCCGGTCAGCTCTGGCTCGCCGCCTGCTGCAGCCGTGGCGCCGGTCAGTTCTAGCTCACTACCCGCTGCAGCCGTGGCTCCCGCGAGGCCCTCTGTATTGTCAGGCGCCGGCTCTGCTCCGGCAGCGTCGTCCGGCTCGACGACGCAGGCCAGCAGCACCAGCGAGAAGTTCTGCACGCCGCCGGCGAGCCGGAAGAGCTCGACGAGGGCGTCGTCGCCGCCCCGCAGCAGGATCGCGCGCAGGGCTTCTTGGTCGAGTAGCTCTTCGATCTCGGGCGATGCGATGAGCAGCAGGTCGCCTGGTGCCAGCTCGTAGCGGCTGAACACCGGCTCTGCTCCGTCGTCGAACCCCAGCGGCTCGCCGGCCGCACCTTCCGGTACGATGCGCTGGTAGCGCCCGCCGCCCACGTGAAACGCGATCGCCGGGCCGATCTGGGCGAGGTAGGCGGAGTGCTCGCGAACCGCCAGGCAGCTAACGCCGGCGCCGACCCGGTGCTCCTTCAGGTTCCGCTCGTTCCAGTCCAGCAGTTGCTGGTGCGCCGCCTTGAGCGCCCGCAGCACCGCACCTGTGATGGAGAGCGTGTCCTGGCGGTACATGCGGCCAATAGCGTCGACGAGTTGGCCGGCGTACTCCTTGCTGTTCTCGGTCGCCGGGTCGACGAGGACGTAGAGCTCGTCCTCCTCTTCGTCTGGCCGCTGACGCGGGAACGAGCGCAGCAGCGCGCTCTCCTCCTGCGCCTGACCGTCGACGATGGCGAAGCGACCGACCCAGGTCTTGATCGGCATCCTAGCCCTCGTCCGCCGTGTGCGGGAGCGCCGGCCGAGAGGCGTGTGCGGCGTCTAGCGCCCGGCCTAGCAGGGAAGATGTGCGGGGCATGATGGCGTCTCCGGCGCTGCGATCTGGACCGTGGTTGGCCGTTGCCGAACCAGCGGTATACATACGTTAGTATACGCCAGTGATCGGCTTAGGCTGAAGTCGCGGGACTTCCGAGCCGAAGCCGCGGGGCTTCCGAACTAAAGCCGCGGGGCTTCCGAGCTGAAGCCACGGCGCATTCCTTGACACCTCCCATGTCCGTTGGATAGGATGGCCGCGGCCTGCGGGTGCGCAGACGTGTCTGCAGGCGCACGCATGAAGTTCGATGCCGATTCACAGCCCGCCGGAAGGGTTCAACCCGACAGGAGGAACCAATGCTGACCGGTAGCGACATCGAAGCCGATGTCGGCGGTTTCGTCGTGTCGGACGCGTACACTGGATTGCTCAAGCTATGCACTGCCGGGCAGTACGTCTAGTGGCGGTCTGCCGTCGATGACAGAGACTCCCGCTCACGCCGCGCAATCTAACCTGACCCTCGATGACTTCCTGATCGCGGAAGGGGATCACTTCCGCGAGCTGGCAGGCTTTGCCGAAGTGCTGCGCGCCGTCGCGCGCGCGGCCAAGCGCATCAACTACCTGGTGCGGCGCGCCGGTCTAGCCGGTGTCCTCGGCGCCACCGACGACGTCAACGTCCAGGGCGAAATCGTCCAGCGGCTGGACGCGCTCGGCAACGAAATCTTCGTCGAAACGCTGCGCCGATCGAAAGCTATCGCGGCGCTCGCTTGCGAAGAGTACGACGACATGTTGGTGATAGAGGAGGCGGAAGACGCGCCCTACTTCGCGGTCTACGACCCCATCGATGGCTCCTCGAACATCGACGTCGCCATTTCGATCGGCTCAATCTTCGGCTTCTATGCACGGTCCGGGAAGGTGACGGTGGAGTCCCTCCTCCGTCCCGGCGACGAACAGGTCGGCGCGGCATACCTCGTCTATGGTTCCAGCACGATGCTGGTGCTGGCGACGACAGGGCGCGTCGATGGCTTTACGTTGGACGAGACGACGATGGAATTTGTGCTGAGCCACCCGGGCATCACGCTGCCCGCCGGCTGCCCGTACTACTCCGTGAATGAGGCGTACCAGGACCGCTGGGACGCCGGCATGCAGCGAGCGGTCGCAGAGCTTCGCCCGCGTAGCTCACTGCGGTACGTTGGCTCGCTCGTCTCGGACTTCCATCGGACGCTGCTCAAGGGCGGCCTCTTCATCTATCCTGCGGATGAGAAGCAGCCGCAGGGTAAGCTGCGCCTCCTGTATGAGGCGAACCCGCTCGGTTTTATCATTGAGCAGGCCGGCGGAGCAGCCAGCTCCGGCCAGGAGCGCATTCTGGCTATAGCACCGAAAGCCCTCCACCAGCGAACGCAACTCATCATCGGCGACAGCGAGACCGTTGCCATGGTGGAGAAGCACATCGCACAACAATAGCTGACCGAGCTCGACGAGAAGGAGGCAGACCATGGCAGACGCACCGAGCGTCGTGCAGCGGCCGACACTGCAGCAGTTGAACCTCAGCGCTGGGAAGCAGGCGCGGCTCTACAGGCTCCTCTATCGATCCGGGCCGGCCAACGGCACGCTGCTCTTTCTCCCGTACGATCACGGCATTGAGCACGGGCCGATTGACTTCATGGACAACCCGGACAGCGCCGATCCGGCCTATCTGTTCCAACTGGCGATCGAGGGCAACTTCTCCGGTATCGTGACTCACATGGGCATCGCTCAGCGCTACTATGCGGACTACGCCGGCCATATCCCGCTGGTCGTAAAGCTGAACGGCAAGACGAACATCCCGCCGGACGATGATGCGTTCTCGACGTTGACCGGCACGGTTGAAGAGGCCGCCGGCGTCGGCGCGGAAGCGGTCGGCTACACGCTCTTCGTCGGCTCGCCTTCGCAGGATCGCGATATGCGGCAGCTTGCCGAGGTACGGAAAGAGACGGAACGGCTGGGCCTGCCCCTGATCGTATGGGCCTATCCGCGAGGCAAGCCGGTGGAGGAGAAGGCTGGGCGCGATTCGCTGTACGCCGTTGATTACGCCGCGAGGATGGCGCTTGAGATGGGCGCCGACGTTGTGAAGATCAATCTCCCCAAGGTTCACAAGGAGAACAGCAAGCCCCCGGACGTCTACAAGACGCTGGAAGCAGAACGAGCGGAGATGACACGCCGCGTGGTGAGTTCAGCCAAGCGCTGCCTGGTTCTCTTCTCCGGTGGCAGCTACAAGGATGACGAAGCTCTCCTGGCCGACATCGACATGGGGATGCGCGCCGGAGCAGTGGGCCTGATCGCCGGTCGCAATATGTGGCAGCGTCCGCATGATGACGCGCTCTCCATGGTGAAGCGCACCCATGAACTGCTCAAGCGCTACGAAGCGCCCCCTCTATGAGAGGTTCGTCGATCCTTGCTTCGACGAGGCGCGCCACCAGGCGATCCTCGTCGCGGGCTACGTGCGCCGCCACGGCCCGTGGGAGCCACACCGGCTGCCGCTGGAGGAGATGGCGTACACGACGACGCCGGCAGTCGCCAAGAAGCTCGAGGGACGTTGGGAGGCGGCCGAATAGACAGGGCTCTCTCAACGGCCGACAGCCTTCTCGCCCGCCGCGGCATCGGCGCCTACGACTCGACGCGCATCTGACGCAAGGTGTCCAACAGAAAAGCGCTACCGCAGATCCGGCGGGGACTCATGCTCGCGCGCTATACTGATGGGGACTTTCCAGAACGCTACAAGGTATCGATAACCCAGTACGCCCCGGAGAGGACACGCGTCCGGAGCGGAAGGAGCACGAACATGGCCGAAGACTCACTCAGCGTCACTGATAATCGCACAGGCCGATCCTACGAGATGCCGATTACGGACGGAGCCGTCCGCTCGATGGACTTCCGCCAGATCAAGATCGACGATGATGACTTTGGCCTGAAGCTGTACGATCCGGCCTTCACGAACACCGCCTCCTGCCGCAGCGATATCACGTACATCGACGGCGACAAGGGCATCCTCCGATATCGCGGCTACCCGATCGAGCAGCTCGCGGTGCAGAGCACGTACCTGGAGACCGCCTACCTGATCCTCTTCGGCGAGCTACCGACGCGCGCCGAGTTCGTGGAGTGGGAGCACGACATCACGATCCATACATACATCCACGAGAACGCGAAGAAGTTCATGGACGGCTTCCTCTACGACGCCCACCCGATGGGCATGCTCGTCGGCACCGTCGCCGGCCTCTCGACGTTCTATCCGGAGTCGAAGGACATCTTCAACGACGAGGATCGGCTGCTCCACATCAAGCGCCTGATCGCGAAGATGCCGACGTTGGCGGCGTTCGCCTACCGCCACAGCCTCGGCCTGCCGTACGCCTACCCGGACAACGACCTGAGCTACACCGGCAACCTGCTCAACATGCTCTACAAGTTTTCCGAGGCGAAGTACCAGCCAGACCCCGTGCTGGAGCGCGCGCTGGACGTGCTCTTCATCCTCCACGCCGACCACGAGCAGAACTGCAGCACTAACGCCATGCGCTCGGTCGGTAGCTCCCAGGCCGATCCTTACTCGTCGATTGCGGCCGCCTGTGCCGCGCTCTACGGCCCGCTCCACGGCGGCGCGAACGAGGCCGTGCTAAGGATGCTGACGGAGATCGGCAACATCAAGAACATCCCAGCCTTCATCGAACGCGTTAAGGCCGGTGAAAACCTGCTGATGGGCTTCGGCCACCGCGTCTACAAGAACTTTGATCCCCGCGCCTCCGTCATCAAGGAGCTGGCCTACCAGGTCTTTGAGGTGACCGGCCGCAACCCGCTGCTCGACGTCGCGTTGGAACTGGAGCGGATCGCGCTGGAGGACGAGTACTTCATCGAACGCAAGCTCTATCCGAACGTCGATTTCTACTCCGGCATCATCTACCAGTCCATGGGCTTCCCGGTCTCCATATTCCCGGTGCTGTTCGCCATACCGCGAACGGTCGGCTGGGTGGCGCAGTGGCAGGAGATGCTCCTGGACAAAGAGCAGAAGATCGCACGCCCGCGCCAGCTTTACACCGGCTACGACCAGCGTGACTACCTTTCCTGGGACCGCCGCGAGATCAAGCCGGTCGCCGTCGCTTAGGTACGCGCCGTCGCTTAGGCAAACGCCGTCGCATGGGTACGCGCCGTCGCGTAACCGCCCTCTCTCCGGAACCCGTTCTCTCTTGCGCCGGTCCTGTGCCGCCGCGCCCGTGGCTTCGTGACGTCTGCCACGCCGTCATCCAGCCCTCGCCAGCCCTCGATAGTGTGGCCACGCAGTCACCACTAGCTGAACCCGGCAACCTGACCCCAGCCGCGGGCCCAGTTCGGCTTTGCTCCAGATACCCAAAACTAGGGGCTCAGCCTGTCGATACTAGTGCTAGAGAGTTCGATGAAGCTGGACGGGGACAACCCTATGAACTTGCGCCTCAAGAGCGTAACGGGCTTGCTGACGTGGCCGCTGCGCCACATCCGCACCAAGATCATCGTGCCGTACGCTATCCTCACCATCTTGCTCGCGGTCGTCGGCGCGTACCTGGTCACGCAGCTCGTAGCCGGATCGTTGCAGGAACGGTTCGATAACCAGCTTGCGGAATCGGGCCGCGTCGCTTCGGACGCTGTCGTCCGCACCGAGCGCGAGCACCTGCAGGTGGTCCGCGCCATGGCCTATACGGACTCCGTGCCGGAAGCTGTGGTGGCGGGCAACGGGCAGGCCGTCGAAGACCTGCTGGCGCCCCTGATAGTGAACGCGGGCGTCGACCGCGCCGAGGTAATCGGCGTGGACGGCGGGCGCCTGTTCGCCGTGACCGCGGATGCGAACGCCGAGGGCGGCTATGTCGCCGTGACGTCTGGCGATGCGGCGTCGTGGTGGCCGGTACAGCAGACGCTGGCCGGCACCGACGCAGTCGGCGACAAGTACGCGTCCGTGGTCGAGACCGACGAGGGCTTCGTTCTCCTTACCGCGGCGCCCGTCTACCGCGACGAAGAGGTCGTCGGCGCGGCGCTGGTTGGCACCTACCTCGATTCGCTCGTCGCGCTGGTGAAGGCCGAGGCGCTGGCGGACATCAGCTTCTACGACTACGAGGGCGCGCCGATCGCGTCGACGTTTGTGCTCGCCGACGCGGCGGAGGGCGAAGCGGACTTAGCGCTCTCGCCGGAGATGGCCGGGAGCATCGCGTCGCCGGGCGCCTCGACACTACGCGAAAGCAAGTCATTGTTCAAGCGCGACTACGACGTAGCCTATGGGCTGCTGGAAATCCGCGATAACGTCGTCGGGCTTTACTCCGTCGCTCTCCCGACGAACTTCATCGCGTCGGCGGGCGTGACTACACAGATCCAGGTCACGGTCATCTTCGGCGTCGCCATGGCGGCGGTGCTGATCCTTGGTTTCTTCCTGGCCCAGCTGATCACCGCGCCGATCCTGCGGCTCGTTACGGCGGCGCGCTCTGTGGCAGCAGGCGAACTGGAGACGCGGAGCGCTGTCAAGTCCGACGACGAAATCGGCGTGCTGGCGCACTCGTTCGACCAGATGGCGGAGAGCCTGCAGGACTACACGGCGCGGCTGCAGCGCCAGCACCTGAGCACAGTGAAGGCGCTCACGTCTGCTATCGACGCGCGCGACCCGTACACGCTCGGTCACTCCGTCCGCGTCGGCCAGCTCGCGGTCACGGTGGGCCGCAAGATCCGGCTGCCGGAGCCCGTAATCGAGCAGATTGAGATCGGTGGCTACCTCCACGACATCGGCAAGATCGGCGTGCGTGATGCCGTGCTGCAGAAGCCCGGCAAGCTGACGGCCAAGGAGCGCGAGTTCATCGAGACACATCCCATCGTCGGCGTAAACATCCTAGAGTCGGTTGAGCTCTCGCCGGAAGCACTCGAATTTGTCCGGTCGCATCACGAGAAGCTGGACGGCAGCGGCTACCCGGACGGCCTACGAGGCGACGAACTCTCTATGGTGGCGCGCATCGCCTCCGTCAGCGACATGTACGACGCTATGACCACCGACCGCCCGTATCGCAAGGCGATGACGGTCGACGAGGCGATGGCAATTCTGAACTCGGAGGCGGGCGCCTTGCTCGACCCCGACGTTGTGAAGGCGCTGGAGGCCGTGCTCTCGGACTGGGAGTACCGCCGCAGGACGGACCCGACACTCCAGGGCTTCAGGCTGCCTGCCGCCGTAGGACGCGCGGCCGTAGACGTCGCCGCCTAGGTGCCAGGCATGGCGATTGGCTGGCAGAGGCTACGCGGACCCGCCGTCGCGGCGCTCGTCATCGCTGTATGTGGAGTGCTGGCGTGGCTTGCAGCGTCGTGCGCGCTCTCGCGCTCCGCCTCTGCGGAGCTGCCCTCCAGCCTCGCATCGCTGCTCGACGCGGACTACAGCGCCGACCTGCGTGAACCGTCCAAGCTGCCGCCGCTGGACGGCGCCATCATCGAGGTCGTCGAACAGGACGAACGGGCCGCACAATCCACGGACCTAGCGCCGGCCGAGCGGCCGCCTGCCTTCGCGCCGGTCTTTCTGCTGGATGAAGGGGACCAGTTGCCGCCGGCGTCATTCCCTGACGTCGCGGCGCCGACGGTCGTCCTAGAGGCGACCTCTACGCCGCGCCCGCCGTCCACCGCGACCGTCCCACCCGTGACCCATACGCCGCGGCTGAGCCCAACCAACACGCCGCTGCCGGCGAACACCTCGACACCGCGGTCGACAAACACGCCTGCGGACACCCCGGCACCACGGCCGACGAATACACCGACGCGCTTGCCCACGAGCACGGCTACCGCGCCGCCGATGGCGACACCTACGCCGCGCCCTACCTTGACTTCGACGCCGATGCTGGTTCCGACGGCAACGTCTACGGCCGTGCCCACGAATACGCTGGTGCCTACGAACACGCCGACTGCGGTGCCCACGGCCACACCGACCGCGCCGCCGCCCACGGCCACGCCGACTGCGGTGCCTACGGCCACGCCGACAGCGCTGCCGTCCACGGAGACGCCGACAGCGCTGCCGTCCACGGCCACGCCGACGCTGGCCCCGGTCGCGACGGCGACCATCGTACCCACGAATACGCCGCTGCTTACGCCGACGCTGGTGCCGACGGCCACGCCGACGCCGGTGCCGACAGCCACGCCGACGCCGGTACCGCCCACGGCTACATGGACACCGGTGCCGACGGAGACGCCCTCGCCGACGCTGACGCCCTCGCCGACGCTGACGATTATGCCCTCACCGACGATCACGCCTTCGCCGACGATCACGCCTTCGCCGACGCCGGCGCCACAAGTCTTCGTCGATCCGCCGGCCCAGACCACCTCTAGTAATGCCGTTTCGGCAGACATTCACATCTCAAGTGCGGTGGCGGTGGGGAGCTACGCTCTCAACCTTACGTGGGATCCCACCATCCTGGCGTACGTGGCCATCAACAACGGCGCGTTCCTCGGCTCCACCGGCCGCACGGTCACGTGCCTGGCGCCGCTTGTGGGCCCCGGCACCGTATCATTTGGCTGCACGACAATCGGTGTGGTCAGCGGGCCGACCGGTGACGGCGTCCTAGCCAGCATCGACTTTGCCACGGTCGCGGACGGAACGTCGCCGGTAACCATCTCCGGCTTAGCTGTGTCGGATACGTCGGACCAGCCGATCACGGTCACCACTGGTGATGGTGCGATTACGGTGAAGAGCCCGACGCCAACCGTGACACCGTTGCCCTCCGTCACCCCAACGCCGACGCCGGTGCCGCCGACGCCTGCGGCCACGCCGACGATCACGCAGACGCCGACGCCTACGCCTACGTCGCCTGTGAGCGTGACGGTGTCCTTCGGCGCCAGCGGCGATTCATACGTTCAGATGGATAGCCCTAGTGTTAACACCGGCACGACGAACGCGTTGCACGTCAATGGTCAGGCCACTGCCCTGGAACGTTCGCTCATGCAGTTCGACATCACGAGCATTCCGGCCGGCTCAACGGTTAATGCCGCGACGCTCCGGCTGTGTTACACAACTGCTTCTGGCGCGGGACGCACGCATGAACTTCGCAGGGCGACGTCGGCGTGGACCGAGGCCGCCGTGACATGGGCGAATCAACCATCCGTAGCGGCAACGGCCTCGTCGACGGTAACTGTGCCGGGTGCTCAAATTTGCGTGACGTTTGCCATCGCTCCCGACGTGCAGCTCTGGGTGAACGGCACATCCAACTTCGGCTGGCGGCTTGCCGACGCGGTCGAGACCGACAGTTTTTCGACGAACACCAAGTACGGCAGTCGAGAAAACTCGGCGGTCACGAAGAGACCGAGGCTGGACGTAACGTACACTGCTCCATAACCTCAGGCAGGCCCTGATCCTCACCGTCTTTCGCCTCGAATAATCAACATAACGCTCCTCAATGGCCATCGACCCTTGCCTCCAGCCTCAGATTCGGTTACAAGTGTAGTTAGCACTCTACGAAACAGACTGCTAACTCGACCGGCCAACGCGGTCGGTCAACGTAATCACCAACGCAATCGGCTGAAGGGAAGGATCTACTATGGCAAAGCAGATGATCTTTGATGAGGAGGCCCGCCGCGCGCTCATGGACGGCATCGACGCGCTGGCGGACGCGGTAAAGATCACACTCGGGCCCAAGGGCCGCAACGTGGTCCTGGACAAGCAGTTTGGCGCACCGAGCATCACCAACGACGGCGTTACTATCGCTAAAGACATCGACCTGCAAACGCCGTTTGAGAACATCGGCGCACAGCTCGCGAAGGAGATCGCCTCCAAGACGAACGACATCGCCGGAGACGGCACCACCACGGCGACGGTGCTGGGCCAGTCGATCGTGCGTGAAGGGCTCAAGAACGTCGCTGCGGGCGCCAACCCGATGGCCCTCAAGCGCGGCATCGAGAAAGCAGCCGCCGTCGTCATCGAGCAACTGCAGAAGGACGCCACGCGCGTCACGACGCGCGAGCGGATGGCGCAGGTCGCGTCGATCTCCGCGGCCGACAACGAGATCGGCGAGCTGATCGGCGAGGTGATGGAGAAGGTCGGCAAGGACGGCGTGATCACCGTCGAGGAGTCGAAGGGCATCGTCACGGAGACCGAGTTCGTCGAAGGTATGGCCTTCGACCGTGGCTACGTCAGCCCCTACTTCGTCACCGACACCGAGAAGATGGAGGCCAACATTGATGACGCCTACATCCTGATCACGGAGACGAAGATCTCCGCCGTCAACGACGTGCTGCCGTGGCTGGAGCGGCTGCTCCAGGTCAGCAAGAACCTGGTCATCATCTCTGAGGACACGGACGGCGAGGCGCTCGCAACGCTGGCTGTCAACAAGCTGCGCGGCACGATCAACGTCGTCGCCGTGAAGGCGCCCGGCTTCGGCGACCGCCGCAAGGAGAACCTGGGCGACCTTGCCGCGCTCACTGGCGCGACCGTGATCAGCGAGGACCTGGGCCGCAATCTGGAGTCGGTGCAGGTCGCCGACCTCGGCCGCGCGCGCCGCGTCCTCGTCTCGAAGGAGAACACCACCATCGTCGAAGGTAAGGGCACGAAGGCCGCGATCGACGGCCGCGTCACGCAGATCAAGAACGCCCTGGACGCGACGACGTCCGACTGGGACCGCGAGAAGCTGCAGGAGCGCCTGGGCAAGCTGGCCGGCAGCGTCGCCGTCATCAAGGTCGGCGCCGCGACGGAAGTGGAGCTGAAGGAGAAGAAGCACCGCGTGGAGGACGCGCTCTCGGCCACCCGCGCCGCCGTGGAGGAAGGTATCGTCGCCGGGGGCGGCGTGGCCTACCTGAACGCGCTGGCGCAGCTCGACAAGACCAAGCTGAGCGACGATGAGGAGACCGGCGCCTCGATCTTGCGCCGGGCTCTGGAAGAGCCGATGCGCCGCATCGCGGAGAACGCGGGCAAGGACGGTTCCGTCATCGTCCAGAAGGTGAAGGCGTTGAAGAAGGGCGAGGGCTACGACGCCCGCGTAGATGTCTTCGGCAACATGCAGGAGAAAGGCATTATCGACCCGCTCAAGGTGACGCGCTCCGCTCTGGAGAATGCCGTCAGCATCGCCGGCATGGTACTGACCACCAACTGCCTGGTAACCGAACTGCCGGAAAAGGGTTCGGACATGGCGATGCCCGCCGGCGGGATGGGCGGCATGCCAGGCGGGATGGGCGGCATGCCAGGCGGCATGGGCGGCATGCCAGGGATGTAGCTGCCGCCGAAAAGACGCAGCGAGTACCGGAAATACGTTAGGGGCCGGAGCGGACAAGCTCCGGCCCTTCTGCGAGCGCGGTACGTGGTCGCCGCCGATGGTATCATGCGCCACAACGTATGAACGTACTGTCTGTCATTGCGGAGATGTCGCCGCTGGTTAAGGTGGGCGGGCTGGCCGATATCGGCGGCGGCCTGCCGCGCGCCCTCCGCCGTCTCGGCATCGACGCGCGGGTGGCGCTCCCGCGCTACCGCAGCGTCGCTGCGCCTGCCAGCGAACTCGTGGCGGAGATCGATGGCGGCCGTTCGATCAGGACGTGCGACGTCGCGGGCGTGCCCGTCTACCTCGTCGACGACCCGGCCGCGTTCGACCGGCCCGACGTCTACGGCTACAAGGACGATGCGGAGCGCTTCCTCTCGTTCGCCGATACGCTCCTCGCGGCCGCTGCCGCACCTGCAGGCGCGGCAGCCCTGGACTGGCGCCCCGACGTCGTCCACCTGAACGACTGGCATGCGGGCTTCGTCGCGGAGCGGATCGCGGCCGGCCGCGAACATCCCTGGGCGAACGCGGCCCGGATCGTCACGATCCACAACCCGGCGTTCACTGGCCCAATCGACGCCGCGTTCGTCGAGCGGCACGGGCTGGCAGGGCCTAGTGGCGGCGGCGTACCGGACAGCGCGCTGGCCCGCGCGATCTTTCACGCCGACCTGGTGACCACAGTCAGCCCCACGTACGCGGCCGAACTGGTAACGAGCGAGTACGGCTGGGAGCTTGCGCCGCTGCTGCAGACGCTGGGCGACCGGCTATGCGGCGTCGTCAACGGTATCGACGTCGAGGCGCTCGATCCGGCGCGCGACGGCCACCTGGTGGCGACCTACGACTCGGACACGCTCGACCGCCGCGCCGAGAACAAGCGGGCGCTGCAGGAGCGGCTCGGCCTCACGGTGGACGGCGACGTTCCGCTGCTGGCGATGGTCTCGCGGCTCTTCTGGCAGAAGGGCTCCGACCTCGCGCTGGAGGCGCTGGAACCGCTGCTCGAGAATGGCGTGGTACAGTTCGTCGTGCTCGGCAAAGGGGACGAAGAACACACCGCCCCGCTACTGGAGCTGGCGGGCCGCCTTCCGCAGCATGCCGCCGTCCGCATCGACTTCGACGAACCGTTGGGCCAGCTAATCTTCGGCGGCTGCGACATGTTCCTGATGCCGTCGCGTTACGAGCCGGGCGGGCTGGGCCAGGTGGTCGCTATGCGCTACGGAGCGATCCCCGTGGTGCGCCGGACGGGCGGTCTCGCTGATACGGTGGCGCCGTACCACCTCGGCAGCGACCGGGGCGTCGGGTTCCTCTTCGACCACCCGACGCCGCAGGCGCTGCGCACGGCCGTGGATCGCGCTGTCGCCGCCTATGGCGACAGGCCTGGCTGGCGGCGCCTGCAACAGCGCGCCATGGCGCAGGATTTCTCCTGGGGGCGGGCGGCGCAGTCCTACCGCGAGGTCTACGAACGCGCGATCGACATGCGATCGGAGGAGGGATGATGGACGAACGCATCGCCGCGGGGGTCGACCTCGGCGGCACGAAGATCCTCTCTATCGCGGCGACGGCGGACGGTCGCGTGCTGGGCGAAGACCGCTGCCCGACGGACGCCGCCGAGGGGCCGGACGCGGTCATCGGCCGTATCGTCGCCTCCCTCCGCCGCGCGATCGACGCTGCCGGCGCAACGCCGGAGTCGATCATCGGCGCCGGAATCTCGACGCCGGGGCCGTGCGATCCGTCACGTGGCCTGGTCCTGGACGCGCCGAACCTGCCCGGATGGAAGAACGTGGAGCTTGCCCGCATCGTCAGGGCGCAACTGGGGACGCCGACGGTGCTGGAGCACGATGCCGCCGCCGCCTGCTACGGCGAGTGCCGTTACGGCGCCGGCATCGGCAAGCGCCACGTCGTCTACGCTACGCTCGGCACCGGCGTGGGCGGCGGCATAGTCATCGATGGCAAGATCTACGGAGGCGCGTCCGGCGTGGCGGGCGAAATCGGCCACATGATCATCGAACCCGAAGGGCCGCATTGTAACTGCGGCGGGCGCGGCTGCGTGGAGGCGTTCGCCTCGGGCGTCGCCATCGGCCGCGAAGCCGACGCGTCGATCGCGGACGGCCGGATGCCGCTGCTGGCCGAACTCGCGGACGGCGGTCCGGCGACGGCCGAGCTGGTGCTGCGGGCCGCGGAGGAGGGCGAGAGGGAGGCCCGCCGTATCTTAGAGCGGGCGGGCCACTACCTCGGCCTGGGCCTGGCCGGCGTCCTGAACTCCTTCAACCCGGAGTTGCTGATCCTGGGCGGCGGGCTGGTCAACCTCGGGTCGTACTACATCGAGCCCGCCGTCGAAACGATGCGCGAACGGGCGCTCGAGCAGGTGCTGGACGGCCTCACCGTCACGAACGCTCAGCTCGGCGGCCGCGCAGGTGCGTTGGGCGCCGTTGCGTTGATGGTCGACGCTGCGGACTAGGCCGCTGCCTGCGCAGGCGCTACTCGCGTAGCGAGTTGCGGCCTAGCCGGAGACGGCCGCTCGTTCCTCCGTGAGTATCGGTTCCAGCACCTGGATGTAGCGGGCGAAGCGGCGTGCCAGGTCTACCGCCAACTCGCCGGTTAGGTCGCCTTCCAGCAGTAACGTCTCGTGGAGGCGTGTCCACTTCTCCGTCCATTCCTCCAGCTCCACGTCCGGCCCCAATTGCGCCTGGATCTCCATTGCTCGCCCAGCGAGCGCCTCGGCCCAGCGATAGCTCTCCTCGCGGTCGCACTCGAAGTGGAGGCCGATCTCGATGCGGCGCTTCTTGCGCTGGACCCACAGCTCGTAGTGGATGGCCGGTCGCTCGAAGTAGACCTGGAGCAGGCTCCAGCGCACGCGCCACTGGTGGCCGCGCAGCGACTGCGGCAGCTCGTCCGGGATGCGGTCGTATACCTGCGTGAGAAAGTCTCTGATGCGCACGGCAGGCCCATCTTGCCAGACCTGCGTCGGCGACTCAAGGCGACGGCCTGCGCCACGCGCGCGCCCGGTCCGTTCCTCGCAGCCGTTGCGTGCGCTACAGTAGGCCATCATGCGATTGGATCCGATCCGATGACGGCCGCCGGACGCTCCCGTACCCCGGTGGCAGGCTCTGCCTCTATCGACTGGCTGGACGATCAGGCTGCGGCGTTCTCCGGTGCAACGACGCTTGAGTACTACCTGAACTACGCGGGGCTCAAGGACGCCCTCTCGCTGGCGCCGATCTTCCGCCGCCACCGCAGCCTGTTCACGCGCACGACGGTCGACCGCGTGCTGCGGTCGAAGTCGAAGGACCCTCGCCTGCCGAACCTGCGCGAATTCGTCGTCGACGGCTACCTGGAGCAGGCGGCCGGCACCGTCACGGAAGCGATCGCCGGCCGTGAGACCGAAGACACTGTGAGATGGGACCGGAAGCGGCTGCCATACCGATCCGTCCAGCAGGAGCTCACGAACGAGCCGGACGCCGTCCGCCGGCGCGACCTCGACCGCAGGCGGCTGGACGTCACGGCAGCGCAGAATGAACTGCGCGAGCGGCGCTGGGGCCTGCTCAACGCGCGGACGCGCGACCTGGGGTTTCGCAGCTACATTGAATTGTGCGAGCGACTGGGCAACCTAGAGCTTTCCTCGCTGCGCGATATGATGGAGCGTTTCCTCTGGGAGACGGAAGCGGCCTACCGCACGCGCCTCAGCCGCGAGTTGCGCGGCATCGGCGTCGACCCCGCCATGGCGGGCCGCGCCGACCTGCTGCGGCTGTTCCGCTCGCCGCAGTTCGACGGGTCGTTCCCTCAGGACCGGATGATCGGGGCGCTACAGGCGACGCTGCGCGGGCTGGGCGTGGACGTCGATGGTCAGCCGAACGTCATCCTCGATACGGAGGACAGGCCGCGTAAGTCGCCCCGCGCATTCTGTGCGCCGGCCCAGATTCCCGGCGAGATCTACCTGGTGATCAGCCCGCACGGCGGCCACGACGACTACCGCGCGCTCTTCCACGAGGCCGGGCACGCCCAGCACTTCGCCCACATCCAGGGTGACCAGCCCTTCGCCTACCGCGGCCTGGGCGACAACTCCGTGACCGAGGGCTTCGCGTTTGTGCTGGAGCACCTGCTCTACAGCAAGCCCTGGCTTAGACGGCATCTCGGCATGACGGCGAGCGCGCAGTACCTCGCGTTTGTGAACTTCCATAAGCTCTACTTCGTCCGCCGCTACGCGGCGAAGCTGCTCTACGAGCTGGAGCTGCACGCCGACGACCAGCCGCGCGCCTACGCCAAGCGCTACGCCGACCTGCTCACGGCGCACGTTGGCGTGCGCTACAGCGCCGGCGACTACCTTGCGGACGTGGACGATGGCTTCTACTGCGCGCGCTACCTGCGCGCCTGGATCTTCGAGGCGCAGGTGCGCTCCGTCTTCGTGCGGCGCTGGGGCGAGCGCTGGTTCGCCGGCCGCGAGGCCGGAGCTGCGCTACGCGAGCTCTGGGGCATGGGCCAGCGCTACTCCGCGGTGGAACTGCTGCGGCATTTGGATGAGCCCGGCCTCGACATCGGCCCGCTCACCGAAGAGTTGACCTAACTGCGTTTCGTCCCTCTATATACAGCCGTGGCCGACCTGGTTAACGGCGCCCAGGATATCGTTCAGCAGGTCGATTACGCCGTCCGGGGCTGTCATATTCCACGGTCTGGGCCCGGCGGACGGCCCCCGGTCGTAGTGGATGTCGTACGGCGGCGCGCCTGTCGGCGCGTAGTGGTTGACGACGCTGAGGAGGTCGAACAGCAGGTCGACAACGCCGTCCTGGCCCGGCCCTGACATCGTCTCCACATCGAAGAAGTCCCAGGGGTCCGCCGGGTCGCGCAGGCCGCCTAGCGCCACGTCGAGGCCGTTCTCACGCTGATCCGGACAGCCGTCGCCGTCGGTATCAGTGAGGTCAGGAGTTGGTGTCGGCGTGCCGCACCCACCGCTAACCGGCACCTTACCTCCTGGGCAGGGCGTTAGTGTGGGCGTGTTTGTCGGCGTGGGAGTGAGCGTGGGTGTTGGCGTGGGCGCGGCTACGCTGCCTTCAAAGGCGCCAATGTCGCAGGCCGCGCCCGCAGGCCGGGCGATGCCGCGTTGATCGGTGCCTGGGGGCGGACAATCGCTGCTGCCGGCGTCGATGGCCTGGCTACCGGAAAGAAGGGCGTGAGTCTGCGTCGGGCCGCCGTTGTCGGCGAGGGGACCGAGGAGCGGGTCGGCGTTGCTGATGTCGCCCGTTCCCGAGAGCCCACAACTCCCATCGCTGTCAAGGTTGTATCCAGTGGAGGTGATGGTGGCGCCGCAATTTGCGGGGCTGTTGTTGGCGACGATCGTGTTCTTGAGAGTCGCGCTCGTGCTGCCGCCGCCAAATTGAGCGATGCCAGGTCCGCCCAAGTTACCGTTCACGGTGGTGTTGTTGAGAGTTGTCGTGAAACTGGCTGAGAGAGGGGTGTATTGGGAAATGCCAGAACCGACCATGTCACCGTTGATTGTGTTGCCGCTCACGGTGGTGTTGCTAAGGAACATTGTGCCATCGTAGAAGCCGACGAGTTGGAGGATGGCGCCGCCCCCGCGATTGAACAGGTCGTTGCTGGTCACAGTGGTGTTGTTGCCGCTCACGGTGGTGTTGCTAAGGAACATTGTGGCAGAGCGGAAGACGGATATTTGGACGATGCCGCCGCCGGCGCCGCCGCTGAATGTGTTGCCACTCACGGTGCTGTTGTTGAGAGCCATGGTGGCGTTGTCGCCGCGTTGGAAGATGGCCCCGCCGATGTCGCCGCTGATCGAGTTTCCGCTCACAGCGCTGTTGTTGAGGATAATCGTAACAGTGGCGCCGGCGGCGTCGTTGACCTGGTGGATGGCCCCGCCGCCTCCAACGGCAGCGCCGTTCCGGATGGTAAGGCCGGAAAATTCGGCAGTACTGATGCTTCCGATGACGTGAAACACTCGGTCGCTGGCATTGCCGTCAATGATCGTCGTGGCCGAGCCGGCGCCGTTGATCGCCAGGTCGGAAGTGATGTCCAGGTCGCCGGTGGCGTTCAGATCCTCATTCGCTCCGGCGATTGTTAGCCGGTAAGTACCGGACGGAACTGTGATGACGTCCGCGCCGCTGCCGGCGCTGCATCCGCCAACGGCTGTATCCGTGTTGGCCGCCTGGATCGCCTCCCGTAGGGAGCAATAGCCGCCGCCGTTGAGTTCGTCGTTCGTAGTGTTGACGGGGATGGTGGCTCCAGCGATAGAGGTAGGCGTCGGCGTGTGAGTCGGAATGTGAGTTGGCGTGTGAGTTGGCGTGTGAGTTGGTGTGGGGCATGGCCCGCCGCAGGGCGTGGCTGTGGGCGTTGATGTGGGCGTGGGCGTGTTGGTCGGCGTCGGCGTGTTGGTCGGCGTCGGTGTGTTGGTGGGCGTCGGCGTGTCGGTTGGCGTCGGCGTTGGCGTTGGGGTCGGCGTCGGCGCGACACAGTTGATGGTTAGCGAGCCGACCTTCGGCACTACGGTCGTCGCGCCATCCGGGTCCAAGAACCCGGAACCGCTTGTTCCTGCGAGCGGGTCGCCATTTGGCAGCAGGTTGATCGTTGCCTGCAGCGGCGACGAAGGGCAGGTCATTTGCATAGAGACGACGATGCCCGCGAAGAAACTAGTGGGCAGGGAGATGATGCCGGTCGCGCCGGCATGAGAAAGAAGGCCCGGCCCTGTCTCTGCCCGAAGCGCGACAGCCGGTTCCAGGTCCGGCCAGGTGATCTCATCCGCGACCGGGGCCGGCTTGTAGACGAGATCGACTGTGGCGCAATCCGCGTCGAAGCGGTCGGCCCGAAAGTCCACTCCGCCGTTGTCGATGCCGTCGCTACAGCTGTCCGGCCCGGCGCCGTCTTCGCTTGCCGCTGGATTGTACACGCCAAAGTCGATGAACGTCGTCATTCCGATGTAGCCTGCTGCCGGCGCAGTCACCAGATCGATGGCCAGCGTAAAGGTGGCGCTGGTCGCAACCTGGCAGACGCCGCCCGCGCAGCTGCCGCCGGCCGTCACGTCCAGCGCCATCTCCGGTCCGCTGCCCGCGGCGGAGACCGGCGAAGAGCGGTCGGCGGGATCTGCAAACGTCGCCAGGGCGAACAGCGTCAGAACACCTATGCCCGCTGCAAGCGCCAACAGAGGCACAATTCGAGGAAACTCGAAGTGAGGTCCGTCTAGGTTGTCGGATCGCGCTCGCACACTGCACCTCCGCCTAATCAGGGAGCCCGTCAGTGACCCCTACTCTTCAGGAAAAACTAGGAATGTCAACCGCACGGGGCGGCCCTCACCCCGACTGCCGTCACCCCTCTCCCCAAGGGAGAGGGGCCGGGGGTGAGGGGCGCTTGACGGTAAACGTAGCGAGAGCGCTACGTGCAGTCGTGGCCCGACTGGCTAATGATGCCCAGAATGTCGATCAGCAGGTCGATCACGCCGTCGGGGGCTGTCATGTTCCACGGGTTGGGCCCTGTCGACGGACCGCGGTCGAAGTTCGCGTCGTAGGGCGGTGCCCCGGTCGGCGAGTAGTGGTTGATCACGCCGAGCACGTCGTTGAGCAGGTCGATGACGCCGTCGGGCGTAGGGCCGCTGAGGCCAGCAACGTCGTAGAAGTCCCAGGGGTCCTGGTAGTCTCGCACGCCGCCCAACGCTGGGTCGGGGCCGTTCTCACGAACGTCCGCGCAGCCGTCGCCGTCGGCATCGCCGGGGAACGGCACCTTGCTGGGCGTCGGCGTCGGCGTCGGTGTCGGCGTCAGGGTCGGCGTCGGCGTCAACGTTGGAGTGGGCGTCAGCGTTGGCGTGTGCGATGGCGTGGGTGTGGGCGTCAGCGTCAGGGTTGGCGTTAGCGTTGGCGTCGCCGTCGCCACGTCGCAGTTGATGTGTACGGAATCGGAGACCAGCTTGTTGCCCTTCGGTTCGCCCTTGAGCGGGATCGTCGTTGAGCCAGTGCCGCCCGGCTGCGTGTAGGCGCTGGTCAGCGACCCGGTGCCGCTGACGATGTCGATTTGCGCGTTGCCGTTCTTGCAGTCGAAATGCACATTCGCCAGCGGGCCGACGTAGTGAATGAGCTGGCCGGAGAACACCGGTACCACCTTACAGGCGAGGACGTAGAAGCCGGGCAGCTTGGTCTCCGTGCCGATGTTGCACTTGGGTGCCTTGTTCTCAGTGAGGCCGGTCTGCTGGACGAGGTTTACGTTGCCCGAGTACTGAAGCACCGCGCGATACGAACTGTACCCCCCGGGCGGTGGCGCGCTGGCGACGATTTCGACCGTGAAATTGGAGCCCTTCAAGAGGTTGCACTTGCGCCCGACGGCGCCGAACTCGCAGACTAAGTCGGTCTTTTCCTTGTCTGCGTAGACGCGCAGCGACATCTTCGGCGACTTGATCTCCGTCGCCGTGGGCGTCAACGTGCCCGTGTTTGTCGGCGTCAGGGTGACGGTCGGCGTCGGGGTGATCGTCGGCGTGTGGGTCGGCGTGCCGGTGTTCGTCGGCGTTGGCGTGTTTGTCGGCGTCGGCGTGTTGGTGGGCGTGTTTGTCGGCGTTGGTGTGTTGGTCGGCGTGTTCGTCGGTGTATGTGTGTTCGTAGGCGTTGGCGTGGGCGGGACACAGTTGATGGTTACAGCGTCGCCGACCTGCTTTCCGCCTTTCGCCTCGGACTTCAGCGGAATGATGACGGGGTTGATGGTCCCTGGGCGCGTGTAGGCACTCGAGTTGGCGCCCTGGCCGGCGAGTATATCGATCTGACCCTCGCCGTTCTGTGGCTTGCAGGTGAAGTAGATGTTGGCCAGCGTGCCGTCATAATCGGATACTTGGCCAGAACCGGAAGGCACGACCTTGCAGCTGATCGTGTACAGTCCGGGGCTCTTAATTTCGCTGGGCAGATCGCAGTGCGGCGCGCGGTTCTCCTCGACGCCCGGCTGCTGCACGACGTTCAGATTGTCGGTGTACTGGAGCACCAGTTTGTATGCGCTGAAACCGCCCGCCGGGGGTTGGTCGGTGATGACGTCGATGCTAAAGCTGGAGTCCGCCGCGACGTTGCACTTGCGCTGGACGGCACCCGTGTCGCAGACGAGCGCGCTCTTGGCCTTGTCGTCGAACACGCGGATCGACATGCCGGCGCTGGCCGCTTGCGCGGAGTCGCTCTCACGCGTCGATACGGCAATCGCGGCAACGAAGGCGGTGAGGAGTAGCGCGGCCGGGAGTATTAGCAAGAGCGACCGGCGGGATTCCGCCCAGGGCGCGAAGAAGGAAAACATCCAGGACCTCCAGTGCTCCCCATTTCGGTAGTGGTGCCACGTGGCAGTCGGCAGCCACCATGAACGCCGACTGCGACCCCGTAAGTATACTCCTGTGACGGAGCATTGCAAGCGCTCGGCGCGGCGGAGCGGAACGAACGGCGGCAGCGTATCGAGTCTAGCTGTCGGCGGAGGCCGCGACCGCTTCTAGCAGGGCCGGCAGGATCTCGCCCGACGGTGCCCGCAGCACGGCGGAGCAGAGTTCGGAGAGCGGTGTGTCTTGAGGGTTGACCTCGATGAGCTTGCCACCGTTGCGGTAGACGATGACAGGAAACTCCGCCGCCGGATACACCACCGCCGATGTGCCAAGCAGCAGGACCGCATCGGCGCGTTGCGAGTGATCGAAGCACGAATCGAGCGCGTCGCGCGGGATCGGCTCGCCGAACATGACGGTGTCGCCCTTCACTAGGCCGCCGCAGTCAGGGCAGAGCGGCGGCCCCTCCCTGTTGAGGGACGGCGATCCATCCGCGTTGAACTCGTCGCGCGTCCAGCGGCGCATGCACTCGATGCAGCGCATTTTCGTCCGGTTGCCGTGGATTTCTGTGATCGCGGTCGAACCGGCTTCCTGGTGGAGGTTGTCGATGTTCTGCGTGATGATGTGCTTGAGGACGCCGCGCCGCTCCATCTCCGCCAGCGCCACGTGGCCGGCGTTCGGCTGCGCCTCTTCGATTGCATGCGTCAGCTCATCGCCCTTCGCGGCCTGCTGCGCGGCCTTGCGCTGCGCCCACCACGACTCCGGATCTTCCAACAGGCGCTGGTAGCCGTCCATCGGCGGCTCGCCGTGCTTGTCCCAGAGTCCATCGCCGCCGCGGAACGTCGGTATGCCCGACTCCTTCGACATCCCCGCGCCGACGAGCGCGATCAGGTAGGACGATTCCCCGACGATCCGTGCGGCGGTCTGGAGTTGCTCTTCTAGGGCTGCCATGGCGGGTCTATGATAGCGCGAACGCCGGGCGGCGGCAGCAAGCCTAGCCAGCCGCGCTGTCGATCACAAACACGCCGCTGCCGCGCGCAACGGCCTTCCCGGTCGACTCTTCCGTGATCTCCACCTCGGCGAACGACAGCCTCCGCCCGGACTGGACCACGTTGCCCCTGGCCAGCAGCGCGCCCCGCGTCACCGGCCGCAGGTAGTGCAGATGCACCTCTGCCGTCAGCACCTGGGCGGCGGCGCCGTGCAGTGTCCGCAGCGAGTTGCCCATCGCGCCGTCGGCGATGGCCGGCAGCACGCCGCCGTGGACGATGCCGTCGGCGTTGAGGTGGGCGGGCCGGATCTCGACGCGCAGGACGACGCTGCCCTCCGCCACCTCGGCGAGCTCCATTCCCATCGACTTGTAGTATGGCGACGTCTGCGCGAACGCGCGCACCGCGTCCAGCCGCTCCTCTCGTGTCGCCTCGCTCACGCCACTACCTCCCGCCTGCGCCGTCTCGCGGCCCACCAGCGCGAGATGATGCCGCGGCGCGGCGCGAAGAGCAGCGCGGCAATGAAGATCCCCGTCGCAACGAGAACAATCGACGCCCCGGACGCCACCTCGCCGTAGTACGAGAGGTAGAGGCCGAACACCGCGGATGCTACGGAGAACGCCATGGCGAGGGCCATGATGTGGTGGAGCCGTCGCACCAGTAGGCTCGCCGTCGCCGCCGGTGTCACCAGCATCGCGATCACCAGCACGATGCCGACTGCCTGTAGCGCGACCACCGTGGAGAGCGCGATCAGCGTCACTAGCCCGTACTCCATTAGCCCCGTCGGAACGCCGGTCGCCGCAGCGACAGTCGGGTCGTATGCCGTGAAGAGCAGCTCCTTGTAGAAGGCGGCGACGAGCAAAACGACGACCGCGCCGACGATGGCCATCAGCAGCAGATCGCTCCAGCTCACGCCGAGGACGTTGCCGAAGACGAAGCTGAAGAGATCCGCCGTGTAGTTCTGCTCCCGGCTGATGATCACGATGCCGAGCGCGAACGCGCCGACGAAGAGCACGCCGATCGTCGTGTCGAACCGCAATTTGGTGCGCTGCGAGATGAACGCGATGCCGAGCGCCGTAAGCACAGCAGCCGCGAGAGCGCCGAGGTAGATCGAGAAGCCCAGCGCGACGGCCGCCGCCACTCCCGCGAACGACGAATGGGCGAGCGCATCGCCGATAAACGCCATGCCACGCACGACGACGAATGCGCCGACGACGGCGCTGACCAGTCCGACGATAACGACGGCCAGCAGCGCACGCTGCATGAACTCGAACTCAAGCGGGTCCGCGAACCAGCTCCAGAGCCCCGTGGTGAGCAGCGCCGAACCATCAACCATGGCCGTGGTGCCCCAAGTAGACGCCGCCTTCCGCGGGCAGCAGCAGCAGATGCTCCGCGTAGGCCTCGTTCAGGATTTCGGGCGTGAAGATGTCGCTTGGCGATCCGAAGGCGACCAAGCGCTTGTTCAGCAACAACGTCAGGTCGAAGCAGGCGGCCACACACGACAGGTCGTGTGTGGCGACCAGCAGCGTCTTGCCCGCGTCGCGCAGCCTCTCGAACAGCTCCAGCAAGTCGTGTTGCGTCGTTGCGTCGAGCCCGACCATCGGTTCGTCTAAGAGGATCAGTTCCGCCTCCTGGGCTAACGCCCGCGCGATCAGCATCCGCCGCTGCTGGCCGCCGGACAGCTCGCCGATCTGGCGCGTGGCCAGAGATTCGATCCGGACCTGCGCCAGCGCCTCCGCGACGGCCGCGCGGTCGGCCGAACCTGGATAGCGCAGCAGGCCGATGCGGCCGTAGCGGCCCATCATCACCACGTCCGCCACTGTCACCGGGAAGTCCCAATCGACGAGCTCCGCCTGCGGCGCATAGCCGATCAGGCCGCGCGCATCGCGCACGGAACGGCCGAAAACGCGCACGTTGCCTCGCCACGGAGAGACCAGGCCGAGCAGCGTCTTCAGCAGCGTCGATTTACCGGAGCCGTTTGGCCCGGCGACGCCGACGAGGGCGCCGGCCGGGATCTCGAAATCGAGCGACTCCAGCACGCGTGCCTCGTCGTAGCCGACGCTGAGGCCGCTGACCGAAATCGCCGGCGCTGCGCCGTTACTCTGCACGCAGGCCCTCCACCAGTTGGGCGGCGTTGAACCGCATCAGTTCGATATAGCTCTCCACGCCGTCGATGAACGCGTCGCTCAGGAGGTCGAGCACGCGCACGCCGGCCTCGTCCGCCGCCGATTCCAGGATATCCGCGTTGAACTGCGGCTCCGTGAACACCGCCGGCACGCCCTGGTCCCGGATTGCCCGGATCAAGTCTGATATAGCCCGCGCGGACGGTTCCTGCCCGGGCGATGTTGCGACGACGCCGACGAGTTCCAGGCCGTAGCCTTCCGCGAGGTACGGGAAGGCGTCGTGGAACGTGACGAGCTTCCGCCGCTCCGCCGGGATCGAGGCGACTGCGGCCTCCATTTCCCCATCCAACGCCACCAGCGAGTCCGCGTACGCCGCTGCGTTCGCGGCATACGTCGCCGCGCCGTCCGGGTCGGCGGCCGCCAGCCCGAGGAGGATCCGTTCCACGTACCCTGTCGCGAGCTCCGCGTCGAGCCAGAGGTGCGGGTTGCCGTCGGGCCGAATCGCCAGTCCCTCGGCGAGTTCGACGACGGAGCCGCTGGCGTTCTCGCGTATCACGTCGCTCAGGCCCCCCTCTAGGTCGAGTCCGTTTATGAAGGCGACGTCAGCGCGGGCCACGTCGACGACGCGGGCCGGCGCCAGTTCGTACGTGTGCGGATCGGCGCCGGACGGCAGCAGCGCGGAGACCTCCGCGCGCTCGCCGGCGACGTTACGGACCATGTCCGCGAACAGCTCCAAGCTGGTCACGACGCGCAGCCGCCCACCACTGTCGTCGCCGCTGCCTCCGCAGCCGGACGCGGCCATCATAGCGAGTACGAGCGTGGCCGGTATGGCCCAGAGCAAAGCGGTATTGCGAAAGCGTGCATTCATGATGGTTCATTGAGCGGCGGCGGCGCGCCGGCGAACTCGTACAGCCGCGTGAAACGGCCGTCTTGAGCAACTTCCAGGTAGCTGATGCCAGCGTTGGTGCTGGTGCCGCTGCTATCAACCCAGGCCCACGTGAAGCGGACGGTGTCGTGATGCTTGTCCACGTAGCTGGTTAGCACAATCTCCTCACCCGGGTGGGCCGCCGCACGTGCGGCGAACGCCACGGCGGTCGCGGCCACGCCCGTGACGGACGCTGCGCCGGTGGTGTAGACGGAGGCGTCGCTCCAGACGGGCTCAAGCGCGGCGATCCGGGCTGCCTCGCCGCCCGCATTGGCGGCAGCAACGATGGCCGCGACGTTTTCGGGGACGTCGCTCGGCACGGGCGGGGGGAGGGCGCCGAAGAACCCTGAGATGCGCGAGAGCCGGCCGTCTGCGGCCACCGTGCCGAAGTCCATGCCTTCCAGCAACACGGTGCCGTCCGGGGCGAGGACCGCCCAGGTGAAGCGCAGCGCGCCGCGAAACAACTCGACGCGGCTTGTCGCGGTGAGGCCACCGGACGGGGCGTCGCCGGCCGGCGACGCCAGGAAGCCGCCGATGTGGCTAACGAGTTCGTCGCGGCCGATCGCGTAGACGGTAGGGTCCGTGTAGATGCCCCCGTCCGTCCAGGCCTGGTCAAGGATTGCCCGGCGGGTGGCTTCGTCCGGCTCGGCCCAGGCGGAGCCGTAGGCATCCACCGTGCGCTGGACGGAGTCCGCTGTCTGCCGGTCTGCTGGCGACAGCGGGGTTGGCGTCGCCGTGGGTGCGGCGCTGGAGCCGGTGTCCGCGCAGGCGCCGGTTGCAGCGACGCCCAGCATCGCGGCGGCGGCAAGCGTTAGCGTCCGAAAATTAGCCGACATCAGCAGCGCTCCCGATGGCCCTCTTGTCGGCTGGCCCGGCGCTTCGCGCGCGGCAGCTCTGGCAGCGGCCGTAGACCTCCAGCCAGTGGCCTTCGATTTCGAATTCAGTGTTTGAGGAGAGCTCCGTAACGAGCGCCGACACGTCGCAGTTGACGAAGTCCTCGATGCGGCCGCAGTGGCGGCAGAGCAGGTGGTGGTGGTGGCCCGTCGTGCTCAATCGATAGTGGAGGCTGCCGTCCTCCATCAGCACGCGGCAGACAACGTTCATATCCTGCAGCAGCTTCATCGTCCGGAACACGGTCGCCCGCCCGACGCCCGGCGCGCGCTGCAGCACGTCGTCGACGGTGAAGTGGGCGGGCGCCGCCAGCAGGGCATCCAGAACGCGCCGCCGGCTGCCGGTGACACGATGCCCGCGTAGGCCGAGGTGTTTAACAATCAGTTCGCGGTCTGACATGAGACTAAGTATCAGTTAGAGTATGGGAAGGCGGCAGTTTTGTCAAACGACGCTCTCATTTCTGCCTGCGGCGGACAGGCACCGCCTAATCGCGGGCGTGCTGATGGGCCGCATCGCCACCACGCCGCCGACTTCAGTCGGCGGCGCCGTCGGGTTCAGGGGAAAAAGCCGCGGTGCGTGTTACAACGTGCCGGTGGGCCACTAGCTGATCACCAAGCAGTTCGAGAACCTAGGACTGCTGCGCTGTGTTGACCTCGTCTAGCCGTCGTTCGAGGTACCGTGCTTCGACAGGGTTCGAGCACAGTTCGAGTGCCCGTCGATAGGCGTCAGCCGCCTCGTCAAGCCGGCCACTCCGCCGGAGCAGATCTGCCCTAGACGCGTGGAACAGATGATACCTGGCCAGGGAGCCCGTGGCGTCCAACTCGTCGATTAGCCGCAGACCGGCGTCTGGACCTGAGGCCATGCCGACCGCTGCCGCGCGATTAAGCTCCACAACGGGGTTGGGCTCCAAGCGGAGCAACTGACCATAGAGAGATGCGATCTGCTGCCAGTCGGCGTCTTCAGGCCGCCTGGACTCCGCGTGAAGAGCGGCGATGGCAGCCTGAAGCTGAAAGGCGCTAGGCCGGCGCATACCGAGCGCGCGCTCCACTAACGCTGCGCCCTCGTCTATCCGGGCCCGATCCCACTGCGTACGGTCCTGCTCCTCCAGCGTGATAAGATCGCCTGCTGCATTCGTGCGCGCCGCTCTCCGCGCGTCGATCAAGATCATAAGCGCAAGCAAGCCAAGCACCTCCGGCTCGTTGGGCATGACCTCCATGAGGAGGCGTCCGAGCCGAATCGCTTCATCGCACAGCTCCCGCCGAATCAGATGCTCGCCTGCGGTGGCAGCATACCCTTCATTGAAGACGAGATAGATGACCTTGAGCACGCTCGCAAGCCGGTTGGGCAACTGATGTTTGGCGGGGACCTCGTACGGGATGTTCGCGTCGCGTATCTTTCGCTTCGCGCGCACCAGGCGCTTTGCCATGGTGTCTTGACGGACGACGAAGGCCTTCGCGATTTCATGGGTCTCGAGCCCGGCCACGGTACGCAGCGTCAGCGCGACCTGAGCCTCGCGCGCGAGGGCTGGGTGACAGCAGGTGAAGATCAGCCGCAGGCGGTCGTCTTCCAAGAATTCCTCCACGTCCTCGCTGCCAGGCCGATTCTCGGCGGCCTCGATCTCAAGCAGAAGCCCAAGCTGCTCCTGCTTCCGTCGGAGCCTCTGGTCCCGCCGAAGCCGATCGATCGCCTTGCGTCGGGCCGTGGTAACGATCCACGCAACGGGACGGCCCGGGACGCCATCCCGCGGCCAACGCTCCAGGGCCACGATCAAGGCGTCCTGGAGCGCGTCTTCGGCGAGCTGAAAGTCGCCGCCACAGGCACCCACGAGCGACGCTGCGATGCGCGCCCAATGATCATGAGTGACCTTCTCCACGGCATGGCGCGACACGGTGGCCGCATCACGCGATGGAGGAGGTCCCTCAGAACTCTCCGTAGGCTTAGTAAGCGAAAGCGTTATTCGAACTCCATCACTGGCCGAACTTCGATGTGCCCAGTCGGCGCCCATGGAATCTTTGCGGCCAACTCCAGCGCGATGTCCAAGTTCTCACAGTCGAACACATAAAACCCGCCGAGCTGTTCCTTCGTGTCAATGAATGGGCCGTCGCTGACGATCGTTTCGCGGTTCCTGACGCTCACCACGGAAGCGGTCGCGGACGGTTGGAGCGCTTCCGCGCTCACCTGTGTAGCGACCTTGGCCGCCCCCTCTCCGAACGTCTGCCACGTTGCCATCTGTTCGGGCGTAGGCTGCTCGTCGCTCTCTTCGTTGAATAGCAGGAGCATGTATTTCATCCTCTTCTCCTTCTCTGGTTTGGACCGGGCCCGTGCCCTGCCCCGATCTTAGACGAATAGACCTTGCCGAATTGGACAGCGCTTAAGGGCCAATGTCGCGCCGCCAGTTGATATCTGCGACATGAATCGGCGGTATGAAACGGCGGTATGATTGTACACCACACCTGAGGGTGCTTCGACATTCGCCTAGCAGGTTCCTTGCCCTGATCCCGCCTAAGGCGGACAGGCTGGCCCGTTTCCCCAAGGGAGAGGGGCGGTAGTAGTCGGGGTGAGGGGAGAAAGCGCCCGGACGCTATCCTGGACGTTAGTTGCACTACTCATCTCAAGGCGACTCGCCGTAGGAGGTGCGATTCGACCGCGGGCCAACGGCTGGCCCCAACCCCTGGAACATGACCGCGCCGGACAGCAGGATCGACCTGCTGAACGACATCGTCGGCGTCATCCAGCAATACGCTCACGACTGCCGATTGATGGGGCGAGCGGCGATACCTGCTACAATCACAGTTTGGGGAGTGGGACGGCCGATTCGTTTCTCGAGTTTGGCCTGCAACAAAGGAACAACCACATGCGTACGCCAACTATTCTGTTCATCAGCGGCGTGGCCATGCTCGCCGCGCTCGTGCTTTCGTGGGATCACATCGGTGATGCACCGGACACCGCGGAGGCGGCGACCACTACCACCACGGTCTCCTGGGGGCCCTACCAGGTGCCGGCGGCGTCAGGCGGGACGCCAGGAATGACGAACAACGGGACGGACTTCAACGTCCTGAAGCCCTGCACGGACTGCTACATCACAGGCATAACTCCGAACCTCGTTGACGCGACCGGGGCGACGGTGAACTTCGCCACGGGCGGCATGCTCCACCACATGGTGCTCTTTGACGCCAACGGGACCGATGTCACCTGCGGTACCAGTGGCGTCGGTGTACTGGGCGAGCGGCTGCTGGCCTCTGGAAACGAGCGGACGTCGTTCGCGTTGCCGGACGGCTACGGCTACTACATCGGCCCGGGAGCAAGCGAGAGCTGGACGGTGCTCCATGACATCATGAACATGACGCCTACGGTCCGAGACGTGTACCTGGAGTTCGAGTTCACGTACCGGCCGGGCAGTGACAACCTGAAGCCGGTCATGCCGGTTTGGCTGGACGTGGACAACTGCGCTGCCTCGGAGTACGCGATTCCAGCGGGCTACTCAGACGAGACCTGGGACTGGATCGCCACCGCGGAAGCGGATGTCGTATCGATCGTCGGACACGTCCACGACACCGGCATCAGCGTCGCCGCAGAGGACGTTGACGTTGGCCAGTACATCTGCACCTCGGTCGCTGGTTATGCGCAGGGCTCGCCCTTCGCGCCGGTCCCGGTCCCCGACGGCGACAGCGGCCACCCCGGTTCGGCGAACGCCCTGAACCCCGGCGACCCGTCTTACGCCGGCCATATCGAGGACATGACCGGCTGCACTCCAATGTTCCGCGTATATCAGGGAGATACTATCCGGCTGCACATTCAGCACAACTCTCCAACTGCGGAAAATGACATGATGGGGATCATGATGGCGTTCATCCACCTCACGACAGATCCGACCGACTCCGACGGCGACGGCTGCAGCGACCAGCAGGAGAACGGCCTGGACGAGACGCTGGGTGGGCAGCGCGACCCGTTCAACCCCTGGGACTTCTACGACGTGGCTGGTCTTTCCGGGCCAACGGCTGACGGCGAGGTCGACCTCCTGTTCGACGTCCTCGGCGTCATTAACCACTACTCGCCGACGGGAGCCCCACCCTACGACGTGCAGTACGATCGCGGTCCGACAACGGGGCCAAACGTCTGGAACATGACGGCCCCGGACGGCAGTATCGACCTGATGAACGACATCTTGGGCGTCATCGCGCAACACGGCCACCACTGCACGTAGGTCGCGGCTACACGTAGCGCCCTCACCCCGACTGTCGGTCACCCCAGGCGGTTCGCTGCCCGGGCCTCTTTCCCTCAGCGAGAGCGGCTGATGGTGAGGGGGAAGCGCATCAACGTCATCCTGTGAGTGTCGAAGGGGCGATGCGGAGTCTCTAAACTCCTAGATTCTTGGAATAATTAGTTACCCAAACCTGATTTAAAGACTATATAACTTGACGAATCAGCGGAGTGACGCTATCCTAGAATCGTGATGGAAAGTACGAAAGAGCGCATTCTGCATATCCTCCAAGCTTGCGGCGGCGCCACCGTCGCGACGGTAGCCGAGTCGCTGAGTATGGGTCAGGCGTCCGTGCGCCGCCACCTCGACCACCTGCAGGTGGAAGGTCTGGCCGATGTGCGTACGGAGCGTAGCGGCGTCGGCCGTCCGGCGTTTGTTTACTACCCCACGGAGGAAGGCGAGGAACGCGCCCCAGCCGGCTACTCGCGACTGCTGTCGCGCCTGTACCAGGGTCTCAGCTCGCTCGACCAGGGCCAGGTGCGCGGACGGGACGGCACGCAGGTCCTGCGCCAGGTGTTCCAGGACGTGGCGGTGCAGGTTGCCAAAGAACACGAATCGGAAGTCGCAGCAGGCTCGCTGGAAGACCGCGTGGCACAGACCAGCGTGGCGTTGCACAAGGAAGGCATCGTCGATAGCTGGATCAGGACCCCGGAAGGTTACCGCCTTGCGAACGCGGCCTGTCCGTACCGGCGTGCCGCCGACGTTAGCCACGGTCCCTGCGAGCTGGACCGCCGGACAATCGAGCTATTAGTGCATGCACCCGTTCGCCAGGTTAGTCGCATCGTTGATGGCAGGCCGGCCTGCGAGTACATTGTCGCCGCTGTCGACGAAGGCAGCGACGCGTAGGTTCCGTATACCCGCGAAGAGGAGAGCACAATCGATATGACAGAAGACAACGACGGCCAGCCTATCTTCGTCATCGAAGACCTCCACGTTAGCGTGGAGGGGAAGCCGATCCTGAAGGGCGTCGACCTCGTCATCAACAGGGGCGAGGTGCATACGCTGATGGGGCCGAATGGCTCCGGCAAGAGCACGCTGGCGAACTCGATCATGGGCCACCCGCGCTACGAGGTTACCAAGGGCCGTGTGCTGCTGAAGGGAGAGGATGTCCTCTCGCTCACGCCGGACCAGCGCGCGCGAAACGGCCTGTTTCTGGCGTTCCAGTACCCCATGGGCATCCCCGGCGTGGTGATGGGCAACTTCCTGCGCGCCGCCATGAAAGCGCGACACGGCGAGGACTTGCCCGTCCGCGAGTTCCGCAAGCTCCTCGATGAGAAGCTCGATCTGCTGAAGATGGATCCTTCCTTCGTGCGCCGTTACGTCAACGAGGGTTTCTCCGGCGGCGAAAAGAAGCGCGCCGAGGTTCTGCAGATGGCGCTGCTGCAGCCGGAGCTGGCGGTGCTGGACGAGACGGATTCCGGTCTCGACATCGACGCGCTGCGCACTGTCGCCGAAGGGATCAACGCTCTCCGCGGCCCGGACTTGGGCGTGCTGCTGATCACGCACTACCAGCGCATACTGGACTACATCAAGCCGGACATCGTGCACGTGCTGCTCGATGGCCGCATCGTCAAGACCGGTGGCCCTGAACTGTCAGGCGAACTTGAGGAGAAGGGCTACGACTGGATCATCCAGGAGTTTGCGCCGGCTAACGCTGGCGTTGCGCCGGCGACGGCGGGGAGCAGCGCAGGGGGAGGCGACTAATGGCCACCAAGGTGCAAGACATCGCCGGAGACCGCGGCTACAAGTTCGGCTGGAACGACCCCGAGTTTAAGGCCGTCAACGTTCCCCAAAAGGGTCTCAGCGAGAGCGTTGTTGCCGGCATCTCCGAGATGAAGGGCGAGCCGAGCTGGATGCGCGACTTCCGGCTGAAGGCCTACGGCCATTGGCTGGAGCGCCCGATGCCGACCGGGTTCTGGGGTGGCAACATCCAGAACTACGACCTAGACTTCGATGACATCTACTACTACGTCAAGCCCGTGGCCGAACAAGGCAAGACGTGGGAAGACGTACCGGACGAGATCAAGCGCACGTTCGATAAGCTTGGCATTCCGGAGGCGGAGCGCAAGTTCCTCTCCGGCGTCGAAGCGCAGTACGACTCTGAGGTCGTCTACCACAACATCCAGGAAGACCTGGAGAAACTGGGCGTGATCTTCACCGACACGGACAGCGCCCTGCGCGAGCATCCTGACCTCTTCCGTGAGTACTTCGGTACGATCATCCCGCCGAACGACAACAAGTTCGCCTCACTGAACAGCGCCGTCTGGTCCGGCGGCAGCGTCATCTACGTGCCCAAGGGCGTCAAGGTGCCGATGCCGCTGCAGGCCTACTTCCGCATCAACACGGAGAGCATGGGCCAGTTTGAGCGGACGCTCATCATCGCCGATGAGGGCTCGGACGTCCACTACGTCGAGGGCTGCACAGCGCCGACGTACTCCAGCGACTCGCTCCACAGCGCCGTCGTCGAGATCGTCGTCAAGAAGGGCGCGCACGTCCGCTACACGACGATTCAGAACTGGTCCGACAACGTCTTCAACCTGGTGACGAAGCGGATGGCCGTCTACGGCGAAGGCGTCGGCGAATGGGTGGACGGCAACCTCGGCTCCAAACTGACGATGAAGTACCCCAGCACCTATCTGATGGAGCCGGGCGCGCACGGCGAGATCCTCTCGCTGGCTATGGCCGGGCCGGGGCAGCACCAAGACGCCGGCGGCAAGTGCATCCACGCCGCGCCGCACACGACCTCCGTCATTAACTCGAAATCGGTCAGCAAGGGCAGCGGCCGCACCAGCTATCGCGGCCAGCTCAAGGTCTACCCCGGAGCGAAAGGGTCCAAGTCGACGGTGCGCTGTGACGCGCTGCTGCTCGACGACGAATCGCGCACCGACACCTACCCGCTGATGGAGATCGACGAGCAGCAAGTGAACATTGGGCATGAAGCCTCTGTCAGTAAGCTGGGCGAAGAGCAGCTCTTCTACCTGATGAGCCGCGGCCTGGAGGAGGCCGAGGCGGCGAAGATGATCGTCAACGGCTTCGTCGAGCCGATCGTCAAAGAGCTCCCGATGGAGTACGCCGTCGAGCTGAACCGCCTGATCGAGCTGCAAATGGAAGGCTCCGTCGGCTAGGGCGGCTGCCCGAACAGCAGTCGAACGCCATGACCAGAGCCGGCATCGATCAACTACTGTACCTGATGGACCAGTCGTTCGACGGGAACGACGAGCATTCGTTGCTCGCGAACATGGGTTCCATCCAGGACGAGGACTGGCAATGGCTGCCTCAGCGCGGTGGCCGTTCGATCTTCGATCTCGTGCGGCACATAGGGGAGTGCAAGTACGTCTATGAGAACCACGCCTTCGGTGACGGATCGATGCGTTGGACGCAGCCGGAAACAGTACCGACGATTGAACCCAACATGGCCAGGGACGATGTTCTGGCCTGGCTGCGGGGCGGGCAACTGGCTCTGAGAGACAGCGTCGCGGCCCTGAACGACGACGAAGAGCTGACAAGGCACAGACGGGCTAACTGGGGAGAAAAGTACGAGACGCGCTGGCTGATCACGGTGATGATCCAGCACGACCTCTATCACGGAGGCGAGATCAACCACCTGCGCGCGCTCAGTCAGGACAACGATCGCTGGCCCAGCTATGGCGAATGACGTCACGAACGTATCGGTAACGCAGAGAAAGAGCACGAACCAATGACACAGGCTGATACGACGACACGAACGCAGATTGACCGGGCGGCGGTCGAAGCGCTCTCCGCGCGACTCAACGAGCCGGACTGGGTACTGAAGCGCAGGCTGGAGGCCTGGGCGGCGTTCGAAGAGGCGCCGATGCCCGACCCGCTCGACGAGGAGTGGCGCCGCATCGATACCGAGAAGCTATCGCTGGACGGCATCGCCCCCTGCGTGCCAGTGTCGGCGGATGTCACCGCTCCGTCTTCGCTGCCGGATTCACTCCGCACCGTCTGGGACGAAGAGGAGGATCTGGCAGGGCGGGTGATCCAGCTCGACTCGGACGTGGTGCATACGTCACTGGACGAGGATGCCGCCGCAAAGGGCGTCATCGTCACGGACCTCCATACGGCAGCGGCCGAGCATCCGGAGATTCTGCGGGAGAAGCTGGCGACGGCCGTACGTCCACAGGAGTGGAAGTACCTGGCCCTGCAGGCGGCGCTGCGAAGCGGCGGCTGCCTCGTCTACGTGCCGGAGGGCGTCGAGATAGAACTGCCGGTGAAGTACGGCATCGGCCTCGCAAGCGCGCAGGCCGGTCTCTTCCCGCACCTGCTGCTGGTGGCAGAGGCAAATAGCAGGGTCACGGTGATCCAGGAAGGCATCTCGGCGGACCAGCCGGGTCTCGTCTCTGGCGCCGTCGAAGTGCTAGCCGGTCCCGGCGCCAACGTGCGCTTCGTCGATGTCCAGCGCTGGGGCTACGGCATGCAGAACTTCGCCACGATGCGCGCGCTGCTGGAGAAGGATGCCACGTTCCAGAGCATCCTGCTCGGTCTCGGCGGATCGATCACGAAGTCGCGGCTTGACGTGAAGATGCAGGGCGACGGCTCGAACACAGAGCTGCTAGGCCTCTTCTTCGGCGATCGCGATCAGCAGTTCGACTACGACACCCGCCAGGACCACGTGGGCGCCCGAACGGAGAGTGACCTGCTCTTCAAGTCGGTGCTGAGCGATTCTGCCGCGCTGACCTGGCACGGCGTTGTCGATGTGCAGCCGTCGGCCAGCCAGTCGGCTGCCAACCAGACCAGCCGCAACTTGCTGCTCAGCGACAAGGCGAGTGCCGCCCCCACGCCGATCCTCGAGATCTCGGCGCACGACGTTGCTAGTTGCAGCCACGGCGCGACTGTCGGCCCCGTCGACGAAGAGCAGATCTTTTACCTGCAAGCTCGCGGTATCCCCGCCGACGTCGCGGAGCAGATGCTGGTGGATGGCTTCTTCGCGGAAGTGCTGGAGCGCGTACCATCCGAACGGATGCAGGAGCGCGTGCGCGCGGTGCTTGATACCAAGCTGGGACGATAGGTCAAGACACGAGAGAGGAAACGCCGCAGATGGCTAACAGCGTAATTATCGCAAAGACCACTGACATCGAGCCGGGCAGGGTCCAGGTGTACGAGATTTCCGGCCGGCAGATCGCTCTCTGCAATGTGGACGGAGCGTTTTTCGCAATCGACGATGTTTGCACGCACGACGGCGGTCCGCTTGACCAAGGCGAACTGCTCGGCGACGAGATCGAATGCCCGCGCCACGGCGCCTGCTTCGACGTGAAGACCGGCAAGGCGCTCACTCTTCCCGCCGTTGCCCCCGTGCGCTCGTACCCGGTCAGCGTCGACGGCGACGACATCAGCTTGGAGATCGATGACGACTAGGACCTTCGCAACCTGGGTGGAGCCTATCGCGCGCGTTCTGAGTGAGAGTCGCGCGGAGGTGGTCGCCTTCGCGCGTTCGCTGCCGCCCGAGCGGTGGGACGAGCCGAGTGCGTTGCAGGGCTGGACACGAAAAGACCTGCTCGCACACCTGGCCGGTGACACGAACAAGGTTTCCACGGCGGCCATGCGCTCCGCTATTGACCCGGACGCTCCGCATCCGACGTACGGCGCGAGCGAGCACGAGTTGAACGCCCGCGACGTCGAAGCGCGCCGGGAGACGCCGGTCGAGGAACTGATCGCGGAGATCGAGTCGGACGGAGAGAGATGGCTGGAGTTGATGTCGCGCTTCGATGAAGATACGGCCTGCCGCTGGCCGGGTTTCCCGATCAGCCTTCGCGAGTACCTGAACCTGCTCGTCCCGCACGACCGCGACCACCTTGTTGAGATGAGCACGGGAATCGAAGTGTCCGCATGACGAGTAGAACCTTCGCCGCGTGGGTGGAGCCGATCGCGGCAAAGCACCGCGCCGAAAAGCAGCAGGTGCTGGACTTCGCTCGCTCGCTACCAAATGACGCGTGGGGGCTGCCTACTGGCCTGGAAGGCTGGACCTGCAAAGACGTGCTGGCACACATTGGCAAGGGGAACGACCAACTCTTTCAGCAGTTGTTGCGCCAGGTGATCGCCGGCGAGAATGTCGACACGTCGATATTCGCCACGGTCGACACGGACGGCGAGAACGCCAGCGGCGTGACCGCGCGTCGCGGCATGTCCGCAGACGAACTGATCGCCGAATTCGAAGAGGCCGCGGAGGAGATCGACGATCTGTTTTCGCGGCTCACGGATGAGCAGGAACACCTACGCCAGGACGACCCGCCGTTCATCCTCAAGGGCTTCCTGGACATGGTGGACAAGGAGAGCCACAGCCTAGAGCACCTGAAGCAGATCCGCGCGGCCGTTGAGGCGGTGCCCGTGGGGGCGGCAGAATGACCGAGCGAACGTTCGCGGACTGGGTTGAGCCGCTGGCGGCCGCACCGCGTGAGAGCCGCGCGGAAGTCGTCGCGTTCGCGCGGTCGCTACCGCCGGAGGCATGGGAGCGTCCGAGTCCGCTGCCCGGCTGGAGCTGCCGCGACCTGCTGGCGCACCTGGCCGGCGATACCGGCAAGCTGCTTCCTGGCGTGCTGCGGTCGGTTATCGCGGGTCAACCGCTCGACCCCGCGGTCCTGACGGGCGCCGAGGAGAAGAACGAACGTGATGTCCTCGAGCGCCGTGGGCGCACGGTGGACGAACTGATCAGCGAGATCGAGGACGATGGGAAGACACTCGACGAGTGTTACTCGCAGCTGACAGACGAGCACAGAGATCTGCGCCAGGACGGATTCCCGATGTCACTGGGCGAAGCGCTCAGCAACGAACCGGGCGGCCACTTCCGCGAACACCTCGCCGACTTGCGGTCGGCGGTAGAAGGAACAACCGCATGACATTCGATATCCAGAAGATCCGGGCCGACTTCCCCATCCTGAAGCGGGAGGTGCACGGGCGGCCGCTCGTCTACTTCGATAACGCCGCGACGACGCAGAAGCCGCAGTCGGTGATCGACGCGCTCGTCGAGTACTACTCCAGCTACAACGCCAACATTCACCGCGGCATCCATGCGTTGGCAGAAGAAGCGACTTTACGATACGAAGCGACGCGCCAGAGTGTCGCCGACTTCATCGGCGCACCGTCCGCGGACTGCATCGTCTTCACGCGCAACACCACCGAATCGATCAACCTGGTCGCGCACTCGTGGGGGCGGAAGACGCTGGAGCCCGGCGATGAGATCGTCATCTCAGCGATGGAGCACCACAGCGACATCGTTCCCTGGCAGCTCCTGGCGGAGACCACAGGCGCCGTGCTGCGCGTGCTTCCCATCGACGGCGAAGGCGGGCTCCGCTGGGACGAAGTCGAAAGCCTGGTCGGCGAGAAGACGAAGCTGGTGGCCGTCACGCAGATGTCGAACGTGCTGGGCACCATCAACCCGATTGCGCAGATCGTGAAGCTGGCGCACAGCCACGGCGCCCGCGTGCTCGTCGATGCCGCGCAGAGCATCCCGCACATGCCCGTGGACGTACAGGAGCTAGAGGCCGACTTCGTCGCGTTTTCGGCGCACAAGATGCTCGGCCCCACAGGTGTCGGCGTCTTGTACGCGCCGCAGGCGCTGCTGGAGGAGATGGACCCGTTCCTGGCAGGCGGGGAGATGATCCGGCGCGTTAGCTTCGAGGATTCGACCTGGAACGATGTGCCGTGGAAGTTCGAGGCCGGTACGCCCAACATCGCTGATGTTTGCGCCTTCTCCGCGTCGCTGGACTACCTCGCTGACTTGGGCATGGAGAACGTCCGCGCGCACGAGATCGAGATGGTGGCCGCGGCGATGAGGCGCCTCTCCGAGATTGAATGTGTCACGATCTACGGCCCGAAGAACCCGGAGGACCGCGGGGGCGTGGTCGCCTTCAATGTGGACGACATCCACCCTCACGACCTGGGAACCGTGCTGGACCAGCACGGCGTCGCGATCCGGGCCGGCCACCACTGCGCCCAGCCGCTGATGGGCGAGCTGGACGTCGTCGCGACGGCGCGCGCCAGCTTCTACATCTACAATTTCGAAGAAGAGTTGGATGCCCTCGTCGAGGGTATCGACGCAGCAGCGAGGATGTTCCGTGCCCCAGCCCGTACCGGAGCCTGAGTTCGATGAGCTCTACCGGGAGCTCATTCTGGACCACTACCGGAGCCCCCGGCACCATGAGCCGCTGTCGGAGCCGGACGTGGTTGCGGAGGGCTACAACCCGCTCTGCGGTGACGAGGTCGAGATCCGTCTCACCTTCTCGAACGGTGCCGTGCGGGACCTCAGTTTCCACGGACGGGGTTGTTCGATCAGCCAGGCCTCCGGATCGATGCTGTCCGACCTCGTGATCGGCAAGAACGCCGACGAAATTCGGACGCTCTCCGGCCTGTTCACAACAATGATGAGAGAGCCTGAAGGCGAATCACCGGAGGAGCTAGGCGACCTGGAGGCGTTTCAGGGCGTCGCGAAATTTCCGGCGCGCGTGAAGTGCGCCACGCTGGCCTGGCACACGCTGGAAGACGGTCTGACACAGCACGAACAGGGCGGACACGCCGTTCGCCGCGAAGAGTAGGAGGACGTCATGGAGCTACTCACGGAGGAGCTGGTTCGGGAGAAACTACAGGACGTCATCGACCCCGAGCTGCGGATGAGCATCATGGAGCTGGGACTGGTATACGACGTTGATGTGAATGACGGCGAGGTCAAGATACTGTACACGCTGACCTCGCAGGCCTGTCCGCTCGGCCCCGTCATCGATGGCCAGGTGAAGGACATGGTGAGCGATCTGCCCGGTGTGAAGCAGGTTGTGACAGAGGTCACCTTCAATCCACCGTGGAATCCCGCGGAGATGGCGAGCGACGAGGTGAAAATGCAGCTCGGCATTTGGTAGAGGGTTGCCAAGCGCGCAAGTCGTGTAATATCATGCGCAGACATTCCCTGTCTGAGGGTTAAGCGTCGCGAGGGCGAAGGCCCTCGCCTCTTGTTCAGTAAGCAATTCCCGCATGGCCTTGTGAAGAATGGTACAATCGTTTGAGGAACGGCAACACATGAGAGAGACACGGCCTCCAGCACGGCAGGGTCTGTACGACCCGTGGTACGAGCACGACTCGTGCGGCGTGGGGTTTGTTGTCGACCTCAAGAACCGCAAGTCGCACGACATTGTGGAGAAGGGGATTGAGGTGCTGCTGAACTTGGAGCACCGGGGCGCCGTCGGTAGCGATGAGAATACGGGCGACGGGGCGGGCATCCTCATGCAGGTCCCGCACAAGTTCCTCGAGCAGGAATGCGACAAGGCGAAGATCAAGCTCCCGCGCTTCGGTGAGTACGGCCTGGGCATGGTGTTCTTGCCGGCGAACGCGATGAGCCGGCTTCAGTGCGAAGAGCTGTTCGAGCGGGTCGTCCGGGAGGAGGGCCAGCAGCTTCTGGGCTGGCGGGACGTACCGACGGATGATTCGTCCATCGGCCCGACAGCGAAGGCGTGCGAGCCGTTCATTCGACAGATATTCATCGGCCGCGCCGCTGAGTTGCAGGACGAGATGGCATTTGAGCGGAAGCTCTACGTCATCGGGAAGCGCGTCGAGCGCGCGGTGAAGCGCTCCTCGATCGCGGAGCGCGACACGTTCTACATCGCCAGCCTGTCGTACAAGACGGTTGTCTACAAAGGGATGTTGATGTCGGGCCAGGTTACGACGTTCTATCCCGATATCGTCGACCCGGCGGTGGAATCTGCCCTGGCGATGGTACACTCGCGTTTCAGCACAAACACGTTCCCCAACTGGGCGCGGTCTCATCCGTACCGTTACCTGTCCCATAACGGTGAGATCAACACCCTGCGGGGCAACATCAACTGGATGCACGCGCGCGAGAGCCTGTTCGAATCGGAGCTCTTCGGCGACGACATCAAGAAGGTGCTGCCGGTCATCGACGATGAGGGCAGCGACTCGGCGATGTTCGACAACGCGCTCGAGTTGCTGACGCTGGCCGGACGGTCGCTGCCGCACGCCATGATGATGATGATCCCGGAGCCGTGGACGGGCCACGAGACGATGAGTGAGGAGAAGCGGGCGTTCTACGAATACCACGCCTGCCTGATGGAGCCGTGGGACGGCCCGGCCTCGATTGCGTTCACGGATGGGCTGCGCATCGGCGCGGTGCTGGACCGCAATGGTCTGCGGCCTTCGCGCTACTACGTCACCAAGGATGATCTGGTCGTAATGGCCTCAGAGGTCGGGGTGTTAGATATCCCGCCGGAGCGGGTGCTCCTTAAGGGCCGCCTCCAGCCCGGCCGCATGTTCCTTGTCGACCTAGAGGAAGGCCGCATTATCGCGGACGACGAACTGAAGCACGCTATCGCGTCGGAGCACGACTATCCGGCGTGGCTGGAGGACAACCTGGTCACGCTGGACCGGTTGCCCGAGGCGCCGCTTCAGACCGAGCCCGACCATTCGACTGTGCGGCTGCGCCAGCAGGCCTTCGGCTATACCAACGAGGACCTCAAGATCCTGATCGCTCCGATGGCCAGAGACGCCAACGAGCCTGTCGGGTCGATGGGCGCGGATACGCCGCTGGCCGCGCTGTCGCAGCGTCCGCAGCCTCTCTACAACTACTTTCATCAGCTATTCGCCCAGGTCACGAACCCGGCGGTGGACCCGATCCGAGAGGAGCTGATCATGTCGGCGGACACGACGATCGGCCCGGAGCAGAACTTGCTTGGGCCGACTCCGCGCTCGGCCCGCCAGATCCATCAGAAGGTGCCCATCCTCGAGAACGAGGAGCTCGCCAAGTTCCAGCAATTGGACGGCGGGCCGCGTTCGTTCGGCTTTAAGTCGATCACTCTGCCCACGACGTACGATGTTGAAGAGGGCGGATCCGGACTGAAGCGGGCGATGGACGAGCTGCGCCGAGCGGCGAGTGCGGCAGTCGCCGGCGGCAATGACGTCATCATTCTCTCGGATCGGGGCATCGACCACGACCACGCGGCCATACCTGCGCTGCTGGCTGTGGCCGGCGTCCACCACCACCTGATCCGGGAAGGCACGCGGACCCAAGTGGGCCTGCTGATCGAGACGGGCGAGCCACGGGAAGTTCACCACTATGCACTCCTGCTCGGCTACGGAGTGGCGGCGATCAACCCGTACCTCGCATTCGAGACGCTGGGCGACATGATCCGCGAGGGGCTCCTTCCCGACATGGAGCACGAGGAGGCTATCAAGAACTACGTCAAGGCGGTGGTCAAAGGTGTGATCAAGGTCATCTCGAAGATGGGCATCTCGACCATCCAGAGCTATCGTGGCGCTCAGATCTTCGAGGCGATCGGTCTCGGCGAGCATTTCATCGATGAGTTCTTCACCTGGACGCGGTCGCGCGTGGGCGGGGTCGGCATCGATGTCATCGCTGAGGAGTCGCGGCTCCGTCACCGCGCGGCGTTCCCTGAGCGCTCTGTGAATGGCAGGCAGCTGCCATCCGGCGGCCAGTACCAGTGGCGCGCCGACGGCGAGCCCCACCTGTTCAACCCGCAGACCGTGCACAAGCTCCAGCACGCCTGCCGGACGAACGACTACGACGTCTTCAAGGAGTACAGCGAGCTGGTCAACGACCACTCCAAGCAGCTCTGCACGCTGCGCGGCCTGATGGAGCTCAAGGTTGGGATAGAACCGGTGCCGATCGATGAGGTCGAGCCGGTGGAAGAGATCTTGAAGCGCTTCAAGACGGGCGCGATGTCCTACGGCTCCATCAGCAAGGAAGCCCACGAGTCGCTGGCAATCGCGATGAACCGCATCAGCGGGAAGAGCAATACGGGCGAGGGCGGAGAGGACGCCGCGCGCTACGTTCCGGATGCGAACGGCGACTCACGCAACAGCGCGATCAAGCAGGTTGCCTCCGGGCGGTTCGGCGTGACCAGTCAGTACCTGGTCAACGCCAAGGAGCTGCAGATCAAGATCGCTCAAGGGGCAAAGCCGGGCGAAGGAGGCCAGCTCCCAGGCCAGAAGGTGTATCCGTGGGTCGCCAAAGTGCGCTTCTCTACGCCGGGCGTGGGGCTGATCTCTCCACCGCCGCACCACGACATCTACTCGATCGAGGACCTGGCGGAGCTGATTCACGACCTGAAGAACGCGAATCATCATGCCCGCATCAGCGTGAAGCTGGTGGCCGAGGTGGGCGTAGGGACGATCGCCGCGGGCGTGGCGAAGGCGAGGGCCGATGTCGTGCTCATCAGCGGCTTCGACGGCGGAACGGGCGCGTCGGCGCTGACCAGCATCAAGCACGCGGGCGCTCCCTGGGAGCTAGGTCTGGCCGAAACACACCAGGTGCTGGTGCTGAACGACCTGCGCAGCCGCATCGCCGTGGAGACGGACGGGCAGCTGAAGACGGGCCGCGACGTTGCGGTAGCCGCCCTGCTCGGGGCTGAGGAGTTCGGCTTCGCGACGGCGCCGCTCGTGGCGCTTGGCTGCATAATGATGCGGGCGTGCCACCTCGACACGTGCCCGGTGGGAATCGCCACGCAGAATCCGGAGCTGCGGGCGAAGTTCACCGGCGATCCGGCCCACACCGTGAGCTTCATGCGCTTCATCGCCCAGGAAGTGCGCGAGATCATGGCCCAGCTGGGCTTTCGCAAGCTCACCGAGATGGTCGGGCGTACGGACAAGATCGAAATGCGGAAGGCGGCGGACCACTGGAAAGCGCGGGGTATCGACCTCTCGCAAATCCTGTACCGGCCGGAAGTCCCCGAAGAGATCGGCCGGTATTGCCAAATCGCCCAGGACCACGGGCTGGACAAGGCGCTTGACAACACCACGCTGCTCGAGCTCTGCAAGCCCGCTCTCGAGAAGAGGGAGCGCGTCGAAGCGACGCTGCCGATCCGCAACGTCAACCGCGTAGTGGGAACGATTCTGGGCAGCGAGGTGACCCGGCGCCACGGGGCGAACGGGCTGCCGGAGGACACCATCAAGCTGCACTTCCAGGGATCCGCCGGCCAGAGCTTCGGGGCGTTCATCCCGCAGGGCATGACGTTCACTCTGGAGGGCGACTCGAACGACTACATCGGCAAAGGCCTGTCCGGTGGCAAGATCATCGTGTACGCGCCGCGCGCTTCCACATTCGTGCCCAGGGAGAACATTGTCATCGGCAATGTTGCGTTCTACGGCGCCACCAGCGGCGAAGCGTATATTCGCGGCATGGCCGGCGAGCGGTTCTGTGTGCGCAACAGCGGCGTGCACGCGGTGGTGGAGGCCGTGGGCGACCACGGCTGTGAGTACATGACCGGCGGCAGGGTGGTGATCCTCGGGCCGACGGGGCGGAACTTCGCGGCGGGCATGTCCGGCGGTATCGCCTACGTGCTGGATGACTCCGGTGAGTTCCCGCGCAACTGCAACCAGGAGATGGTGCGGCTCTGCCACCTGGACGACAACGATGAGATCGGTCTCGTTCATGCGATGGTCCGCCGCCATATCGAGTACACGGATAGCGACCTCGCCAAAGAGGTGCTCGCCCGCTGGGATGAACTGGTCCCGAAGTTCGTCAAGGTGCTTCCGAACGACTACAAGCGGGTCATCGAGACGCAAGCGCAGATGCTCGAGCAGGGACTGTCCGTCGATGAGGCCGAGATGGCGGCGTTCGAGGTCAACGCCCACGATGTGGCGCGCGTCGGAGGGAAGTAGTCGGGCCGGACGAACCCCCGAATCGACCGGTACACGGCGCGGGCATACAGCCAACGGTAAACGTGGTATCACGGATCAGAGTGTTGGGATAGAGAGATGGGCAAGCCAACCGGATTCATGGAGTTTGCGCGGGAGTTACCCGGTACTCGGGCCCCCGCCGAGCGTATTGGGGACTGGCTCGAATTCTATGAGCATTTCGACGAGGAGAAGCTGCGGCAGCAGGGCGCCCGCTGTATGGACTGCGGCGTGCCGTTCTGCCATACGGGGACGCTGTTGGATGGGATGGCTGCCGGCTGCCCGATCAACAACCTGATCCCCGAATGGAACGACCTCGTCTACAACGGCCTCTGGCGCGAGGCGCTAGACCGTCTCCACAAGACAAACAACTTCCCGGAGTTCACCGGCCGCGTCTGTCCGGCGCCCTGCGAGGGGTCGTGCGTCCTGGGCATCAGCGAACCGCCGGTCACGATCAAGAGCATCGAGTGCTCGATTATCGACAACGGTTTCGAGATGGGGTGGGTGGTGGCCGAGGCGCCAGCGTCGCGCACGGGCAAGAAAGTCGCCGTCGTCGGCTCCGGCCCGGCGGGCCTCTCGTGCGCCGCCCAGCTCAATCGCGCCGGCCACTGGGTCACGGTGTTCGAACGCGCCGACCGGATAGGTGGGTTGCTCATGTACGGCATCCCAAACATGAAGCTCGACAAGCGCATCGTGCAGCGCCGGATCGATCTGATGGCCGAAGAGGGCGTTACGTTTGTCCCGAACACCGAAGTGGGCAAGGACTATCCGGCGGAGAAACTGCGGGAGGAGTTCGACGTCGTCGTCCTCTGCGGCGGTGCGACGAAGCCCCGCGACCTGCCCATCGAAGGACGCGAGCTCAAAGGCGTCCACTACGCGATGGAGTTCCTGCACGCGAATGCCAAGAGCCTGCTTGACAGCGGGCGCAAGGACGGGCAGTACATCTCAGCGAAGGACAAGGATGTCATCGTGATAGGCGGAGGCGACACCGGCACCGACTGCGTAGGGACGGCCATGCGCGACGGCTGCCAGCGTCTTGCGCAGTTTGAGATCCTGCCCCGTCCGCCGATCGAGCGCGCTGCGGACAATCCCTGGCCGCAGTGGCCCAAGGTCTACTCCGTGGACTACGGCCAGGCCGAAGCAGCGGCAGTCTTCGGCAAAGACCCGCGGAACTACAGCATCACGACGAAGCGGTTCGTGGGCGATGAGAGCGGGCGCGTCAAGGAGGCGCACACCGTCGAAATCGAGTGGGTGCAGGAGAACAACAGCCGGCCCGTGATGAGAGAGATCCCGGGCACGGAGAAGGTCTGGCCGGCCCAGCTGGTCCTGCTAGCGATGGGCTTCCTGGGTCCTGAGAATACCGTGCTGGGCCGGTTCGGCGTGGAGCGAGACGACCGGTCGAACGTCAAGGCGGAGTTCGGACAGTTCGTGACCAGCGAGCCCGGCATCTTCGCCGCCGGCGATATGCGCCGCGGCCAATCCCTCGTGGTCTGGGCGATCGCAGAGGGCCGCCAGGCCGCTCGCGAAGTCGACCGCTACCTGATGGGTGACACGGACCTGCCGTAAGCGCCGGCGCACCACATTTGAGCTCCTACGGCTCGTACACTTCCACCGCCGGGAACGCCGCCGCGTAGGCGAACCAGAGCGTCGTGCGCACTGGCAGCGCGGGGAGCCGTTCGCCTGCCAGTTCACCGGCCACCGCTTCGCCCGTCAGCAACCATTCGCTCCCCGTCTCCGCGTCGAAAAACGCGCCGTCGCGCCGCTCGAACGTCAGCGTCCGCCCGGCAACGGTGGCGGCGTACGCCGCGGCCGTCCCTCCATCTCGGGCGAGGATGGCGATGGCTGTGCTGCCGAGCTCGTCGTTCAGAGCCGCGTCGCCGAGCGACGCGATCGGATAGGCGCGCCGCTCGCCTCCGGCCTCCACGCCCAGCACCAACTCGCCCGCCGGCAGGCGGCCGTCCTTCGCAGCGTCGGTGACGGGGAACGGGAATACGCCGTCGTTGACAAAGTCCTGGATGTCGGCGGCGATCTCACGGTCGTAATCGCGGCCGAACCCGGTGTCGCGGGAGAGCACCAGCGTCTGTGGATGCAGCAGCCGCCACTCTGACCAAGTCGTCGTCACGGAGGGCAGCGGCTCCAGCCGCGCGCCCGTCTTCTCGCCGATGATGGCCTCTCCGGCCACCTGGAACCAGTAGGAGAGCGTCTGCCTGTCGTACATCACCAGGTCGGCCTCGTAGAGCGCGCTGGTGTTGCCGAACGACAGCAGTTGTTCACCGAGGTTGCGGTCGTAGACGATGCCGCTGCGGCAGAGCGGGCAGTACGTGACGAGCACGTCTCTGCCGGTCAGCGTGTCGTTGACGATCTCGTGCAGGTTGAGGATCTTGACCGGATAGGCGTAGGCCGTGCCGTCCGCCGCGACGTAGCCCAGCACGAGATCGTTCGGCTGCAGCCACTCGCCGCCCGCGGCGTCGTCGTAGCGAGGGTTGTCCAACGGGGGGATCGCGTCCCGCAGCGTCAGCAGCCGCTCCTCCTCGATTACAGAGAGCGGCACGGAACCCGCGATGAACGTATCGACGTGAACGTCGTCGAGCGAGACGCTGCGGACGTCTGTATCGGTGCCGCCGAGCAGGCCGCGCCCGCCGGAGTCACCGGAGCCGCCGCAGGCCGCGATCGCCAGCGCCAGCAGCAGAAGCGTGAACGGGGCCAGCTGTCCGTGTCGGATAATCTGCATGCGCCCATCATGCCAGTTTTCGCGACTTGGGTCCGGTGCGCGGATCACACAGGCGAGGCGGTAGGGAACCGCCGGGCGCTTTCGAACGTCATGCAAGTGAACGGGAAACCAGGATTGCAGCGAACCAAGGAGACCCGACCATGAAGAAGTGGCTACTACTCATAGGATTGATGGGCCTGCTAGCGCTCGGCGCGGCAGCCTGCGGGGGCGGCAGCGGTGATACTAACACAGAGATCGCGGCGGATAGTGACGGCCTGCCGGTGGATGGCGAGGATCAGGCGTTGGGCGGCGCCGATTACGAAGTCAGTGTCCGATTCGATCAGGAACGATACGAGATGACGGACGCCGATGTGGTGGTTCGGTTGCTTGGCGGTTACGATGCGGCGGCGGAGGTGCTAAGCGCGGAATCGCTCCCTCCCCAACTCTATGGGGTGATCAACACAGACGTCGAAGAATTCTGTGATGTTGTTCGCGCGGGGCTCGACGAGGAGGTGGGTTCGATCTCCGAGCTGTCCTGCGGACCAGTGCTCGAGCCAGGCGACCCCGGCTACGATGACTCGAATCCGGACGGTGCGGTGACGAACGCGGTGTGCGCGGAAGACGCGCCCGACTGCGAAGACACGATCGTGAACGGCACGTGTCTAGCGGGGGCGGAGTGCGACATGGACGGAGGCGAACTTCCGCTCGCGCCGCCGGACCTGATTCCTGCTGTTGAGAACCAGTACACGATCACGATCCGGTTCAATGAGACGGTCTTGGCAGACCACCTGGATGAGGTCGGCGCGCGGATCCGCGACTTCGACCCGGACGCCGAGTACGTGGTCCAGGAGTCGTTCCCGCCGACGGGCGTGGCGAACTTCGCTGCTACAACGGAAGACGCGTGCCTCGCCCTCGTGCAGGGCCTGGAGGCGGAGACGTTCGTGACGTCGGTCTCGTGCGGCCCGCAGCTAGAGCCCGGCGACATGGAACACAATGATCCAGTGTCCGCCACCCCGTTGCTGCTCCCGTAGGGGTGACAGCCCTTACCAGGCATATCTCCAAAGAGGCCCGCACCAGAAGGTGCGGGCCTCTTTGCGCGCGCACGGTGGCGAATGGTCGGCTTATCACTTATCATTGACGGGAAATTTGGTCTCCATGAGCCAATACTCCCTGGCGAGGACTGACTATGAAGAACTACTGGCCACTTCTCATCCTCCTTCTCATTGCCGCCGGCGCGCTGCTCGCGGGTACACCAGCGATGGGGCAGGAGGCAAGCGGCACTATCACCGGCGTCGTGTTCCACGACAGGGATGAGGATGGGACCCAAGACCCCGGGGAGGAGGGGCTATCGCGCGATGTTGTGTTGAAACCGGATGGCGCTACGCTTGGAAGCACGGGTAATGGTGTCGACGGAACGTTCACGCTCGAGGCGGCGCCGGGCAGGTACGATCTGACCGTGGAGTTGGATGAAAGACAAGGTGGCTGCGCCGATGTGTTCAGCTTTAGCTTCCATCCTCTAGCCGGGAGCTACTGCGTTGGTGCGCCGCTTCCCTGGACGGCCACGATGCCGTCAACCGTCCCGGTCACGGTGGGGGATGGGCAGACGGTCGAAGTTAACTTCGGGGCTCGACCGACCGAAGCGGCGGTGATAGTTGGTCGGGCTGTCCTCGAGGACAGGCGAGCCCCATCGGGAACGCGTATCGAGGCGCTAGTCAACGGCCTTGTCTGTGGCACGAGTACTGTGTTGGCTGACAGCGGGGTCGACTTCGTCATCAACGTGCTCGGTGAACGCGAGCGGGAGGGCTGCGCGAGCCGCGGAGCTGTGGTGAGCTTCCGGGTGGGCGGCGTGCAGGCTACCGAAACAGCGTCCTGGGTTCCGTACGCTGAGGTGGAGAACTTCCTCCAGATCGACTTCGTTTCTCTTGCGGCAATGGAGCATCATGCCTGGTACTGGATGGAGGTTCCCGCCGCGGGACTGCCTGGGGACGGCGCCCCCGTGCTGGCGATGGTGGGCGACACCATTTGCGGCCAAACGACGATACGGACTACGCAGGCGCTTCGAGTGTTCCCGCCCGATCAGGCGGGCTTCTCGCGCCTGATCGGGCCCTCAGCAGAGGTCCAGCCCGGCTGTGGACGTGCCGGCGCGACCGTTACGTTCACGATCGACGGTCGGCCTGCCGGCTCGATTCCATGGCAGCCCGGACTCCAGGAGATCGAGCTGGACTTGCGGCTGCCCGACACGGGGTCCGGCGGGCGGAGCGTACGGAGCTCGTCCGGGATGGGGCTTGTCGTCCTGGGTGTGCTGGGAGTGCTCACGCTGGGAGCCGGAGGGTTGCTCTTGCGGCGGCGCTAGTCGCGTCCCTTGCCTCCCACGCCCGTGAACGTATCCCGGAAGCGGTTGTCGTCTTGATGGAGCAGCACGTTGAACGTCCCGAAGCGCTGCTCGTCGTACTCGACGGTGTCCAGCGGGTCGACGGGGTCGTTCGCCGGGTCGTCGAAGATGCGGCGGATGTCGTAGGTCGTCGTCCGTTCGGCGGGAACGCGGCCTGCCTCGCGGATCAGCGCGCGGAACTGCGATGGCCGCATCAGTTGCCCGTGCTCCGCCCCGGCGGCGGTCGAGATGCTCTCGTTGATCAGCGTCCCGCCGAAGTCGTTGGCGCCGGCGGCCAGCAGGAGTTGCGCCAGCGCGGTGCCTTCCTTCACCCAGGAGACCTGCAGGTTCGGGATGTCGCGGCCCAGGAAGAGGCGCGCGACGGCGTACGTCTTTACGACCTCCAGCCCGGTGGCGCCGTCTCGGATGCCGTCCACTAGCCCCTTCTGGTGCATCGGCGCCTCGTCGTGGACGAAACTGAGTGGCACGAACTCCGTGATGCCGCCCGTGCGGCGCTGCACGTCGCGCAACAGCGCCAGGTGGCGCGCCTTGTGCTCGGATGTCTCCACGTGGCCGTACATCATCGTCGAGCTGGTCGGGATGCCGGCCTCGTGCGCCGAGGTGACGACCTCCAGCCACTGGTCGACGGTGATGCGCCCGGGCGAGATGCGGTCGCGCACGTCCTGCACGAGAATCTCGGCGGAGGTGCCGGGCAGACTGCCGACGCCGGCTTCCTTCAGCCGCCGCAGCATCTCGGGAATCGAGCAGCGGGCGCGGATCGAACCGTAGAGCACCTCCTCCGGCGAGAAGCCGTGGATGTGCAGCTCCGGCAGCGCCTCCTTCAGCGCCCGGCAGGTGCGTTCGTACAGGTCGCCCTCCATCTTCGGCGGCAGGCCGGCCTGGACGCAGATCTCGGTCGCGCCCAGTTCTACTGCTTCTCTTGCCCGCCGGACGATCTCCTCGATAGGCAGCAGGTAGCCTTCCTCGGTACGGTGGTCGCGACTGAACGCGCAGAAGCCGCAGCGCTTGATGCAGACGTTCGTGAAGTTGATGTTGCGGTTGACCACGTACGTTACCTGGTCGCCGGCCTGTTCGCGGCGCAGGTAGTCGGCGGCGAGCGTCAGCGCTTCGACGTCGCTACCGCGGCAATCGAAGAGAGTCACCGCGTCGTTGGCCGACAGGTCCGCGCCGCCGAGTGCGCGGTCGATGGCCATTGCGACGGCAGGCGTGAGCTCACCGAGCAGCGATTCGATGCTGCGGATGTCGGGCCAGGCGTCCGGGCGGCTGCCGTTCGGTCCTGTACTCATGCTCGTAACTCCTCCGTTGCGACAAGGCCCGATTCGTCGGTCCAACGTTCGATCAGCGGACGGCAGGCCTCGCGGACGAAGCGCGCATCCGAGACGAAGCTCGGGTAGATGGCCAGCCGCTCGCGCAGATCGAACCCGGCTTCGTTCGTCACCTCTTCCAGCTCTACGATCTTCGGCCAGGGGGCCTCCGGGCTGATGTAGTCCTTCGTCAGCGGCGAGACGCCGCCCCAGTCGTTGATGCCGGCCAGTAAGTAGAGCCCGTAGGAATCCGGTGTCAGGTTCGGCGGCGCCTGGATGCTCATGCCGGGGCCGAAGAGCAGCCGGGCGGTTGCGATCGTGCGCAGCATCTCGTAGACGCTTGGCTCGTCACGGTGGCGCATCGGGATGTCGTCCTTCACGCGGAAGTTCTGCACGATCACCTCCTGGATGTTGCCGTGCTCCCGGTGCACGTCGCGGATCGCCAGGACCGAGTCGACGCGCTCCTCCCACGTCTCGCCGATGCCGATCAGGATGCCGGTGGTGAACGCGACGCCCTGCTCGCCGGCGAACCGCATCGTGTCCAGTCGCAGCTCGGGTACTTTGCCGGGGCAGTTGAAGTGCGCCTCGGTCTTGGCGTGGAGCCGTTCAGACGTCGTCTCCAGCATCAGGCCCATGCTGACGTTGCTCTCCCGCAGGGAGACGACCTCATTCCGTGTCATGATGCCGGGGTTCGCATGTGGCAGCAGGCCCGTCTCGTTGAGGACGGCGGCGCACTGCTCGCGCAGGTAGGAGATCGTCGTCTCATGCCCGAAGCGGCGCAAGTCGTCGCGATAGGATTCGTACGTGTCCTCTGGTCTTTCGCCCAGCGAGAAGAGAGCCTCCTTGCAGCCCTGTCGGCGTCCCGCCTCCGCGACCATCAGCACTTCATCCGGCGACATGGTGTGGGCCTTGCTGTCCTTGGGGCCGCGAGCGAACGTGCAGTAGCCGCACTTCTGGCGGCAGAGATTGGTGAGGGGGATGAAAACGTTGCGCGAGTACGTGACGGTGCTGCCCTTGCCCTGGTCACGAACGGTGCTGGCGGCCAGCATCAGCGCGGAGAGCTCCGAACCCTTGGCCGAGATCAGCCGAACGCCGTCGTCTCGCGTCAGTTCGTCGCCGGCTATCGCTCGCTGTAGCAGCTCCTCGAACGCGGGGTCCAGACGCTGGTGAACGTAGAACATGCCGGTGGCGTCCCCGTCTGCAACAAAAAGAGCCCACGGCTCCGACGCGCGTCGAAGCTTTGTGGGCCCGGCGCCAGCTTCACCCGCTGGCAGGGATCGAGGCCGGACAGTGCTGCAGGAATAGTATGTGCTGGACAGCGAGAAATCAAGCCCCGGCGCCGGACGTCGGGCGTTGTGTGAACTGCCTCTCATAAGCGAGAGTGCGCGCGAATGTTATACTGCAGCACTCTGAGAATGGAACGCCAAGAGTGAATCAGCGTAGCATTCCGGTCACCACCCGTGCGCACCTGCACGTCAGCACGCGGTCCGGTCGCGTGCTCGTGATCGCGGAGGAGCGCGATGACTTCCTGATCGAGTCGGATGCGCCCCTGCGTGAGGACAAGATTACGGTCGACCCGGCGGAGCGCGTCTCGGTAAAGTCCGCGCGCGGCGGCTCCGGCCGGTTGGAGATACGCAGCCCTACCGGCGCGGACGTTTCGGTCGGGACCGTGTCGGGCACGGTCGAGTTGCGAGGCGAGTTCGACAGCGCGCGCATCACGACGATCAGCGGCGGCATAACGATCGATCGCGCGGAGCTCGTTGACGCGCGCACCATCAGCGGCAACATCGAGGTCGGCCGCTGCAGCGGCCGCTGCAGTCTGCGCTCCAAGAGCGGGCGCGTGACCTGCGAGCAAGCTGGCGACGCGCAGGCCTCCACGCTGTCCGGACGGATCCGCTTCGGTGGAGTTACGGGTGACGTCCACGCGCGGAGCGCCAGCGGCCGCATCGATGTCGGCATGCAGGGCAGCGGCGACGTTACCGCCCATACAATGTCGGGCGCGGTCAAGATCGAGGTTCCGCCCGGCGTGCGGCCTTCGGCCAAGCTCCGAACACTCTCCGGCCGGCCGCGCTTCGACTGTGAAAAAGGGGAAGATTGTAAGATCACAGTGCGCTCGCTCAGCGGCAAGATCGAGGTGCTACCCTCCTGATGGAGGAGGAATCTCCTCTCGCCGATCGGTCCGAAGGTACCGTGGTGTTCACTGACATTGTCGGCTTCACGGAGTACACGGCACTGCAAGGCGACGGCGAAGCGCTGGCCCTCCTCTCCACACAAGACCGGCTGGTGCGCGAGTCGCTTCCCTCCGGCGCGCGCATTGTCAAGGAGTTGGGCGACGGCCTGCTGCTCTGGTTTGAAGATGCCTGCGATGCGGTCAGCACCACGCTGTTGCTGCAGGAGCGGTTCGAAATGGAGTCGGCAGAGTCCGACGTGCCGCTCTGGGTGCGGGTTGGCATGCACTCCGGCCACCAGACCCGGCGCGGCGACGACCTCGTCGGCCACGACGTCAACGTCGCCTCACGCGTCGTCGACATCGCCGGGCCAAGCGAGGTGCTCCTGTCAGAGGCGACGCTTGCGGAGATTGACGACAAGCTGCCGGAGATCTTGTTCGAGGAGCTCGGCCCCGTCGTCATGAAGGGCATACCGGAGCCGGTGCGCCTCTACCGCGCGCACGCTCGCGGATGACGGCTGCCGATTCCTGCGTCTCGACTGGGTCCTGAGCCCAGCTCACACACGTCGCTATCGTAAGGCCCGCCGCGCCTACTCTAGCCGAAGCTCCGCCAGCACGCCGATGTGGTCGGAAGGCCAGAGCAGGCCGCCCCCTTCCAGCGCGACCGGCTCGTTGAGGAACAGCTCCGCGCGCTCCACGCTCACCTGCCTGCTGCCACCGTCACGCACCCACACGTAGTCGATGCGCTTGCTGGCCAGGTTCTCCGGGTTGTCGCTGAGAGGCCGTGTCGAGCTGGTGCAGCCCGGGTCGCCCTGCGCCACGCACGTCGCGTCGCCGCCTTCGGCGACTGCATCGACAAATCCCGCGTCGCGCAGCGCCCGTATAGAGCCGTGTTGCGGCCGCGCGTTGAAGTCTCCCGCCAGCAGTGCCGGCCGGCCGGCGGACTCCTCGATGAACGCCAGCAGCGTCGCTATTTCGGCCAGCGCCTCGGCGGCTGTCACATCGACGACGGCGCCCGCGCCCTCCAGGTGCGTGTTGTAGAGATCGATCGGCCCGGACACGGTCTCAACGGTGACGCGGTGGGCGGAGCGCGCCATGCTGATGCTGCGATTGGCGGCGGACACCACCGGCAGCCGCGTCAGCGTGAGCTGGCCCAGCCCGTCCGCGTCGATCTTGTTGCCGGTCAGGTCGCCGAACACGGTCCGGTACTCGTCCCCCAAGGCCTCCAGGAGCACGCCGCGTACGTCCGGGTAGTCATCGTCCGCGCCGGTAAGCACCTCCTGCAGGAACACCACGTCCGGCTGTGCTTCGGCGAGCGCGGCGGCGATTAGCTCGATGCGCTCCGAGATACGCTCGTAGGGGCCGCTCTCGTCGCCGCCGCCGATGCCGTGGAGGATATTGAGATCGATGACGACGAGGCGCTCGGGCTCGTCACCGCCGCCGCAGGCTGCCGTCGCGGCCAGGGCTAGCAGCAAGAGCGCGGCCAGCGCGGCGCAACGTCGCACGGCGGCTAGCGCCCGCCAAGCCGCAGGGCGGCGTCGTGCGCGGCCTGTTCCAGCCGGTCGTCGAGCGGCGCCAGGTCGGGAACGTCGCCGCCGCGTGCCAGCGCCAGCGCGATCAGCCTGTCGGCGAAGCGGGGGTTCTTCGGCAGCAGCGAGCCGTGGAGGTAGGTGCCGAAGGCGTTCTTGTAGCGCACGCCCTCCGTGCCGTCGCGGCCGTTATTGCCGTGGCCGCTGCGGACGCGGGCGAGCGGCCGCGCGCCAGGGCCGAGCATCGTGCGGCCGCCGTGGTTCTCGAAGCCGACCAGCGTGCCGCCCTCCCAGCCATCGTCTCCCGGCTCCAGTTCCGCGACCACGTTGCCGACGAGGCGCGCCGCCCCTGCGCCGGGGTGCTCCGTCCAGATATCGAAGAGGCCCAGGCCGGGCAATTGCGCGCCGGTGGCGTCCGTGTAGTGCGCGCCGAAGAGCTGGTAGCCGCCGCAGACGGCTAGCATGACGACCCCCGCTTCGACTGCCTCCCGCAACGAATCCCCCTTCACCGTGCGCAGGTCGTCCGCAACGCGGCGCTGTTCCCTGTCCTGCGCGCCCCCGGCGAAAATCAGGTCGAAGGCACCGGCAGCGAGAGCGTCGCCCGCGCCGAGCTCCGTCACATCCGCGTCCATGCCGCGAGCACGCGCCCGGCGCGTGAGCGCCATGATATTGCCCCGGTCACCGTAGATGTTCATCAGGCGCGGGTAGAGGTGGGCGATGCGCAGGCGCTGGTTCTCGCTCACGGCGTGTCCTCCCAGTAGGGGCGGACGCCGGCCCGCGCGGCCAGCAGCTCGCGCACCTCCAGCATCGCCGTGTACGTCGGCAGCACGTACAGCATCTCGCCCGGCGGCGTCTGCGCCAGTGCGGCGTCCATCGCTGCGCGTGTTTCCGTCACCACGCGGGGCTCCGCAGCGACGTCTGCGTAGGACAGCCGCAGCGCCAGTTCGTCCGCACGCGTGCCGGAAACGGTGACGCCGCGCGCACCGGCAGCGATGATCTCGTAGTCCGCGTCCCAGATCCATGAGATGTCGCGCCCATCCGCGATACCGTCGTTGAGGAAGAAGAGGAGATGCTGCGCTCCCTGGCCGGCGCTGATTGTCCGCAGGACCTGGTTGAGCCCGGTCGGGTTCTTACCGAGCAGTACAACGACGTCGCGTCCTTCGACGCGAAATCGCTCCTGCCTTCCGAACGCCGGCAAGAAGGCCGCCAGCGCCCGCAGCGCGGCGTCCATGGGCAGCCCTAGTGCTACTGCCCCGGCCGTGGCGGCGAGCGCGTTCGCCACGTTGTAGAGACCGCTGAGCGGAAGATAGAACTCGCGCTCGCCGTCCGCTGTCGCGATTGACACGGCCGCCGAGCCGTCCCGGTTCGCGTCAATAGACAACGCGCGGACGTCGGGTGCCGGCCGCGTGCGGCCGCAGCCCGGGCAGCACCAGTGGCCGATGTGGCCGTAGAACGTGGCATCGTAGTCCAGCTCCTCGTCGCACGTCAGGCAGAGCTTGTAGTCGGAAGCGTGCTCCGGCTCGTCGATCGCCTGTGAGACGTCATCGATGCCGTAGGTCAGTACCGGCCGTTCCGCTGCCTCGATGAGGGATGCAACGGCCGGGTCGTCGGCGTTAACGACCAGTGTCGCGTCTGGCAGTAGGTCGCTGATGGCGCGCTGCCAGATAGATACGACGGCGTCGGCCTCACCGTAGCGGTCCAACTGGTCGCGAAAGAGGTTGGTGAAGATCACGGCGCGCGGCCGCAGCGCGCGTACGGCGTGCGGCAGCACGGCTTCATCGACCTCGAAGATACCGACACGGTCGGCGCCGTTGCGGATACTGCCGGTGGCCCCCGTCTCGCTGATGAGGGCGGCCGTGATGCCGCGCATCAGGTTGGAGCCGCTGGGGTTCGCCAGAGGTTGCAGGCCGGCCTCGCGGGCGGCGGCCGCCAGCATGCGGGCTGTCGTCGTCTTGCCGTTAGTGCCGGTCACGAGCGCACAGCCGTGGCCGATCTGCCCGGCCAGCCTGGCCGGGAGCGCGGAGTCGATGCGCTGCGCTATGGCGCCGGCGATCGCGGTCCCGCCGCCCCGGCGCAGCGCGCGGCTGGCGCCGCCCGCGGCACGGCCGGCCATAATCGCGGCCCAGGCTCTAGGGTTCACGCGTGCAGGATAACGCTTACGGCGCTGCAGTCGCAGCGGCCGCGCTATGAGCAACCGCGCCTAGGCCGTGTCCGAGATGAGGAACACGGGGTACTTGCCGGCTATCGCGGCGAAGGCCTCCACGTCGTCGTCCTTGTCGACATCAAAGTGGGCCTTTGTGGCGCTGGCGGTCTTCTGCAGGTAGAGCTTGAGAATCGGCGCCCGTTTCGCCTCCTCGATCTCCTGCAGTTGTACCTGCCGGCGGCCGCGATGGCGGATCACGGCGCTGCCGCCGGCTGCCCGCACGTTGCGAACCCACTCCGACTCGCCGCGCGGCGATACCAGGTAGCGGGTGTCTTCGTGTTCCACCCAGGTGACGGCGTTGGCATGTACGTTGCCGCTGCGCCGCCCCTTTGCCTCCAGCGTCACGGTATCTGACGGCGTCAGCCCCAGCGACGCGAAGAACGAGATCAGGCTGTTGAAGACCTGCGTCAGCTTCGTCGGCCGGTGGTAGTATGTCACGCTTCCGTCTCCTTACTTCGCCACGCGAACGTTGAGAGACGATTCTACCAGCTTCTGTGCGGCCTGTCAGGGTCTACTCCGCGCGAGCGACGAGCGCGATACCCTTCATAGTGGACATCAGGAAGCGGATGTCCCGGTCGTGGGCGATGACGTCGGTGAAGCCGGCCGACTCCATCCAGCGGGTCAGTTCTTCGAGCGAAGGCGGGTCGGGTACGCCCTGCATCCGCAGCGCGCCGTTCTCGTCCTTGATCGCCCGGAAGACCAGCGCGAACCGTCCGCCTGGCTTCAGCACGCGGCGGACCTCGCGCAGGTCGCTCTCCGGCTGCTCCCAGAAGTAGATCGTGTTCACCGTCAGCACGCGGTCAAACCGCCCATCCTCGTACGGGATGCTCGATACGCTGCCGCTCTTCAGTTCGACGCTGCCGGCCTCGATGTGTTCCTTCAGCCGGCCGGCCGCCTCGCGGAGCATCGTCTCGGACGGCTCAATGCCAGCGACGAAGCCGTCCCCCGCTTGCTTGGCGATCTCGGCCAGCGTCACGCCGGGCCCGAAGCCGATCTCCAACACGTGGTCGCCGGGCTGGAGGTCGAGCGCTTCGAGGGCGAGTTGGTTGATGTCGATGTTGCCCCGCGCCATCAGTTTGCCAGCCAACCAGCCCAGCGGTCCGCGAGGATCACCAAATTGGCTTAGGCACATGATTCAGGTGACTCCCTCTTCTCCGAAGCTGTCAGCGCGCGGCGGGACGGAATCCGCGCAGTCGTAGCGAGTTCGTCATCACGGAGACGGAACTGAGCGCCATCGCCCCAGCTGCCAGCATCGGGTTGAGGAAGCCGAACTCTCCCAGGAACGGCTCGAGGCCGGACGGCACGCCGCTGCTCGAGAAAACGGGGTAGAGCACGCCGGCCGCTATCGGGATCAGCGCCACGTTGTACGCGAACGCCCAGAAGAGATTCTGGCGGATGGTCCGCATCGTTTGCTTGCTGAGCTGGATCGCCGTGGCGATGTCCCTTGGGTCGCCCTTGATCAGCGTAATGTCGGAGGCCTCTATCGCGACGTCCGTTCCGGTGCCGATCGCGATGCCGATATCGGCCTGTGCTAACGCCGGAGCGTCGTTGATCCCGTCACCCACCATGGCCACGACCTTGCCCTCGTCTTGGAGCGCGCGCACATGGTTCACCTTGTCTTCCGGCAGAACCTCGGCCAGCACACGGTCTACCCCTACCTGCCGGGCGATTGCCTCGGCGGTGCGGCGGTTGTCGCCGGTGAGCATCACCACCTCGATGCCCGTCCGATGCAGCTCGGCGACGGCGTCGCGGGAGCCCGGCTTCAGCGTATCGGCGACGGCGATCACGCCCGCCACCCGGCCATCGACGGCGACGAACATCGGCGTCTTGCCCTCTTCTGATAGCGTCTCGCCCTGGGCAGCCAGCCCGTTGAGCTCGAATCGATTGTCGTTCATCAGCTTCAGGTTGCCCAGCAGTAGCGGGCGGCCATCTACCCGCGCTTCGATGCCATGGCCGGGCACCGCCTGAAACTCCTGTGCTTCGGCCAGAGACAGGCCACGGTCTTGCGCCTCCTGGACGATCGCCTCGCCCAGCGGGTGTTCGGAGCCGCGCTCGGCGCTGGCGGCCAAGCGGAGCAGATCGTCGTCCGAGAGGCCGTCGGTCGTCACCACGTCCGTCACCGAGGGCTTGCCTTCGGTAATCGTGCCCGTCTTATCCAGCACCACGGCTTTGATCTTGTGCGCCGTCTCCAGCGACTCGCCGCCACGAATCAGGACGCCATGCTCCGCGCCCTTGCCCGTTCCCACCATGATCGCGGTCGGGGTCGCCAGTCCGAGAGCGCAGGGGCAGGCGATGATCAGCACCGCGACCGCGGCGAGCAGCGCGTACGTCACCGCCGGCGATGGGCCGAGCGCCAACCACAGCGCAAAGGTCCCGAGCGCGATGGTGAGCACCGCCGGAACGAAATACGACGCGATCACATCGGCCAAGCGCTGGATCGGCGCCTTGGAGCCCTGTGCCTCCTGCACCAGCCGGATGATCTGGGCGAGGGCGCTGTCCTTGCCCACCTTGGTCGCCTGGAAGCGAAAGCTCCCGGTCTTGTTGATCGTTGCGCCGAACACCTCGTCCTTCGGCCCCTTCTCCACTGGCAGGCTCTCGCCGGTGAGCATCGATTCGTCCACTGCGGAGCGGCCGTCGACGACCACACCATCGACGGCGATCTTCTCGCCGGGGCGGACGATGACGGTGTCGCCCGGCACGACATCTTCGATGGGCACGTCCTGCTCCTCGCTGTCACGAACCACGCGGGCTGTCTTCGCTTGCAGGCCCATCAGGCGTTTGATCGCGGCCGACGTCTGGCCCTTGGCCCGTGCCTCCAGCCAGCGGCCCAACAGGATCAACCCGACGATTACGGCGGCGGTGTCGAAGTAGACATCGGCGCTGACGCCCTCGGCGCGCTCGATCAGCCCCGGCCACACCGTTGCGACCACACTGTAGCCGTATGCGACGCTGGTGCCTGTTGCGATCAGCGTGTTCATGTCCGTCGAGCGGTGGCGGCCCACCTGCCAGGCGCCGCGGTAGAAGCGGGCGCCGGCCCAGAACTGCACCGGCGTCGCCAGCGCCCAGGAGATCATGTTGATGAAGCCGGGCCGCACGGACGAGAGGCCGGGGATGTTGCCGCTCTGCGACAGCACAATCAGAGCAACGCCGACCGCAATCGCGGCTACCATGCGGATCCGCAGGTCTCGCTCCTCCCGCGCGCGCTCCTCAGCCTCCGTGTCTTCTAGCTCTGCCGCGGCGTCGATTTCACCGGCCAGCTCGTAGCCGCGCGCCGCGACCCCGGCTCGCAGCGTATCGAGTGCTGTGCCGGGATTGTAGGAGACTGTGACCCGCTCTGTTGCCAGGTTTACCTGCGCGCGCTGCACGCCGTCCGCTTTCTGCAGCGCGTCTTCGACTCTGCGAACGCACGATGCGCACGTCATGCCGCGGACGGCGAACGTCTTCGTGACGGGTTTCGCTTCGTAGCCTGCCGCCGCTACGGCGTCGTAGAGTTCGCCCGGTGTGGCGGCGTCGGGGTCGTAGGTGACGGTCGCTTCCTCTGTCGCCAGGTTGACGGAGGCGTCCAGGACGCCGGGCACCTTCGAGAGAGAGCCTTCGACCCGCCCGACGCAGGATGCGCACGTCATGCCGCCGACGGCGATGGTGACTTGTTCTTCGGTCTTGGTAGTCATCGTGACTTCTCCACTCTAGGTTCTTGAAGCGCGCGTAAAGGCGAACAGTCTGTATGGGGTCGGAAGCGCTACGACGTCGTCGAAGTGGCCTGCCTTCAGGAGTTCTGCGAGCTGCTCAGCGTGAACGGTGTCTGGCTTGTGGTGGAGGAACGGGAGAACGTGCCCAAGCGCGGAGTGAGATCCACCCGCGAAGTCGACGCCGAGGAAGCGCCCGCCTGGTTTGAGGACGCGCCGGATCTCCTCCAGTCCCTTCTTTTGCAGCTCCTCCGGCAGGTGGTGGAGCATGAGGCTGCTGAGCACAAGGTCGAACGTGCCGTCCGGGAACGGGATCTTCTCGATGAGGCCGACCTGGAAGCGGACGTCTGCGCCCGCCTTCCGCGCCTTGCGCTCGGCGACCTCGATCATGCCCGGCGTCGCGTCGATGCCGTGTACGACGCTTGAAGGGCCGGCGCGTTCCTTCGCCGCGATCGCGAGCGTGCACGTGCCGCAGCCGACATCGAGCACCGTCTCGCCGGGTGCGAGCTGGGCTTGCTCCAGGATTGTCCGGCGGAACTTGCCCTCTCGGCCGAAGAACAGGACTTTCGCGACAATGTCATAGAAGCGCGGCCAGCCCGGCATCGTAGCTCCTTCTGTGTCGGGTGCCGATGCGTGGTCGTGAGCGTGGTGAGGCATCGTTGCGTTCTCCTCTCTCCGTGGCCGCTAGGCTAGCTCCGGCGTCGGCACGTCTGCGTACGGCGGCGCCGGGTCGTATTCGATCAGTTGTTGGACGGTGCGCGCGAACTCCGGCGTCTTCAGCACGCCGAGCAGGTAGAGCGCCATATCGATGCCGGCCGAGACGCCGGCGGCGGTGATGACGTTGCCGTCGTGGACCCAGCGCTCCGCCTTCACGTTGACGCCGCCCAGCTTCTCCAGTTCGTCGCGCGAACGCCAGTACGTCGTCGCGCTCCTGCCCTCTAGGAACCCCGCCTTGTGCAGCAGGAACGCCCCCGTGCAAACGGACGTCACGTACTGCGCCTCCGCGCCGGCTTTGCGGATGTAGTCGATTAGCGCATCGTTGTCCATGCCGGGCCGCGTGCCGAAGCCGCCAGGCACAACGATCACGTCTGGCTTGGGCGCATCGGCGAACACGTAGTCGACAGCTATCTTGGTGCCGAGCGTTGCCTCCACCGTCGGCTCTTCGGCCACGGTGTAGACTTGCCACTCCTTCTCCAGCCACTTCGCCGTCATGCCGATCACTTCTAGCGGGCCGGCAAAGTCCAGCTCTTCGAAGTCCGGAAACAGGACGAACGCAAAGTTCATAGTCACGGTACGTCTCCCTACTTGTTGGCCAGCGCGTACAGCTCCAGCAACTCGCCGATCACCTGGTCGTCGCGACCGTCCCGCACGCCCTCCACAACACAGGTGTGCAAGTGGCCGTCCAGAAGGAGCGCCTCCAGCTTTTCGATGGCGCGCCGGACCGCGTACGTCTGCTTGAGGACATCGACGCAGTAGGTGTCCTCTTCGATCATGCGCCGGATGCCGCCCAGGTGGCCGTCTATGTAGTTGAGGCGCTTCAGCGCCTCCGCGCTCGTGGTGGGCTGCATATTACTCTCCTTACCCATACCCCCTGGGTAGGGGTTACACGTCATGTTAGCAGGCGAGCACATGTGCCGTCAACGTATGGTTCTGGCGCACTGAAAACGGCTACGCGCGTCGGGCAGTCGATAGTATGTATATGAGGAGCAGGAGGGGAACGTTTCGGGCGGCGATGCGTTTGTGATTGCAGATGTGGTTCAGAAAGAACGGCGACCGACCCGGCCCGGCGCTCGTACTAAGCGGCGGCGGCTCGATGGGCGCGCTTCAGGCGGGGATGCTGCGCGTGCTGATCGCGCGGGGGCTGCGGCCATCGCGCATCGTCGGCACCAGCGTGGGAGCGCTCAACGGCGCCTTCCTTGCGTTCAACCCTGGCGCAGAGGGCGCCGATAGGCTGGTTGAGACGTGGCGCGGCCTCGCGAGCGAGCGCTACATGCGGAACAGTCCCATGCGCGTGGCCTATCGCCTGGCATCGCGGCAGCGCTGCCTCTTCAGCAACGACTTCCTGCGCGAGCTGATTGCGGAACACGCTGTGGAGGACGACTTCGCCGCGGCGCAGGTGCCGCTCCACATCACGGCGACGAACATGACGTCCGGCCAGAAGCGGGTCTTCAGCGAAGGACCCGTTTCGCAGGCCGTACTGGCCTCCACCGCGATCCCGGGCATCTTCCCGCCGATCGATATCGACGGCGCCAGCTACATCGATGGCGGCGTGGTGGCCCACCTCGACCTCGACACCGCCGTAGAGGCCGGCAGTAGGGACGTGCTCGCGATCGATCTGTCGCACTGCTTCGAGGAGCCGGAGCCGAAGAGCGCCCTCGGCGTCGTCAGCCGCACGGTCGACATCGTGATGCGCCACCGCGTCGAGCGCGACATGACGCGCCTGCGCGGGGCCGCGCGCATCACGCTGCTCCAACCGGAGGTCAGCGAGGGCCACGGCGTCGGCGATCTCAGCCAGGCGACGCGGCTGCTGGAGCTGGGCGAGTCGCTGGCCGAGCAGTCCGCCGAGCAGTGCTTCGACACCCGCGGCAGACTGCGCCCCGGCGTCGTGTCGGTTTCGCCGGCCCCGCTGTTAGCGGCCGGGTCCGCTGTTAGCGGCCGGGTCCGCTGTTAGCGGCCCTTGAACTCCGGCCGCCGCTTCTCCGCGAAGGCGCGCGGACCTTCCCGTGCATCCTCCGTCGAACGCACGATCGCCATCGCCTGGTTCGCCGCCTCCAGCGCCTGCTGGACGGTACTGTCATAGCTCTGATACGCGAGCTGCTTGGCGAGTTGGATCGCGACAGCGGGCCCCTCGACGATCCGTCCCGCCAGCTCCCGAGCGGCCGGCGCCAGCTCATCCGCCGGCACGGCCTTAGAAGCGTAGCCGATGCGTACCGCCTCCTCAGCGTCGAAGAAGTCGCCTGTCCAGATCAGCTCTAGCGCTTTGGCCAAGCCGACGATGCGCGGCAGGTAGTAGCAGCCGCCATCGCCGGGAACGAGCCCGACCTTGACGTACGTCATGGCGAACCGGGCCTGCTCCGAAACGATCCTGATGTCGGCCATGCTGCACATGTCCATGCCCGCGCCGACGGCGGCACCGTTCACGGCTGCGATGTAGGGCTTGTCCAAGAGCGCGACGGCGCGCGGCACGTAGTGGACGCTATCGCGCAGCCAATGGCGGAAATCGGCGGCGCTGGACGGCTGGCCTTCGCTTATCATCTGCGCGCCTTCGCCGCCTCGCAGGTCGGCGCCGGCGCAGAAGCCTTTGCCCGCGCCCGTGACGATCACGGCGCCGACGCCGGAATCGAGCCGCGCGTCCTCCAGCGCCTCCGCCCACTCGCGGATCATCGTCGGCGTGAAGGCGTTCCTTCGCTCCGGCCTGTTCAGCGTAATGGTGGCGATGCCGTCCGCCTTGTCGTACAAGATCTGTTCGAAGTCCATGGGGATACCTCTCTCGGAGACTGCCAAACGCGTCGTGAGTCAGGCAATTGTAGCAGAAGGCCCAGGCCCGCCATTTCTGGACGCCGGCGGCGCGAATGCATTATTATTGGGCATTACTCGTGCAGGACGTCACGTTCTGACCACCATGCACGGAGGTGCATGGCAACTGCAAGATGCACGGAGGTGCACGGTGACCATCGATACACGCTGGACAGACGTCGATAAGCTGCTGCAGCCCGCGCCGAAGGGCCGCGAAGAGCTGCATGAGCGGGCGGTGCAGGACATCGCGCAGGCACGGTTCGAGTACCCCTCGCTGGAGTTGCCGTCCTACCGGTCGTACGTCAACGTGCCGGAGACGAGCGCGTGGGTCACGGATGAGGAAGGCAGTCAGCTCGCCCCGAACATCGTCGTCATCGATACGCCGGGAAACGTCTTGCGGATCCTGGCCCAGGTAGAGACCGCGGAGACCGTGACCGAGGAGCGCGCCAAGGAGTCCTGGCTGCCTTTTTCGAAGCTAGCCGGGGCTGCGTTCTACCTCTACGTTCCCGTCGGCTGCGGGGCAGCCGCGAAGCGCATCTGCAAAGACGCCGGCGTTGATGTATACGGCTTCCGAACGTGGCGCTACGTGCCTCAGGGTGTCGAGATCAACGACATCTCCGAGCCTCCGGAGATCATCCATTCGCTGATGCCGCCCTTCGCCCGCAAGTTCTTGCGCGGCCAATAGGCGAGAGCTTCCCCGGCGCCTGTTCCTAATCCACTCGCTGACGCCACAGTTCGGTCCCAGGCTGATGCGCGGCCAGTAGGCGAGGGACGACTCAGCCCGCCAGCGCCCGCTCGATCTCTTCGGCGTGTTCTGTGTAGCGCGCGGCATATCCCAACACCAACCCGAAGCAACCGCTGATCATCATGTCGCCGTGAGGCGTAGCGAAGTAGGGACGCAGCCTGCTGCCGCGCAGCCGTCCGCGTTGCGGTCCGGTGACAGCCACTAGCGGCGTCGCGCCGTTGGTCGAGCCATCAGCCGCGTAAAATACGCCGTGGCCTTTGCTGTCGAACACCTCTTCGTGAGCCAGCGTCCCGCTCACCAGCCGCTCCGTAAAGTCTTCGATCTGCTCCGTCGTCATCTCGCCCGTGTGGTGCTCGTAGAGGCTGCGGATGCGCGTGCCGTTCAGGTGGAAGGCCAACGCGTGCATGTTGCCCAGGTTGAGCACCAGCCGCTCCTCTTCACCGCCGACGGTGGGGTCCTGCAGCGCCCCTAAGGCTGCGGCGGGGCCGGTGTCGAGGAAGACCGTCGATACTTCAGGCGCTTCTTCCGCCGCGCCGGCGAGCATCGTGCGGGCGCGGGTCAGGTAGTCCGGCAACTCGTCGGGCAGGTACGCGAACGCCGTCAGGTCGTTCCGCTCCGCGACGACGCGGCGCAGGTGGTCGAATCGAAACAGCCGGTCGGAGTAATTCGGCGGCGAGTCGCCGTGGTCCAGGCAGCCGAGCGCCAGGCCGTCGAATTCGTCGGAGACATCGAACGCGGCCAGCGCAGAGCGGATCGCAGCGAGGTCGAGGTCTCGCAGGACGATGCGGGCCGCGCTGTCCGGCTGCTCGCCTTCGCCGATGATGCGGACGCCCATCGCCGTAACCCGCTCCAGGTCGTCGTCAAAGGTCCGCGCGGCGCCGGCGGTGGCGTAGGCCTCTGCGCCGGCCTTGATGTGGTCGTTGAGCGCCCAGTGGCAGGGGCCGCCGCCCTGGATGTCGCCCGTTAAGAAGACGGGACGTCCGGCCTCGGTCGCTTGCCTTATACGCCCGGCCGCAATTGATGTCGCGCTCGGCATTACGAGCTTGACGCTGTTCTCCACCGGCCCCGACGAATCGAAGACAAGGATGTCCTGCGTCCCCGTTCCCATGTCGACAGCTAGGATGCGCATGAGGACTCACTTCTTTGCGCGCTACCGGCTCTTGTCGCTAGCGCCTGCATTTACCGTGGTGGCTCTATTGTAGCAACGGGCGTGTGGAGTGGAGACGGTGGTGAGTCCGTGCGGGACTTGTGTGTCCGACGTTAGGGGAGTGCGTTACGCGGCTCAGTCGCGCCTGCGCCGCCCGCCGGCTGAGGAAGGTTCGGGGAAAACCGGCGGACGGCGCTAGCGGCGCTAGTTGGTACCCCGGTCCGGAGCTAGCGCACGGATGCCAGCATTCCGGCCGGGAGGCTGCGGGGAGAGCTTAGGGATACGGTTCCCGTAGCTCGCCCGTGTACCACTGATGAAGGAGAAACGCTGACGAAAACAGAAGTACCAGCGTCAGTGCGATTGCGAACAGCATGTCGGAGTCCTTTCGCTGGCCGGGGGCCTGCTTGAATAACAGCGCGCCTGGCGTTGAGAATGCCTGTTCTGGCGAACAGGTGTACTATAGAACAGACATGCTGGTTTTGTCAAGCCAGATGCACGTAGTGCATCTGCTGGGCGACTATCGATGCCTGGGGGCAGACGTAGCGCCTACCGGCGGGCGCGGTTGGGCAGCGGAGTGCGCGCACGGACTAAGCGGCGCTAGTTGCCGCCGCCGTTGCTCTTTTCGGCGGCTGCCGCCTGGATCGGCTGGTAGCTGCCCAGCTTATCTTGCTGGCGCCACTGGTCCTTGCCCTGTTGGAGCAGGTCGCCGCCGTGCGAGTCGCAGCAGACGATAGCAGGGAAGCCATCGACCTCGAGCTTCTTGATCGATTCAGTGCCGAGGTCATCATACGCGACTACTTCCAGGTTGCGAATTGTCTTCGAGAGCAACGCGCCCGCGCCGCCGATGGCGAGGCAGTAGACGGCCTTGTTGTCCTGCAGCGCCTGTCGCACTGCCGGGCCGCGACCGCCCTTGCCAATGATCATCTTCACTCCCAGCTCCAGCATCTTCGGCGTGAACGGGTCCATCCGCATCGATGTCGTCGGGCCGGCGGAGCCGATGATGCGCCCAGGCCTTGCCGGCGTCGGTCCCACGTAGTAGATGATCTGGCCCTGGAGTTCGATGGGCGGCGCCTCGCCCTTCTCCGCGCCGGCGATGATGCGCTTGTGGGCCGCATCGCGGGCAGTGTACATGGAGCCATCGAAGAGCACGTGGTCGCCGGCGTGTAGCTGGGCAACGTCCTCTTCCGAAAGCGGCGCGGTTAGTCGGATCTGTCCGTCTCTCTTTTCTATTGGCATGGCGGCTATCGCTCCTTTGCGTCTACGTTGACAGCGTCCACGTGGACAATGATGTTCTCTTGGCCGTTACGCCCGACGATCATCTCGGCGGGTGTCTTGTCAGTAATCTTGCACTAGATCAGCGCGAGCGGACGCACCGGGCCTCCGGTGCCGCCTTCGAACTTCACCGATGAACAGAGGAACGTGCATTCAGTCACCCCTGCGTCCGCAAGCTCCTCGGTTTGCACGTTCTCCATCAGGTACACGCCCGCTTCGGTAATACACCGCATGTGAACACAGGCCAGTTCGTCCGGCCGCTGGCTCAGCACCGGCTCAATCATGATGTTGTCGGCCGCAATGGCAAAGACACCCTGTTCGATGAGAAAGTCGGCGGCGTCCAGGCCGATGCCTGGAGAGCCCGGCTGAGCATATCGCGGCTGGTCGGAGAACTGTTCCGCCAGCCAGCCGGTGTTTATCAGCGCCACATCGCCGGCCTCCAGTGTCACGCCGGCGTCGTCAACTGCCTTCCGCAGTTCGTCCGCGGTCGCGGTGTGGCCGAGGGGCAGTGATTTCACGCCTTTGACCTTCGCCAGGTCTAGCAGCACGCCGCGGCTAATGATCGGCGGGATATCCTGCGATGCCAGCGATGCGAGACCGTTCTCCCGCACGACTTCATCAACGCTCGCGCCGCCGTACATGACGTCACCAGTGGCTACATGGCCCAGCGCGTCAACGTGGGTGCCGGTGTGGAGATCCATCTCGACACGCTCGATAGTGAAGCCCACGTCCGACTCTATTCCAAGTGTCTTGAGCGACTCACGCGTAAACGCCGGGGTCGCCTCCATCGAGAAGCCGTACGGCTGCTGGCCGGGCAGGCGTGCCAATCCCGGCGCGATCGACACGCCCAGATCGAAGATACGGCCGGAACGCACGCGGCCGAGCGTGCTCATGACCTGTGCGGGCGTGATGCCGGCGTTCGCTACGATGCTGTCCTCCTAGTTCTCGGGGTCGAAGCTCGCGAGCACGGCGTTTCGCATCACGCCGGACGCGAGGGTGCCGAACTCCATTACAGAGTCGCTTCCTTTAGGCGCGCGCTGTGGCACTGCAGGTTGACGGCAACGGGCAGTGCGGTGATGTGCGCGGGGTAGGTTTCGATGTTCACCGCCAGCGCGGTGTTGAGGCCGCCCACGGCCTGCGGCCCGACACCCAGCGCGTTCACCTTCTCCAACAGCTCTCGCTCGAACTCGGCGGTTTCCGGGTCGTCGCTCGGGTTGCCGACGCTTCGGACGACGCCCTTCTTCGCCAGGTACATCGCGTACTCTGAAGAACCGCCGACGCCGACGCCGACGACGAGCGGCGGGCAGGGGTTGCCGCCGGACTCCTCAATTGTCTTCAGCACCATCTCCACAATCGGCTCCTTGCCCGCAGAGGGAAGGAAGACGGCGAAGCGGCTCATGTTCTCGCAGCCGCCGCCCTTCGGCAGCAGCTTCAGCTTCAGCGCATTGCCGGGCGTGACGTCGATGTGCGTCACGGCCGGCGTGTTGTCCTTCGTGTTGACTCGGCTCGAGAACGGGTGGTCGACTATGGAGGCGCGCAGGTAGCTGTCCGTATACCCCTTCGCGACGCCCCTGTTGATCGCATCCGCCAGTGAGCCGCCGACGATGTGGACGTCCTGGCCGAGCTCGACGAAGACGACGGCCGTGCCGGTGTCCTGGCAGAGCGGCACCATCTCGTTCTTGGCGATGTCGATGTTCTCTAGGATCTCGATAAGCACCTGCTTGCCCAAGTCTGATTTCTCGCTGTCCCGTGCACGCTCCAGCCCGCCGACCACGTCGTCCGGCAAGAAGTGTGTGGCCGATTCGCACAGCTCCGAGATCTTGGCCGTGATCTCGTCCACGTGGATCTCGCGCACGGAAGTCGTCGTGTCAGTTGTCATACCTTGTCCTGCCTCTCACGTCCGCGATGTCGCGGCTCCTCTCACAAGCAAATCGCCGGCGAGTATGTCGCCGGGCCGGGCCAACCACCGGCGAAGCCGGTGGCGGGCCCTGTGGGCGGTTCTGCGGGCAGCGGCGCTGCCGCCTGGCCGGGCCCCACCCCGACCACGCGGGTGTCGACCCTACTGTCGGCTCCGCCGACAGTAGGCCTACTCCAGCAGCCCCACTAGTTCCTTTGTTACGTCCGCCGCACCCTTCACCTTCTCCTGCTCGTCGTCGGTCAGCGGTACCTCAAAGCGCTGCTGGACGCCGCCCGCGCCTAGCTTCGCAATCGTGCCGCAAAACACGTCCTGGATGCCGTACTCACCCTGCAGGTAGTTGGAGCAGGGGAAGAGGCGGCCCTGATCGAGAATGATCGCCTCGACCATCTCCATCGTCGCCACTGCCGGCGCCTGGAAAGCGCTGCCCTTCTTCATCAGGCCAAGGACCTCCGCGCCGCCTTTCATCGTCCGCGCCACCAGCGCATCGATCTTGTCCTGCGCCAGCAACGAGGTCAGTGGCATTCCGCCGACCATGGTGTTGCTGACGACGGGGACCATCGTCGTGTCGGTGTGACCACCGAGGACGTAGCCGTGGACATCTCGGATCGACACGCCGATCTCGCGCGACACGAACGTGCGGTAGCGGGAGCTGTCCAGCATGCCGCCCTGGCCGATCACGCGCTCGCCGGGAAACTTGGACGTCTCCAGCGCCACGTGACACATCACGTCCATCGGGTTGGCGAAGATGATCAGCACGGCGTCCGGCGATTGCTTCGCGGCCGGGCCGACCATGTTCCGCATGATGCCCGCGTTGGTGTTGAGCAGTTCCTCGCGGCTCTGGCCCGGCGTGCGGGGCGCGCCCGCCGTGAAGACGACGACCTCCGACCCCGCGGTCTCTTCCCAGCCGTCGGTGGGGATGATCTGGCTCTCAAAGCCGGCCCAGGCGGCAGACTGACTGCTGTCCAGCGCCTTACCGTGGTGCATCGTCTCTACGATGTCCGGCTCGTCCTTGAGAACCACATCGCAGATGTTCTTCTCCGCCAGGACCTGCGCCATCGCCCCGCCCGTCATTCCGGCGCCTACGATAGTCACCTTTGCTCTCTTGCTCATGTTCCTTCTCCCTCCTTAGCTACCGCTAGCCCGCTCCTCGGCGGGCTGCGTTTGTTCTTTCTCTGCAAGTTTCATGTTCGCTTCGAGCAAGCTGACCGCATTTCCGAAGCGCATCTCCGATACAAATGGCTGCTCAGGCAGGCTGGCCAGAAGCCGGTCGAGCAGTTCGATTTGTTCTCCGGGCGCGTCGCTGTCTGCAACCAGCGCTCGAAGCTGGCCAATCGCTTCGTAGGTCGTCATCTCCGCCCGTTGCGTCAGTTCAGCCTCAGGGAGGGCGGCGCGAATGATGTTGGACGCCTCGATCGCGAGGCCAATGAAGTCGCTCTCTTCGTGAAAGACGGCCAGCAGGCGTCGCAACTCAGCGATGGGGTCGGCGTGATCGTGGACGCGGATCTCCAGGTCGGTTGCGTAGGTGGCGGTTGCCACGCGCAGGAGTCCGCTTCGCTGGCCGCGTTTGTCTCCTCCTGCCGCGACGCCGCGTTCAAGGGCAGCCAGAAGGCGCTCGTCCAGAGAAAGGTGAGCATTGGCCTCGAACGAATCGGCCAGCTCCTGCACGACACTCTCGCCGGCTAGGATGTTGCCGGCCGCGACGTAGCCTTCGCCGGCGTGGTGGCCGCGCCACTCTTCGGGGCTCTCGCCTGTAAACGCGGCGGTACGTCCCGCCGCGTCGACGACGGCGACTTGGCAGTGCTCTCGAACATCGGTGGTTTCCTCACCCAACGCCGCGGCCAGAGCCCGCTGAGCATCCGTTCCGTTGTCCAAGTACGCCAAGACCTTCGCCGTTACGCGCGGTGGAGTATTGGCCTGGCCGATGACCGTGCCAATCCCGCCCGTGGCCAGCGCGAGAAAGCTCAATTGTGAAACGCTTCGATATGCGGGGAAAAACGTCCAGCCGACGCTGTAGCTTGATACGGCGACGCCGAGCTGGCCGGTTCGCGCGCAACGCCCAGTGATGGAGAGCGTCATCTCTTGACCCCAAAGCTCCTAGCTTTTCAGTTTCGCGATGATCGCATCGGCCACCTGCGACGTGCCGGCGGCGCTGGGGTCGTTGCGGTCCTGCTTCATATCGTAGGTGACGGTCGTTCCCTCGCGGATCACGTCTGCCATCGCCTGCTCTAGCTTGTCGGCGGCGTCCGCCTCGTCGAGGTGGCGCAGCATCAGCATGCCGGAGAACATCATCGCCATCGGGTTCACCTTGTTCTGGCCGGCATACTTCGGCGCGCTGCCGTGCGTCGGCTCGAAGAGAGCGAGGTCCTCGCCGATGTTGGCGCCCGGCGCCACGCCCAGCCCCCCGACCAGGCCGGCGCAGAGGTCGGAGACGATGTCGCCGTAGAGGTTGGGCAGTACCAGCACGTCGAACGCCTCCGGCCGCTGCACCAGTTGCATGCAGATCGCGTCGACGATCGTGTCCCAGAACTCAATGTCGGGATACTGCTTCGCCACGTCGCGCGCCACCTCCAGAAACAAGCCATCCGAAAACTTCATGATGTTGGCCTTGTGGATGGCCGTCACCGTCTTGCGGTTGTTGGCTTTCGCGTACTCGAAGGCGTACGTGACGATCCGTCGCGCGCCGAATTCCGAGATCGGCTTCAGGGAGAGGCCGGCGTCCTCCCGGATCGCATCCTGGCCGCTCGCCTCGGCGATCGCGGAGATCTGCGGGATCCACTCCGACCCGCGCTCAAACTCTATGCCGGCGTAGAGGTCCTCGGTGTTCTCGCGGACGATCACCAGGTCGACGTTGTCGTAGCGCGAGCGCACGCCTTCGTAGGTCTTGCACGGCCGCACGCAGGCGTAGAGCTCCAGCGTCTTTCGCAGTGTGACGTTCACTGAGCGGAACCCGGTGCCGACGGGTGTCGTGATCGGGCCCTTGATCGCCACCTTGTTGCGCCGGATCGATTCTACGACGCTGTCGGGGAGGGGCGTGCCCTCGCGCTCCATGACGTCGATGCCGGCCTCCTGGACATCCCATGCGAAGTCGACGCCGGTGGCTTCGAGTACACGTTTCGTCGCTTCTGCGATCTCAATGCCGGTACCGTCGCCGGGAATGAACGTGACGTTGTGAGGCATGGCGCGTGGCTCCTTCCAGTGTCTCCCGAGGGTCGGCTTCGCGCGGGTGGCAGTGCAGTGTAGCGCACTCCCGAACCGGCGACTAGCGACCTCCGCCGGAGCCTCAACGCCCCCTTCACAGTAGAGCGCCGCGGCCGATGATGTATATGACATGACGGCGAAGCGCACGACGGCAAGGACAGAGACGCAGCACGGTCTCAAGAAGACCGAGGCGTGCCGAGTGCTGCAGGTTGCTCCCACGGCCGATGAGGAGCTGATCCTGCAGGCCTATTGGCACCAGGCGCGCAAGGTCCGTGTCCTAGCGGCCCACGACCCGGCGGCGCGTGTGCAGTTGGACAAGCTCAACCGCGCCTATCTGGTCTTGAATCCGGCCCGCACCGAGGCTCCGCTTTCCGACGAAGCGCCTCCGCTTCGCGGCGGGTCGCCGCGTCTGGGCGAGGGCATTATCGCATCGCTGCGCAAGATCATCGAACAGACGCAGAGCCGCTGGCCGCAGCACGTTCGCGAGGTGACGACATTGATGGTCACGACGGCGCTGCTGACCTACCTTGCGCTGTCCGCCGGCGCCGACGTGATCTGGACGTCGCTCGTTGCCGCAATCGCGGCGATCACCATCTGGGCGCCCTGGCGAAATACGTAGCAATTCCGGCGCGTGAGTCGAAACCTAAATCGGGCCGCAACCGCGCGGCCCGATTTGTTAAGCCCGGGCTTCTCTTCTTGGACCGAGCAGCGCGTATGCGAAGCCCGATAGCGGGGCGACGTACCCCAGGTAGACGGCCAGCGGCATCAGCCAGGCCGGCAACTCCCCGCACATGCTCGACCCGGTGTCCGGGCAGATCACCGTCGCGGTGGTGGCGTGGCGCCTGGCGCCGCTCCGGTGGTGCCCGTTCGGGTTCGCCTGCAGGTTCTTCACCCACTGCGAGCGGCATCCGCGGACGGTACTGACAAGCAGGTAGTCGCCAATGGCGGCGGCCAGCAGCGGGGTCTCGCGCACTTGTCCGCTGCGCCGTCCTTCCGCTTCCAGCACAATGACCCCGGCAGGCAATAGCCCGGGCGAAAGCAGCCCGGCCTGAAAGACCGGCAGGGCGACCCGATTCAGCGCGCTGAAGGCGCTGGCTTCGAGTCGCGCAATAGATGGCAGGTCGGAGAGGCTCAATGTTCTCCGCCGCCGTGCCGCCGTGGCCTGTCCAGTTCGTCGCTGTCCATTATGATCGTCACCGGCCCATCGTTTTCCAGCCGGACGAGCATGTTCGCGCCGAAACGGCCGGTCGCCGTGGCGACGCCCGCGTCGCGAAGGCTGCGCACGAAGACGTCGACGAGCTTGGTCGCTTCTTCCGGCGCGGCCGCGCCAACGAAGCTGGGCCGCCTTCCCTTGCGGACGTCAGCAAGCAGCGTGAACTGGCTTACGACGAGCGCCTCGCCACCGTGGTCTAGCAGGGAGCGGTCGAAGCGGCCCTCGCCGTCGGGGAAGATGCGCAGGTCGGCTGCTTTCGCCGCGAGCTTGCGGGCCTCCTCGGGGCCGTCGCCGTCCGCCACGCCGAGCAAGACGAGGAGGCCGGCATCGATCGATGCCACCATTTCGCCTTCGACGGTGACCGATGCGCTCGAAACGCGCTGTAGGACGGCGCGCATGAAGGGAGGCTAGGGCGTCGGCGCGGGCTCGGTGCTCTTGCTGGCGCCGGCATCGCTCTTCGTCGTCTTGGCGCCCGAAGATTCGGACGGCGACTCGGAGGCGGTGGATTCGGGCTTGCGGCTGTCCGTGACGTAGAAGCCACTGCCCTTGAAGACAATCGGGGGCGCGTGGAGCACGCGCTGCGCCTTCTTGGCGCACTGCGGGCACTTCTTCGTTGTGGAGGCGTCAAAGCCTTCGCGCTTGTCCCACGCATGGCCGCAGTGCGGGCAGGCGTATTCGTAGGTAGGCATCTCTTGAACTCCTGTGGTGGATTGTAGATAATCAGTCTAACGCACGTACGCACAAGCAGACAATAGACCTCGGCAGGGCGCTGGACCGTTCTGCTTGACAGCGACAGAGGAGTGTGAGATACTACGCATTGTAACTCCGGTAATGGGATTCTAGTGATGGAATGCGCTCATATGCAGATAGTTACGAAGACAGCAAGGGGCCTTGCGCAAGACTCGGGCGCCAACTGTCTGTTACGAACCGGTGAAGACGCCGTAAAGGCGGCAGCCCGCCGGCTGACGGGTGCCGGCGGGCTACCAGGTAGGAGTGCACCAATCGCCGGCTAGGCAGACCGGCGTTGGCGCTGTGTCGACGGATGCGGACCCCCTCGGACCGCTTCCGCCAGAGTCCGGCGCGGCCGGACGACGTTCCCTCTCCCCGCAGAGTCGAGAACGTGTCCGGCCAACGCCGGGGCTCCACTAAAGAAAACCGCCAACGAACGACGCAACGAATCTATCGCGCGACCGGCTACAGCCGGCGGAGGCGCGCTGCCGGCTAACGCCGGCAGAGACGCAGCGGCACGTCCGGCAGTGCCGGGCGGCCTTCGTCGCATCGTTTCTAGATAGGGCTTTGTGTTCTGCACTGTGGTCTTCCTTGACCTTTCTCGTCTGGGGACTTGACGGCACTGCTCATAATGAATATGATTGCATGAGTGCTGAAGAACGAGAATCGTTACATGGTCGAAATATCATGGTTTGTAAACAATGATTTAAGATACGTGTAGTATAATACATGAATCACATTTGTCAACCCCCTCAGGAGAATTAATTCATGGAACGTACCTGGGGTTTCCTTACGAACCACGCACATGTCCTGGTACAGATAGCGCGTGACCCGCGCTCGACCGTTCGAGAGATCGCGTATGCCACGGGTATCACGGAGCGTGCGGCGCACTCTGTGCTACGAGACCTGCGGGAGGACGGAATTGTTAGCGCGAAGCGGAACGGCCGTCGCAACGTCTATCAGATCAATCCAGAAACGCTGATGAGTCGCAACCGCTGGGGCGCTACAGACATGGAGATCCCCAGGCCGCTGATCGACGCCACGATTCGTGGTCTCGCGCGAGTCGCCGGCACCACGGCAGCTTCCGTCTGACTCGATGCGACGCTGGGGCTTCTTGACGACGCATGCGCTGATCCTGATCCACGTCACGCAGCACCCCCACTCTACGGTGCGCGAGATCGCGCAGGGCGTCGGCGTCACGGAGCGCGCCGCGCACTCGGTACTCCGAGATCTCCGTGAAGAGCGCATCCTGGATTGCGTGCGCTCAGGACGCCGCAATAGCTACACGGTCAACTTCGAGTACCTCTCTGCGTATCGGCGCGAAGGCACGGCGCCAGACCTGGTGCCGGACACGTTCGTTTCCGCGCTCATGGACGGGATGCTGCCGCTGCAGCCTCCCGACTTCTTCACTGACGAGGACACGCCTCACCCGATCAACTAGAGCCACCTGACAACGTCAGGTGGCATCTCTGCTAACTGGCACTGGCGACTACGGACGAGTTCGAGGCGGGTTACCGGCCGCGAACGCAGGTTCGCGCTCCTGTGTGTATCCAAGCCGGAATTGCCGACAATCCCTATAAGAGCATGGGAACTACCCTAGCGAACACCGATCCTCCGCCGCTCTGCGGCAGCGAGGCCGGGCGTCGTCGCCGTGTGCCCGGCTGGTTGGCGACGGTCGAACGCGTCATTTTCGGCCCGACCGAGGCGTCCGAACAGAAGCAGGACGTGATTCGGCGCGCCATCGTCGCCGCCGCGATCGTCGCGATCCTGCCCATGAGCCCCGTGCGGCTGCCGGGCTGGGAAGGCGTCGTCGCCGGCTCCGTGGCGGCGCTCCTCTACAACGTGTACCTCTGGTACCTGGTGTTCAGGAGGGAACGTTACGTCCTCGCGCGCATTCTCGGCCAGCTCTTGGACATTCTCGTGCTGATGGGCGCCTCGTTCTACGTTTTCCACGAGATGGGCGCGGTGGGCGCCACGTCTGGCATCTGGCTCGTCTTCATGGTCTACATCGTGATCGGCGGTTTTACGCATGCGCCTGTTGGTTCGCTGGGCTACACGGCCCTCTGGACCGCCTGGTTTGCGCTCGGCACGGTGCTCTTCTTTCCGGAAGGCACGCTCTACCGCGATGAGCTGCCGATCCGGCTGGTCTTCCTCGTCCTGATCGGCTTCGTATCGCTGGGCATGGCGAACGAACTACAGAGGCGCCGCAGGCGGCTGGAGCAACAGAACCGTGAGACGATGGGTATGCTGGCGACGCTCGTAGAGGCGCGCGACACCGACGCCGGTACCCACCTCAGGACGATCCAGCACGTATCGCGGGCGCTAGCGCTGCACCTGCGCTACACGGACCAGGAGGCCCAGGAGATCGCCTACGCGTCGATGATGCACGATGTCGGCAAGGCCAACATCCCTGACTCCATCCTGCAGAACCGGGGCAAGCTCAGCGAAGAAGAGTGGGTTGTGATGCGCAACCACACGGTCTGGGGCGACGAGTTGCTGGCAGAGAACGACGATTTCGAGCTGGCGCGCCTTGTCGCGCGATCGCATCACGAACACTGGGACGGCAGCGGGTATCCGGACGGCTTAAAGGGCGAGGAGATCCCGATCGAAGCGCGCATCGTTGCCGTCGCGGACGTGTACGATGCGCTGATCAGCGAGCGTCCGTACAAGTCTGCCTGGACGCCCGAAGAGGCGATCCAGGAGATCCAGCGCATCGCCGGCTCGCACTTGGACGCGACCATCGTCGATGCCTTTGTCGCCCTCTGGGAAATAGGCGGCGTGCCCAGGGCGAGCGCGCGGCCGGCGGATGCTATGCAGAATCCGCCAGAACAGCAGGTCGCATAAGCGCCGGGCAGCCCACCCCCGTCATCTCTATCCTGACGCAGCCATCTATTGGGTAGACAATGCTCTCGGCGCGGCCCGCCCTACGACGGACCTCAATCAAAGTTGACGGCGTTCGTCGCCGCCACCTTCGTCGCCCTTCGCCCCCTGTACCGTCGCCTTCGCGTGACGCCAGAGGATGGGGAGCGCCCGCCTGTCCTTGGCGAACCAGATCAGCGCCAGTGCGATGTAGGCGAAGCCAAAGCCGACGCGAACCTCATCGATCGGAATCGCGAGCTGCGTCGTGAAGAGGACGAAAATCAAGATAGCCTCGAGCGCGCTGAAGCTCAGGCTGGCGAGCACGGCCACCGCAAAGATTGACTGGCCGGCGGTGAGGAAGACTTCGTGTGCCTGTCGCGCCTCGACGGGCAGCGGGTCCAACGTCCCGCCCGCGACGCTGTAGGCCACCGGCAGCGAGCCGACCAGCAGCGTCCATTGGTTCACCTTTGATGAGATCAGCAGCGTCATACCGGCGCCGGCGCGGCCTCGCAGCGCCAGCATTGCGGCCAGGATGAACTCCGGCGCCTCCGAAGCCAGCGGCGCCACCCACTGCACGAGCAGGAACTCGTCGATGCCCAGCGACTCGCCTGAATGCACCAGCCCGTCGGCGAACGGCTCTGCCGCTGCGAACACGACGCCGGCTGCGTAGGCGAACATGCCGATAACGGCGGCCCAACGCATGTTTGGACTGAGCGCATTGATTGACACGGAGGGCCCCATCAGCTCGTGTTCGCTCGGCGGCGAACGCGACGAAAGGACGAGATAAGTAACAAAGAGGCCAACGAGAACGGCCGTGTCAATCAGCGAGAGCCCTCCGCGCAGGGGTATCGTGAAACTGTAGATAGTGGCGATGCCGAGAAAGATCAGGCCAACGGAGTTCGTGTTGCCGACGGCCAGGTTCTTGCTGCGCGTCTTCAGCCAGAAGAGGAAGAAGACGATCGGCCAGGCGAATCCGATCAGTAGCCGGTTTGCGCCCGTCATGTTCGCCAGCGCCAGCTCCACTGGCGGCGTCTCGTCCGGCGGCCGCAGCGCCGGGTCGAGGCCGATCTCGCTGCCGGCCGTCCAGGCGAAGTAGATGTCGACGGCGTACTCCGGCAGCACGGCGACGATCGCCAGCACGGCCAGCGCCAGCGTCGCCGAGACGAGCTGCTCAGCGACCTCCGAAGCCCAGACCAGCAGGGTGGCTGCCGCCATGATCGAGATGCCGAAGATCAGCGCTTCTATCTGCGGTTCGAGGTGAAGTTCCGCGATGCCCGCCATATCCAGCGAGCGTATCACCGGCCCCGGCGCCGCTACCGCGGCCGCGAGGCCGATCTGCAGCCAGTTGCGAGCATGGTCGACCTCTGCGGCCTGCTGGGCGTGCTTTTCGGCGGACACCGCTAGAGCGTAGCAACGCGTCTAGCTCCAGCCAAACCGCCTGCTGGAATCAGGCTTGATTCCAGCAACATGCAGAATACGTGCCGCTAGATGCTACGTATTCTGCGGCCCTGCTTCTCCGCTAGGCTTTTCTCAGCTGTGCCGCCTACGGGACGAGGACGGCGCGGCGCACTTTGGTGCTGTCGTCGTTCTGCCACTCCGCTTCGTCGAAGGCCCTGTTGATGTCGGCCAGGTCGTACTTGTCGTGCGAGACGACCTCTTCGTGAGGGTACTTGCCTTTGGTGCGAACGAGGAAGTTGAGCGCCTGCGGAATGACCCACGGGTCGTACATGATCACGCCGATGATTCGCTTCGCTCCCCAGACGAGGGCCGAAGGGTCGATCTCGACCGTCGAGCCGAAGCTGATGTTGCCAATCTCCAGGTACGTGCCTCCTGACCGCACCATCTGCAGCCCTTCCGGCACGGCGGCCGGCAGGCCGACGAACTCGCCGACGACGTCCGCGCCGCGTCCACCCGTCAGCTCCAGCACCTTCGCGACGCGCTCAGCGGCGTCCGGCAGGTCGCTGATGTTGATCGTCTCGTCGGCGCCGAACTGCTTCGCCAGCTCCAGCCGGCCGGCGATGCCGTCGATGATGATCACCCGCTCAGCGCCCATCTCCTTTGCGACGGCGCAGGCGTTGGTGCCCAGCCCCCCCGCCCCCTGCACGACGAGCGTATCGCCCATCTTCAGGCCGGCCTGGCTCAGCCCGTACGTCACCTGCGACAGCGCGCAGTTGACGGGAGTCACCATCTCGTCGGACAACTCGTCGGGCACCTTGAAGACCCAGTGGCCTGCCCGCAGGTAGTAGTAGCTGCCATAGGCGCCGTTGAACGGGCTTGGCCCGGCGCCCATGCTGGCCAGCTTGGCCGGGCAGGCCGCGAACTGGCCCTTGTTGCACTGGTAGCAGCGGTAGCAGGGATAGAAGTAGGCGTAGCAAACGCGGTCGCCTTCGGCGAGCGGCTGTCCGAGCGAATCGGTGCTGATGTTCGCGCCCAGCTTCGCGACGCGGCCCGTCATCTCGTGGCCGACGACGCCGCCTGCCAGCGCCTGGAACACGGGCGAATCGCCGCGCCAGATGTGCAGGTCGGAGCCGCAGACGCCGGCCATCGAGACCTTGACGACGATCGCCTCCGGGTCGGGGTCCGGGATGTCGAATTCCTGCATCTCGTAGCCCTGTCCGGGCCCGAGGAATACGGCAGCGGCAGCTTGCTCAGCCATGGTTGTGTCCCTCCCTTTCGCGTGTTGACGTGAATAGCGCTCCCGCCACCAGCGGGAGACCCCCACATGGTGCTGCGGAGACGCGGAAATGTCAAGCGTGCCGCTGGAGCCCTTCGCAGGCGCTCCGCAACGACTACCGCCCCTTGTACTCAGGCGGCCGCTTCTGCGCGAACGCCAGCGGCCCTTCGCGCGCGTCCTCCGTCGTGACGACGCGGCGCGAGAACTCGTTCTCGCCGTCCAGGCCATCGGCCAGTGTCTTCTCCAGGCCCGTTATCGCCGACTCCTTCGCGGCGCGCACGGCCAGCGGGCCGTTCTGACAGATGGCGTCGGCCAGCTCGCGGGCCTTGGGCATCACCTGGTCCGCCGGCACCACGTAGTTGACGAGTCCGTAGCTCAGCGCCCACTCCGCGTCGAAGCGGCCGCCGGTGATCAGCAGCTCCAGCGCCATGCCCTGGGGCAGCATGCGCGGCAGCCGCTGAGTGCCGCCCGCGCCCGGGATGATGGCGCGCGTGACTTCCGGCACGCCGAACTTGGCGTTCTCCGCCGCGACGCGAATGTCGCACGAGATCGCGATCTCGAGGCCGCCTGCCAGGCAGTAGCCGTTGATGGCGGCGATCATCGGCTTCCAGCACTCGAAGTCGCGCGTGATGCCGCCGAACGGCGCGCGCGTCATCTCGCGCGAGAACTCCACCTTGCCGGCCATCATTTCCGACATCGTCACCAGGTCGTTGCCCGCAGAGAACGCCTTCTCCCCCGTGCCGGTGAGGATCGCGACCCAAACGTCATCATCGTCTTTGAAGTCCGTCATCGCCGCCTTCAGCTCGAAGCTGGTTTGCGGGTCGATGGCGTTCATGCGTTTCGGGCGGTTGATCGTGACGATCGCGATGCGGCCGTCCTTCTCGTAGGTGATCTTCTCGTAGTCTGCGGCCATGCTGCCTCTCCCTCGCGAACGTGGTCTCGTTGTTTCGTATCCGCCGGAGAGCTAGGATAGCACCCGATTGGAGCGCGCGTCTAGTGCGGATCACCGAGGTCAAGCGACACCTGGACGGCCGCGAGGAGCGGTTCGCGTGCGACCTCGTCCTGCGGCGGCCTCACGTCGCAGTGCTGCGTCACGTGAGCGAGCGAGCGCGGTACGCCAGCGGCTTCCGTATCCCCGCCGGCAGCCGCACGCTGGGGTTCTTCTGGCCGCGGCGGCCGTACGTGCTCTACCGTATCGAAGCGCCCAGCGGGGCCCTCATCGTCCACCGCTTCGACGTGGTGGAGGACGTGCGCATCGCGGGCGGCGAAGTGTCCTATCGCGACCTGCTGCTCGATGTCTGCGTGGACCCTGCGGGCCGAGCCGCCGTTGACGACGAGGATGAAGTGGCCGACTCGGCGCGCCGCGGGGCGCTATCGCGAGCGCAGGCCGAGCGTATCGACGCGACGCGCGCGCTGCTTCTGCGCCGCCATGGTGCTATCGTCCGCGAGGCGGTGCGCCTAATTCGCGGAGTGGATGCCTAGGCCGTTGTGCTTCCTGCGGAGACCGAATATGATACATAACGAAAGCTCCCTGAACGGGGAGTAGAACAGCACCTTCCGGGATTGATTATGGCCGAGCAAGCTGCAGAGAAGCGCTACAACGTCGCCGTCGTCGGCGCTACCGGCATCGTCGGACAGCAGTTTCTGCGCATTCTCCATGACCGCGCGTTTCCGCTGCGTGCCCTGACGCTCTTTGCCAGCAAGCGGTCCGCCGGTACGACAATCGAATACGGCGGTCAGGAGATAGAGGTGCAGGAGATCGGCCCGCGGTCGTTCGCCGGCGTCGATCTGGTCTTCATCTCCGCCACCGACGACGTGTCGCGCACAATAGCGCCCCTCGCTGTCGAAGCGGGCGCCGTCGTGATCGACGACAGCGGCGTCTGGCGGATGGAGCAACACGTGCCGCTGGTGGTGCCGGAAGTAAACCCCGCCGACGTCGACGACCACGAGGGCATCCTCGCGATCCCGAACTGCTCGACGACGCCGATCGCGCTCGCGCTCGCTCCGCTGCACGACGTCAACCCTGTGCAGCGTGTCATCGTGTCGACGTACCAGTCCGTATCGGGGACCGGGCAGGCTGCGGTCAAAGAGCTGACGGAACAGACGCGCCGGGTGCTGGAGAATCAGCGTCCGTCGCCGCACGTCTATCCGCACCAGATCGCGCACAACCTCCTGCCGGAGATCGGTTCGTTCAAGGATGACGGCTATACCAGCGAGGAGTGGAAAGTCTCCGCGGAGCTGCGCAAGATCATGCACCTGCCGGACCTGGCCGTCTCCGCCACCTGCGTGCGCGTGCCCGTCTACGTCGGCCATGCCGCCGCGGTCAATGTGGAAATGGCGAATGCAATGGATGCGGAGGAGGCCCAGACGGTCTTGCGTGAGGCGGCCGGCATCGTCGTCCAGGATGACCCCACCATCAGTCTCTATCCGCAGCCAATCACGGCCGCTGGCCGCGACGACGTCTTCATCGGTCGCATCCGCCAGGACAGTTCGCACCGTAACGGCCTCGTCTTCTGGGTCGTCGGTGACAACCTCCGCAAGGGCGCCGCCACCAACGCGCTCCAGATTGCGGAAGAGCTGATCAAGCGCGGCCGCATCTAGGACGCGCCCTCGTAGCCAACGCACAGGCTCCCGCGCAATTTTGCTATAATCCCCGTACTTTCGTGCGCCTACGAAAGTACGCGCGCGCATATTCGTAGGTGGTAACTACCATGCCCGAGCTTGGCCGCCTTATCACCGCAATGGTCACGCCGTTCGCGGCGGACAGCGCGGTCGACTACGCCAGCGCGAAGCGGCTGGCGCTGGCCCTGCTCGACTCCGGCAGCGAGGGCGTCGTCGTCGCCGGCACCACGGGCGAGTCGGCCACGCTCAGCCGCGCGGAGAAGCTGCGGCTGTTTGAAGAGATCAAGCAGGCCGTCGGCGACCGCGGCGCAGTAATTGCCAACACCGGCACGAACGATACTGCGGAGAGCGTGGAGCTGACGCGCGAAGCGGAGCGCACCGGCGTCGATGGCATCCTCGCGGTGACGCCGTACTACAACCGGCCGCCACAGAGCGGGCTGGAGCAGCACTTCACCGCCATCGCCGAAGCGACGTCCCTGCCAGTCATTCTGTACAACGTGCCGGGCCGCACCAGCGTCAATCTGGAAGCCGAGACGACCGTGCGGCTGTCTTCTGTGCCAAACATCGCTGGCATCAAGGAAGCGGCTGGCGATCTGCAGCAGGTGACAGATGTCATCCGCGATGCCGCGCCCGGCTTTCGCGTCTGGAGCGGCGCCGATGAACACACGCTCGCCATCGTCGCGGCCGGCGGCTACGGCGCGATCAGCGTTGTGTCGCACCTCGTCGGGCGGCAGGTGGCGGAGATGATCGCCGCGGCAGCTGCCGGATCAGGAGCCGAAGCCGCGTCGATCCACGATAGGCTGCTGCCCCTGATCGAGGCGCTCTTCGTCGTCACCAGCCCGATTCCGCTCAAGTACGCGATGAACCGCCTCGGCTTCCCCGCGGGCGGCGTTCGGCTGCCGCTCTGCGGCCCCGACGACGCGACAGGCGAACGGATCATGGCAGAGGTGGAAAAACACCGTATCGATCTGCCGGTGTCCGTATAGGCCTCGTTCGCAGCAGGAGTTGCAGCCGCCGCGTGGGCCACGCCTGAGACGTAGACGAAGGCGCTGCCGAGGGCAGCGGCTCTTTTGCAGACGTAATGGACAGTCGAAGCTACGTGTAGAACCGGACATTACTCCAGAGGGGGAGGGGAGCGCAAACCATGGTGACAGAGAAGGCAGCGAAGAGCGCAGTCGACGACGCGACGGTCTCCGTACCCAGGCTGTACGACGACGACCGCGCCCGCCGCGCCTGTGATGTGTTCGGCTTCACGGGCGACGACAATGTGCAGGCGACTGCTCCTCCCTCCGTACAGACCGTCGCCCACCCAGGCGCGTGACGCAGCCAGCACGCACGCTCCTCATCGGCAGCCAGGGCCAGCTCGGTAGCGACATTCGTCGTGTCTGGAACGGCGAACTGCTGCCGTTTGCGCACGACGAGTTCGATGTCTGCAATCGCGACCAGGCGCACGAGATCATCGCGAAGGCCGCGCCAGACCTCGTCATCAACACCGCCGCCTACCACCGCGTCGACGAGTGCGAGTCGAACGGCGCGCAGGCTTTCGAGGTCAACGGCCTCGGCGCGAAGAACGTCGCGGACGCCGCTCGCGAAGCCGGAGCGGCCGTGATGTCTATCAGCACCGACTACGTGTGGGGCGGCGAGAAGGATAGCCCCTATGCCGAAACCGACCTACCGCGGCCGCTCAGCGTCTACGGCACGTCCAAGCTCGCCGGCGAGCATCTGGTGCGCCAGAGCAACCCCAGGCACTTCGTCGTCCGCAGTTCCAGCCTGTTCGGCGTCGCAGGCGCCAGCGGCAAGGGCGGCAACTTCGTCGAGACGATGCTGCGCAAGGCGCGCGCGGGCGAGGCGCTGCGCGTCGTCGACGACCAGGTCTCGTCGCCGACGCAGACGCACGACCTGGCCGCCAAGCTCCAGGAGCTGGCGGCCACGGAGCGCTACGGACTCTACCACGTGACGAACAGCGGAGAGACGTCCTGGTACCGGTTCGCGGCCGAGATCTTCGAGCTGGCCGGTCTCCAGCCCAGCCTCGCACCGATTTCGAGCGACGAACTGGGTGCACCGGCCGCCCGCCCAGCCTACTCCGTGATGGAGAACCGCGCGCTGAAAGAGGCCGGCATCCCGCCCATGCGCCCCTGGCAGGAGGCTCTGGCAGACTACCTGCGGGAGAAAAGTCACCTGGCGGACGGCCAGGCTACGTAACTACACGGGCTTATCTGGAGAAGACGTACCTGTGGCGCTACTTCACTACGCGCAGCAGGATGTGGATCTCCTCTATGCCGATCCAAAGTCCCTACCAGCGTTCGCAGCGGTACCGACCCGCCCGGACGCTGTTGGCGAATCGCTCCAGCTAGCGGAACGTCTCGATGGTCAGGCCGCGGCGGTGCGTGGGGTCGCTCCACGTTGTGAAGGGGCAGGCGGCGTGGGCGCCTGGCGTCCCGGCCCCATAGCCGCCGGCCCAGCTAGAGGCAGGCTACGTCACCGCAGTGCGGCCCGGCCGTAGCCGGGCCGTCAGCCACGCCCCGCCGCCGTTGACGATCCAGACGCCGAAGATGATGACGGCGAGTCCGAAGAAGCGCGTTAGGCCGAACGATTCGTCCAGAACCAGCGCGCCGAGCAGGACGGCCGTCACCGGAATCAGGTAGGCGACCATCGAGGCCTCGGTCGCAGTCACCATCCGCACCAGCCGGAAGAAGATCAGGTAGGCGATTGCGCTGGAGAGCACTCCCAGCACTGCCCAGGCCAGCCCCGCCTTGACCGAGATCGACAGGTCGAACGGCGTGTCCACTGCGAGCGCGATAGGGATCATCAGGACAGTACCGACGAGCGTTTGGCCCGTAGCAGTGACATCGGGGTCGGCGTCGACCATGTAACGCCTCGCAAAGACTGTGCCGGTGGAGTAGCCGACGGCGCCGCCGATAATCGCCAGCTGGCCCAGCGTGCTGGAGCCGGTGATGTCCTGCAGGTCGCCGCCGATCAGCAGGAAAACGCCGCCGAAGCCCACCAGCACGCCGATCGCTTTGTCCACCGTGAGCCGCTCGTCGATCCAGATGTGCGCCAGCAGCACCGTGGTGAGCGGCATGCTGGCGACGAGGATGGCCGCCAGAGAACTATCGACGTGCTGCTGGCCCCACGTCAACAGTGTGAAGGGGAACATGTTGTTGACCACGGCCAGGAACGCAAACGCGAACCAGGCTTCCCTCTTTAGCGGCAACCGCTTGCCGAGCACGGCGAGCGCCGCGGCCAGAAACAGGAACGCGCCCGTCACGCGCCCCGCAACGAGCGTCAGCGGCGGCACGTCCTCTAGCGCGACTTTGACGAGCATGAACGCCGAGCCCCAGATGACGCTCAGTGCTACGAGCATCGCTACGTGAAGTAACCGCACGCACGCATGATAGCGGAGGAGATCGCGGAGAGCGCGGGCAGGCGCGTACAATAGAACCGCTATGCCGAACGGGATATGTGGCCTCTACGTCATCGTCGACCCCGCCGCCTGCGCCGGCAGGGACCCCGTCGACGTAGCGCGACTGGCACTAGAGGGCGGCGCCGCGATGGTGCAGTGGCGCGACAAGCGCTGCGACAAAGGCGACCAGATTTCGGACGCGCGTGCAATCCGCAAGCTGTGCCGCGAGCACGACGCCCTCTTCATCGTGAACGACCACGTCGACTTCGCGCTCGCCGTCGGCGCGGACGGTGTCCACCTTGGCCAGCGCGACCTGTCGGCCGCCGAGGCGCGCGCACTCGTCCCGGAAGGCTTCGTCGTCGGCGTCTCCACCAACAACGTGGAAGAGGCAGAACGGGCCGTGGCCGATGGCGCTTCGTACGTCGCCGTCGGCAGCATCTTCGCCACGGATACGAAGAGCACGGCCCGCCCGGCCAGCCCCGACACGCTGCGCGACGTGAAGCGCGCCGTTAGGCTGCCCGTCGTCGCCATAGGCGGGATTAACGCGGACAACGTCGAGGAGGCGGTAGCCGCCGGCGCGGACGCCGTCGCCGTGATCAGCGCCGTCTGCGCAGTCGATGACGTGCGAGCGGCGGCGCAGGAGCTAGCCGCCCGATTCAAAGTGTAGGAGCGTTCAACTGACGCCCCAATTTGAACGCTTCTACTATAGGAAAAGAGTGCCTGTGGGACAGGCTTCAGCCTGCCGCGAATCTCTCCGGGGCAAACGCGGCGAGCTCCGCGTCCTTGCCCTCGACGATCAGGTCTGCCATCAGCTTGCCGGTGATGGGAGCCAGCAGGATGCCGTTGCGGAAGTGGCCGGTCGCAACCGACACGTTCTCCCAGCCCGGCAGCGGGCCCAGAATCGGCAGGCCGTCCGGCGAGCCGGGGCGGAAGCCGAACCACGTGAAGTGCTCCTCAAGCGTCCGCATCTGCGGCGCCAGCTCGCGCGCTGCGCGGCGGATGGCGGCGAGTCCGCGCTGCGTCGTGTTGAAGCGAAAGCCCACGTCTTCCACAGTCGAGCCGGCGAAGACGAGGCCGTTCGCCCGCGGGACCAGGTAGCCCCGCGAACCCCAGACGACCTGCCGCAGCGGCGTCGCCATGGGGCCCAGCGCCATCATCTGCCCGCGGATGGGCTTCGTCGGCACGTTGGCACCCAGCTTCGCGGCCAGCGGCCGCGTCCACGGCCCCGCAGCGAGCACGACACGGTCGCAGGCGAAATCGCCCTGCGTGGTACGCGCAGCGGTGACGCGCGACCCGCTACGGCGAAAGCCGGTGACGGGCGCCCCTTCGACGATGCGCGCGCCGCGCTGCTGCGCGGCGCGGGAGAGTGCCAGCGTAACGTGCTGATTGCTGATCTGGCCCTCGTCCGGGCAGAACACGCCGCCGGCGACCTTCGCGCTCAGCCGCGGCTCCACTTCCCGCACCAGCGACCGGTCGAGTTCGACCAACTCCACGCCCAATTCGTCCGCGTAGCGGAGGCCGCCGCGCAGCTCTTCCATCTCGCGTTCGTCCAGCGCGACGCGCAGCACGCCGTTCAGGTGGAATTCGACGTCGACGTCCGGTACCTCCTCGCGCAGACGATCCACCCACTGCGGATAACGCCGCAGGCTGCGCAGGCCCAGGTCGACCAGCGGGCCAGGCCGCCGGAACTCCGCCAACGGCGCCAGGATGCCGCCCGCGGCGTTCGTCGCCGCCATGCCGACGCGACGGCTGTCGAGCACGATGCAGCTCACGCCCCGCCGCGACAACTCGTACGCGATTGCGCAGCCGATAATACCGGCCCCCGCGATCACGACGTCTGCGCCATCCAACTCCGCCTGCGCAGGGCCGCCCGTGGCCCCGCCGCCGACCATGCGCACGATCTCGACCGCGTCGCCGTCTCGCAGCGTGACGCCGGCGTGGTCTGCCTTCGACACCACTTCGCCGTTGACGGCGATGGCGATGCGGCGTGTGTCGACGCCGAGCGACTCGATCAGTGCCGGCAGCCCCAGCTTGCCATCCTCACCGGCGGTGAAGTCCTGGCGCTTGCCGTTGACCGTAAGCGTTAGCATCGGTGGCCTGCGCCTGTCCCAGCCGCCATCGCCTCGCGAAGGGCGGCGGCAGCGGATCTTGGGTCGTTGGCGTCCATAATCGCGCCGATCACGGCTATGCCCGCCGCGCCCGCGGCCATCACATCTGCTGCATTGGCCGCGGTGATGCCGCCGATAGCGAGCACCGGCACGTCGATGGCGGCCACAACGTTGCGGATGAAATCGACCCCTGCCGCCTCGCCGTCCGGTTTCGACGCCGTCGCGAACACCGTCCCCGCGACGACGTAGTCGACGCCTTCCCGTGCCGCGCTCCTCGCCGCTTCGGCGCTGTGGACGGAGCGGCCGGCGAGTCGATCCTCACCGACGATTGCGCGTGCCGTGGCGACCGTCATGCCGCGCTCCGGCAGGTGGACGCCATCCGCGTCTGTCGCCGTCACCACGTCCGGGTAGCTGTTGACGAGCAGCAGCGCGCGTCCCGCCAACGCTTGTCGCAGCGCAGAAGCCAGCAGTCGAATTTCCTCGCGCGGCAGTTCCTTGTCGCGTAGCTGGACGACGTTGACGCCCCCGTCCACCGCCGCGGAAACGACCTCGACCAGGTCGCGTCCGTGGAGGCGCGCGCTGTCCGTCACCAGCATCAGCGCCGGTCGCGGCCAGCGGGCGCGGCGCTGCGCGGAGTCGGCATGTGGCTGTGTCACGGCCGCGGCGCCACCTAGGAGACAGGCTGGCGTCGGCGCGCGGCCGCGACGGCGGGATCATCGCTGGCGCTGAGATCGCTCGGTACCTTCGCGACGCCGGCAACACCTTCTTGGGGGCTGCTGGCGGACGCAAAATGTTTCTTCGGAATGCGGCCGGCAAGATACGCGCGGCGGCCGGCTTCCACGCCCAGCTTCATGGCCTCAGCCATCTGCACCGGATCTTCTGCCAACGCGACGGCGGTGTTGAGCAGCACGCAGTCGGCGCCGCTCTCCATTGCCAGCGCGGCGTCGGACGGCGCACCGATGCCGGCGTCGACGACGACGGGCACCTGAGCCTGCTCAATGATGATCTTGATCTCGTCCAGCGTCAGGATGCCCTGGCCGCTCCCGATAGCAGAGCCCAGCGGCATCACCGTCGCGCAGCCGATCTCCGCCAGCCGCCCGGCGAGCACGGGGTCGGCGTGGATGTACGGCAGCACGCTAAAGCCTTCTTCGATGAGAACGCGGGCCGCCTCTAGTGTGCCAATAGCGTCCGGCAGCAGGTAGGTGGGGTCCGGGATCACCTCCAGCTTCACCCAATCGGAGCCCGTCAGCTCGCGGCCCAGCCGCGCGGTGAGCAGCGCTTCTTCGACGGTCGCGCAGCCGGCCGTGTTCGGCAGGACGGTGTAGCGCGACCAGTCGATGTAGTCCAGCTCTGTCTCCTTGTCCGGGTTGTCGAGGTCGAGCCGCCGGATGGCGACCGTCACGATCTCCGTACCGGATGCCTCCAGCGCTTGTTGGCAGATCTCCGGGCTGGCGTACTTGCCGGTGCCCAGTATCAGCCGCGACGTGAACCGTTTGCCGGCGATGGTTAATTCGTCTTGCGTCATTGTCACGATGACACGCTCCTCGTTGCTTCGGAGTTATATTCCTTCTCAATGCGCTGCATCTGTTCCTTCGTCAAGCCGAATGTCCCTATAGCCGATCCCAACGTTTCTTTGTCGAGTCGGTGTCCGAGCATTTCCTCAGCGCGTCGCGCCTCGTCGAGACCAATAAGCACCATTTCATCGTCGTATTTCTGTCGATCGCGTTCGATTTGACCAAGCAGGGCCTGAACTACCTCCGTTGTATGTCGCTGGCTCTCGCTCAGCATATGGTCCCAACTAAAGAAGCCCTGGGCATGGCCCGTAGACAGTGTGTTGAATGCTGATTTGACGGATTCAACTAGCTTGTCGAATTCTGCAGTTAGTAGAGGATCGACCGGTGCAGGACTTGCGTCTATGTGGGACAGATCTTGATCCCTCTTTCGCTTCAGACTGATGAGCATGCGCTTATGCTGACTGATTTCACGAGAAGTCGCGCGCAGATCACTTACGGAAACGCCCGGCACAAGGCTCGTGTCTCGCCGTGCGGCCGCCAGAAGATTCGTGAGGCTAGCGGTTCTACGATCGGTGTCGAAAGCCTTGGCGAACTGCATGAGCGCCATGTCAAGAAGGGCGAACACGACGGGTGAAAGGAACCCTCGGAAACGGCCAAGAATCTGGTTCTGCTCTTCGAGAGACCAGGAAACATTGTCCGCATCGCGGAGGCGCAACATCTTCCAGACGGCGTAGTAGCTCAGCCCTCGCGTAATAACTTCCCGGAGCGCCTCTAGCCGCTTGCCGTATTCCTGAGGAGTCATGACCTCTTCTCCTCTCGCTCCGTCTGGCCCGCCAATCGCGATGCGAATAGTACCAGCGCTAGCGCCACGGCGCAGACGATTGCGGCGACTGCCGCGACGGTGACGTCGCCGTTCCAGCCTGCCGCCGCCGCCAGCCCGCCGAACGCCAGCGCCATCACGGCGAAGCGCAGCCGCACCGCACCGGCTGAGCGCGGGCCCCTGGCCCAACGACGCCACAGCATCAGCATCGCTACTGCTTCGCCTCCAGCGGTATCTCGCCCAGGCCCGTGTTGCGCTGGATCTCGCGCGTGACGTGCATCGAGCAGAACTTGGGCCCGCACATGGAGCAGAACTCCGCGGTCTTGAAGTAGCCGTCCGGCAGCGTCTCGTCGTGCATCTCCTTCGCCGTCTCCGGGTCGAGCGAGAGCGCGAACTGCTCGTTCCAATCGAAGCCGAAGCGGGCGCGAGAGAGTGCGTCGTCCCGCTCGCGGGCGCCGGGGAAGCCCCGCGCCACGTCGGCGGCGTGGGCCGCGATCTTGTAGGCGATCACGCCCTGCTTCACGTCCTCGGCGTTCGGCAGGCCTAGGTGCTCTCGCGGCGTCACGTAGCAGAGGTAGCTGGCACCCGCGGCGCCTGCCGCCGTCGCGCCGATGGCCGATGTGATGTGGTCGTAGCCCGGCGCGATGTCCGTCACCAGCGGCCCCAGCACGTAGAATGGTGCGCCGTCGCAGACCTCCTGCTGTCTCTCCACGTTCATCGCGATCTGGTCGAACGGCACGTGGCCCGGCCCCTCGACCATCACCTGCACGTCGCGCTGCCAGGCGCGCTTCGTCAGCTCTCCCAGCGTGTCCAGCTCCGCGAACTGCGCCGCGTCCGAGGCGTCGGCGAGGCAGCCGGGCCGCAGGCCGTCGCCCAGGCTGAGCGTGACGTCGTAGGCCGCCGCGATGTCCAGCAGTTCGTCGAAGCGCTCGTACAGGGGGTTCTCGCGGCCGTGCTCGAGTTGCCACTGCGCCATCAGCGAGCCGCCGCGGCTGACGATGCCCGTGATGCGCTTGTTGACGAGCGGCAGGTGTTTCGACAGGATGCCGGCGTGAACGGTCATGTAGTCGACGCCCTGCCTGGCTTGGTGCTCAATCATGCCCAGCAGGTCTTCGGCGGTCCAGTCGCGTCCGTCCTCAAGCTCCGCGATCACCTGGTAGATCGGCACGGTCCCGATCGGCACCGTGCTGGCGTCGACGATCGCCTGGCGGATGCCGTTGATGTCGCCGCCGGTGCTGAGGTCCATGCAGGTGTCCGCGCCGTGGTGGACGGCCAGGTGCAGCTTCTCGAGCTCGCCGTCGATGTCGGACGCGACCGCGCTGTTGCCGAAGTTGGCGTTGATCTTGATGCTGGCCGCCTTGCCGATGCCGATCGGGTCCAGCGCAGCGTGGTTGACGTTCGCCGGGACCACCATCCGCCCGGCAGCGACTTCGTCACGCACCAGCTCCGCGTCGATGCCGTCGCGCTCCGCCACGCGCAGCATCTGCGGCGTGATCTCGCCCTGGCGCGCCCGGTGCATCTGGGTCACGTTCTTGGCTTTCTCTGCCATGTTCTGCCTCCTCCTTCGTCTATTTGTTTGTGGTCATTCAGTGCTGCTATGGGATGGCGGACTTACATCTTGCCCGCCCTGGATACAACAGACGCCTGCCAGTAGCGGTAGAAGTGGTGGATGGGGCCGTTGCCTACGCCCACAGGGTACGCAGTCTGCATTGCCTTCGTCACGTAGGCCTTGGCCAGCGCGACCGCGCCGCGCAGGTCCGAGTCCTTCGCCAGCCCCGCCGCGATGGCGGACGCGAACGTGCAGCCGGTGCCGTGCGTGCTCGTCGTGTCGACGCGTGATGCCGTGAACTCGTGGAACTCCTCGCCGTCGTACAGCAAGTCGATTGCCGGGCCGGGACGGTTGCCGCCCGTAATGACGACGGCGCCGGCGCCCAGCGCGACGATCTCTCGCGCGGCCTCACGCGCGTCCTCCCACGACCCCACCTCTCGGCCGACGAGCGCCTCCGCCTCCGCCAGGTTAGGCGTGACAACCGTTGCCAAAGGCAACAGGCGCGTCTTCATCGCGTCGACCGCGTCCGGCTCCAGCAGTCTGTCGCCGCTCGTCGCCACCATTACCGGGTCGACGACCAGCGGCTGTAGCGCATGCGCCTCGACCCGCGCGGCGACGATTTCGATGATCTCCGCGGTGGCCAGCATGCCGGTCTTGACGGCGCTCACGCTGATGTCCTCGACAACTGCGTCGATCTGCGCCGCGACGATGTCCGGCGGGAGTACGTGTACGCCGCGCACGCCCTGTGTGTTCTGTGCCGTGATCGCTGTGATCGCCGACGCGCCGTAGACACCCAGCGCGGCGAAGGTTTTGAGATCGGCCTGGATACCAGCGCCGCCTCCGGAATCGGAACCGGCGATAGTGAGGACGACGGGCACTGTTGCGGCGGTCACGGACGCACCTCCACGAGTAGTGTGCGCTCAGGGTCGCTCCGCGTCCCGGCAACGGTAAACGCCGCCGGAATGCCGGCGGCGTCGTGTCGTAACGATCCCTTCGCTGGCATTACCCAGATCAGGTTGAGCGGTCGCGCCGATTCAGTCGACGCCTCTCAGCCGGGCCGTCCTCCCTTGGGGGAAGATCCACAGCTCCCGCGCTACTTGATTGTGCGCTCAGGCTACCGCCGCCCGGGCAGGCTGTCAACCCGTTGCGCTGCCCGGCCCGCCGCGCAGCGCGGCCAGCAGCTCGGCGACCGGCGGCCTGTCGGTTGGCGTGCGGCTGGCGCGTGCGAGTGTGATTCTGCCATCAGCATCTACCACTATGTCACCGCCGAGCTGGCCGCCGTCGACCTCCGTTCGGCGAAGACGGTGGCCCCGCAGCAGCAGCCGGGCGTACGTCCACCACGTGGCGGGGCCGTAGACCTGCCACCATGTGGCACGGCCTAAGCCCAACGTCCGGTAGGCCGTCCGGTCGGGGTCGTGGAGGAACGGGTACGGCAGGTCGAGCTCCTCTGTTTGCTTCCGCAACATCTCTATCGGCGCGAAGCCGATCGCGATGACGTCGCCGCCGGCTGCCCGTATTTCGGAGTATTTATGCCGCAACTGCGACAGGTGTTCCCGTCAGGGCAGTCAGCCGGGGTGGCGCAGGAAGACGAGGATCAGTGGCCGGCCGAACCAGTGATCGAGCGAGACGGTGGCGCCTTCGAGATCCTGAAACGAGAGGTGTGGTATTTGGTCACCGACGCCGGGCGGCGTCATCGCCCAGTGCTGTCGGAGACAAACGCGGTACTCTTGACCACCTCGTAGATACTCGTTTGGCCGGAGGTGAAGCGCAGCCGCAGCATGCCGCCCAGGCCCGTTTCGAGCTTCGCGAGTCCAGCCGCGTCGAAGTAGTTCTTCTCCACCTGCCCGACGATGACGTACTGCACGTCGTACTTCTTGAGGATGCGCTGCGCCTCCAGCGGGTCGGTGCTGTTGTAGAAGAGTCGCACGTCGGCCTGGCGGTCGTTGATCAGGTAGGCGAACTCTCCGCGCTGCTGCGTCTGGTGCCAGTCCCAGCCGGCGACCGCGGGCAGGCCGGTGTTGATCGTGTAGCGGCTGCCCCAGCGGTAGAGGGGCGTTACTCCTTCGATAATCGTCGGCGAGCCCTCTACATTCGCCCGCATCCACTGGAAGCCGGCGTAGTCGTCGATCAGGTCAATAGGCCCGTTCTCGTCGTTGTACTGCCCGCCGAGCAGGTAGGCGAAGCCGTCGTCCGTCGTCGGCCGGATCGCCGTCTGGTTCTCGAAGCGGTCCTGTACCCGCTGCGGCGTCGCGACGAGCGGGTAGATCATCGCGGCCAGGAACAGGCCCGCAGCGCCGATGCTGAACGCGCGCAGCAGGCCGTCCGTAATCCCTGGCCAGGGCCGCGACGCGGTGACGGCGGCCGGTTGCGTGCTCGCCGTCGGAATTGGCGCTCCCGGCGCGCCCTCCGGGATCGCGGGCGCTGTCAGCCGCATGGACGGCACGATATTGGGCAGCGCCACTGGAATGCGCGGCCGCACCACGTCTAGCACGTACCAGGTGGCGAACGCGGCCGGAACGGCCAGCAGCACCCAGGCGTGCAGGTAGAACTTGAAGACCGTGTTCATGCGCTGGATATCCGGGTTGAGCGCGGCGACTTCGACAGCGGCAGTCAGAATGAGAGCCAATGCGGCCATCCCAAAGATGAACAGCCGGATCGCGCCATCGTTGCGCATCCGGCGGGTGCTCAGCCAGCCCAGCAGGCCGAGCAGCGCCACACCGAAGATCGCGAACGGCACCACCGGCGTCGGATACTGGTTGCCGAGACTGTCCGTGGAGGCGCCGACGGGCCCGCCGCCGGGCCACGGCCCGAGGACGCCGGCGACGACGTCGCGGAGGAAGTCGCCTGCGGAGAGCCCTTCGATCTTCAGCGAGACGGGTGACGCGTCCAGCGCGTCGCCGACGTAGCCTACGATCAGCATGGCGGCGGCCAGCAACACAAAGAACGTGACGATCAGGATCCCGATGAACCGGTCCGGCTTGAGTCGCCGCACTGCGCGGACGGAGAGGAAGACGACCATGCCTCCGATCATGAAGAGGAACACGCCGAAGTGGCCCAGATACTGGTGGAAGGGAGTCGATTGCTGCTCCGCCAGCCGGTGGAAGCCGCTGGCGGGAAGCTCGTAATTCGAACTAAACGGCAGGAAGAAGAGCACGGTGAGCCCTGCCATCACGACGCACTTGCCGGCCGAGCGGCCCAGCATTGGCCAGGAGAACCTGCGCTCAACCATCCGTTCTGCGATCAGGATCGCCCCGAAGCCCATGATCAGGAACGTCGGGTAGTCCCAGGAGTTGATCCAGCGCAGCGCGCCGATGACGAGCGCCAGCACGGCGATCATCCCCCAGCCCGCCCAGCGCCGGTAGGCGTCGCTCTCCCGCATCAGGCGCGTCGCGTTCAGAACAACGGCGGCGCCGACGGCCAGCGACGTGATAGCGAACGGGATCGCCATCATGTGCGCGTGGAGGTCGGCAAAGAGGAAGCTGAAGTAGGGGAACTCGGTGATTGGCGCCGTCTGGCCGCTCGGCGACCCGATGATGCGGCTTGGCGCCCAGTACCAGTCCGGACGCAAGCCAAGGTCTGCGCCGTCGAATAGCATCGCCTTGATGCCGCCCACCGTCGCGACCGCGCCGCCGATCACAGGCGCATCGGCGTGCCACGGCGAGATGCGGGAGAAGTTGGCTACCAACTGGTCGATGCCGCCCAGGTTGCCGACGACCATGACGAGGAACACGGCGCCTAGTCCGGCCATCACCGGCCCCGCCGGCCCGATGCTGCCGCCTCCCGGCCGCCTGCGGACGAACCGTCGCGTCGCTTCCGTCAGGTTGAACACCAGTGAGTAGGTTGCGCCAACCGCCAGCGCGAAGAAGAGCGGCACTGCCAGGTTGTAGCCCACCTCCGGCAGGATGCCGGTGAACTTGATCAGCGTTGCGCTGAGGAACATGCCGAAGTAGTAGTAGTTGATGTAGCCGGCCGCGAACCACGGGTCGTACGGCGGCATCGATGTGCTGCGGATGACGGCGTTCAGGTAGGCGAAGTCCATCGGCTTCTCGCCGCCGCGGGCTGGGTGCCAGAGGTCCGGGTTGCTGAGGCGGATCATGTAGAAGGCGAGGAACGCACCGAGGAAGAGCGCCTCCCAGAGCAGGATCGCGCGCCAGTGATCTTTGACGAACTCCCGGATGTTGTCCCGCGTTGCCCAGGCGACGGCCGCTCCCGCAATCAGCATCAGCAGCAGCATCAGGCCTATCGTGCCGCGGCTGAAGTCCAGCACCTTGAGGCTGGCGGCCAGCCAGACCAGGTAGGCCAGCGTTAGGAAGCCGAGCGGCTTCGCGAGCAGGTAGCCGCGGTCGGGCAGGCCGCGGAACAATAGCAGGGCGAAGGGCAGCGCGGCGAGCGAGATGATCTCGACGGCGAGGAGCCAGGTCCAGAGCGGGATGCGATTCTGGAGGCTGTCCTCGTCGAAGATGCTGGTGAAGGTGCCGCCCTCCTGCTGCTCGCGCAGGTCGTCCGGGCGTAGCAGCAGGCCGTTCGTCGCGGCGTCGTTGGGCGTCAGACCCAGCCCCTCGACGAAGGCGTCCGCGCCCAGTACCTCGACGGCGCGATTGTGGGAGTACGTCCCCGTGTCCTTCTGGAAGATGTGGACGGGCGGATGGTCGTAGACCGTCCAGGCCTCTTCCGCGTTCCCGTCCGGTATCGAGATGCCGAGCACCTGCGGAGACGACTCGAACTTGGCGACGAGGTCGAACCCCAACTCCCCGGAAGACAGCGTTTCGTAGTAGCGCGCGGTGATGGGGTAGTTGGCCGGAATGCGCGGGATCGTCTGCGCCAGCCGGTCGCTGGCAAGGACGATGTAGTCGGCGTCATCCAGGTTGACTAGGAGCTGGTCGACCTTCTCCTGGCTGTCGATATCGAAGTTGTTGAAGGCCCCTCCCTCGTAGAGGTTGATGTCTCCGATGCCGGCCAGGGAGAGCGGTAGCCGGTCGTCCCAGTGCTCGCCGTAGACTGCGGAACCGGCCGGGATGTTCGCGTAGATCCAGGCTGAAGCCTCCACGCGTGTTACGGGCTGCGTGTAGATATGGAAGTAGGCCAGCCCCCAAAGCACCGTCAGGAGCGGCACGGCGATGACGGCTGTCCTGGCGGCGTACGTCAGCGCACTTCTCCGGCGTTGGAGTTGACGCGCAACGAAGTCCGGCATTCTGGCGTTCGGCGCCCAGCCCCACAGCGCGATCAGGCCCGCTGCCGCGAACACGGCCAGCGTGGGGTAGAGCGGCAGGAAGTAGCGCATGTAGAGCGAGAATTGGCTGCCCATCACAAAGAAGTAGCCGGCCACCCAGGCCAGCGGTACCAGCAGCACCAGCTCCTTACGCGTGAAGGCGCGCCAGGCGACGTAGAGCGCCCCTAGCGCGGCGGCGATGCCGAGCGCCGGTCCCATACCCCAGAGCACCATCTGTTGCGCCGGGTAAACGAAGGGCGCGCGGCCGATCCACTGCACGTTGGGCGGCCAGGCGCCGTGCTCCAACAGGTTGCGCTGGCCGATCTGGTCCTGCACGAACCTCGGATTGAGGTTGAGGATCCTTCCGGCCTGCTCTGTGACCAGGCCGCAGTTGTCCTGCTCGCAGGCGAAGTCGTCTTGCCAGAACGCGAGGTCGCCAACGCCCGGCGTCTGGAACGCGTACGGCTGGGCTATCCGGAAGATGATGAACGCCGCGATGAAGGCCAACGCGAGGCCGAGCACGACTCTGGTCAGTCCGCGCCCCAGCGCACGCTCCGAGCTGATCGTCGCCGCGTCGCTTATCGCGAAAGATAGCGTAGGCCAGACTCGGACGCCCGCCGCCAGTATCACGACCGGCATCAGCGACACGGCCGTCAGCTTGGAGGCCGTCGCGAGGCCGACCATTAGGCCTGCCAGCGCAAAGTCTCTCCACTTCCCGTCCTGGACGATGCGAATGGAGTAGTAGACCGCGCCTGCCGCGAAGAACGTCATGAACGAATCGACGACAAAGAAGTGTGCGTGCTGGATCGGCAGCGCGGCGAAGGCGTAGAGCAGCGCGGCCAGCAGGCCGGCGCGCGAATCGAACAGCCGCCGGCCGATGAAGAATACCAGCACGACGGTACCGAGGTCGGCGAGGGCGCTCAGAAAGCGCCCGACGATCGTCAGGCCGTCATACCCGGACCTGTCGCCAAAAGTGAATGGCTCTGCCAGGTTGCTGGCGATCCGTCCGGCGAATATCGGTGCGGTACCGTAGACGAAGCTCGGCGTTTCGCGGTTGTAGGGGTTCAGCGCCGACGTGTCTGTATCGAAGTACGCGCCCACGCTGCCGGGGATTTCCAGCTTGTTGAGCGTCGAGCTGATGTGCCGTTCGTCGGGGTGGAGGTGTTTGTCATTGTCCCAGTTGAGCGACGAGAACCGGAGAATGCCGCCAAACAGAACGATCAGTGAGAGCGCGAGCAGCGTGAACGCACGCCTCGACATCGAGAATGTCGACGTGTCCCGCACCAGCGTCCGGCGCGTCGGGATCGATGGGCCCGGCGTCGCCTCCGTCTCAAATGAGGACGGAGGCCGGTCGTTGGCGGGGGCGTTGCCGAATGGCGTTTCTTCAGTCATATGTGTGCGAACGTTTCACCGCAGAAGCCGCGCTGCAGCGTGCGGCTAGCCGTCACCTACCATAATGAAAGCGCCCCCGACTATGTTTCGCCAGCCATTCACCGGCAGTATACAACCATAGCCGCTCCCATACTCACCGTTCGTATTCGGGATCACGTTTGGACCGCCGCCGCCTATTCGACGATCAGCGTCCCTTCCATGCCGAGTTGGCGGTGGCGTTCTAGCGTGCAGTAGAAGGCGAACTCACCCGCTTCCAGCGGCACGAAGGTGAGCGTGCCCTGCTGGCCCTGATCCGCGCCGACGAAGAGTTGGCCGTCGTCACCGCTCAGGGGGCCGGTGCTGACCGACTCGATCAGCTCGCCATCGAGTTCGTCGATCTTGAGGTTGTGGAGGATGGCGCCGTCGTTGTCGAGGACGATTCGCACCTGCTCGCCCCGCTGCAACACCAGCGCCTCCGGCTCATAGCCCCATTCGACCGCACGGACGGTGATCACGCCGTCTACGGGTGCGACGGGAGTCGGTGGAGGTCCGCTGGCGCCGCTCCCGCAGGCAGATAGCAGAGCGACGGCGACGGCTGCGATAATGGACGCGGCGACGACGAGTGCCGGCCGGCGCCCTCCTGCTACCATCCCTGCTCGGCGAGCAGCGCGCAGAGGTCTGCCGTGCGGCAGGAGTAGCCCCACTCGTTGTCGTACCAGGCGGCCACTTTCACCAGGTTGCCCGCAACCACGTTAGTGACCGGCGCGTGCACGATCGACGAGTGCTCGTCGCCCTTCATGTCCATGGAGACGACGTGCTCGTCCACCACGTCTAGGATGCCCTTCATCCGCCCCGATGCGGCTTCCCGCATCGCGTCGTTCACCTGTTCCGGCGTCGTATCCTGTTCGGTCAAGCAGACGACTTCGACGATCGACACCGTCGGCGTCGGCACGCGGTAGGCCAGGCCGTCCAGCTTGCCTTCCATCTCCGGGATGACGAGCTTGAGCGCCTTCGCTGCGCCCGTGGTGAAGGGGATGATGTTCAGCGCGGCCGCACGGCCTTCGCGGATGTCCTTGTGCGCGACGTCAAGCACGCGCTGGGTATTGGTGTAGGCATGCACCGTCGTCATCTGGCCCTTGACGATGCCAAAACTGTCCAGCAGCACCTTTACGACCGGCGCCAGGCCATTGGTCGTGCAGGACGCATTCGATATTACGTGGTGCTTCTTCGGGTCGTACTGGTTCGCGTTGACGCCCTGGACGACGGTGATGTCCTCGTTCTTGGCTGGCGCGGAGATAATGACCTTCTTGACCGAATCGCCCAGGTGGCCGCGCGCCTTGTCCGCGTCGGTGAAGATCCCCGTGGACTCCACGACGATCTCCGCGCCCACGTCCTTCCAGGGGATCGCGGCGGGGTCGCGCTCTGCGAAGGTCGGGATCGTCCTGCCGTCGACGATGATGCCGTTGTCGCCCGCCGCCACGTCGCCGTCGAAGCGGCCGTAGTTGGAGTCGTATTTCAGCAGGTGGGCGTTCGTCTTCGCGTCGACGAGGTCGTTCAGCGCGACGACTTCCAGGTTATCGCCTTGGCGGTCGCGGATCGCCTTGAACACCTGCCGTCCGATGCGGCCGAAGCCGTTGATACCGACCTTCGTGGTCATGTCGCGTCCTCCTGTCACATCTTTGTGTTTGTGGACACAATCATAACGCAGGCGCTGGTCTGGGGGCTATCGCTCGCTGACCGCCGGCGGCGACATGTTGGGGCCTAGGGCAGGAAGTCTGCGGCCTCGAGCCGGAAACCTCAAGCCGGCCTTCACAGGCATGCGGCAGCATGCTGGAGTGGGAAGCCGGAAGTCTGCGACGGAAGGTCGCAGACTTCAAGCTGTCAGCGGGAAGCTGACAGCCGGTAGCCCTCAGCTCTCAGCAGCGTTTGAGCTCTTACCTAGCGACTTTGGATCGCGGCCATGAGTTCGTGGCCAACGGCCGCAAACTCGAAGCTGCCGACCGCAGGTCGGTAGCCCTAGACCTCGGAGGTCACCGGTTGGCGGCTCCGGCGGGGCACCGCTGTCGCGGCGCCTTGCGGCCGGCGGAGCTGGATGATGAACTCCGACGCCTGGGGCTTCGACAGCTCGCCGGGCGGGCAGCCGTAGAGCGAACGGCAGCGCTCCTCGACGCTGGCCTCGCCGTGCTCGACGTGCTGGCGGGCAATCGACATGATCGCGTTGATCTGCGACGATGTCGCGTGGTCAACGCCCCGCGCGATAGGGGCCGCGTGCTCCCGCACGGCCTTGAGGCCGTTGCGCCCTACGGGAGCGTCGACGACGGCTGTCGCGTCGAGGGAGGCCGTAATTTTGCCGTCACCGGAGCCACTGCGCTGCGCCTTCGCATCGCCGCGTACACCGTCCGAGAAGTTGAAGTCCTCGCAGAACTGGGTACCGAAGCCCAGCGCTGCCAGCGCGCGGCCGAGGGCCTTCGTTTCCGCCTTTTCGATGAAGTCGCCGAAGTCGTCTGGCGTTTCGCTGCCCCAGCCGGTGGCGGAGGCGCCTTCCGCCAGCGTCACCCGCGCACGGAAGAGCGCCAGACCGTCCTCATGCTTCATCAGCTCCGTTTCCACGACGGCATCCGGTTGTTCCGTGCGCAGCCAGAGCAGCCGCCACTTCACCTCCAGATACTCCTTTCCGCGCAGATTCGTCAGGTACTTGCTGGCATCGAAGCTGTGTGTCGCCATGTCCCACCCCCGTAGCTTGCCCGTTTAGGAATAGAATACATGTGCTACTGCCCCTTGTCAAGCCGCCGGCGGCGATCTCTCCGGCGCTGGCCGCCAGCCCTGGCGCGGGACTACTAGGACGTACACCTATAGCCGAGACAGCGTGCAGATGTCAAAGACTGATAGAGGCGGTACTGTCATCAACGCGTGGAACCAAAGTGATGGCTTGCCAACATTTCAGAGGAGTGTTCTGCGGGCGCTCGCCAATGGGATGTCATACAATATTGGCGGGCGGGTAGCGCACGCAGGGAGGTGCGAAATGCGTAGCACAGATATCATCTCGAACTTGGCAAACGCACGTAGCAGGTTGGGGAAGCCAGCAATTCTGGCTTTCGTAATTGGCCTCGCGCTGCTTGGCGTAACGATGCTTGGAGGTGGACTGCGGTCTGAGCCTGCCTCTGCAGCCAGCGGCGGCCCGGAGATGGCGCTGAGTGTCAACACCGGCTCCGGTGGCTTCTGCAACGGCAACGATTGCTACGCCGAGGTGGGCTCCAGCTTCGAACTGTCCGTTGAAGTAGTTACGGCACCCGCTGCAGGGTATGTGGCGATGCAAACGTACATCGACTACGGCTTTACGTATGATCCTGCTGCCAGCGAAGACGGCGCCGGGCCCAATACCTGCAGCGACGGCGAGGACAACGGCGCGCCGGATCCCTTGCCTTGGTGGCCCAGGTATATTTCCGATGGCCGCGATCGCAACGATGTGGATTGCATCACCTCTGATCTCATTTACAACGAGAGAGCGATTGAGGAAGAGATCATCTGGCCAGACGGGCAACTTCGCGTGAAGGACGCTCGCTGGCCAGGAAGGCTCAACCACGGGGCCACGACTAGTTTCATTCCGCCACTGCCTGTGAGCAGCTACGAAGGGCGAGTTGTCGTCATCCAGATGACGTGTCCGGCTGCGCCCATCCAGCAGGTCATCGACCTGATTCCGATTGGTGCAGATTTACCAGGAGCTCGAACCAGCGGCGCAGCGTTCGCTGAGCGAGGCCAATCTTCTCAAGTAGGAGCAAAGGTCAACTCAATCACCGTAAACTGCGTATCCTCACAGCCCTTCCCGGGCGACACGGACGGTGATGGCTGCGCCGACGCCAGGGAGTTGGGCTCCGACGTAACGCTGGGCGGCCAGCGTGACTGGCTCGACCCCTGGGACTTCTACGACACAAACGGCGACGGCGTCATCGACCTTCTCTTTGACGTCCTAGGAGTCGTCCGACATGTAGGAGCGGCTCCCGATCCGCCGTACGATTTCAACTATGACCGTGGGCCTGCCGTTGCGCCATACGGCGGCCCGAACGTTCGGGACATGACGGAGCCCGATGGTGTCATTGATCTGCTGAACGACATCCTGGGCGTCCTGGCCCAGAACGGCCACGACTGCACATAGGCGACGGGATATTGTAGATATTCTTCCGGCGCGCCCAGACAGGCGCGGGACCACCCCCGCGGCGCGGGCAAGCAGTCCAGCCGTCGTCGGCGGAGACGGTACGTGTCGTGGTGGCAGGCCGCCGCCGTTCCTCAAGCGCTAGGCGGGTCTGTCGCGGGGCTGACCGCCCCCAGACCGGTCAACAGAGCAGCGGCTGCTCAGTTGTTTCAAGCCTCCAGCCCGCCTGTGGATAAAAATGTTCGCAAGTTTTATGTCGCCGCCTTGCATCCCTCTGGACAAGCCTAGAACCGTCACCTACAATGGGGTTCGGTCTCCCAAGCCCCGGCTTTGTAGCATACCGATTGAGGAGAGGTCTGCGTCATGGACGATCGCATCGGCCACTTTTTGCACTTCCTATCAGCAGAGAAGGGAGCCTCCGAAAACACCATCGCTGCCTACCGTAACGATCTAACGCAGTTCGATGGCTTTCTTTCTAACGGCAGCGGCAGCGGCGGCGGTAACGGCAACGGCCATGGCAATGGTAAGTCCAACGACCGCCGCAACGGTAACAGCAACGGCAACGGCCGCAGCAAGCCCACCGACTGGCAGAGCATCACCAAGGACACGATTGTCACGTTTGTGCTCGATCTCAAGGAACGGCGCTACGCGGGCGCATCGGTCGCTCGCAAGGTCGCAGCGGTGAAGTCGTTCTTCCAGTTCCTCCACGCCGAGGGTGAGATTAAGCAAAACCCGACCGAGAGCCTGCAGTCGCCGCGCGTCGGCAAGACGCTCCCGCGGCCGCTTACTGTCAAGCAGGTCGATGAACTGCTTGAGCAGCCGTCAAAACGCAAGACGCCTGAGGCGCTGCGTGACCAGGCGATGCTGGAGTTGCTCTACGCCACAGGCCTGCGCGTAACAGAGCTCGTCTCGCTGGACCTCGACAGTATCTCGCTGGACAAGCGCAGCCCGACCGCCCGCTGTATGGGCAAGGGCGCCAAGGAACGCTCCGTCCCCATCCACGCTCAGGCGCTGCGCGCATTGCTGGGGTACCTGAACGATGGCCGGCCGCGTCTGGTAAAGAACAAGAAGGAGCGCGCGCTCTTCGTCAACCGGCGCGGCGAACGGCTCACGCGCCAGGGCTTTTGGCTGATCCTCAAGCAGTACGCCAAGGAGGCGCAGATAGAGGGAACCGTGACGCCGCACTCGTTGCGTCACAGCTTCGCCACTCATATGCTGAGGGGCGGCGCGCCTCTGCGCAGCGTGCAAGAGCTACTGGGCCATGCCAACATCTCTACCACCCAGGTCTACACTCGGATCGAGGACGATCACGTCCGCCGCGTGTACGAGCAGGCCCATCCGCGCGCCGGCTAACGACACAACGACCGTTCGGAGGCCAGTGAGCCGCCCCGGCATCGTCAGGGCGGCTCTTGCTATCTGTGCGCTAGCGGGCCTGCTGCTGGCGGCCTGTGGCGGCGATGCCGACAGCGTGCGGACGCCGACGCCCGCCGCAACGCCGGCCGCAACGGACGCGGCTCCGTCAACTGGAAGCGATGAGCCCGCCTCTCGCGACGCCCTCGACCTCGCCCGCCGCTTTCTTGGCTATAACGGTGACGGCCGGATCGTGCCGCGATCGCCCGTCCCAGGCGGCGCGGAGGAGTTCGACGTGCTGGCGCTGCCGGTAAACGAGGACCAACCGCCCGGCTATCGCACGCTCACGGCCACGCTTCGCGCGGTCACCGAACATGCCTACGTCTACGTCGAGCAGGGCCTCGACGTCAGTGACGCGGACGTCGCAGCGATTCAGGACGCCCTCGAGATACAGGTATGGCCCGTTATCACGGGCGCTTTCGGCACGCCGCCGACGCCGGGCGTGGACGGCGACCCGCGGATCGCGATCCTCCACGCCAACCTCGGCTTCGCGTTCGGCGGCTACGTCAGCGAACAGGACACGTTTGCCTCGGCGATCGCGCCCCACAGCAACGAGCGCGAGATCGTCTATATGAACGACCAGCTCGGCGACCCCGGATCGCTGGGCTACACCTACGTGTTGGCTCATGAACTGCAACACCTGATTCAGTTCCGCTACGACCGCGACGAGGCCGCCTGGGTGAACGAAGGCCTCTCGGAGTATGCGTTGTCGCTTGTCTCCGGCTCAGCGGGTAGCTTCGGCACGTTCCTCGGCGAGCCAGACACGCAGCTCAACACTTGGGCTGGCTTCGGCAACGCGGCCGCGCACTACGAGGCGAGCGGCCTCTTCATCACGTACTTGCTGGAGCAGACCGGAGGCGATGTCCTCGAACTGGCGGCGCGGCCTGAATCCGGTGTCGCCGGTGTCGACGCCTACCTGACGGCTGTCGGAGAAGCGCGGACGTTCGCGGAGATCGTCGCCGACTGGGCGGTCGCGAACGTCGTCGACGCGCCCTCGGGCCCGTACGGCTACGGCGGCACCGAGATCGGCGCTCCGGCAACGGAACCGGCGTCGGCCTCGAGCGACGGCACAGTGCCGCAGTTCGGTGCGGACAACGTGGAGATAGGCGCGGCCGTGTTCCCCGGCGCTACAGAGCTCGTCTTTCAGGGCGATGCTGAGGTCGCGTACCTGGCCGCACAGAACGACGCGACCGGCGCGGTCTGGTGGTCGGGTCGCGGCGACAACATCGATTCGACGCTAACCCGCGAACTGGACCTGACTGCAGTGGACAGCGCGACGCTCACGTTCCGAACGTGGTACGAGATCGAGAAGTCTTTCGATTTCGCCTACGTGGCGGCGTCCGGTGACGGCGGGGCGACTTGGACCGCGCTTGGCGGATCCTCGTCTACGATCGACGATCCACTGGGCGTCGGCTACGGCCCGTCGTTCGGCGGCGTCAGCGGCGGCGGCGATGCGCCGGTCTGGATAGATGAGCGGTTTGATCTCTCCGCGTACGTGGGCGGCCGCGTGCTGCTGCGCTTCGAATACGTGACAGACGGTGGATTCAACCAACCCGGCTGGGCCATCGACGACATCGCCGTACCGGAGATCGGCTTCTTCGACGACACAGAACGCGACGCCGGAGGCTGGCGCCGCGAGGGGTTCCGCAGGCTCGAGGATGAACTAGAACAGCGCTTCGAGTTGCGCCTCATCGAGCTGCGCTCGCCGCCCGTTGTGCGCGACGTCGAGCTCGACGGCCGGAATCGCGCCGTCGTCTCTCTGGACGGAATCGGCACGGCGTACCAGACGGCGTTGCTCGTCGTCGTCGGCGCAACGGAGGGCACGACAGAGCCCGCGGGCTACGCATACGAGATCGGCGGCACCAGGTAGCAGCGCCGGCCCGCCAACCAACGTTCTTGTCCACCCTCCGCGAGCCGCGTATCATGGCCTCGCGATGATCGTCGCCGTCATTGGTGGCAGCAAAGCGGATGCGGACTCGCTCGCCGAGGCAGAGGCCGTCGGCCGCTGTATCGCCGAAGCGGGCCACACACTGATCTGCGGCGGCCTGGGCGGCGTTATGGAAGCCGCCTGCCGCGGCGCTCGCGAGGCCGGCGGCCGCACCGTCGGCGTGCTGCCGGGGGCCGATCCCGGCGCCGCTAATCCCTACGTCGATATCCCGATCGTCACGAACATGGGCGTCGCCCGTAACGCGATCATCGTTCAGACGGCGGCGGCGGCGATTGCGATCGACGGCGCGTACGGCACGCTATCGGAGATCGCGATGGCTCTGAACGCGGGCACGCCCGTCGTCGGCATCGGTACCTGGCGCTTCAGCGACGGAAATGGCGATGCCGACACCGTCATACGCACCGGCGACCCTGCGGAGGCTGTGCGGCTTGCTGTGTCGGCGGCGGAGAGCGCCGCGCCGCGCGGGGCCGCGCTGTGACCGAAGAGACCTCCGCGATCGACGAGTTGAGAGTTGGCATTGAAGATCTAAGCGAGCAGCAGGCGGGCGTCCTCCTCGGCTGGATGGGCGGCTTACGGCGTCGGTTTGGCGTGAAAGAAGCGAGCGCCGGCCCGCTGGGCGACCTTCTCAGCATCGTGCCGGAAGCGAGCGGGCAGGGCCGCGCGCGCATGCGCTTGACGGTCGATCCCGCGCTCCGCAATCCGGGAGGCGTCCTCCATGGCGGCGTCGTCTACACGCTCGTCGATTACAGCATGGCCCGCGCCGTGCTGCACGGGCTGCCGGAGGGTGAGCACTGCACCACGATAGAGATCAAGATCAGCTACCTGGAGGCTGTGCGTGAGGGCACGCTGATCGTGGAGACGGAGATCGTGCGGCAGGGCCGCAACATTGTGTTTCTCACCTCAGACGTGACGGACGACAAGGACAGGCTCGTCGCCACCGCGACGGGTTCTATGTTCATCCTGCGTCTGGATAGACAGAGACGAGAAGAGGGGGAGTAGCGGCCGATGAAGATCACCAACGTGCATGCCCGGGAGATCCTCGATTCGCGCGGCAATCCGACGCTGGAGGTGGACGTGACGTTGGAGGGCGGCGCCATTGGCCGCGCCGCCGTGCCCTCCGGCGCCAGCACCGGCGTCCACGAGGCGCTGGAGCTGCGTGACGGCGACGCCGCCCGCTATCGGGGCAAGGGTGTCCTCGCGGCTATTGGTCACGTCAACGGCGAGATCGCCGCCGCGGTGGACGGCATGGACGCCGGCGACCAGGCCGCCTTGGACGGGGCGCTGATCGAACTCGATGGCACGCCGGCTAAGTCTCGCCTCGGAGCGAATGCCCTGCTCGGCGTCTCGCTCGCCGCCGCCTACGCGGCGGCCGCGGCGCAAGGCGTGCCACTGTATCGGCACCTGGGCGGCGACGCCTCCAACCTGCTGCCGACGCCGATGTGCAACATCCTCAACGGCGGCCAGCACGCCGAGAGCTCGACCGACTTCCAGGAGTTCATGGTGATGCCCGTCGGCGCGGCGACGTTTGCCGAAGGCCTCCGCATGGCGACCGAAGTCTGCCACGCGCTCGGAGCGCTGATCGACGCCCGCGGCCTGCCGACGACCGTCGGCGATGAGGGCGGCTTCGCGCCTCCAGGGCTGAAGAACGCCGAGGCGATGGACCTCGTGTCGGAGGCGATCGAGGCGGCCGGCTACCGGCCGGGCGACGACATCGCCATCGCGCTCGACCCCGCGACCAGCGAACTGTTCGAGGATGGCGTCTACCGCCTCGCCCGCGAAGGCCGCGATCTGACCTCGGATGAACTGGTCGAGCTCTGGTCCGGCTGGTGCGACAGCTACCCGATCGTCAGCATCGAGGACGGCATGGACGAGGACGACTGGGACGGCTGGCGGAAGCTGACGGCACGGCTGGGCGGCCGCGTGCAGATCGTCGGCGACGACCTGCTGGTGACGAACGTGGAGCGGATCCGCCGTGGCATCGAGGAGAAGTCGGCGAACTCCGTTCTGATCAAGCTGAACCAGATCGGCACGCTGACAGAGACGCTGGCCGCAATTGATACGGCGCGAGAGGCCGGCTGGACGGCTGTGATCAGCCACCGCAGCGGCGAGACAGAGGACACGACGATCGCCGATCTCGTCGTGGCGACCGGAGCCGGTCAGATCAAGACCGGCGCGCCCGTCCGCGGCGAACGCACGGCAAAGTACAACCGCCTCCTCCGCATCGAGGAGGAGCTGGGCGCCGCCGCGCGCTACCAAGGCCGCTTCCGCTAACCGGCGGTCGGCCGCCGCCGTGGTACAATGCCGCTATGGACGACCGTCCGATAGGCCTCCTCGACTCTGGGGTTGGCGGGCTGACGATCTGGCGCGCCACGAAACGGCTGCTGCCAAACGAGAGCATGGTCTTCTTCGCCGATAGCGGCCACGTCCCTTATGGCGAGAAATCGCAGCCGGAGTTGCACGACCTGACGACCCGCATCGTCCGCTTCCTTCAGACGCAGGACGTGAAGATCGTCGTCGTCGCCTGTAACACGGCCACCGTCCACGCCCTCGACTACCTGCGCGAGACGTTCCCGGAGTTGCCGTTCGTTGGCGTCGTGCCGGTCGTAAAGACGCTGGCCAGCCGCACGCACACCGGCACGGTCGCCGTGCTCTCCACGCCGGCGACGGCGGAGAGCGCGTACCTCACCGGCCTGATCCAGACGTACGCTCCGGATAAGAACGTGCTCCGCATCGGCTGCGACGGACTGGAGGACCTGGTGGAGGCCGGCGAGGCGAACAGCGGCCGCGCGACGGCGCTGCTGGAGCGCCACCTGACGCCGCTCCGCGACACAGCCGTCGACGCCGTTGGCCTCGGCTGCACGCACTACCCGTTCCTGCGCGCCCGCATCAAGCGCATCCTCGGCCCCGGCATCAGCGTCTACGACCCCTCGAAGCCGGTCGCCCGCCGCGTCCGCCAGCTCCTGGTCGAGCGTGATGCGTTGGCGTCCAACCGCCAGCCAATGTACAGCTTCTTCACTACAGGCGATGCGGACCACGTGCGAAGCGTCGCGGAAGGCCTCCTGCGCGAGCCTGTCGGCGAAGTCGGCCACGTAGAGCTCTAGGTTCGGAGGCGGTGGCTCAGAAGCTGTCCGGCCCAGAGCGCTGTGGCGCCGTAGCTGGCATGGTGAGCGGAACGCGCCCAGTTATCTCTGGAATACTGGTGCATCGGACTGGAGCGGCGAGCGGCACTAAGTCCGGCTCCCGCTTGCAGTTTGTTCGCGGCTTGATAGACGGCAGGTTCGTGGCAGACGCCCATCCGGTTCAACCAAGGGCGACTACACCAACTCGGATAAGCCCAGAGGCAGGGCTAAGGAATCTGAGCGTTCTGGAAGACGACGTCGGTCTCCGCACCAGCCGCGACGGAGAACGTCTGACAGGTCGATGAGACCGCCGTCCAGCCCACCTGCGCCGTCTCTGCGACAGAGTAGGTGCCGGGCGAGAGACCCACCGTGAACCCAGCGTCACCAGTGCTTCCTGTGATGAAGGCCGAGTCGCCACAGCCGGGTCCCATGTAGATTCGCATCTCCCAGCCCACTGCACTGTCGTCAGTAACGACGCCGTTCTGAAGCTCGACCTTACGAATCGTCACGCTCCCTGAGTTGGACGTTGGTGTCGGCGTCTCGGTAGCCACCGGCGTGGCTATGGGGGGTGGCGTGACCGTGGCCGTCGGGCCGGGGACAACCGGAAGGGTAGGTGTGGGAGTCGGCGTGTCTGGCGGTGGCCCTGAACCGACTGGTAGTCCGGGTATGAAGCCCGCGACGTACTGAAGGATGAGCGTCGTATCAACCGCATTGACTACCCCGTCTCTGTTTACGTCCGCTCTGACGAAGCTCGGCGTCCAGGGGATGAGGTCGGCGATGAGTTGCTTGACGAGCAGCACGTCGACGCTGTCCGTTACACCGTCTTCGTTGACATCCCCGTTGCGAATTCTTCTGTTCTGGAAGACAGCGCCATCACCTGGGTTGAAGTCCTGGCAGAAGGGCGTTTCAACGCGCTCCCACCCAGGCTGTTGAGTCTCGGCCACGGAGTAGTCACCCAGCGGCAATAGGACGAAATATCCAAAGCCGCCGGTGGGTAGCAATACAGAGGGCCCTAGTTCTTCCGTGAGGCCGGATAGGATAGGCGAGCCAGTACAGCCTTCTCCTGCGAAGACTCTCATCTCCCAACCCTCCATGAGAAAACCAGTGTCGGCATCGATCTTCGTCACTATCGACATTTCGTAGGGCACTGGAGTGTCCGTCGGCGCTCCCAGCCCCGGTACGGTGGCTGTTGGCGCCGGTACTGACGGTCCGCCGGGCTTTGGCTTGATGCGGTACGTAATTGATTGGCCGCCGGGGAGTTTGCTCACGCCC
>JAJCYW010000005.1 GCA_029262675.1 Chloroflexota bacterium | reverse complement strand
CTTCGGACTCGGGGTCTACGACTGCCGCCGAGCCCTTCGAGTCCTTCGGACTCGGGGTCTACGACTGCCGCCGAGCCCTTCGAGTCCTTCGGACTCGGGGTCTACGACTGCCGCCGAGCCCTTCGAGTCCTTCGGACTCGGGGTCTACGACTGCGGCAGAGCCCTTCGAGTCTCTCGGACTCGAGGTCTAGGCGCTTCTCCGTCATTTGCGGCCTACAGTCCTGGGGTCCGACCTGCGGGCGTGGCGTCTAGGCTTGCGGAATCACCTTCGCCTCGCCCGCGTCAGAGAGCACGTCTGCCAGCAGCGCCGTCAGCTCGTCGCAGACGCTGACGCGGACCTTTGCCAGCACGGCGGAGTGCGTGCCGCCGTCCAGCGACTCTATCGTCAGCCGCACGTTGTCTTCGCCTGGGTAGTCGCGCAGCGTGCCGAGCATGCGCTCCAGCCGGTCGCGGTCGGCGTCTTCGTCTTCGGTCTCGCGCAGCGTGATGCGCAACGCCGCGCGCGCGGCCGATGCGCGCGGCGCGGTCGTGGCCGGCGTCGCTGTCGCAACCGCGGCCTCGCTTGCCACAGGTGTCTGCGCGGTCGCTTGTTCCGCGGCAGGCGTTGGCGACGGGTGTGGCGCTGAGGCGCCGCCATTCGCTGGTACGGCGCTTCTGCCCGCCGACCCGTTGCCACCGTTCTGCTGCGCGCGCTTCGCCTTCGTCAGCCAGGCGGGCGGGACGAAGCGGGGAGTCGCGTCAACGTCGGCCGAGGCGTTCGCGTGCTGGAACTGCTCCACCTTCTGCACCGCGACGTCCAGCCGGCCGTTGCGGTCCTTGATCCGCACCTGCAGCAGCACAATGTTACCTTCTATCCAGACATCTTGAGTCTTCTCGAAGAGCTCCGGCCAGACCGTGACCTCTGCCATGCCGGTCAGGTCTTCGATCTCCGCGGCGCAGAACGGCCGGCCGTCCTTCGTGTAGAGCCGGCGCGTGTTGCCCACCATGCCCGCCAGCGTCGCCAGGCGGCCCTTCGGCGGCAGGTCTGCCGTCAACGACTGGACGCCGGCGTCATCGTCATCGTTGGCCGGGTTGGCGTCGCCGCCTAGCTCCGCGCAGGACGCCGTGACGTGGGATGCCAGCACGGCGGAGGCGGCCTGGAAGGGGTGCTCCGACACGTAGGTGCCCAGCAGCTCTTTCTCCCAGGCCAACTCTTCGCTGCGGTCGACCGTCATTTCGTCCAACTGCAGCGCTGGCATCGGCGTCGTCACCTCGTCGCCGAAGAGGTCGAACATCGTCGACTGGCCAGACTCGCGCATCTGTTGCTCGCGCTGAGCGACCGACACCAGCCGATCGATGTTCGCCAACAGCGTGCCGCGCGCACCGAACTCGTCCAGCGCCCCGGCCTTCGAGAGGCACTCCAACGCGCGCTTGTTCACGGCCTTGACGTCGATGCGGCGACAGAAATCTTCGATCGATGCGAACGGCCCGCGCTCGTCCCGCTCCGCGACGATGCTCTCCGCAGCAGCCGCGCCGACGTTCTTGATCTGCTGCAAGCCGAAGCGGATCGTCTGCTTCCCGTCGCCGTCCCCTTCGTCGTTCGCTGACGACGCGAGCGCGAAGTTCGCACGGCTCTCGTTGACCGACGGCGGCGCGACGGCGATGCCCAGCTTCGCGCACTCCGCGCTGGCCGCGGCGATCCGCGACTGGCCGCCGGCGGGATGGCTGCCGGCCAGCGCGACCACGGCGACCATGTACTCCGCTGGGTAGCGGGCCTTGAGGTAGGCGGTCTGATAGGCGATCGTCGCGTAGCAGACGGCGTGGGCCTTGTTGAACGCGTATCCCGCGAACGGCAGGATCAACTCGAAGATCTCCTGCGCCTCGCCCTCCGAATAGCCGTTGCGCTTGGCGCCCTTGACGAAGTGCTCCCGCTCCGCGTGCATCACCTCCGGGATCTTCTTGCCCATCGCTTTGCGCATCACGTCCGCCTCGCCCAGCGTGTAGTTGGCAAATTTCTGGGCGATCAGGAGCACCTGATCCTGGTAGGTGATCACGCCGTACGTCTCGTCCAGCATCGCGGCCAGATCCGCGTGCGGATAGACGATCTTTTGGAGCCCGTTCTTGGCACGGCAGAAGGTGTTGATGTGCTGCATCGGTCCCGGCCGGTAGAGCGCGACCATCGCTGCCAGGTCGGCGACGTTCGTCGGCTTCAGGTCTTGAATCGAACGCCGCATGCCGGGAGACTCCAGCTGGAAGACGCCGAACGTCTCGCCAGCCGTCAGCATGGCGAAGGTCTGCTCGTCGCCATCCGGCAACGTCTGCAGATCGATCTCGACGCCGCGCGTCTCCTTGATGAGAGCGACCGCGCGTTCCAAAATCGTCAGGTTGGCGAGGCCGAGCAGGTCGAGCTTCAGCAGCCCGATCTCAGCGACCTGCGCCATCGCGAACTGCGTCGTCGGCACGGTGACGTCCTGATCGGCGTCGGCGCGCGGCGGACGCTGCAGCGGCACGTTCTCCACCAGCGGCTCGCGCGAAATCACGAGGCCGGCTGCGTGCGTGCTGGCGTGGCGCGCGACGCCCTCCAGTCGCTGCGCCGTATCGACGAGGCGGCGCACGGACTCCTCCGCATCGTAGGCCGCCTTCAGGTCACGGTTCTCCTTCAGCGCCCGCTCGATCGACATGCCGACGGCGCTGGGGATCAGGCGAGCGATGCGGTCGGCCTCGCCGAAGCTCTGGCCGAGCGCCCGGCCGACATCGCGAACTGCTGCCTTGGCGCCCAGCGTGCCGAAGGTGATGATCTGCGCCACGTGGTCGGCGCCGTACTTGTCTGCCGCGTACTGGAAGACCTCGGCGCGGCGGTCGTCGGCGAAGTCGAAATCGACGTCCGGCATCTCGCGGCGCTCGACGTTGAGGAAGCGCTCGAAGACCAGGCGATAGGCCAGCGGGTCGACGTCCGTCACGTCCAGGCTGTAGAGGATTACGCTCGCCGCCGCGGAGCCGCGCACGCCCATCGCAATGCCGCGCTCGCGCGCGAAGCGGGCCACTTCGTGGACGACGAGGAAGTAGCTGGTGAAACCGGTCTCGCGCACCACACCCAGTTCGTACTCCAGACGTTCGCGCGCGGCGTCAGTGACGGGGTCGTAGCGGCGTTGGAGCCCGGAGTGGGCCAGGTTGGCGAGGTGCTCCTCCGCGCTGACGCCTGGCGGCAAGTCCGGGTCTGGTAGATGGAGGCGGCCGAACTCCAGCGTCACATCGCAGGCTTCAGCGATCTGCTGCGTGTTGTCGACGGCCTCCGGCAGTTCCGCGAAGCGGGCGCGCACCTCCGCCTCCGACTGGATGTAGTACACGGGCGCGTTCATCTTCATCCGCTTCTCGTCCATCACCGTCGCGTTGGTACCGATGCAGAGCAGCACGTCGTGGTCGGGCGCGTCCTCCGGGCGAATGTAGTGGCTATCGACGGTCGCGACGAGCGGGATCTCCAACTCTCGCGAGAGCTCGACGAGCTGCTTATTCACTGCCGTCACGTCCGGCAGGCCGTTCTCCATCATCTCGAAGTAGTAGCCGTCGAAGACCTCACGGCTCCAGTTCGCCTGCTCAATCGCGTCGTCGCGTCGACCGTCCATCAACAAACGATGTATCTCGCCCGAGTTGCAGCCAGACAACGCGATGATGCCCTCGCCGTATTGCTCCAGCAGCTCGCGGTCCATGCGGGGTTTGTAGTAATACCCCTCCAGGTGGGCCTTGGTGACCAGTTGCAGCAGGTTGCTGTAGCCCTTCTGGTTGCGGGCCAGCAGCGTCAGGTGGTACGGCGACTTGTCCTTAGGGTCCCGCGACGTGCGCTTGCCGCGCGTCGTGTAGGCTTCGACGCCGATGATGGGCTTGAGGTCGCGGCTGCGCGCCTCCTTGTAGAAATCGACGACGCCGTAGAGCGCGCCGTGGTCCGTAATGGCGCATGCTTCCTGGCCCAGTTCCTGCACGTGATCGAGCAGCTTGGGAATCCGGGAGAGGCCGTCGAGGAGACTAAACTCCGTGTGTAGGTGTAGGTGTGTAAACATCTGCTCAGATAATCGAGTTCGGCTTCGCCATTATAGCAGCGTTCACCGCCGATCTCGCCAGCCCTTATGTCTGATTCGGAAAGACTCGCTGTTCTACTACGCGACGGTCCTCCAGTAGTTGCGCTTCAGCGCCAGCGGCCGAAAGCCCAGCGCCGCGTACATGGCCTTGGGCGTGTCATCCGGGTCGGCGACGATCACGACCGGCCCTGCCCCGTTCGCGCGGCAGTCTTCGACGCAGTGGTGAATCAGCGCGGTTGCCAGACCGCGATGCCTCGCCTCCGGTGATGTGTAGAGGTACTCCACCTGGCCGACACCGTCTGTTCCTTCCCACGACGCGAGGTACGACTTCGCCTCGCCGTCCTCGTAGGCCAGCCAGTAGCGGACAGCCGGCGACTTGGCGCGACGCGAGCGGAACATCGCCTCGCCGGCGGAAACCATGTCGTCTTTCTCCAACGCTTGCTGCCACTCGGCCCAGTTCGCTCTGTGCAGGCTCAGGTGGGACTGCCATGCCGCCTCGTCGTCGACCAGTCTGATGTCACACTCCCGCGGCCGCCCACGGAGGTCGCCTTCCAGCAGCAGATAGAGCGCCGACGTATGCTCGTAGCCTTCCAGCACCAGCCGCGCCTCGAGCGCGAGCGGCGTCGCGGGGTCGATGTGGAACGCGCGATGCGGCAGGCCGGCGAACTCCTCGTCGGCGCGCGCCAGCAGCGCATCGACCTCGGTCGCCGTCGCCGCGGTGACGTGCGCGACGTGGTTCGCGTCGCGAATCGACGGCACGTCGCGATTCCGCACGAACGCGCCGCCCGCGGCGACGAAGCGCTCGTTGCCAAGCGCCATCCAGGTCTGGTTGACGGCCAAAGCGCGTCGCAGCAGATCGTCCACGGCGACATGTTATCGCAGCGACGCCGTGCGTCCACAGTGCCCTGTGGGGCCACCGGCCGCCGCAGGGCGACGGCCTGGCCTCGAACCTGCGGCAACGGCGGCCGCCGCGCCGCGTTGTGATACCCTGCAATAGCAATGACGGACACTACCAACGCCACTGCCGAGCTATCGACCGAGGAGCTGGAAGAGCAGGTCGACCGTGTGCTGGACGAGATGCGCCCGTACATCCGCTCCCACGGCGGCGAGGTGAACGTGCTGGAGGTCACGGAAGACAAGGTGGCTCGCATCCAGATGCTGGGATCCTGTAACGGGTGCCCCATGAGCATGCTCACCATGCGACTCGGTATCGAACGGCTGCTGGCGGAGAAGATGCCGCAGCTCTCCGGCGCGGAGGCGGTCTTCGTCGACGACTTCGATTGGCCGGAGATCGTTCCTGAGGAGTCTTAGGCGCGCCGCGTATTGTTCCGTTCCAACGTGTACCCTATGCTATAGTTGCACTACGAACCGGGCCGCGCTTCGCAGTCCGCAGGGAGGCCCCGCCGTTGACACCCTCACAAGCTACACACCAGCCCACGAGCGCTACCGGCCCCAACGCTGAAGACGGCCCAATGCCCTATCTGGCGCTGGTGTTTCCCGGCCAAGGTTCGCAGCACCACGGCATGGGTACCCACGTCGCCGAACTGTCGCCAGCCGCAAACAAGGTCTTCTCCGACGCAGACGCCATTCTGGACGCAGACGTCTCCCGCCTCTGCTTCACCAGCAGCGACGAAGAGCTGGAAGACACGCAGAAGACGCAGCCAGCCCTGTTCACGACCAGCCTTGCCCACCTGGCCTACCTCCGTGAACGGCTGGAGGAGATGGGCCGCAAGCTGGTACCCACGCTCATTGCCGGGCACAGCCTGGGCCAGTACTCGGCGGCCGTCGCCGCCAACGCGATCGACTTCAGCGACGGCCTGCGGCTCGTCCAGGAGCGCGGTCGCATCATGGCGGACTGGGCGAAGAACCGGCCGGGGGGGCTGGCCGCGCTTCTGGGCCTCTCCGACGACGATGTCGCCGAGATCTGCGACGACGCAGGGACGGAAGGAACCGTGGCTGTCGCCGTCTACAACTGCCCGGGTCAGGTCGTCGTCTCGGGTGATATCGACGCCATCGAGACCACCATGAAGCTCGCACGAGACCGCGGCGGCCGTGTGCGCCGGCTGCCGATCAGCGTGCCGAGCCACACGCCCCTGATGCGGGACGCCGCCCGCGAGCTGGCGCGCTTCAGTGAGCAGCTTCGCTACCGCGACCCCAACCCGCCGCTGGTCTCCAGCATCTCCGCCAGACTGCTGACGACGGCCTCCGAGGTGCGCGACGAGCTCTCCAACCAACTCTGCGCCGCCGTTCAGTGGGCCAACTGCGTCATGGCGATGCGTGACGAAGGCATCCACCGCTTCGTCGAAGTCGGTCCCGGCCAGGCGCTGACCAACCTCTTCCGCCGCATCACGGGCGAAGTCGAGGCGCTCTCGACCGACGCCGCGAGCGGCGACGACCTCCGAGAGCTCGCGGGGCCCGTGCCGTCCACCTCCGCTGCCGCCGGCCGCAAGAACGGCAGCTAACGTTCGTGGCCGGCGCGCTCCGGGGGCGAGGGTCTGCAGACCCGTTCGGCCGCGCTCCCGCACCCGAAGGCAACACCACACAATGACGACCGCCTACCCTGCCGCGACCACGCTCCCAGACGCACAGCGCGCCGTCATCACCGGCCTCGGCATCGTCTGTCCGATCGGGAATGACGTCGCCACCGCCTGGTCCGCGATCCGCAACGGTGAGTCGGGCGTGCGTGAGATTACCAAGTTCGACACGTCGCAGTTTGATGTCAAGATCGGCGCCGAAGTACGCGATTTCAGCGCAGACGAGGCGATCCCGAAGAAGGAACTGCGGCGCATGGCCATGTCGTCGCGGTACGCCGTCGTCGCCGCCCAGCAGGCCGCCCTCGACGCCGGCCTCGGCGTCGACGAAACGAACGCGAACGACGTGGGCGTCGTCTTCGGCTCTGCGGGCGGCGGCTATCATATGATTCTGGAACAGGAGCGCATATTGCAGGAGCGCGGGCCACGGCGCGTCAGCCCGTTTCTCATCTCGCACATGCTTCCAGATGCGGCGTCCGGCCACATCGCGATAGCGCTTGGCGCGCGCGGGCCCAACCTCTGTCCCACGTCCGCCTGCTCGACAGGGACCGCCGCCGTCGGCGAGGCGATGGAGACCATCCGCCGCGGCGACGCCACGATCGTGATCAGCGGCGGCAGCGACGAGCCGATCCTGCCGGTGCTGCTGGCGGGTTTTCAAGCGCTGCGCGGCGTGGCCAGCCACGACGACCCTACGAAGGCCTGCCGTCCGTTCGACGCCGAGCGCAACGGCTTCGTCGTCGGCGAGGGCGCGGCCGCGCTCGTCGTCGAGAGCCTCGCCTCCGCGCGCGAACGCGGCGTCCGCTGCTACGCGGAGGTCGTCGGCTACGGCTCCAGCGCCGACGCGCACGATATGGAAGCGCCGCACGCCTCGGCGCGCGGGCCGGCGTTGGCCATCGCCATGGCGATACGCAAGAGCGGCCTGCCGCCGGAGGAGTACGACTACGTCAACGCCCACGGCACCGGCACGCCCCTCAACGACAGAGTGGAGACCGCGGCCATCAAGGCCGTCTTCGGGGAGCATGCCTACAACCTGGCCGTCAGCTCCACGAAGTCGATGGTCGGGCACCTGATGGGAGGCGCCGGAGCGCTGGAAGCGCTGGTGACGGCCAAGGCCATCCACGAAGGGATCTTGCCGCCGACGATCAACTACGAGACGCCGGACCCGGAGTGCGACTTGGACTACGTGCCGAACGTCGCGCGCCCCGCCGAGATCCGCGCGGCGCTCTCGAATTCAATTGGTCTCGGCGGCCACAACGCGACGGTGGCCATGCGCAAGCTCGAGGAGTAGACTAAGGGGGCCGCGGCTGCCGTCCGGCCGGCTGCATGTACGCAAGGAAGAGAAGGAGAAGGGGGAACCACGAATGACGACACGAGCCGAGCTGGTCGATGGCTTCAAGATGATGATCCGTGAGGGGCAGCGCACAACGAGAGATTTCGGCCCCGAGGACTGGAACTACAACGTCCATACGGAAGAAGGCGGCTGGGTCGTGCGCCAGCTCTATGCCCACCTCACCTCGACAGCGGAGATCATGCCCGGCCTCGTCGGGGCGTTCGGGCAGGCCAGCGAAGGGCAGAACGTTGTCGCCAACCTCAACATTGATGAGTTGAACGCCCAGGGCATCGAGGGGAAGAAGGATCTCTCCGATGCCGAACTGATGGAGGCCTTCACGAAGGCGCTCGAGGCCGCGGTCACGTTCCTGGAAGGGATGTCCGACGAGCAATTGAGCGAGCAGCGGCGCTTCGGCGCGATCGAAGCTCCGGTCGCCGACCTGCTCGGGACGTTCTTCGTCCTGCATGGCCTCTCGCACATCTACCACGCCACATCGCGGCCGCTGAACTGAGAGGAAACGGATGGCGGGAAGCGGCACAATCACCATCGCGCCGGCCAAGCGCTGGCGCGTGCGTCCGGACCCGGCCGCCATCGCGGACGGCGACTGGCCGCCCCTGATCGGCAGGCTGCTGGCCCATCGCAGCGTCACCACGACGGAGGCAGCTGAGGCCTTCTTCTCGCCTACCGCGGCCGACGCGGTTATCGACCTGCCCGACCTCGACATCGCAGTCGAGCGCCTCGCCGCCGCCTGCGGCGCGGGAGAGACCGTCGCCGTCTTCGGCGACTTCGATGTCGACGGCGTCACGTCCGCCGCGCTGCTGACCGAGGGCCTCACGGCGCTGGGCGCGCGGCCGATCCCATACCTGCCGAACCGCGACAGCGAGGGCTACGGCCTCAACAACGACGCCGTCGCCTCGCTCCACGCCCTCGGCGCGACACTCTTGCTAACCGCCGACTGCGGCACCAGCTCCGTAGACGAAATCGCCACGGCTCGCAACGCCGGCATGGACGTGATCGTGCTCGACCACCACACCGTGCCGCCGCTGCTGCCCGCCGCGAACGCGATCGTCAACCCCAAACGCGATGCGGAGTCGACTGAAGAGCCGGCGGCCTGCGGCGTCGCTTACTACGTGTTGCTGGCGCTGCATAGGGCGTTGGGGCGGGAAGCTGACTCGGACAACATGCTGGAGCTCGTCGCGCTGGCGACGGTCTGCGACCTGGCGCCGCTGACGCCCGCCAACCGCGGTCTGCTCCGGGAGGGCCTGGCCGCGATCCGGGAGACGGCGCGGCCCGGCTTACGCGCGCTGCTGGAGGTCGCCGGCAGCGACCCGGCCGCCGTCGATGCCGAAACTATTGGCTTCACTATCGGGCCGCGGCTGAACGCGGCGGGGCGCATGGCCCACGCTCGCCTGGCGTTCGACCTCCTCGTCGCGCAGGACGAAGACGAGGCGAAGGATCTGGCCGAAAGGCTCCACCAGCTCAACAGAGAGCGGCAGGAAGCGACGAGAGCAGCCGTGGAGCTGGCCGACGGCATCCTCGCGGACGAACCGAAAGCGGAGTTGGTGATGCTCGGCCACGAAGAACTGCCTGCCGGCATCGTCGGCCTCGTCGCGTCGCGGCTGGCGGAAGCGCACCAGCGGCCGGCCGTCGTCTACACGCTGGGCGATACGGAGAGCCGCGCGAGCTGCCGCAGCATCGCGGGGTTCGACATCACGGCCGCGCTGCGCACCTGTCCGGATGACTATTTCGTACGCTTCGGCGGGCACAGCATGGCGGCCGGCTTCACCGCGCGCAACGAGCAGCTACCAGCGATTAAGGAGCATCTGCAGTCGCACGCGACAGAGGTGCTGGCAGGACTCGATCTGCAGCCGGAGATCGTCATCGATGCGGAGCTCGACTTAGCGACGCATAGCAGCGACGAGATCCGCTGGCTGGCGAAGCTGGCGCCGCACGGCGTCGGCAACCCTCTGCCCGTATTCGTCAGCCGCAACCTGCTCGTCACGAACGCACGCACCGTCGGCCAGGACGGCCGCCACCTGAAGCTGAAGCTGCGCGCCGGAACCGTGGCGTGGGAGGCGATCGCGTTCGGGCAGGGCGACACACTGGTGACGGAGGGCGAACTGATCGACGCCGTCTACAGCTTCAGCCCCGGCTACCGAGGCGGCCTGGAACTGCGCGTGATAGACTTGCGGCCAGTGGCTAACGCTTCGGGCTAGGGCTAGTCCGAAGGACTAGCATGGCAGAAGCTGCGCTTCTGCGGGCCTAGGGCCGAGCCATTTTCCTACGGATGTCCACCAGGCCAACAGCGGTATCCGTAATGGTCAATTGTGCCTAGAAGGTCGACCAGCAAGTCTATCACGCCGTCTCCGTTCAGATCGTACTGGGGGTCGTAGAGCAGAGGATCATTGATATGGTTGATGACCCCGAGGATGTCGTACAGAAGGTCAACGTAGTGGTCCGGCCAAGCGGGAGCGTTCACGTCCGGGCACAGCCCAGCGTGCTGTACACCACTGCTCTGATGTTCCCATATGTAGCCGTGACTGAAGCGCTGGTAGGCAACACAGCCCTGACTAGCGGCGCAGAGGATTGGATTCGGTCCGATCTGATCGTCCAGCGGTACGCCGATCTTGGAGCCTTCAGCCCAAGGCGGCTCGCCTGGGGCCGCAGCCTCTGTACCTTCTTTCCAAGCATAGTAGAAGTCTGGCTCGATCCAGTACGCATCGTTCTGGGCCCACTTACCCGACATAATGGCGTTTTCGTCGAAGGGACGGAATACATTCTCGAATTCGATTGTTAACGGATGACGGCGGAAGTCGATCATGAGGCCCCAATTCCCGTCCTCCGGATCAGGGACGCCGTGGATGAAGAGCTGGCACTGGTAGAACGACCCGCAGTCTTCGTGCGGCGGATTCTCGCTCAGGTCAGCGGTCCACCCAAGCGTGAGCCAGGAGCTGCCGATGTAGAGGCCAAGATCAGTGAATTTCTGCCGGATCGCCTGCGACATTGCACCGGGCGCGTTCACCCAAGAATTGGTGGAGGTATACGGGCCGAGTGAAAGGGAAGACCGAAGGAGCCCATTTATGTAACCGACCTGACTGATCTGTTCAAGGTGAAGGTGTGGTTCACAGTCGTAGGAATTCCCTGTGTTTCCTTCGACGCCGACAAGGTCTCCCTGATACACAGGCTGATTCAATTGCAGATTACCGAATTGACTAAGGTGGGCGTATCTCATCGTCCGACCGAATATGTCGTCGATCTTAGCCCAGAGACCCAAGCCGGACCCGGAACACGTGTCGTCGTCGCTAACGTATCCGCGAAAGATACCTTCCGATACGACGCGGATGTCTCCGAGACAGGCAGGGTCAGGTTCACCGTCCGGCAGGTAGCATCCTCCTTTCGGATCGAAGTCGAATGCGTTCGTGTTGTGGTGCAACTGAGTGACGTGGCACGTATCCGCAGGATTGCACGGAAACTTGTAGCTATACTCATCGTGGTCGGCGCTGGCCCCGTCGACAAGGAAGACGAGCAACGCCAGACCAGAGATTGCCAGGACTGCGCCTGAGAGTTTGCGGATCCGGTGAGCGTTCACTGCGTCATCGACTCCTCGAACCGAATCGATTCGACAACGTTATTCAGGAGTTCGCGGTCCGCCTCGTAGTCGAGACCTTGTGGCTCCGTCATGAAGACCGTCACGTATCTGCCATTCCAGACCGGGACTTCTGCGAAAGTTCTGGTCAACGGCGGGCTATCCGGTGCAAGCATGGTTTCGAGGCCTACACAGCCATCCACCAAGACGTCTCCGATCGCCACTGAAGACACTCGCTTATCGTCCCAGCTAGGTGGGAGATCGCAGGTGGTGAAGTCCTCCAGTCCCGTGAAGTAGCTGTTCGGCCGAGAGTACATGGTGATGCGAGTGTGCGGTCCGAGCTCCACGCGTAGCACTTCACTCAAGTCAGCGTCCGGCGGGCCGATGCGGATGTCTGCTGTCGGTGGGAAGCAGATCGAAAACTCTGAGTCCGATTCGTGGCCAAACCAGTCGGGATTGCAGTCATCACGCCCGATGTCTGATGCTCTGACGCCATCGGGTACGACTGGAGTTGGGATGGTTGTCCGTGTTGGCACCACGACGATCGTCGGAGTCGGCGGCACAGTTGGCGTTGGTGGTAAGCCGGGGCAGTCGCCTCCCGAAACGGACACGTTGGCGCTCGCGAACGTCACATCTTCGTAGTTCACCGTGTTGGCGTCGACGAGTGACGCTGCGTAGTTCCTCGCCTCGTTCGACCACTCTTCAATGCGAACGGACGTGGTTCCCTCGCCAACCGGGGTGAAGAGCAGGGTGGCGAGCAGCAGCGGTTCGCCCTTCGCGACGGGGTCAATGCCCTCTTCGAGCCGATCCTCCTCCCGCCCGAGGGCGGTAACGAGGCTGACCGCGCCGATTGTGACCCGGCCGAGATGATCTTCGCTTATGTAGTGCACCGGGATGAAGTCCCGTACGACGCCGTCGTTGTCGACGTCTTGCTGACCGAGCGCCTGGTTTAGCTGGACGTCGCTGCCGTTTAGGAGACGCAGCACCGAGGGGTCGTAGCGAAGCGGCAGCTCGAATGCGATGGCGCCAGCGGGCGCGGCCGGGTCGAGCTGGCTCGCGCGGAATTCCAGGTCGTCCAGGTAGATGCGCACGGCCGCGATGCGGCCGCACGAGACTTCCTCGTTGACGGCGTGGATACGCAGCGCGCTGCGTGTGCCGGTAGGCGCGGTGGAACTGCTGTCGCTGTCTTGCGAGACCACGATGACGGTTCCGGCGATGACCGCGCCGACCGCCAGTATCACGCCACCCGCTATCGCCAGCATCCGCCTGTTCACATCTGACCTCCCTCGCCAACGGCTAGCCCTTCGGGCCAGCTTGGAAGTTGCTGCCGCAACTGCTGCACGTCCTCACCGGGACGTCCGCATATCAGAGTGGGTGCATTCTACCCCCCCCCCTTTTGGACGTTGTCAAGGGGTAATTGGTTCCCGCCAAGAAACTCTTTAGGGACACACACCGGCCGCCGCTGCGACTGCAACGACGGCCGTGTGAAATCGTACGGTTCCTACAGGCCTACGCCTTCTCCGTCTCGGCCTCCGGCTCTTCGGCCTTCTCCGCCTCTTCGGCCGGGGCCGCGCCGTCGCCCGACGCCGCGTCGTCGCCCGACGCCGTGTCGTCGGCGTTCACCTCGCGGAACTCACCCTCGACCGTGCCCTCCGCTTCCGGCGCGCCGTCCGCGGCTTCGCCGCCCTCGGGGCCCGCTTCGGGCCCGCCCTCGGCGTACATCGCCGCGCCGATCGCCTGCATCGCTTCGCCCAGCTCCGTCATCGTGCGCTGGATGGCTTCCGAATCCTGGCCGGCGAGAGCGTCGCGGACGGCCTTGACCTTGGCTTCCACGTCGGTCTTGACGTCGTCGGCCACGTTCTCGGCCTGCTCACGCAGCGTCTTCTCTGCTGTGTAGGCCAGCGAATCGGCCTGGTTGCGCAACTCGATCTCGGTCCGGCGCTGCTCATCTTCGGTCGCGTGGGCCTCGGCGTCCTGCCGCAGCTTCTCAACCTCTTCCTTGCTCAGTCCGGAACCGGCCGTGATGGTGATCTTCTGCTCGCGGCCGGTGGCCTTGTCCTGGGCGCTGACGTTGAGAATGCCGTTGGCGTCGATGTCGAACGAGACTTCGATCTGCGGCAGGCCGCGAGGCGCCGGCGGGATGCCGTCCAGCATGAAGCGCCCGAGCGACTTGTTGTCCTCCGCCATGGAGCGTTCGCCCTGAAGGACGTGGATCTCCACGCCCGGTTGGTTGTCGGCGGCGGTGGAGAACGTCTGGCTCTTGCTCGTCGGGATCGTCGTGTTGCGCTGGATGACGGGCGTGGCCACGCCGCCCAGCGTCTCGATGCCGAGCGTCAGCGGCGTCACGTCCAGCAGGAGCACGTCGCTGACATCGCCCTTCAGCACGCCGGCCTGGATCGCCGCGCCGATGGCGACGACCTCGTCCGGGTTGACGCCCTTGTGCGGCTCCTTGCCGAAGAACTGCTCCACCGTCTCCTGCACCTTGGGCATGCGCGTCTGGCCGCCGACAAGGACGACTTCGTCTACCTGGCTGGCGGTGATCCCGGCGTCGCTCAGCGCCTGCTTGCAGGGACCGAGCGTGCTCTCGACCAGCTCACCGACGAGCTGCTCCAGCTTGGCGCGCGACAGTGTGATGTTGAGGTGCTTGGGGCCACTGGCGTCCGCCGTTACGAATGGCAGGTTGACGTCGGTCTGCAGCACCGTCGAGAGCTCGATCTTGGCCTTCTCCGCGCCCTCGCGCAGGCGCTGGACGGCCATCGGGTCCTGCTTCAGGTCGATGCCCTGGTCCTTCTTGAACTCCTCGACGAGCCAATCGATGATGCGCTGGTCGAAATCGTCGCCGCCGAGGTGCGTGTCGCCGCTCGTCGACTTGACCTGGAACGTGCCTTCGCCCAGCTCCAGGATCGAGATGTCGAACGTGCCGCCGCCGAGGTCGTACACAGCGATGACCTCTTCCGACTTCTTATCGAGGCCATAGGCTAGAGCCGCCGCCGTCGGCTCGTTGATGATGCGCAGCACCTCCAGCCCCGCGATGGCGCCGGCGTCCTTCGTTGCCTGGCGTTGGCTGTCGTTGAAGTAGGCCGGGACCGTGATTACGGCCTCGGTGACGGTGTCGCCCAGATAGGCCTCCGCGTCCGTCTTCAGCTTCTGGAGGATCATGGCGGAGATCTCCGCGGGGGAGTAGGTCTTCTCGCCCATCACGACCTCGATATCGCCGTTCGCGGCCTTCTGCATCTTGTAGGACAGAAGGCCAACGTCGCGGCCGACAGACTCGTCCTCGAACTTGCGGCCGATCAGCCGCTTGATCGAGTGGACGGTGTTCTGCGGGTTCGTCACCGCCTGCCGCTTGGCGACGGTGCCGACGAGCCGCTCGCCCGACTTGCTGACGGCGACGGCGGACGGCGTGATGCGGCCGCCCTCCGAGTTGGGGATGACGGTTGGTTCCCCGGCCTCCATCACGGCGATCACGCTGTTGGTGGTCCCCAGGTCAATTCCGATTACCTTAGGCATCGTCTTCTCCCTTCCTCGCCGGGTCTGCCCCGCGCGAGTACGTCAGGTACTTCTCCTCGGCCTCGTCGTGGGCCTGCCGTAGCTGGCTCAGCTCGAACCGCAATTCTTCGAGGCGCGCCAGTTGCTGTGCGTCCGGATGTTCCAGAGGCGCGACCTCGATGTTCAGCACCCGAAGCTGGTGCTCGACGCGTTCCTTCACAGCGAGGGTCAGGTCGCGCCGCTCGCGCCAATCGTTCATGATTTCGTTCTGAGTGTTCATTGTTTCCCCATTCTGCCAGGTTCAATCCGGGGCCCCGGGATAGTTGTCAGGCTGAAGCCTGACCTTCCTTATTGTTGTTCTCTTCCTCGCCTTCCGGCGCCGCCTTCTCGGCGCCGCCACCACCCTTGCCGACCACCACCATGGCGGGACGGACGACGCGGTCGCCGAGCTTGTAGCCCTTCTGAACAACAGAGACGATCTTGCCCTCTTCGCCCGGCGCTTCGCTGATCGCCTCGTGAACGGTTGGGTCGAACGACTGGCCGTCCGCCTCTATCTGCGTCACGCCCGCGTTCTCCAGCACCACCTCGAACTTGCGGTGGATCAGCCGAATGCCGTCGATCCAGGTCAGGCCGGCCAGATTTGGGTCGACCTCGTGCAGCGCGCGCTCCAGGTCGTCCATCAGCGGCAGCAGGTTGAACACCAGCGAGGCGTTGGCAAACCGGGCGACCTCGGAGCGCTCCTGCTCCGTGCGCCGCTTCAGGTTCTGCATATCGGCGGCGGCGCGCTGCCATTTCGCCATGAAGGTCTGCGCCTTCTCCTTCTCTTCGGCGACGCGCTGCTGCAAGCCGGCTACGTCCTGCGGCTCTTCCGCGGATGCGGCGGGCCCGCCTTCGGCGGGCTGCTGGCCGGGCTGTGCTTCGCCCTCCGGCGATGCGCTGGCCTGCCCTTCGGCAGGGGTCGGATCAGCGTCGGCCGGCGGCTGTTCGTCGGTCATATCAGTTCACCTCGTTCGCGGGCTATTCGTAGTGCTCAGCCAGCAGCTCGCTCATCACGCTGGCGAGATACCGAACCGTCGAAATCGTGTGCGAGTAATGCATGCGGGTCGGGCCGACGACGGCCAGCGCGCCGGAGGCGTCGCCGGTCGAGCCGTACGAGGCGACGACGACGCTGCAGGCCCGCATCGCCTCGTTGGCCTGCGGCAGGGCCGGGTTGTCTGCGCCGATGATGACGGTGACGCCGCCGCCTGCCAGCGAGCGCAGCGGGATCGAGCGGCTGATGTTGCTCTCGCTCAGCAACTCCAGCAGCCCGAGCACGTGCTCGCTGTCGGAGAACTCAGGCTGACTGAGCACGTTGCGCAGGCCTTCCAGGTGCGCGTCATCGAAGCTGCCGGCGTCGATGGAACTCATGATCTCGATCACGGCGTCCATCACCAGCAGCTCCGTAGGCGCGATCTGCGGGTCGGACGCGACGAGCTGGGCGGCGCTAAACCCGGCGAACTGTTGGTTGAGACGGTTGGCCGTGGCCGACAGCTGGTCCTGCGTGCAGATCTCGTCCAGCGTCAGCATGTGCTGCTTCAGACGCGATTCGTCCAGCACCAGCACCAGCAGCGCGCTGTAATCGTGCAGGCTGACCAACTGCAGGTGCTTGATGCGACAGGCGTCTGTGCGCGGCTCCGTCACCAACGCGACGTTGTGCACCGCTTGCGCCAGCACGGCCGCCGCCAACTGCGTCCAGTCCGCCTGGCCGTGTTCCACCTGGTGGAACTGGTGACGGATGGTCTGTTGGGCGTCCCAGGACAGATCCTCTTCGTGCATCAACGTCTCGACGAAGAAGCGGTAGCCGCGATCGGTCGGCACGCGGCCGGACGACGTGTGCGGTTGGTTCAGGTAGCCCTGCTCCTCTAGTTCCGCCATCTCGTTGCGGATCGTCGCGGACGAGGCGCCCACAGGGTACTTCTCGCCGATGTACTGCGAGGCAACGGGCGACGCGTTCTCGACATACTCGCTGATGACGAATTCGAGGATGCGGGCCTGGCGTTCGGTGAGCATAGTATTCCTGCCTGCTTCAGAGTAAGCGCACCAGGTTTAGCACTCTCCCGTGGAGACTGCTAAACCGGCTATAATCAAGTCTAGCTTTTCGGCAGCAGGGCTGTCAAGGCATTTATATACATAACTGCATAGGCCTTTGCCTGATACGCGGGAGATTGCATGCCGTAGACCACTTTCGGCCCATCAGTAGCATCGTGGTATACTGCCCAGGTACCAATCCCGAAGGCGGATCCCGCCCAGTACGGAGCGATTGTCCGTGACAGTCAGATCCCGCATCTCCGGTATCGGCATGTACGTTCCGGAGCGCGTTCTTACCAACGCTGACCTGGAACGGATGGTTGACACCTCTGATACCTGGATTCAGGATCGCACGGGTGTCCGCGAACGCCGCATCGCCGCCGATGACGAGACCGCGAGCACGATGGGCATCCAGGCCGCGCGCCAGGCGCTGGAGCAAGCCGAAGTAGACCCCAAAGACCTCGACCTCGTGATCACTGCCACAACGTCGCCGGACGGGATGTTCCCCGCAGTCGCCTCCCGCATCCAGGACGGCCTGGGCGCTACCGGGGCCGGCGCATTCGACGTCAATGCCGCCTGCGTTGGCTTTCTCAGCGGACTGGCGACGGCGACGCAGTTCATCGCCACCGGTGCCTACGAGCGCATCCTCGTCGTCGGCACCGAGTTGCTGTCGCGCATAGTCGATTGGTCGGACCGCACCACCTGCGTGCTCTTCGCAGACGGCGCCGGCGCGGTCGTCGTCGAAGCGGGGGGCCAGGGCGGCCCGCTGTCGTTTGTCCTCCACAGCGATGGCAGCGGCGCGCAAACCCTCTACGCCGACGGGCCGTGCGGCGTGCCGAACGGCCTGGAGCCGGACGGCTACTACATCTCTATGGACGGCCGCCACATCTTCAAGTTCGCCGTGCAAGCGATGGACTCGGCGACCAGGGAGTCGGTCGAAATGGCCGGCCTCGACCTGAGCGACATCGACCTGATGATCCCCCACCAGGCCAACCTGCGTATCATCAACGCCACGACCAAGGCGCTCGGCATGCCGCCGGAGCGGGCGATGGTCAACGTCGACCGCTACGGCAACACGTCGTCAGCCTCGATCCCGATCGCGCTGCGCGAGGCCTGGGAGCAGGGCCGCCTGCACGAGGGCGACCGTATCGCATTTGTAACGTTCGGCGGCGGCCTCGTCTGGGGCGCCATGATCTTCGAGTGGGTACCTGTCGGCCCGCTGCGGCCAGTCGCCGAACCGGTCCACGCTACCGCCAGTGGCAACTGACGCCCCCTGCCGCGACACGCGGCGCTCGCCGTAAGCCCCATGCCGTTCGATCTCCCCAGCGTCGACGCCTGCCCGTCCTGCGCCCCGACTCTACGTGCGTCGAGTGACCACGAGGCTGATAATTGACTGACCACGAGGCTGACAACTAATGGAAGACCGCGAAGTCGTCGTGACGGGCATGGGGGCCATCACACCCTTTGGCACCGGCGTCGATGCGCTGTGGGCGGGACTGACGGAAGGCCGCAGCGCGATTGCGCCGATTACGAGCTTCGACGCGACACCATACGCCTGCCGCATCGCGGGCGAGATTGCAGACTACGTGCCAACGATGGCGCCGCAAGACGCCGCGCGGCTCGACCGCGGCGCGCTGTTCGCTGTCGACGCCGCGCTCCAGGCGCTGGCGGACGCGGAGCTTCCCATCACGCCGGACAACGCTGTCCAGGCCGGCCTCGTCGTCGGCTGCGCGCGGCCCGGCGAAGGCGCGATCTTCGATGGCCAGCGCGCCTTCCACCAGCAGGGAATCGACTCTATGCGGGCCGGCTACATCGGACGGACGATCGCCAACGCCCCGGCCGGAGAGGTAGCCGCCGCGCTCGGCATCCGCGGCCCGGCGATCGCGATCTCGGCCGCCGGCGCGTCGGGCAGCGCCGCGATCGATGCGGCGGCGATGCTGATCCGCAGCGGCAGGGCCGAGGTCGCGTTCGCGGTCGGCGCAGACGCGCCGATTACGCCCGCCTCGCTCGCCGCGTTCGGAGCGCTGAACGCGCTCTCGACGCGCAACGACGACCCGGCGGCCGCCTGCCGCCCCTTCGACGCCGCCGCGGACGGCCTCGTGCTGGCTGAGGGCGCTGCGGCGCTGCTGCTGGAGGACAAAGCGCTGGCCGAACATCGCGGCGCGCGTATCTACGGCAGGCTGGCCGGTTCCGCCAACGTAACCGAGCCGGGGCGCACGGAATCGACCGCCGCCGAAGCCGGCCGGGCGCTGGCGACCTGCCTGCGGGAGCCGGGCATCATCCAGCACGAGATCGACTACTTCTGCGCCCACGCACCGGGCATCGCCGCGCTGGACTTGATGGAAACGGACGCCATCAAGCGCATCTTCGGCGAACTGACGGCCTCGAAGCTGACCCTCAGCGCGCCGAAGTCGATGCTCGGTCACGCGCTCGGCGCGTCCGGCGTGATTGAGGCCATCGTCTGCCTGAAGTCGATGCAGACCGGCGTCATCCCGCCCACTATCAACCTGGAAACGCCCACGGAGGGCTGCGACCTCGACTACACGCCCGGCAAGGCGATCGAGATGCGCGTGGGGCACGCCATGACCTACGGATACGGGCTCGGCGGCCACCACGTGGCGCTCTGCTTCGCCGCCCCGTAAGCTGTCCCTGAGGACAGCCGTAAGCAGTCCCTGAGGACAGCCGTAAGCAGTCCCTGGGGACAGCCGTAAGCAGTCCCTGGGGACAGCCGCAACCTGCTTCAGAGAGAGAAGATACGACAGCCGCAAGCTGTCTTAGGGAGGTTCTACGATTATGGAGATCAGTTGGCTTGGACACTCGTGCTTTCGGCTGCGCGGACGGGACGCGGCCATCATTACCGATCCGTGCCCGAAGAGCACCGGCTACTTGATCGGCAGGCCGACGGCGGCCGCCGTCACCGTGAGCCATGACCACGCCGACCACAACAACGTCTCCGCTGTGACGGGCAATCCCCACGTGCTGAAGGGCCCCGGCGAGTTTGAAGTGTCCGGCGTGCTCGTCACCGGCATCAGGACGTACCACGATACTGAGCAGGGCGCCGAGCTCGGCAAGAATATCGCGTACGTGATGGAGATCGACGACGTGCGCGTCTGCCACCTCGGCGATCTGGGCCACGTCCCGACGCCGGAGCAGGTCGAGGAGCTTAGCGGCGTCGACGTGCTCCTGATCCCCGTCGGCGGCGGCACCACAATCGACGCCGCCGCGGCTGCCGAGACGATCAGCCTGATCGGCCCCAAGCTGGTGATCCCCATGCACTACAAGACGCCAGCGGCAAAGGCTGAGCTGGAGCCGCTAGACCGCTTCCTCAAAGAGGTCGGCGCGCCGGACGCCCAGCAGGAGAGCCAGCCGAAGCTGGCGGTGACGAAGACGACCCTGCCGGATCAGACCAAAGTCGTGGTGTTGGACTACAAAGGCAAGGACTCCTAGCCGCCGCAAGGCGGACCACGCCGCCCGTACCTGTTCCACCCAGTTCAATCTTCGCGGTCACGCTGCGGGGCGAGGCGCTCCGCCAGCGAGCGGAGGAGTTGATCGCTGTCTCGCATCCCGATTTCCGCGCGGAGCTGCGCCCGGACGCCGCCAAGCGTTTACCACATCTAAGCGAAGGCCAAGGAGAAGAAGGCTAGAATCGGTCCCGCGCCGCTACGGCAGGTAGGCCAGCGGGTTGACCCGCGTCCCATTATCGATCACCTCGAAGTGGAGGTGCGTGCCGGTACTGTAACCTGTGTTGCCGGACGTGCCCAACACATCACCCTGCGCGACCTGCTGACCATTCGACACGTTGATACCGGAGAAGTGCGCGTAGAGCGTTTCGATGCCGTTGGGACTCATCACCACGACGTACAGCCCGTACGAGCAGCACGGGTTGCCTCCCGCAAACGTCACGGTGCCGCCCGTGGCGGCCGTAATCGCCGCGCCGTAGTTGTTGAAGAGATCGATGTCGATACCGAGCGGGTGGCCCCCGTCGTAGTAGCTAGAGATCGGTCCGTACGCCGGCCAGGTCAGTCCCAGGCCGGAGACCGGACCGGTGTCCACCGGCGCGGCGAGCGCCACAGGGCCGGTATTGGCCGGCAACACCGGCGATTCCGGAATGATCACGATCGGCGGCACGCCGTTCGGAACGAAGACGAGTTGGTCCTCTACCACTTGGTCCGGCGAACCGATGCCGTTGCCCGTCCATCCGACGATTTCGTCGACGGTGACGTTGTAGCGATCGGCGATCACGCTGAGCGATTCGCCGTAGCGCACGTCGTGGAGAAGACCGTTGCCACTCGGCACGATGAGCAGTTGTCCCACGGAGAGCAGCTCGCCGTCCTGCAGGTCGGCGTTGGCCCACAGCAGGTACTCGAGATCGATGCCGGCGTTGGCGGCAATCGCGCTGGCGGAGTCGCCCGACTGCACGGCGTAAAGATTGTAGGGCTCCGTCTGGACGGCTGCCGCTTCCACGGCGGACGGTACGGCGGCCGGCTGTAGCTGCTGTTGGCCGGCCAGCGCCAGCAGGCCATCGACCACCTCTTCCCGCCGCACCGTGTCCGGGAGCACTTCCGCGGTCAGTACCATCGCCTCAGCAGGAGCGGCGCCGACGCTGGGCAAAGAGAGTCCGACGATCGGTGCGGCGCCGTGCGCCTCGAACGGGAAGCTCTGGGAAATCGTGAAGGACGCGACGACGCCGAAGAGGATCAGACTAAGAACCGCCGCGTGCAGCAACGGCCTGCGCCGCTGCCGGGATAGCGCGTACGCTCGCACGCCGGATATGGCCCGGCCACCGGACATGTCTGCTCCCTGCGTTACGCGCTCGCCGTTGCTGAACAGCGTGCGCTTTTCGACTGGTTGAATACCAACGCCTCCAGATGCGTTCGTAGCAAGACCCTCTCGCAAGTCACTGTATTTTACTCCAGACAATTGTTAGGATGAAGCCCTAAGTGACCTTTTGGTCTATACCGTCATACCCATTGTCTATATCTAGTACGAGGCGAATCCGCCATAAACCGCGCAAAACCAAACGCCACGCGCGAACTCCGCAGCGTGGCGTCCGAGCGCGATCGCGATCGCGGACTACATATCGTCCTTGAGCGTGCTGAGGAACTCTTGGTTGTTGCTGGTCTTGGCTATCCGCTCCAGCAGGCGCTCCGTGGCGTCGTTTGCGTTCGGCGAGTTGCTGCCGATCATGGCCATCATCCTCCGGACAAGCCAGACCTGTTGCAGCGTCTTCTCGTCCAGCAGCAGTTCCTCGCGGCGCGTGCTGCTGCGCAGGATGTCAATCGACGGATAGATGCGCCTATCGGCCAGCCTGCGATCCAGGTGGACCTCCATGTTGCCCGTGCCTTTGAACTCCTCGTAGATCACCTCATCCATGCGGCTGTTTGTGTCTACAAGGCAGGTGGCTACGATCGTAAGGCTACCGCTCTCTTCCGTATTTCGCGCCGCACCGAAGAATCGCTTCGGCGGATACAGCGCGACCGGATCGATACCGCCCGAGAGCGTGCGGCCGCTGGAGGGCACTGCCAGGTTGTAGGCGCGCGCGAGCCGCGTAATGCTGTCCAGCAGGATCACGACGTCCTTGCCGCTCTCGACGAGGCGCTTGGCGCGGTCCAGCGCCATCTCCGCGACGCGAGTGTGGTCTTCCACCGGCTCGTCGAACGTCGACGCGATGACGTCGCCTTGGATCGAGCGTTTCATGTCGGTGACTTCTTCCGGGCGTTCGCCGATCAGGACGACCATCAGATGAATGTCGTCGTAGTTGGCCATGACGCCGTGCGCGATCGCCTTGAGCAGGAAGGTCTTGCCGGCCTTCGGCGGAGAGACGATCAGCGCCCGCTGTCCGCGTCCAATGGGCGAGATCAGGTTGATCACGCGTTGCGACATGTTGTCCATGCCCGGCGCGCTGGTCTCCAGATCGATCATCACCTGCGGGAAGATGGCCGTCAGGTCTTCAAAGTTGGGACGGTGCTGCGCCTCTTCCGGATTGAGGCCGTTGATCGCCTCTACCCGCAGCAGGCCAAAGTACTTCTCGCTGTCCTTGGGCGGCCGCACCTGGCCCATCACCAGGTCGCCGGTGCGCAGCGCGAAACGCCGCACCTGGGACTGCGACACGTAGACATCGTTGACGGTGGGAAGCATGGAATCGCCACGCAGGAATCCATAGCCGTCGTCGACGGTTTGCAGGATCCCCTCGGCGAAGATGTTACCGTCCTTTTCCGTCTGTGCCTGGAGCACCTTCACAATCAACTCCTGTTTCTTCAAGCTGCTGTAGCCGGAGACACCCAGGTCTTTCGCCAGGTCCATCAGGCCTTCTCGGGTCTTACCCTCTAGTTCGGAAATCGTCACGCGCTGCTCCATTGCATACAGTCTTACTGCACAACACCGTTGGTCTGGTTAGCCATGGTCTGTGGTTCGGGTCATTTGGGATTGGCCGTCACACGCCGCGTGATGTGGGCGCCGACCGCTGCCTACACATATGATGGATGAATTTTCCTTCAAGTGCAATAGCTACGTTGGCACGCTTGTTCTAGGATCCCGAAGGCTCCTTCGCTGATTCCTTCTCGTAACTGCGTGAGTCTTTCAGGAATCGCTCAATGCCGGTGTCCGTCAGCGGGTGCTTGAGCATCGCCATCAGCACGGCGTAGGGCAACGTTGCGATTGGCGCACCCGCCAGCGCCGCCTCGATCACGTGGCGCGGGTGGCGCAGGCTCGCGGCTAGGACCTGGGCGGGCAGGTTGTACTGATCGAAGATCTCAACCGACTCCCTCACCACCTCCATACCGTCGTGGCCGGCGTCGTCCAGACGGCCGACGAACGGGCTGATATACGTGGCGCCCGCCGTCGCGGCGAGCAGCGCCTGGTTGGCGGAAAACACGAGCGTCATGTTGATCTTGATGCCTTCGGCTGAGAGCTTCGACGTCGCTTCGAGCCCCACTTCGTCGATTGGTATCTTCACGACGACGTTGGGGTGCCACGCCGCTACCTCTCGCGCCTCTGGCACGAGCTCGTCCACCGTGCGGGAGGTGCATTCGGCCGAGATCGGGCCGTCGACCGCCTCGCAGATCTCGACGACGCGGTCGCGGTAGCTGACGCCCTTCTCTTTCGCCATCAGCGTGGGGTTCGTCGTGACGCCGGAGAGCACGCCCATCCGGGCTACTTCACGGATCTGCTTGATATTCGCCGTGTCTAAGAAGAGACGCATAATCCCTCCTGGACGTTTCTGCTCAGGGGTTGGTTGGATGCTCTTAGTATAACAAACTCGAGTAACGCTTGGCCACTGGGGATCACCCTAGTCTTCTTCCCTGCTACGAACCGCCTGCGATTGCGCCGGTAACGTCCCCGGTGACATCTGATGACGCAGCGGCCACTGGATGACTGTCGGACACCTGATCGAGGCCTGCGTAGGCGCAAACCGCACCGATGAACTCGCGGAAGAGCGGATGCGGACGCAGCGGCCGCGACTGGAACTCCGGATGGAACTGGGAACCGACCATGAACGGGTGGTCCACGATCTCGCAGACTTCGACGAGGTCGCCCTCCGGGGAGAGGCCGCTCGCTATCATGCCGGCCGCCTCCAGTTCGTCGCGGTAGGCGTTGTTGAACTCGTAGCGATGGCGGTGGCGCTCGTCTACGTTGTCGACGCCGTAGGCGGCATGCGCACGCGTACCGGGCTCCAGATGGCAGGGGTAGCAGCCTAGCCGCATCGTCGCGCCCTTCTGCGTCACGCCCTCCTGCTCCGAGAGCAGGCTGATCACTGGGTACGAGGTGTCTGGCGCCAGTTCGGTCGAGTTCGCGTCGGCGTTGCCGAGCACGTTGCGGGCGAACTCGATCACCATCACCTGCAAGCCCAGGCAGAGTCCCAGATAGGGTATCTTCTCCATGCGCGCATTCTGCGCGGCCACGATCTTGCCCTCCACGCCTCGTTCGCCAAAGCCGCCCGGCACGACGATGCCCTGCACACCGGCCAGCGAACTGAGGTCGCCTTTCTCCAGCCGCTCGGACTGGACCCAGCGGATGTTGACCGCGCAATCGTGGTGAACGCCGGCGTGGATCAGCGATTCCTTTACCGAGAGGTAGGCGTCTTGCAGCTCCACATACTTGCCGACGACGGCGACCGTGATTTCATTCGCCGGCCGCTTGAGCCGCGCGACCAGTTCGCGCCAGTCCTGCAGGTCGTGCTCTGTACCCTCCACGTTCAGGAGCTCCAGAATGTAGTCGCCCAGCCCCTCTTCCTCCAACACTAGCGGCACTTCGTAGATGCTGGGCATGGTGAGCAGCGGAATCACGCCGCGGCTGTCGACGTCGCAGAAGAGCGATATCTTGGCCTTCAGCTCGTTATCAACAGCCCGATCGCTGCGGCAGATGATGATGTCGGGCTGGATACCCATGCTGCGTAACTCGCGGACGCTGTGCTGCGTCGGCTTCGTCTTGAGTTCACCCGACGCGCCTAGATATGGCAGCAGCGTGACGTGGATGGAGAGCGTATCCTGGCGGTTCTCCTCCTTGCGCATCTGGCGGATCGCTTCCAGGAACGGCTGCCCCTCGATGTCACCGACGGTGCCGCCGACCTCGACGAGGACAACGTCCGCGCCGCTTTCGCGGCCGACGGCGCGGATACAGCCCTTGATCTCGTTCGTGACGTGGGGGATCGGCTGAATCGTGCCGCCCAGGTAGTCGCCGCGCCGTTCCTTGCCCAGCACCGTCTGGTAGATCTGGCCGGTGGTGACGGAACTGGTGCGCGTCAGGCTGGCGTCCAGGAAGCGTTCGTAGTGGCCCAGGTCCAGGTCGGTCTCTGTGCCGTCGACCGTGACGAAGACTTCGCCGTGTTGGTACGGCGACATGGTGCCTGGGTCGACGTTGAGGTAGGGGTCGAGCTTCTGAATCGAGACGGAGAGGCCGTGAGACTTGAGGATCCGGCCGATGGCCGCTGTCGCTATCCCCTTGCCGACGGAGCTCACGACTCCGCCTGTAACGAAGATGTACTTCGGCATCAAAAATAATTGACGACACCCCAGGGGCGCCGCCCGAGATCCATACTAGCCAGACGGGGATGGAGTGTCAAGGAGCGCAGATTTTACAATCATTTGACATCTTACCTATAGGGATTCAACAGCCTTGCGCGATACTAACAGTGACCTCTTTACCGAGGGATGTTCGCAACAAGCCACCAGTCAGTCAATCCCCGCGACACCCCCGGCAACCGATCAAGGCGGCTCTCAACGAGCCGCCTTGTCATATCCGCCACGTTTCGCACCGGGCACAACTAGGCAAGGAACGCCGCCCGGAAACGTTAACAGACTCTTGACATCTTTGGCATTGGCCGATAACAGCCTCCTGCCATACTACTATTGACCTCATACCGAGGGTATCGCGCACAGCCACCAGTCAGTGACTCCCCCGCGAACCCTCAGACAAGACTCAAAGCGGCCCCTCACGAAGGCCGCTTTGTTGTATGTGAGAAGCGCCGGACCGACAGTCAGCCTCCGAAGTTCCAGCCACATCGCCTACCGGCCGATGTGACGTTCGACAATCCTGGCCACATCGCCTACCGGCCGATGTGGCGTTTGTACTAGCCCGCGTTTAACCTCCAACCATGTTTATCATGAATTCGACGCGATCACCGTCTGACAACGGCGTTTGGCGCGTAGCCTGCTCGTCGTTGACGATGACGACGATCGCCTCTTCCTCGTCGCCACGGAACCCTTCACGATTGATCAGTTCGACCGGCAGGAGGCCAGCCTCAAACTCGACTTCGTACTCTTCCCTGCCGGAGAGCGACCGCTCTGCCAGCAGGTTGTAAAGCTTGACTTGAATCATGGCAGAGCGAATATAGCATAGCTGCAACGCTGCTAGTCCTCTGAAGCAGATCGGATGCCGATACTGCACTATGCGGCCAACCGATGAACGCGAGCGCGAACATGAACGCGCATGGGCCTGGCTGATTCTGGCAACGTCCGTGCTCTTCCTCGCGTTCGGGATCGCGCTCCTCGCCGTGTTCGATAGCGTTCGTCTGGCGGCTGCGGCGCTGGGCATCGCCGCAGTGCTGAACGGGAGCGCGTTCTACCTGCGCCGCGACGCCGCAGACGACGGTGCGCAGACTTCCGACACGGCCGCAGAGGCTCCGGCCACGTCGCTCACGAATGCCGAGACGGGGCTGCCCGTCCACCCGGATAGCGGCTTCTACCTTTGGTGGGTGTTCCGCGAGAGAGCAAAAGAGGAGATCGCAAGGGCCGAACGCCACCGCCGCACGCTGGCCATCGTCCTCCTGGAGCCGGCCGACCTGCTGGCCGGGCCGATGGCCCACACGCGCGCCAGCGCCGCCGCGACGCTGCGGAGCGTGAAGCGGGTAACGGACTTCGTCACCCAGTACGACAGCCAGCGATTTGCCGTGCTGCTACCGGAAACCGACCGTGAGGGCACGCAGGCGGCCAGTAAGCGGCTGGTCCAGTCGCTCAGCGACGCGAACGACTCACTGCGCTGGCGCGCCGCGCTCGTCAGCTATCCGGCCGACGGCGACGACCCCGACGCGCTGCTGGAGCAGGCAGACCGCCTGCTGCGGCCGGGAAGACTGCAGGGCACACTGGAGGACCCGGAACGCCGGATTGCGTGATACGCCATCGCGTGATACGCCATCGCGTAGGCGTTCGTTTCAACGCACAACGAAGGCCCGCCATCTAGCGGGGCCTTCGAAATAGGCTACGCACCGTTAGTACGGTCGGATTGCGGCCCAATGCCAAAGGCCCGTCCCCTGAAGGACGGGCCTTTGGATCGCTCGCTTCGTACGTCTAGGCGTGAATGACAGCCGCGACGTCCTCCAGACCCAGCTCTTCCAGCTTCTCGCGGCTCGGCGTCGCCGTATCGCCGTCCCAGCCGCAGGCACGCAGGAACTCGGACTCCAGCGTGTCCGCGTCCAGCGTAACGCCTGCCAGCGGCCCAGCCTCCTGCGGCGGTTCGCCGAGGACGCGGGCGGGGATGCGGCGCTTGGTGACGATGTCGCCCTCGCGGACGCAGAAAGCCATGCGCAGGTTAGCGATGCGCTCGCCAGCCCGCTTGATCTCCTCGTTCGTCGTGTCCCAACCGGTCGTCATGTTGATCCACTCCGGCATGCGGCCGTTGGGCCCGGCCAGCATGACGAACTGGCACATGCCGAGCGAATTGACGACATGCATGTACTCCGCAGCGCCCTTGTGATGCTCTCCGCGGCCTTCGTAGACGTTCGTGTCCTGTACTGCGGGCGGCACGCCCCACTCGGCGCGAGAAGCGCCCTCGTACTGCGTGTGTCGGGCGGGTGTCGGGTCTAGCTTGTAGGTTGTGAAGTACTCCGGCTGAATCTTGGGGTCGTGCATCGGCGGCTCTTCACCACCGATTTCGATCGCGAACTCCTCGGTCTTGTCCCAGCCCAGCTTCTCGGCCGCGGTCTTGACGCCGTCCGTAAACACCTCGCCGATGGCGCGACGTTCACACATCATCTTCAGGAAATCGATGATGGCTTCCGTGTTGCCCCATTTCAAGTCGATGCCTTCCGTGTCTTCCTTGGTGATAATGCCGTTCTCATAGCACTCCATTGCGAACGCGACGGTCGCGCCAGCGGAGATTACGTCCACACCATACTGGTTGCAGAGGTGGTTGGCGTACTGGAGCGAATCGATATCCGTGTTCTGCATCATCGAACCGAAGGCCGAGGCCGCCTCGTACTCCGCGCGATGCGTGTGGCGCGGGTAGGGGTACTTGGGGTTCGTCGATTCCTCGCTCTCGGCGCCGCAGGCCAGCGGGCAGTGCCAGCAGGCGTACTTCTTCTCCATCTTCTCGTTGAAATTAGGGCCGGCCAGCTCGGCGGCGTTCGGAAAGTCGACTGTACCGACGCCGCCCCAGTTCTTGACCGGCGAGTCGCCGGAGAGGCCAGAGCCGGCCGTGATGCCTGTCGTACCGAACGTGCGGAAGAACGTCGCCAGCGGCGCGATGAACTCGTCGAGCGAGGTGCGCACCATCTTGCGTATCTCCGGCTCGCCGGCGATGATCTTCTTCGAGGCGAGGCAGACGATGGCCTTCACCTTCTTCGAACCCATCACCGCGCCCAAGCCACTGCGCGCCGCCAGCCGGCCGTGCTCGTTGCAGATGCCGGCCATCAGCGACAGGTTCTCGCCCGCCGGGCCGATGCAGGCGACGCTGGCCTTCTTGCCGTGGCGCTCCTTGAGCTTGTCCTCCACGTCTATCGCCAGCATGCCCCAGAGGTCGGCGGCGTCCTTAATCTCCACCTTGTCGTCTTCGATCAGGATGTAGACCGGCTTGTCGGATGCCCCGGAGAGCAGCACGCCGTCCCAGCCGGCGTTCTTCAGGAACGGACCGAAGTCGCCGCCACAGTTGGAGTCGCCCCAGCCTCCGGACTTCGGCGACTTGGCGACGGCCTGGAAGCGGATGCCAAAGAGCGGCGTGCCCGTGAGTAGTCCCGGCATCAGGCCCAGCACGTTGTCCGGGCCCAGCGGATCGGCGCCGGCCGGGATCCGATCGAACAGTAACCGCGCGCCCAAGCCGTAGCCGCCCAGGTATTTGCGATACGTCTCTTCCGGAATCTCCTCCGGCTCGGCGACGGACGTGCTGAGGTTGACGTTGAGTATTTTGCCGTTGATGGCCTCGTTCAGCATTGCTCGCTCCTTGCTATGCGTAGTGTCTAAATCGCGGCGAGCCACCAGCGGCTTCGCGCCTGCCAATTATACATGAGCCACTAGAGAAAAGGCGAGACAACTCTTACGCCTCCACCCGCTCACACGAACTGATGTCGATCTCGGGCGTGGCGGCGCCGTCGGCGGTCGCCAGGCTCGTTAGGCCGATGATCGATCCATCCGGGTTGTACACCTCCACCGTGCCGTAAAGCGTGCCCTCGGCCGATACCGGGATCGCGGTGAGATAGAGCACCTCCGAGCCGCAGAGCAGGACGCCGGTCGGCGGGCCAACGAGCGTCGTGGCGCCGGAGCAGGCGCCCGCGCCGGATGGCGCGTTGCTGACGTACTCGAAGCCTGCCACCGTCTGGATGGAGTTGCCGGGGCAGAGCGGGCCCGTCACGGCGAGCGAGAGGCCGTCGTAATGCACGACGTAGGCGCCCTCGGACTGATACCACGACGCAACCACGGTGCCAGGGGGGAACGGCAACTGGTCAGCGGACGGCGGTTCGCTCTGGCCGGTGTTGTATGTCCTGTCCAGCAACGCTTGAACGGTACTGCCCGGCAGAGAGAAGTCTGCTTCAGGCGCCGCGGTCGGGGCAAGCTCGACCGTCGGCTCGTCGCCGTCTATCGGCTCCGTGGCGTCGGGTGGCGCCACGTCGGTCGCTGTCGCGACGGGGCTGTCGTCGCCGTTCGAATCGCTTTCGCTCTCGCTGCTGCTGCAGGCGGCGCCAACAAACGCGAACGCGAACGCAGCCAGTATGATGATGAAGAATCGCATGGTAACCCTCCCTCAGCAATCTCACCGTTATGTGTCAGAGGATCATAACAGGCTCGGCAGCTCCTCGCAGGGGGTTCCCGCGCTGGGACGCGCTGAACCGATGGCCTATAATGACTTGACGGACACACCAATCATCGCCGCCATCGTGCGGTCGCCACCCTATCTACAACCGAGGAGGAAGCATGACCACGACCTGGGAGATCGATACGCTCGAGTCCGGCCTGCGGGTGGTGACGACGCCCGTACCCACCGCGCAGTCCGTCAGCGTCAACGTCTTCGCCGGCGTCGGCTCGCGGGGCGAGGAGCCGCGGACCAACGGCCTATCGCACTTCCTGGAGCACATGATGTTCAAGGGCACGGAGCGCCGCCCCACGGCGATAGACATCGCCGAGGCGATTGAAGGCGCAGGCGGCGTGCTGAACGCCTACACCAGCCAGGAGATGACCTGCTACTGGAATCAGGTGCCCTTCGACAAGCTGAACCTGGCGATGGACGTGCTGGGCGACATGATGCTCAACGCGAAGAATGACCAAGAAGAGATCGATAGGGAGCGGACCGTCGTCCAGCAGGAGATCCGCCGCGCGTACGACCAGCCCGGCGCCTGGGCCAGCCACCTGCTCTCCGAGGCCTCGTTTGGCGACCAGCCGCTGGGCTGGCCGGTGGCGGGGACAGTAGACACCGTAGCGGAGATGAACCGCGGCGACTTTGCCGACCACGTCGCCACCTGGTACGTGCCGGAAAACATGGTGCTCAGCGTGGCAGGCAACACGACGCACGCCGAGGTCGTTGCGGCAGCCAATAACGTCTTCGGCAGCCTGACAGGCGGCGCCGCTCCGGAGATCCCTGTCGCGATCGATGGCACACCGGAGCGCAACGTGATCGTCGAAGCGCGCGACATTACGCAGAGCAACATGGCGATGAGCCTGCGCGCGCTCTCCCGCACCGACCCCGACCGCTACCCGCTGATGATCCTGAACGCGGTGCTGGGGCGCGGCATGAGTTCCCGTCTGTTCAAAGAGGTGCGTGAGCGCCGTGGGCTGGCCTACGCTATCGGCTCCGGCGTCACCCGCTACAACGACACCGGCACGCTTAGCATCAGCGCCGGCGTCAGCGCTGACAAGGTGGCCGAGGCAACAAGAGTCATCAAGGAGGAGCTGATGAAGCTCGTCGCGGAGCCGGTCGGCGAAGAGGAGATGACGAAGGCGCGCGACTACACCATCGGCACCTTCCGCCTCGGCATGGAGACGCCGATGGCGCTGGCGCAGCGCAGCGGCGAGTTGCTGTTGATGCTGGGCGAGATCGACCCCATGGAGAGTGTCATCGAAAGGATGGCCGCCGTGACCTCGGAGGACGTCCAGCGCGTCGCGAAGCGGCTCTTCCGGGACGACAACATCTCGATGTCGCTCGTCGGCCCCGGCGCCGACGAAGACGAGCTATCCAGGGCACTGGCCGCCTAGTTCAGATGGCTGTCTACGTGCTCCGCACCTGGAAGATCAAGCCCGGCGCCTGGCCGGAGTTTCAGAGGCTGTCGAACGAGAAGATCTGGCCCGGGATGGAAGCGGCAGGGGCGACGATCATCGGCCTCTGGACCACCATCATCGGCGATGGCAACGAAGTTGTGCTCGTTACGAAGTATGACGACCTGGCAATGTGGGAGCGCACGCGCGCCTGGTCGCAGGACGCGCCGGAGGGCGTCGACCCGGCGCTCTGGCAAGCGGCGCGTGAGGGCGTCCGCGACCGCCAGGCGCTGACGGAATCGACACACGCGCGCGTCATGACCGCCAGCGAGTTCCGCGCGCCGTAGGGCCCATGATCATGGGCATGGAGCCGTCATCGTGAAACTGCACCGCACACACCTGTTCGTCCCCGGCAACCGCAGCGACATGCTCGAAAAGGCTGCTAAGTATCCCGCCGACGTGCTCTGCCTCGACCTCGAGGAGTCCGTGTTGCCCGCGGAAAAGGCGCACGCCCGCGAACTCGTCGCGGCCGCCGTGGCGAAGCTGGCCGCAGCGGGGCGCACTGTCCACGTGCGGGTCAACAGCATCCAGAGCGGCGAGACGGGAGACGACCTAGCCGCTGTGGTCCGGGCCGGCCTCTCCGGCGTGGTCCTCGCCAAGACGGAGTCCGCCCGCGCCGTCCGCGAGATAGACGTGATGCTGCGCCAGCAGGAAGTCGCCAATGATGTGAAGCCCGGCACGGTCGATCTGATCGTCGCAATCGAGTCGGCGCGCGGGCTGCTCCAGTGTCAGGAGATCAGCACCGCTTCCTCCCGCCTCGTCGCGCTGATGCTGGGCGGCGAGGACTTCGCGTTCGATATGGGCGTCGAACGCACGCACGACGCCCACGAGCTGACCCACGTTCGCAGCGAGATCGGCGTCTGCGCCCGCGCGGCCGGCCTCGCCGCGCTCGATACGCCGTGGGCGGACATCGAAGACATCGATGGCATGGTCACGGATGCCGCGGGGGCGCGCGCCGTTGGCTTCAGCGGGAAGTATGTGATCCACCCCAGCCACATCGAGCCGGTGGCGCGCGTCTTCAGCCCCAAGGACGCCGACGTCGACTACGCACGGACGCTGTTGGCGGCGTGGGATGAGGCGGTCGCCGGCGGCATTGGCGCGATCCAGCTAGACGGCCGCATGATCGACCGGCCCATCGCAGAGCGGGCGCGTCACATTGTCGAACAGGCGGAGGAGATAGCGCGGTTATCGCCGGGGCAGTAGCGGTGGGAGAGGCTGAGGGCGGAAGGGAACGGCCCGAGCTGAGGGGCTGGGCGAGAGCCTAGGCGAGGCCCATCTCCTGCTCGACGGCCGGAAGCTCCGCTGCGACCGGCTCCAGTTCCAGCGCGAACTCCTCCATCGCACGTTCGGGGTCCTTGAGGCCGCTGCCAGTGATCACGCAGACCACCGTCTTGCCCGCCAGCTCCGCCCCGCCGTTAGCCTGCTGCAACAGCCCGGCGACTCCCGCGGCGGATGCCGGCTCGCAGAAGATGCCCTCTTCCTGAGCCAACCGGCGATAGGCGTCCAGGATTTGTTCGTCCGTGACGGCGAGGACCTCGCCGCCGGACTCGTCGCGGGCCATGGTGGCGCCAGTCCAGCTGGCCGGGTTGCCGATGCGGATGGCGGTGGCGACGGTCTGCGGATCGGCCACGGGCGCGCCGCCGACGATCGGCGCGGCGCCGGCGGCCTGGAAGCCCCACATCACCGGCTTGTGCGTCGCCAACTCGCGCTGATAGCACTCGACGAACCCCCGCCAGTACGCCGTGATGTTGCCCGCGTTGCCGACGGGCAGGCAGAGAACGTCCGGCGCGTCCTCCAGCGATTCGACGATCTCGAACGACGCGGTCTTCTGGCCCTCGATTCTGTGCGGGTTGACGGAGTTGACCAGCGCTATCGGGTGCCGGTCGGTCACCTCCCGCGCCAAGCGGAGCGCGTCGTCGAACCCGCCCTCTATCGCGACGATACACGCGCCGTGCGCGACCGCCTGCGCCAGCTTTCCCGCCGCGATACGGCCGTGCGGCACGATGACGTAGGCCTGCAGCCCGCAGCGGGCCGCGTAGGCGGCGGCAGATGCGCTGGTGTTGCCGGTCGAGGCGCAGAGTACGGCCTTGTCGCCGCGTTCCATCGCCTTCGCGACGGCGACGACCATGCCGCGGTCCTTGAACGAGCCGCTGGGATTACAGCTTTCCAGCTTGAAATAGAGCGCGCCGCAGCCGGTGTCCTTCTCCAACCGAACGGACCGGACCAACGGCGTATCGCCTTCTCCCAGCGTGATGGCCGGCGTCGCGTCCGTCAGGGGCAACACGTCCGCGTAGCGGCGCAGCACGCCGCCGCCCGCTTCGCCGGGCGTCAGCCTCGTCTGGCTACTCACGTGACAGGTCTGCGATGTAGGACTTCATCTCGCGCAACTCGCGCTCCAGTTCCTGAATCTGGCGGCGCTTGGTGCGGCTCTCGTTTGCCGTCAGCTTGCGTATCTGTTCGAGGACGAGCTTCTGCTGCTCCTCGACGAGCTCTTGCAGCGTATCGACCCGCGCGGTCAACCCCTGCTGCTGGCCGCTCAACTGGCCCTGCTGGTGCGCGCCGGCCTCCGCGCGGGACGCCAAGGCCTGCAACTCCTCCTCCAGGCGCAGCGCTCGGTCTTCCAGCCGCTGGCGTTCGGCGCGGTGCAACTCGATGCGCTCCGCCAGCATCTCCATTCGCTGCAGCTCCTGCTTGCTCTCGTTCTGCGTGGCCTCCAGCCGGCGCACGATGTTGGTCATCACGCGCGCGCGCTCTTCGCTCGCCTCTTCGCCCTGCTTGAGCGATTGCAGCGTCGCCTGCATCTGCGTCAGCGTATGCTCGGCTCTGTTGGCGCCCTCCAGGCCACTGGACGCCTTGCCCTCCGTGTTCTCCAAACGCTGCTCAATCCGCTGCATCTGTTGCCGGATCAGCGAGACCCCTTCCTGGAACCGGCGACCGACCTCATCGACGCCCTGCTGCCTGTCCTCCCAGTGGAGCACCTGGCGTTCCAGCTGTTCGGTGCGCTTGGCGACCTCACTCCAATCCTGTTGCTCCTTGTCGTCCTCAACACCGGCCTTGCGGCCCAGCGCGTCCAGCCGTTTGGCCGTGTCCGCCTGCTGGTCCAGCAACTGCATGATCAGCGCGGCCGATTGGTTGATCTCTTCCTGCAGCCTGGGCGCCTGAGACGCGCCCAGCGCGGCCTCCTGCACCGACTTCGTCAACGTCGCCACGTTCTCGTTCATCTTTGCAGCCATGATTGCTAGCTGCTCTACTTGCTGCTCGACCTGGGCGACGGTGCTCTTGAGCTGGTAGATCTGGTCCTGCGTCCAGCCCAGCGCGCCTACCTGCGTCTCTGAGGGAAGTTCCTTGACCATGTGTCCCCGCGCCGCCGTCGCCGGCGTTCTAATTCTTTCTTAGAGGATATCTTCGAAGGCGGTGTTTATGTCCTCCGTCGTCATGTCTTCGACGATCTCGAGCTCCTCACGCTGCGCCGCCGCCCAGGCGTCCAGCTCCCGCTCCGCGACGCGTTGGCGTTGATCGGCTTCCAACTGCCGGCCGTCCTCACGTTCCAGCAGCTCGGCGATGAAGTAGAGGCCGAACATCTCGATAGCCTCGCTGCGGTCGCCGACCTCGGCGGCAAAGAGGAAGTCCTCGACGTCAGCCACCACCTGGGGGCTGCCGCCGCGCGCGAACCAGTCGAGATCGAGCGCTTCCGGATTTGCGTCCACCATCACCGCGACGGCGTTGAACTCCTCGCCCTCCCCGAGCAACTGAATCGCGCGGTCTGCGTCTTCCTGGTTGTTGACCTGGATGATCGTCGCGCGGATCTGGTCTTCCTCCTGCGGTGCGAGGTATTGGAAGTAGTCGCGCAGCTTGTCCTCCATCACGGACGCCCGCAGCATCCGCTCGTACTCGCCGCGCTTGAGGCCGGACTCATCTACCTGGTTGCGTAGCACCTCCGCGTAGACGTCTGCCTCCACGTCGTCCGCTAGGGCGCCGCGGAACCGCACCTCCGCAGCGACGTCTTCATCCGTGACGGTCTGGTTCAAGCTTTCGCCGCTCGTCAGCAGGATCGCCTCGGCCGTGAGTTGGTCGACAACGATCTGCGGCAAGAGCAGCAAGTTCTGCTGGGACTGTAGGTAGAACGTGGAACGTTCCAACTCCAGGTCCATCCGCCGTTCCACGTGGCCAAGATCGTATTCAATCTCCTCGACGCGGAGGACGGTTTTGCTCAGCGGCTTGATCTGTGTCTGGTACCAGCCGAACGCGATGAAGCCGACGGCGATGACGATGACGGCGATGACGCCGCCCAAGATCAGCCGGTGGTTGGTGCGTTCGCGCTCTTCCGCGCGCTCTTCGCGTGCCTGCTGCGCCGCCTTCCTGCCCTGACGCTCCGCCTCCCGCCGCTGCGCGCGGCGCGATCGCGAGGCGTCACGAGTAGTAGGGTCGCTAGTGTCTTCCGGCATGCACCACCTGCACACGTCTTAGAGAGACAACGAGGGCTGCTCGCCCTCGTTCGCTCACGTCTGCGTTATTCTGCCTAGCGGCGCGACGGGAACGCGCCGGTTTACCTGCCTAGCGGCGCGACGGGAACGCGCCGCTTGATCGAATGTGTTCCGGTGAGTACGGGAGCAACGCTAGGTGGCGCGCCCGCTTCAACGCAACAGCCAGCCAGCGCTGATGCTTGGCGCACACGCCGGTCCGCCGCCGCCCTTCTATGCGACCGCGGTCTGATACGAAGCGGCGCAGCTTGGCCGGGTCCTTGTAGTCTACGGACTTCGCCTTGTCCACACAGAAGATGCAGACCTTGCGGCGGCCGAAGTAACGACCGCCGCCCGCTGATCCGGAATCGCGATCGGATCCGGGTCCGCGCCGCTCCCCGCGGTCGGCGCCGCCGCCAGCCGGCGGCCTGGCGACAAAGCTGGTCGCCGCGGCAGGCGCGGCAGGCGCGCTAGCAGGCGCGGTTGGAGCCGCCGCTGCAGCGGACGCAACATCAGAAGCCGGAACGTCGCCGGATGCCTTATGCGCCGCGTCAACAGCCGGAGCAGCCTCGTCGGCGGGCTCCGGAACGGCGGCGTCGGCAATCGGAGCCTCGTCCGCGGCGTCGGCAGCGGCCGGAGCGTCGGCGGCAGCAGCGGCCGGAGCGCCTTCGGCATCCGCCGTGGCCGGCGCTTCCGCGCCGGATGTCGTCTGTTCTTCTTCGTCTGGATGGTTCACGCGAATGTTCCTTTATTGGTAAGTGTCTGGGCTAGTCTCTGGGCTCCGCCGGGGACTGTTCCGGCATCGGCGCCGCCTGTTCATCGTCAGCGGAGCCCACCGGCGCTGCCTGCGCGCGGTCCAGGAACTGCACCGTCTGGGCTACTACCTCGGTCTTGTAGCGCGTTTGGCCGTCTTGACCCTCCCATGAGCGCGTCTTCAGGCGGCCTTCCACATAGGCCTTGCGGCCCTTCTGGAGGTACTGGCTCACCGTTTCGGCCAGCTTATTCCAGCAGACCACCGTGAACCACTCCGTCTCTTCCTGGCGCTCTCCGTCCTGGCCCGTGTAGTTCCTACTCACGGCCATACGAAACTCCGTGACGGCCGTACCGTTCGCGGTGTAGCGCATCTCGGGATCCGTCCCGAGGTTGCCGATCAGCATTACCTTGTTTAGCCCCGCCATAAGACAAATTCCTTTCGTCGCGCCGCGTCTTCACGCGGCGCATGCACCGAGACTCGCCTATTCCTCGAGACGGATCAGCAGGTGTCGGAGCACGTCTTCCGAAATCTGGAGACCGCGCTCAAGTTCGCCCGTTTTCTGCGGATCCATGTTGAGCTGGTTGAGTACGTAGTTTCCTTCCCGGAACTTCTCGATCGGGTAGGCCAGCTTCCTGCGGCCCCACGTATCGATCTCCTGCAACTCACCGCCCTCGCTTTCGACTGGCTTCCGAACCAGGCGATCGACGGCATCTGGTACGTCGTCATCCGCGATCTCAGGACTGACGACAACGACTAGTTCATATCGCCGCAACCGGGCCTCCTTTGGCGAAACACAGCGCTACCCGGCCGTTGGCGCTGCCCAAATCAACATTATGCAACGTACCGGTGACCTTCAGTATAGGTACGGCCCCCATCCCCGTCAACCGCTACGCGTTGGGGAGGCCGGGCACGGGAAACGAGGCGCAGAGCTCAGCCACCTCGGCGCGAACGCGATCGGTCACGGCCTCGTCCTCCGGCGCGGATACCACCTGGTCCATCCACTCCGCAATCTGACGCATCTCCGGCTCCGCCATGCCACGCGATGTGATGGCCGGCGTGCCGATGCGGATGCCGCTGGGGCTGAACGGCTTGCGCGGATCGTTCGGAATCGTATTGTAGTTGCAGACGATGCCCGCGCGGTCCAGCGCCTTGGCGCACTTCTTGCCGAAGACTTCCTTATTCGTCAGGTCGATCAGGATCAGGTGGTTGTCCGTGCCGCCGGCGACCAGGCTGAAGCCGCGCTCCAGTAGCTCGCCGGCCAGCGCCTTCGCGTTCGTAACGATCTGGTGGCCGTAGGCTCGGAACTCGTCCGTCGCCGCCTCGCGCAGCGCGACGCCGATCGCCGCAGTGGTGTGGTTGTGCGGACCGCCCTGCAACGCCGGGAAGACCGCGCGATCGATTGCCTTCGCGTGCTCCTCGCGGCAGAGGATCATCGCGCCGCGCGGGCCGCGAAGCGTCTTGTGCGTCGTCGTCGTGATCACGTCCGCGTGCGGCGCCGGGTCCGGGTGGGCGCCGGCGACGATCAGCCCGGCGATGTGCGAGACATCGGCCAGGAAGTAGGCGTCCACCTCGCGCGCGATCTCGCTCAGCGCCGCGAAGTCGAACTGGCGGGGGTAGGCCGTCGCGCCGGCGACGACGATCTTCGGGCGCTCCTTCTTCGCCAGCTCGCGGACCTTGTCGTAGTCGATCAGGTGCGTGACGGGATCGACGCCGTACTGAACCGCGCTGTAGAAACGAGCGGAGAAGTTGACCTGCCAGCCGTGGGTCAGGTGGCCGCCGTCCGGCAGGCTCATGCCCATGATCTTGTCGCCGGGCTCCAGCAGCGCGTAGTAGGCCTCCAGGTTCGCCGGCGAACCGGAGTACGGCTGAACGTTGGCATGCTCCACGCCGAAGAGCGCCTTCGCGCGGTCCTGCACCAGCGTCTCAAGCTCATCGATGAAGCGCTGCCCTTCGTAGTAACGCTTGCCGGGGTAGCCCTCCGAGTACTTGTTCGTCAGGACCGAGCCGCTGGCCTCCAGCACGGCCTGCGAGACGTAGTTCTCTGATGGGATCAGGCGGATCGACTCCTTCTGGTAGACCTCCTCCTCCTCGATCAGGCGGAAGATCTCCGGATCGGCCTGTTTCAGCGCTACTTTCTCTTCAGCAATATCCAGCATGGCAGCTCCTTCCTGGCGGGTTCGCGGCGATCACTGCATCCGCGCCGATTGCCAACGCGGCGGCGTACGCGAACCATGTGCCGTCACTGTGAGGGACGTGATCTGACTCCCAGATCGGCGTTGGCGGGGACGACTTCGTCCGCGCTGTCCTCGTCGATTCCAGTCTAGCCGAGGCCCAAACAGACGTCAACGAATCGGCGCTAGCGGCGGCGCCTACCGTGCCGGGCCTGGCTTCGGTATCAGGCCGCGCGGGCCGTCCGCCGAGCGACGCCGAAACCTACCGCGAAGAAGGCGATGCCAGCGCCTATCGCGCTCAGCAGCACATGCCACCACTCGATGGCCACGCCGTCGTCATCGCCGCCAATGTCATCGGCAGTGCCGTCTCCATCGTCGCTGCCGATGACGATGGACTGCCCCTCTGGCGCTTCATCGCCTGTGAGCACAATGATCGGGCTCGGCAGCGAGGCCGGGAAGTCAACGTCATCGGGGGTGTACTTGAGGGCCTTGAAGATCCACGACTCGATGGCCGGACCCTCTTCTGCCGGATCGCCGTAGGGGCTGACGTACTCCCAGACGATCTCACCGGCCGACGTCACCTCGAAGATGCGGCCGGCCATGCCCTCCGTGATCAGCGTATTGCCGTTGGCCAAACGCTGTGCGCCGCTGATCAGCGGCGAGAAGAAGCGCCAGCCAGTTAGCGACTGGTCGCGGTACGACCAGACGACCGGGTCGTCCGCGGCCCGCGGGTCGATCTCCAGCACGGTGGAGCTTGGAACGCGATGGCCGGTGGGCGTATCGGCGGGGTCCTCACCGTTGCTGTAGACTAGCACGTTGCCGTTCTCCAGCATCCGCGCGTCGTGCTGCTGAGAGAGGAGCTCCGGCCCGGCGTGCCAGATCACGTCGCCTGTTGCGCGGTCGATGAGGACCATGCTGCTGGTCTGGCGGAAGCTCACAAGATATGCCTCGGAGCCGGTTACCGGGTTGGACTCCACGTGGCGCAACGAGTTCGCATGCGTCCATTCGTTGCGATTGAGGTCGGCGTTGATCACGTGGTTCGCCGGGTCGATGTGCTCCCAGGCGTCCCACTGCCACACGGTCTCGCCGCTGGCGTCGATCTCGATTATCGAGTCGGACCAGATCGAGCCGTCCTCCAATTCTGTTTCTGGAATGCCGCCCTGCACTTCCTCATTCAACTCTTGCGGGATCTTGTTGTAGAGGAGTGCGGCGATGTTGCCGTTCGGCAGCATCTCGAAGTCATGATGGAGGAGGTCGTTCCGATAGCTCCAGATCTCGTCTCCGTCCCAGTCGACAATCGAGAGCCTACCGCCGCCGCCGGGCGGAATCTCGATCTCGCGTTCGGCTTGGCTGCCCAGCAGCAGGCTGCCGTCCGGCAGCAACTGCGCGTACTGGCCGGGACCAGTCTCGATCGCCCAGGTGTGTACCGGCTGGCCGAAGATGTTGAGCAGGTAGACGACGCCGCCCGTACCCTGGCTGGAGTCGCCGAGCAGCGGGGTGAACAGCACGTAGCCCGGCTCCACTGCGTCCTGATCGAGGATCGTTACGCCGGTTCTCGGCTGCGTCGGAAAGGCCGACGCGGAGTTGGCGACAGCCAGAGCCGCCACAACAATGATGAGCGTCAGCGCATATCGCAAGACCGGGATCCTCTCTGCCAACATCCTGGAGGCAGGACGACAGTGCAGCGCTAGTATACCCGCCTGTTGATTCCACGCAAATGCGGCTGTTAGGTCTGCAACCGCCGGTCCTCGGCGCGCCAGGCGGCGTCCGTCAGCAGCATCAGGCCGCCGGCGATCAGCGAGTGGCCGCCGAGCACCACGGGGATCGGCGCGGCGGCGGCCGCTTCGGTCAACTCACGCAGGAGCGGCTCCTCAACCTTGTCCGCGCGTCCCAGGTCCGACCAGAAGCGGTCGGCGCGCGACGGCCGCACGCCGAGGTGGGCGAGCAGTGGCCGCGTATCGATGCAGGCGGCGTCGCCCAGCTCCGCCAGCTCACGGAAGAAGCGCTCGCAGCCCACCTCGCGCAAGTGGAACGCCAGCAGCGAACGGGCGTCTCCCGACGCGTCGCGGCCGGCCGCCCGCATGCCGCGCTCCTCCGAGAAGACGCGCAGCCGACAGGCGGTCTCCTTCTCGAGGTGCGACCAGACCTGGCTGCCGACGCGACCGGCCAGGATCACCTCTGCCGCCGGGTCGACTATTGACGACATCAGCGCTTCGTAGGCGGCGACGTCGAGGTCGCGATCCGCCAGCCAGGTCGATAGCCGCGGCCCGGCGCCGCCGGCCAGCTTAAGGATCGCCAGGTCCGCCGGCGAATCGATATTGAACTGAGTCGCCGTCGATCGCGGCAGCGCCTGGCTCTCCAGGCCGGCCTGATCGTGCAGCAGACGCGGCAGCAGGTTGTCGGAATCGGGCGGGTCGATTTCGTGAATTACCTCGCCGGGCGTGAAGGCGACGAGGTCGGCCGAGAAGTAGTTGTTGGAGACGACGGTGCTCGCCGCCGCAGACAGGTGGCGGGCGATGCCGGCAAGATCGGAGCCGCGCAGCAGCGGCGCCGCGCCGGCGCCGGCGTACACCGGGCGTTCGATCTCGTGCTCGCGGATCAGGCCGGCCAGGCGGCGGCCGAAGTGAAACGGCCCGCCTTCGCGGTCGCGGTCGACGATGACGCCCTCCGGGAGCCGGTCGGAGAGAGCGTCGCCATCGGTCACCAGGAAGTAGCGCGCGAAGGAGCCCGTCGCCGCGGCCTCTTCCAGCAGGTCGAGCGCGGCCTCAGCCAGCGCCTCCGCCAGCAGCGACTCGACGTCGCCGCCGTGCAGCCCTCCCAGGAAGACGATTAGCGCAGGCGCTTCGGCCACAGGGGCGTTCGCTCCCGTCTTCTGTGATGAACGGGTTAGGAACCCTCGCTGTTGAGCACGCGCAGCACGCGCGAGACGTTGATGCCCTTCCCACCGGGGTCGATCCGGCTCTCGCGGACACTGTACGTGTCGCCGGGCACGAAGCGTTCGAGGTCGAGCGTGTGGTCGACGGCCGGGTTGAGGGTGACGGTGACGATCATGAGGTCTCCGGAATGATCAGGCCGTAGCTATCGTTTGGCCGGCGATAGAGAATGGTGATCTTCTCTTCGTCCACGTGATGGAAGACGTAGAAGTCGCGGCCCAAGGCCTCCATCTGTTCGCGGGCCTCCTGCTCCGTCATCGGCTTGAGCGCGACGTGTCGTACCTCGCCGATGTGCTCCGGTTCGTCGGCCGGCGCGGACGGCACAGCCATGGCCGCACCTTCCTTGGCGCCCCGGCGGCGGCTCTTGTGCAACCGATCCTTGTGCCGCCGGGCCTGACGGCTCAGCACGTGCGCCGCCTGGTCGATGGCCAACTCCGGCTCCATCGCGTGAGCCTCCACCTGGAGGTGAAGACCATGGGCATTGACGTTGGCGTGGAGAACGAAGCGCCTGTTGGGGTCCTTCGATTTCTCGTGCGCGATATCGACGTCGCAGGTGCCTTCGTCCAGCAGCGGCAGGTAATGCTCAAGATGCGCGAACTTTTCGCGGGCACGTTCCTCTACGTGCTCCGGCACATCGAAATGCTTACCTCTAACCCTGATTTCCATGCGCCTACCCCCACTCTAATGTCGCGCGTGGCCGCGACCGCCACCCGACTGTACCGCAACCGATTCTAAGGCAACGCGGCTGCGACGGCAACTCCTCCGAAGAATGCCGATGGCGAGAAACTGGGGAACGGCGGCCGTCTAATGTAGGCGCGGGTGGCGGCGCGGCGAGGGCGCACGCTTCCAGCCCGGGACGAAGTTATTCTGGTTGCCGCTGCGGAGCGTCACGGCGAACAGCTCGAACCCGTGAGAGCGCCAGACCAGCACGCCGGCGAACATCACGCCGAGGCCGAGGAGCGAGACCAGCACCAAGTACCCGCTGGAAGGCCCGTCGCCGGTGCCGCTGTCCGGCAAGCTCAACACTTGCGAGAACAGCGTCGGCGTAGCCGGCGGCTGCTGCGTGGGTGAGACCTGCGAAAACGGCGTCGATGTGCTTGTGGGCGTGAGCGTCGGTGGGAACGTCGGCGTGTTCGTGGGCGTCGCGGTCGGGGGCACAGGCGTGCTGGTGCTCGACCGCGGCGTCGGCGTCATCGTTGGCGTCGGCACCACGTTCGTCGGCGTGGAGGTCGGCGAGCTCGGCGGCGTCCAGGTCGGCTCCGGTGTCCACGTCGGCTCCGGTGTGAAGGTCGGCGGCGGCGTGAAGGTTGGCGTGTCGGTGACGCGCGGCGTCGCCGTGGGCGAAGGCGTGGGCGTGGACGGCGGCGTCGGTGTTGCCGTGTCGGTGGGCGTCGGCGTGAAAGTGTCGCGCGGCGTCGGCGTCGCCGTATTCGTCGGCGTGTTGGTCGGCGTGTGCGTCGGCGTGTGCGTCGGCGTGTTGGTTGGCGTATTGGTCGGTGTATTCGTCGGGGTGTCGGTCGGCGTCGGCGTATTCGTCGGCGTGCCGGTCGGCGTATCGGTCGGTGTATTCGTTGGCGTGTCGGTCGGCGTCGGCGTCACGCGCGGCGTGTTGGTGGGAGTGTTGGTCGGTGTGTTCGTGGGCGTGTTCGTCGGGGTGTTGGTCGGCGTGTCCGTTGGCGTGGCCGTCGGCGTATTGGTGGGCGTCGGCGTCGGCTCCACGCAGTTAATGTTCATCGAGTCCGTGCTCTTGATCCGGATCACCACCGGAGAGACCGAAACCGGCTGCGTGTAGGAACTGCCAGTGGGTCCGGCGACGAGGCCGATTTTGGCAGAGCCGGCGCCCTTGCAACTGAAGTGGATGTTCGCCAGGGGACCATGATAGTTCACGAGCTGCCCGATGCTGGCAGTGATCTTACAGATGATAGTGTACGTGCCCGGAATGTTCGTTTCGCTGCCCAGGTTGCACTTCGGAGCCTTGTTCTCTGCGAACCCGTCCAGTGCTCCTTGCTTTATCAGGTTGATATTGCCGGTGTAATTGAGGACGATCTTGTAGGCAGTGAAGCCAATGCTGGGCGCCGGGTTGGTAACGATCTCCACAGTGAAGTCCCGGCCGGTGGGCACGAAGCATTTGCGGCCGAACACCCCGACATCACAAACCAGGTCAGTCTTTGCGGTATCGGCGTACATCTTCAGCGCCATGTCGGGCGCGCCCTCGGTTTCTGCCGACGTGGGACTGCCGTGCCAGAAGGCCCCCAGCACGGCAAATACGACGGCCACCAGCGCCGTGACGAGCAGCAGCGAACCGCCGCCGCGTGACGCGGACGCGCGTGATGGGAAGCCGTTTGCGGCTCCCGGACTCGAAGACAGATGACGGTTCATCAGCCTACCCGAACCTCATGTTAGACATAACGTTGCAGCCAGCAACACGTAACGTAGCACATAGCACCAGATTCGGAAAGGGCCGTTTTGTCTTCACTTTCTTAGAATCACGACCCCGCTCCGTTGGCGTAGAATCGAAGCCTGCTGCGTATCTTGCTCTAGTCCTCCGTTGCGAACGTGACGCAGCGCACCTCACGTGCGCCCGCCCGGCGGGCGGCTTCCGCGCACGCCGAGAGCGTCGAACGCGTCGTCGTCACATCGTCGACGAGGAGGACGCTCCTTCCTGACAGGTCCGCTTCGCCGGCATGGAACGCGCCGGCTACGTTGTGCAGCCGTTCGATAGCATTCCTGCTACGGGCCTGCGGCGGCGTGCCCCGCCTTCGCTCGATCGCGCGCGGCAGTACGCCGACGCCGAGGAAGCGGCCGAGTGCGTTGGCCAGCTCCTCCGCCTGGTTGTAGCCGCGGGTCCGCTTCCGCATGCCGGACAGCGGCACCGGCACGATCACGTCCGACAAGATCTCCTCGCGCGGCACAGTTGCGACCATCGCTTCGGCCATCGGCTCCGCGACCGCAGTCGCACCGCGGTACTTGAGCGCGCGCACCAACTCCGGCACTGCGCCTTCGTATCGGTACGCCGCGCGCAGTTGGTCGAACGCGGGCGGCGCGTCCCGGCACAAGCGGCAGCCCAAACCCGGCAGCCAGCAGCGGACGCAGCGAACGCCGTCCGCGCGCGGCATGGCCGCCGCGCACTCGGCGCAGAGGAACACGCCGCTGCTGCCGCAACCGACGCACTGTGCGGGGAAAACGAGTTCGACGACCGCCCGCGTCAACCTTCCGACCACCATGGACCGTTATCCCTCCCGCCGACGGCCCTCCGGCCGAACGCGCGTACCAGCTTAAGATATGGAGCAGCGATTTGGACAGGCGGGGAACCCCCTTGTATACTACAACACATCTGCCCCCTATATTGAGGCTTCGATAAATGAAGGTACGACTGCGGCTGTTTGCCGGACTCCACGATCTCGTCGGCCAGCGCGAAGTGACGCTGGAGCTGGGAGAGAGCTCGACAGTCGTCGAGCTCCAGCAGGAGCTGGGCCGGCAATACCCCGCCGTCGTGCCGTTCCTGCCCACGCTGGTCTGCGCCGTCGGCGACGAATTCGTGCCCACGGACCAGGTCCTGCAGGACGGCGACGATATCTCGCTGATCCCGCCCGTCAGCGGTGGCAGCGACGACACGTTCCTCCTGACGACAGACCCGCTCGAGCCGGACCGCCTCGTCGCGGCCGTGCGGAAGGACGAAAGCGGCGCGGTCGCTTTGTTCTTCGGCGTCGCGCGCAACAACAGCGAAGGCCGCCGCGTCCAAGCGCTGGAGTACGAGGCACACGACACGCTGGCGGAGAAGAAGCTGCGCGAGGTCGGCGAGGAAATCCGGGCTAAGTTTGCCGTGACGGGCGTCGGCATCCACCACCGCACCGGCCGGCTCGAGATCGGCGAGGCGAGCCTGCTCGTTGCCGTCTCGTCCGCGCACCGCAAGCAGGCGTTCGAGGCGTGCCACTTCGCCGTCGACCGCATCAAAGAGACGGTGCCGATCTGGAAGAAGGAGATCTGGGAGGACGGCGGCGGAGCATGGGTCACCGGCCACCCCGTCGAGCCACCGCAACCCGCGACCGCCTAGGCCGCCGCGAGCGCCGGCCGCCGTTTATACGGCGAGCCGCGCACCTCACCCGACGCCCCGTTCAGCTACAGGCTAGACCGCAGTCTGCACGCGTTCGCGCTGGAAGCACTCGTCGCAGTAGACGGGCTTGTCCAAGTGCGGCACAAACGGCACGGTCGTCTCCGCGCCGCAGTCGGCGCAGATGACGGTAGTCTCCGGGCGGCCGTTGGCGGTGCGCTCCTGTCGCCGCTGCTCCCGGCAGTCCGGGCAACGTTGCGGTTCGTTCAGCAGACCTTTCTCCACATAGAAGCCCTGCTCTCCCGCCGTGAATTGGAACGCTGCACTGCAATCCTTGCAGACGATGGTCTTGTCCTCAAACACCATCAGGCCCCTCCTTGGCTCTCAACGTGGGCTGGAAAGAACCTGCCACCAGGCTCGGCCGTCGCCACGGCGCGAGTGTATGAAACGCCACACGAAATGTCAAGGCCGGGAACGTTGATACCGCGTACTACAAGCTATAGCGGCGGTGCTGGTCGGGATGGGGCTGCCGCGAGCGCCACGAGGGCGCGGCGGGGGTGCCTTCGACGGCTTAGCGCGACTTCGGGTTGGCCTGCGTCTTTGCCTGCGACCGCGCGCGGCGCGGCGCTTTCGCCACCGCCTGCTCCGCGTCGGAGATCTCGCCGACGCCGATCTCCGAGCAGAACTTGGGATCCGTGAGCAGCCGCGCCAGGCGCTCCCAGCCGGGGTCCGTAACGAGCCGGGTCAACGTGTGCGGCGTGGTGATCACCGTGGGCAAGCGACCCAGGCAGCGGGGGTTGAGGAGCTGGGTTAGCCTCTCTTGGGCCCAGTCGCTGCGCGAGCCGATCTCCAGATCCTCCAGGATCAGGAACGGGCAGTCGCGCGTGTTGCGCTTGATCCTGTCGTACTTGCCGGGGCTGTCGTCGTTCAACGCGCTCCGGAGCGAGTCGAGGAAATCGGTCACCTGTACGAAGACCGGCTGCTCGCCGGAGGCGTGACGCCGGTTGGCGATCGCTGCGGCCAAATGCGTGCGGTCGCGCGCGCGGCCGCCGAAGAGCACCATCCAGCCGTCCGGCTGGTCGGCGAAGTTCATCGCCGCGCGATACGCCTGCTCGCGCTGCTGCTGGTCGCGCGGCGAGCGGTAGTCGGCGAGGTCGAACGACTCGAACGTCATGTCGCGCACCATGGGGAGCTGGAGCATGTTCACGCCCAGGTCTTCCAACGGACGCCGTTCTTCCAAGTGGTGAACGTTCGCGATGAGGTCTGCGTGCGGCTGCGAGAGCGACGGGTCGCCCAGCCGCGTGCGCAGCCGGTCGTCGAACTTCCGGAGCGCCGTATTCGTCGTGACGACGGTGGGCAGGCGCGCGTTGTAGCGATGGTTAATGATCTGGAAAAGCTTCTCCTGCGCCCACGGCGTCGCGCTCTGCGTGCCCAGATCGTCCAGGACCAACACGGGGGCGCTGCGCACCTGCTCGAACAGCTCGTCGTAGCTGATCTCGGAGTCCGGCCGGTAGGCGGCACGAAGGTGATCGAGCAGGTCGGGCACGACGACGAAGAGCGCCGGCAGCCCGCGCTCGATGCAGCGGTTGGCGACAGCCGCAGCGATGTGCGTCTTGCCGCAACCCGACGCGCCGGCGAGCACCAGCCAGCCCTGCGGATCCTGCGCGAACGCCTCGGCTTCGTCCACGCAGCGATTGAAGCGCGCTTGGTCTCTCGGATCGGCGCTGCGGCCGCGGCGGATCAGGTTCTCAAACGTCAGCCGCGTCAGCGGGCCAAGGTTACTGTAGCGCTGCAGCCGTTCGGCGCGGTCGACGTGGCGCTCCGCCCGCTGGCAATCGCAGGGCACGGCGCGGCCGAAGTCCGCGTGATCCGCCGGCAGGTCCCGGCGTACGAAGCCGAAGCCGCCGCACCTCTCGCATACGCCATCATCCTTCTGCGGCACGTCGGGCCGCGCCGCCGCGTACTCCGGCGGGACGGCGCTGCGCTCCGGCTGCGGGTCGCCCAGTAGTTCGTTCAGCTTGGGCATTCTAGTTGTAGGACGGTTCCGGCGTCCGCGCCACCAGGTCTTCGAAACGCGTCAGGTTCTTGCGGAAGCGCAAGTCCACGGTGCCGGTAGGCCCGTTTCGGTGCTTCGCGACGATCACCTGCGCGATGCCTTCTTTGTACGGCTGCTCAGGGTGGAGCCGTCCCCACTCCTCCTCCGTGACATAGACGTCCTCGCGGTAGATGAAGGCGACGACATCGGCGTCCTGCTCGATGCTGCCGCTCTCTCGCAGGTCGCTTAGCATTGGGATGTGCGGCACGCGCTGCTCCGGCGCCCGCGAGAGCTGCGAACAGGCGATCACGGCGACGTCCAGCTCGCGGGCGAGGCCCTTCAGTGCACGCGAGATCTCGCTCACCTCCGAGACGCGATTGTCCCAGCGGCCACCGGCGCCGCCCTGGATCAGCTGCAGGTAGTCGACGATGATCAGATCGAGCGGACGCTCGCGGTGGAGGCGGTGCGCCTTGGCGCGGATCTCCGACACGCGCTGGATCGCCGTGTCGTCGATGTAGACCTCGGCCTCGGCCAGCACGCCCATCGCGTGCATGATGCGCTGCTCTTCGTTTTCGTTGTGCTCGCCCAGCCGGAGCCGCGTCGAATCGATGCCGCACTCGCCCGACAGCAGCCGCTGCGCGAGCTGGCTGGCCGCCATCTCCAGGCTGAAGACGGCGACACGCGCGCCCTGGCCAACGGCGGCGTTGCGGGCGATGTTCATGGTCAGGCTGGTCTTGCCCAGGCTGGGCCGCGCGGCGATGATCACCAAGTCCGATCGCTTTAGCCCGCCGAGCAGCGTATCGAGGTCGACGAAGCCGGTGCGGATGTTGCCGATCAGGTTCGAGTCGCGCGAATCGATGCCGGGCGTCTCCAGGTACTCCTCCAGCAGGCCGCGCAGTTGGACGAAGTCGCCAACCTTGTCGCTGCTGTGGAGCGACATGATCAGCTCCTGTGCCCGGTCCAGCACGCCGTCCAGCTTCGGACCGCCCTCGTACGCCATGTTCTTGATCTGCTCCGTGATGCCGATCAGGTTGCGGTAGATCGAGTCGCGGCGGACGATGCGGGCGTAGTGCTGGATGCCGATCGGCGTCGGCAGGTCGGTGACAATGCGGGAGAGGTAGCCGGGCCCGCCGATGTCCTCCAGACGGTTCTGGCGCGCCAGCGCGTGCGCGACGGTGACCTGGTTAATCGCCTCGCCCTGTTCGGAGAGCAGCAGGCAGGCCTCGTAGATCCAGCGGTTCTGCTCGCGATAGAAGTCTTCGGGCGCCAGGTCGGGCTGGGCTTTGAAGATCGCGTCATCGTCGACGAGGATCGACGCGATGACGGCCTCTTCGGCGTCGACATCGGATGGGAGGGGTTTGATGTCAGAGTTGACCATGCGACCCGCGATCCGTGCGTACGCCCATCAAAATCTCGTTGTGTGCTGCCGGCCGCACCACGTCCCGCGCGGCCGGTAGGGGTATGCGCGCTCGGCTATGCCGTCGGCTGGCTTTCGTCGTCTCCGTCAGGAGCCGCGTCCGCGCTTCCAGCATCCGCTTCGGCAGCACCTTCATCGTCCGCCTCGGCAACGGCCTCGGCGGCGGTGTCATCAGACGTTTCGCCTGACGGCGCTTCGTCATCGAGGGAGACCGGCTTGTCCTCTTCCTCAACGCCTTCGGCTAGCACCTCGACCTCGATCTCCGCCTCGACGTTCCGCGTGAGGCGCAGGCGCACGGGCTGCACTCCGACTTCCTTAATCGCCTCCGGCAGCAGCACCTTCCGGTGGTCGAAGACCTCGCCGTCCAGCAGCTTCGTGACTTCTTCCGCGATGTGGACGCTCGTAATCGATCCGAACAGGCGGCCGGTCTCGCCGACGCGGGCCGTCATCGTGATGCGGCTGCCTTCGATTCGTTCGGCGACCTTCGAGGCGTCGCCGTCGAGCGCTTCCTGCTTCTTCACTTCCACCACGGCACGCGAATCGGCGCGCGACAGGTACGGCTCAACCGCGGGCGCGGCCAGACCGCGAGGCAGCAGGTAATTGCGAGCGAAGCCGTTCTTGACTTCCTTCACCTCGCCCACCAGCGCGGTGCCTTCGACGCTCTCCATGAAGACTACTTTCATCGATGTTCTCCGTGTTCTCCGGTCAGGCCGCACCTCGAGTGAGGGCCGACAGGATCATCATAGCGGCAGAGTCACCGCAGCGGTCAATGGTTCAGGCGTAGTTCTTTTCCACGGCGGCGCAGGTTTCTTTCCACACGGGCATTTCCGGCCACCAGCCACCCTCAGAACAAATGTATGCAACGTCTAACAGTATGTCAAGTAATGCCGCCGACGACGACGCGCTGGCCAGGCCGGTCTCGTACAGCTGCCGCGCGACGGCGAGGCCCAAATGCCAGCGGCCTGCTAGACGGCGGTCTCCTCAAGGAAGGGCTGGACGAGGGCGAGCCAGTCGGCGGGGCGCTCCTCGTGGGGGAAGACACCACAGTCGGGGATGACCTCGAAGCGCTTGGGCTCAAGGAGACGGTCGAACATCTCACGGCCCCAGGCAGGCGGGAAGAAGTAGTCGCGTTCACTCCAGATGACTAGCTTGGGCATGGTGAGACGGTCATAGCGCGGTGCAAGAATCTCCAGGTAGCTCATGTCGAAGCCAGCGATGAACTTGAGCGACCCGCGAAGGCTGTCGCGAGAACTGAGTGGCGGCCCAAGCGCGGTCGCGAAGAAGTCGTCGAGATCGATTGCCTCGTGATTATGAGCGACGTTGCCCATGCCCAGGTGGCGAGAGCGACGGAACCGCCTTGAGCTGAGGAGCGGGCGAAACAGACGGTCTGAAGCGGGCATCCTCGCCAACAGCAGCAGGAAGCGGACGGCAGGCGGAAGCATGTGTCCGGCGACCTCCGTATCGAACAGGACGAAGCGTGCGACTCGCTGCGGGTGGTCGATGGCGAAGGCGCGAGCGATAGTGGCGCCGGAGTCATGGGCGACGAGAGTGACGCGCTCGATCTCTAGGCCGTCGAGGAAGTCGGTGAGCATGCGAGCCTGGGCCTCGATGCCAAGATCCTGGTTGAGGTCACAGGCCGTATTGCCGGCGCCCATGAGATCGAGTGCGAGGCAGCGATAAGAGGGCTGAAGCGCGGGGATGACCTTTCGCCAGGTCGTAGAGCACATAGGCCAGCCGTGAACGAAGAGGATGGGCTCGCCGCTGCCACTCTCGCGATAGGCTATGTCGGCGTAAGGAAGAGGCAAGGTTCGCACATCATCCGCAGTCATGGTGCGGCACTATAACACGAGGGGATTTGCCGCTGCGTGGCGGCCGGCGACGAACAGCCGTCGTGAGGGTTAGCTTGCGCCATCTGCGGCCAGCGCGCTCGCCAGGCCGTTCTCGTACGGCTGCCGCGCGTCGCCGATCGCGACGTCGATCTCCACGCCAAGCGCGATACGGTCGCCGCCAACGACGCCCAGCCGCAGCGCCGGTACGTCATGTTCGCGCGCCCGCGAGAGCAGCGCGCCGGCGTCGGACGTGGAGACGACGATCCGAGACGGCGTCTCGCCGAACAGCGCCGCGTCGACACGGCCCGAAATCGAGACGCCCGCCGCGTCCAGTCCAAGGCCCGACTCGATGCAAATCTCCGCGATAGTCACGGCGAGACCGCCGCGCGAGCAATCGTGGGCGGAGCGCACGAGGCCAGCGGCGTTTGCGGCCAGGAGAACCCGCTGCAGCCGCACTTCTAGCTCGAGATCGATCCGCGGCTGACCGGCGATGAGGCCATCATGCGCGACCTTCACGTATTCGCTGCCGGCCAGAGCGTTGACATCACCGCGCGGCGTGTCCGCGCCCAGCAGCACAACGTCGTCGCCCTCGCTCTGGAAGCTCATTGGAATGACGCTATCGACGTCTTCCATCAGACCCAGCGCGCCAACGACGGGCGTCGGGTAGATCGCGCGAGGTTGACCGCCGTCGCTTGAGGTTTCATTGTAGAGCGACACGTTGCCGGAGACGACGGGCGTCTCCAGCGCCTCGCACGCGGCCGCCATGCCGCGGATGCACTGCTCCATCTGGTAGTAGACGTCGGGCTTCTCCGGGTTGCCGAAGTTGAGGCAGTCCGTCACGGCCAGCGCCCGCGCGCCCGCGCAGACGACGTTGCGCGTCGCCTCCGCCACAGCCATCACGCCGCCCGCGTACGGATCGAGATAGCACATGCGGCCGTCGCCGTCCGTAGCAATCGCAATTGCCCGACGGGTGCCCTTGATCCGCAGCACGCTGGCGTCACTGCCGGGCCCGACGACGGTGTTGGTCAGCACCTGGTGGTCGTACTGACGCCAGATCCAGCGTTTCGATGCGATTTCGGGCGTCCCCAGCAGCCGCAGCAGGTCGGCGTTAGCGTCTTCTGTGTCCGGCAGCGCCGAGAGGTCGTAGGCCTGCAGGTCGTCCAGCCAGGCCGGCTTCTCGCCCTGGCGACGGTACTGCGGCGGGTCGCTCAGCAGCTCCACCGGCAACTGCGCGACAACCTTGCCGTTCCCCGCAGTGCCGGAGCTATCGCGGACGGTGGCCCGGCCATCGTCGGTGACGACGCCGATCACGACGCAGTGCAGCTCCCAACGTTCGAAATGGGCGCGGACGTCGGCCTCGTGCTCCGGTGAAACGATGATAAGCATCCGCTCCTGCGATTCAGAGAGCATCAGGTCGTAGGCCGACATGCCGTCTTCGCGCCGCGGCGCGTGCGCAACATCGATGTCGATGCCGGCGCCGGCCTTGGCGGCCGATTCCACGGCAGCGCTGGTGAGGCCGGCAGCGCCGAGGTCCTGCATGCCGACGATCCAATCGCCGTGCTCCTCCGCCAACTCCACGCAGGCCTCCATCAGCAGCTTCTCCATAAACGGGTTGCCGACCTGCACCGCCGGGCGCCGCTCGTCCGACTTCTCGTCCAGCTCAACGCTGGCGAACGTCGCGCCGTGGATGCCATCACGGCCCGTGTCCGCCCCGACGAGCAGCAGCAGACTGCCCGCCGCTCCGGCGCTCGACTTCTGGAGCTTGTCGATGCGGGCGACGCCGACGCACATAGCGTTGACCAGCGGGTTGCCGGAGTAGGAGTCGTCGAACGCCACCTCGCCGCCGACGGTCGGCACGCCGAGGCAGTTGCCGTAGCCGCCGATGCCGCCGACGACGTGCTGGAAGAGGTAGCGGTTGCGCGCGTCCGTCAGCGGTCCGAAGCGCAGCGAATCGAGCAGGGCCACCGGCCGCGCGCCCATCGCGAAGATGTCGCGCACGATGCCGCCGACGCCGGTCGCCGCGCCTTCGTACGGCTCGATGGCGGACGGGTGGTTGTGCGACTCTATCTTGAACGCCACGCACCAGCCATCGCCGATATCGACGACGCCGGCGTTCTCCTCGCCGGCTTTCGTCAGCACACGCGGGCCGCTGTTGGGGAAGAGCCGCAGCAGTGGGCGGCTGTTCTTGTAGCCGCAGTGCTCGCTCCAGAGCGCGCCGATCATGCCCAACTCGACGTCGCTCGGCTCGCGGTCCAGCCGTTCGCAGGCGAGTTCGTACTCCTCCCGCGTCAGGGCGATCATGTCGAGGGTGTGTTGGTCTGGCGTCATGCGGTCGTGTTCAGAGTAGCTGACACGCGATGGCGCAGCAACGCGGCACTACGCTAGCGGAACTCGAAGACGGCGGTGTCGAGGAAGGGGCCTCCGCCGCCGAACGACACCGATTCCGGGCGCGTGCCGGTGCCCACTTCGAAGACGGCGTCGACACGGACAGTTTCGTGAGGGCGAACCCGTTCAGGCGTAGAACGGCGACCGACAACCACGAGGAGAGGGGCTCGTTCCTGCATCATTGCGTCCACCATGTCGAAGTCATTTCGGTGGAGAAAGCCAACGGTGCGATCGCTATTGTCCGAGACATTCGTGATGAAGAACGTGAAGATGACGAGCCGGTGGCCCGGTAGCGGCTGCAACAGCCCGACGACCTCGTTCGCGGGATCCAGACCGTCGACTAGCTCCAATTTCCAGCCGTTGACTTCGACGACGGCCTCGCCCGCACGTACCTCGCCCGCCACCAGCCTCTCGTACGAGACATCCGTCACCACGTCCTCACCAAGGGAAAATATCACCGCAACGACGATGCCGGCGACGATGCCGCCCGTGGCGAGCACGCCGGCCACGGCGGAGAATGCCTGGGCGCTGTCACTGCCCGCCCCTGCGTTCGCAGAGAGGCTGAACGGCGGGAACTCGTCGGTCAGGGAGATCGTGTATGCGCCGACGCGCGCGCTCCAGCGCATGATGCCGGTGACATACCCGTGCAGCCCCTGCGGGTACTTCCCGGTAAACAGCACCGCGAACCAGCCAATCGGCACGATGACGACGAGCGTGAGCGCGAGGACGCTGAGGACGATGATGTGCGGAACCGACGTGAGGAACTTCCAGAAGACGAGCTTCCATCGCGAGAGTCTGTCGGGATACGTGACGTCGTAACTGACGGCGTAATCGCCCTCGAACGGCGCGTACTCGTCCGTGAGCAGCAGGACGTATGCGCCCGCGCGATAGAGCCAGCGCGACGAGGCGATTCTGAAGTCGAAGAGCCATCGCGGGATGCTGCCACGGACGAGTATCGCGGCGATGATCGCGCCGTCGACGCCGGTGCTCAGCAAGTTGAGGAAGATGAAGATCGGAATACTGAGCGGCAGCCGGAAGAACGCCCGCCAGCGCGACTGCTGCTCCGCGCGTTGGATGTCTAGTTTGACGGGGTAGGGTGCGGCCGTCTCCGTCGCCATGCCGCCCTGCCCGAATTGATCTTGAGCCATTGCGCTACGGATTCGTGCTGAACGGCGGGTACTCGTCGAGCATCAGGTTGGCATAGGCGTTCACGCGAAGCTGCCAGCGCAAGACGCCGACGATGAAGTTGAACCAGGATTCTGGAAACTTCTTCGTGAATAGAATCGAGAACCACGCACCGAAGAGCGCCAGGAACGCGACCAGGTACAGGAAGTAGATGATGATGATGTGCGGGATGATGAGTATCCACTTGACGAAGATCAGCCAGCGCGATAGCTCTTCCGGATACTCAACATCATAGATGACTGGGTACTGACCCGGCTCCCAGGAGAATGGCGGATACTCATCCCGCAGCAGCAGCACATAGCTCATCACGTTTGCGCCCCAGCGATTGACGTTCACCACGAACGAGAACATCTCCCGCGGATAGCGCTTCGTGATGAGGATGGCGAACCAGGCGATCATCGTGACGACGCCGGTGGCGATGCTCAGCGCGTAGAGGATGATGATGTGCGGAATCGCCAGCAGTCCCTTGACGAAGATCAGCCAGCGCGATAACTCGCCGGGATACTCAACGTCATAGGAAAGTGGATAGCTCGCTGTCGGTGCCTCTGCCATTGTTGGCCTCCTTGCCTGCTACCGCCCGCGCGGGTCCGTCTTCTCGGCCACTAGCCCCAAGTTCGGTCACGCCACTCCCACACGAGGGAGGTATGACCGAGGTGGGGATTCACCCTACTACCGCCTCCACGCCGCTCTCGATCACGCCGCGCCAGAGCAGCAGGCCGTCGCTGCCGCCCATCAGCTCTTCGCCCGCGCGTTCCGGGTGCGGCATCATGCCCAGCACGTTCCCGCGCTCGTTGACGACGCCCGCGATGTTACGCACCGATCCGTTGGGATTGGACTCCGGCGCCGGCTCGCCGTCCGCGTTGCAGTAGCGGAACGCGACGCGGCCGTTCGATTCCAGTTCGTCGAGCGTGGTGTCGTCGGCGTAGTAGCTGCCCTCGGCGTGCGATATCGGGATCGTGATCACCTGGCCCAATTCGAGCGTAGACGTGAACGGCGTCGCCACGTTCTCGGCGCGCAAGAACGTGTCCTCGCAGCGAAACTGGAGGCTGTCATTGCGGCGCAGCACGCCCGGCAGCAGCCCCGCCTCGCAGAGAATCTGGAAGCCGTTGCAGATTCCGAACACCGGCCTGCCGGCCTCCGCGTGGCGGGCAACGGCGGCCATCACCGGCGAGAAGCGCGCAATGGCGCCGCACCGCAGGTAGTCGCCGTAGGAGAAGCCGCCGGGGAGGACGATGCAGTCGTAGCCGTCGAGGCTCGACTCGCGGTGCCAGACGAGGTCGGCCTGCTGGCCTAGCACGTCCCGCAGCACGTACTGGCAATCGCGGTCGCTCCAGGTGCCGGGAAAGACGACGATGGCGAAACGCATCACGCTCCGGATCCGCAACTGGTGTGACGTGGCATCATTCACCTCGAGTCAAAAGCCGCGCTGTCACCTCGAGTATACGGCCGCGCGGCGCTGCTAGGTAGGCGGGCCGCCCGGCGCTGGCGCGGGTGCCTCGGGCAGGGGCGGGGGCGTGCGGCGACCGGGCCGGAAGCGGCCCAGGCTGGCGCCACGCTCCTGGTCGGTCGGCTCCGGATAGGCGATACGCGGGTGGTAGACGGCGCGCATCGTCCGCTTGAACGACGCGGCGACACTGCGGATGTCGCGCAGTGTGAGGTCGCACTCCTCCAGCTCGCCCTCCGCCAGCCGATCTCCCACCACTTCCTCGACGATCTCGTCGATTCGCTCCGACGAGCGGTCCTCGCTAGCCCGCGTCGTTGCCTCGACGGAGTCGGCCAGCATCACCAACGCCGTCTCCCGGCTCTGCGGCTTCGGGCCGGGGTAGCGGAAGAAGCTCTGGTCTGCGTTGGGGTCCTGCAGGCTGGCCTTGCGGTAGAAGTAGGTGACGAGCCGCGTCCCGTGGTGCTGCGGAATGAAGTCCTGCACACGCTCCGGCAGGCCGTGCCGCTGCGCCAGATCGACGCCGGCCTGCACGTGGCGGGCGATGATGCGGGCGCTCTCCTTGGGGTCCATGCCATCGTGCGGATTGTCCCCGGCCAGCTGGTTTTCGATGTAGAAGCCGGGCTGCGCAACCTTGCCCAGGTCGTGGTAGTAGCAGCCCACGCGCACGAGCAAGGAGTCGGCGCCGATCAGGTCGGCTGCTCGCTCCGCCAGGTTGCCGACGATGATGCTGTGGTGGAACGTACCGGGCGCTTCGTCCTGCAGCCGGCGCAGAAGCGGCGCGTTGAGTTGCGACAGCTCCATCAGCTGCACACGGGTCGTCACGCCGAGCAACGCGCCGACGGCGACGAAGCCGCCTGCCGTCAGCAACCCGCTGCCCAGCCCGCTAGCCGTGGCCGCCGCCGCCATCCAACCCAGGTCGATCAGCTCGCGCTGCGGCTCCAGCAGCCAGAACGCAAGAAGCCCAACACCCGAGACGAGGCCGACGAGGATGCCCGCGGCGGCGTACTGGTTAGTGCGCTCGGCTCGCCTCACGGCGAAGACGCCCATAGTGCTGGCCAGACCGTAGACGAGCATCACCCGGCCGGCATCTACCGGGTCGATCGTTTCGACGAGCGAGAGGTCCGGCAGGCTGACGACGGCGAACATCAGCAGCGCCGCCTGAATCAGGCCGATCACGACGCCCAGACGCGCCGACAGCAGCGTCGCGATCAGCATCGGCGCGGCCGCCAGCGGCAGGAAGTAGGCGACGAAGCGACGGCTTTCATCCGGTAACACGAGCGAGAAGTGGAGCTTGCCCAGCAGCACCGGCACGGCGACGATCAAGGCCAGCAGTACGAGGTTGCGGCTCGACTTGATCGACGACACCGGGAACGCCCAGAGATAGAGCGCCAGCAGCGTCGCGGCCAGCGCGGCGATCAGCGCCACCGACGCCAGGTTCTCGATCTCGACGCGCGGCGACAGCAGGCCGACCTCCTCCAGCATCTCGACGGCCGTGGCGTCAATTGCTTCGCCTTCAGAGACGATCACCTGGTTACGGAACACTGTCTGCAATTGCGGCTCTACGCTCTGCCGCGCCAGATCCTGCGCCTCTTCTGTCGCCGCTTCATCAATGACGAGCGTCGGCACGACGTACGGTCGCAGCAGGTCGGCGACGAGCCTCGCCTCGTCCGCGGCGAAGTCGGGGCTGACCTGCTGGATCAGGCCATCGCGCACCTCCTCCGCGCCGCCAGGCGAAATCGGTCCGCTCAACGTGACGCCCAGGACCTGGCCTGACTCGACGACGACACGCTGCCAGCGGTCGTCCTCCAGGGCCAGGATCGTGTCGGTGCTTTCGCGGTCGACGATGCGGAGCAACTCTTGGCGCTTGGCAGGCTGGTCCAAAGAGGCGCTCTCCCGCACTTGGCCAATGCTCACGATGATCTCGTCGAGCAGTTCGACCTGATCTGCCGCCACGTTCGCGTCCGGCACCAGCACGTCGCCCACTGCGGCCGCCAGCGATTCGCGAGCCTGTTCGGTGAGTGTCTGGCTAACGAACGTCTTGTCCCGAGGCGAGCGGATCTCGCGTGAGGCGACATTGCCTTCGCTGACGCCTAGCTGCCGGGGAAAGTACGGGAAGAGCGCGACGAAGAGGGCGACTGCCAGTATCGCTCCGAAGAGGATGACCTGCGCCGGCCTTAGCGCGCGCGTACCTCGCTCATCCATCTGCTGCGACGCCACGACCTATCTTATCACGTGGCATATTGCGGGGCATATCCTGCGGCAGGCCGCTGCGCATGTTCACGGGGGACATGGGGACGCGGACCGTGAGCTATTCAGTCGAGCCGTGGGGAACCTGTGTCTCGTCCAGCAGTTCGCGAACGACCTCGTTGACGAGACGACCGTCGGCCCGGCCGCGGAGCTCCTGCATCAGCACCGGCATCACCTTGCCGATCTCTTTGATGCCGGCCGCTCCGGTCTCGTCTATCACCTTCCGTGCTGCGGCGACGATCTCGTCGCGGGAGACGGCTTCCGGCAGGTAGGCGGCCAGGATTCGGAGCTCCGCCTCCTCCTTCTCAACCATCTCATCGCGGCCGGCCTTCTTGAACTCCTCAACGCTCTCGCGCCGCTTGTTCGCCTCTTTCGCCAGCACCGCCAGCCCCGCGTCGTCGTCCAGCTCCTCGCCGGCCGCGATCTCCGCGTTGTGCAGCGCCGCCAACGTCAGCCGCAGCGTAGCGCGACGGCGCTCGTCGCGATCACGCATCGCGTCCTTGAGGTCGGAGGCCAACTGTGTCTGGATGGACATGCGGTGGATAGCAGCAGTCCCGCGTTATTGGCGGGACATAGCTGCGCTGGCGCTGCGGGCCGACTTGCGGCGTTTTGCCGCGGCCTTTCGCTTGCGCTTCACACTGGGCTTTTCGTAGTGACGGCGGCGGCGTGCCTCGGAGAGGATACCGTACTGCTGCACGCGCTTCGTGAAGCGCTTGAGCGCAGACTCAAGCGATTCTCGCTCGCCGACAAATACTTCCGCCAAGCTATCCTCTCCTTACTCACATGGTTATGGTTGGAACAGGTTCCTAAGCTCCTGCATTCTACTGATGCGACGGTCAGGAAGCAAGCGGGAACCTCCCTATAGGCCGCCGGTCGGGCGCTTCGCGGCCGCCTTGCAGTCGGCTCCGGCGACTACCCGCCTCGTGCTGCGTAACTGCCGGCCTTACAGTCGTCGGAGGCGACTCCAGACTTCCGGCCACACTGAAAGGCCCGCAGTCGCCGGAGGCGACTGCAAGGTTACGGCCTCAGCCGTAACCCCTATTCCAGGTCGAACACCACGTGGACCTGCACGCGGACCTCCAACTCACCCGTCTCGATAGGTGTTGAACCACCCTCGGCGAAGTCTGCCGCAAGGGCATAGGCCCGTTCGTCGAACGCAATGGGCGAGACACCACCGCTCTCGGAGATCGACCTCGGCTTGCCGACCGATACGCCGGCCGCGTCCGCCAGCGTCTCCGCCTTGGCCTTCGCCTCCTCCATCGCCGCTATGCGCGCTTCGTCCTCCAGCGCGGACGGGTCGTCGATGGTGAAGCGCAGGTCATCCACCCGGGCAACGTCGCCGCCTGCCGCGACGGCAGCGTCGATCAGGTCGCCGGTGTCGTCGATCTCCCGGATCTTCACGGTCACCTGGTTCTCGACGATAAACCCCGTGAGCTTAGGCGGCCCCTCGTTTCGATAGTCGTACTGCGGGTAGACGGAGAAGCGCGTGGTCTGGATGTCGTCCTCGTCCACACCGCCGTCCTTCAGCGCGTCCAGCATGGCGTTCATTGCATCGGCGGCCTCCGTGCGCGCCTCGCCCACCGTCGGCGCCTCGGCCTGAACGCCGAGCGATAACACAGCGACGTCCGGAATGCCGAACGCGGAGCCGGAGCCGCTGACGCTGACGTTGGGCGCCGCCTCCCCTTGCGGCTGGATTGTCGTCGTCTCGCTGCATGCCACGGCCAGCAAGCCAAGCGTCATGATTCCGATCAGGGCGATTACGATCTTCGACATTCTGTTCCCCTTTCCGGTAGCTGTTGCGCGTTGGCCGCCGAAACACGCGCGGCCGACACTTCGTTGAGACTGCTTTGCATAAGAGCGAACCGGCCCCTATGCTATACTCGTACAGACGCACATATCATGACAGAAGTTCCCCGCGACGAGCGCGACCCGGACCTGGAGCAGCCGGCGAATACGCCCAGCGAGAACTCCCCACCGGGGGCCTCTCACGCTGGGCCTTTTCGCCGTGATATCGCCTCGACACCGGCGCCCGGCGAGCCAACACCCGGCATTCGCCCGGTCCAGCCGCGACACGAGCCCGCAGAAGCAGCCCCGAATCCACCAACAGCCGGAGACGGCCAGCCCGCTTCCGACGAGAGTCCGATCGCGCAGCGCGACGGCTTGACGCCAGGCCGTCCCGCCGCAATTGTGACGGAACGTCCGCCTGCACCGTCCGCGGCTCCGGGGCCGCCCCACGCCGCGCCTGCCCTCATCTCCCCACCGCCTACGACCGGTCTGCCGCACTACTCGCCGCCGGCGACGCCGCCGCCGTGGGCGCCGCCTCCGGGCGCGCGCGAGTCGTTCCGGCAGCCGGAGCCGCGACACAAGCGTCGCATGTGGCGGCCGCTGGGCCGCGGCCTGCGCGAGGTGGCGGAGACGATCATCCTGGCGCTCCTGATCTTTCTGCTGGTGCGCGCCGTAGTGCAGAATTTCCAGGTGGAGGGCCGCAGTATGGAGCCCACCTTCGAGAACCAGTGGTACGTGCTTGTGAACAAATCGCTCTACTGGGAGATCAACATGGAGACGGTGAGCAAGTTCGTCCCGTTCGTCGATCCGGGCGACGATCCTACGCGGTACCTCTTCCGCGGTCCCAAACGCGGCGACGTCGTCGTCTTCCGCTCGCTGACGCAGCCGACGTCTGGACCGGAGCGCGACTTCATCAAGCGCGTCATCGGCCTGCCCGGCGAGACCGTGGAGGTACGCGACTGTACGGTCTTCATCGACGGCGAGCCGCTGGACGAGCCCTACATCTCCGAGAAGCCGGTCTACAGCTACGGGCCGGACGTTGTCCCGCCGGATCACCTATTCGTGCTGGGCGACAACCGCAACAACAGCTCCGATTCGCACTCCTGGGGCGCGCTGCCCAAGGAGAATTTGATCGGCCAGGCCTGGCTGATCTACTGGCCGTTCGATGCCTTTGGTCTGGTGGATAACACGTCCGTCACGCCAGGCGAGGTCAACTCGGACCTCGGCAACGCCGCGCCTGACCTGACAAAGCCCGCGGCGCCCTGCGGCTAATTGGCTGCGTCTCAGCCAATTAGCTTGGACTTCGCTTCGCGAAGTCCCAGGTAGCCGCCCATTCAACACCGCGCTTCGCAGCCGATTGGCTTGGAGTTCGGGCGCCCTGACGGGCGCCCAGCCACTAACCGCTAGCTGATATCCCTCGGCAACTGGTCTAACAGCCCCGCCACGAACTGCAGCGTCAGCGCCGCGTCGATAGAATCGACGTCACCGTCAGCGTCCACGTCGCCATCGAATCCGCAGGACACACTATCCGTCAGATCCGCCTCGAACTGGAGGATAAACAGCGCGTCGACGCTCGTCACGGTCTCGTCGCAGCAGCCGACCCGCAGGCCGCTCACGTCCGGTCGGTAATGATCTCCCTCTTCTGGCCCGGCGAATGCCGCGCCGGACGTACCGGCGATGAAATGGTCTTTGGGAAGCAGGTCCACACTTGACACGCTTTCATGCGGCGAGCAACTCATGGCCAGTTTCACGACAAAGCCGGTGTGCGTGCTCACCGTCAGCGGTGGGAGCAGGCCGGAGAACCCCCCGTTGCTGATGAAGCCAAAGGGTGCATAGTTCAGGGCCAGTGCGACATCGGGCCAAACAACTTCATCGTAAGGCGACACCGCAGCTTCATAGACGAGGTCGGCAGACATACATTCGTCATCCAGCCAATCGTAGCCATCTGAGGACCCGGGAGGTGCGGGAAAGATGGTGGGGCGGCCGTTGTCACGGAAGTCGCGACACGTTCCCGGTCCAGCGCCGTCCTCGCTCGCGCCGGGATCGTACCTGCCATACTGGATGAACGATTGCACCAAGAAATAGCCGGCCTCCGGAACGGCAAACGCATCAACGGCGAGCGTGAAGTCGCTGCCCACGGGTAAGTCGCAGTCCGCGCTACGAGCGCTGTGGCAGACAATGTTTCGTTCGCCGTCCAGCACGGCCAGCCCCATGCACGTCTCCGCTGCGCACGGCGGCGCTGGCGTCGGAACGGGGCAGCCTGCAGCCGGACATGGCGTCGGCGTCGGCGCAGCTTTGGCTTCGGTAGCGACGACGTCGACGGGGCTAACACGGAAGTCCGTCGTGCCGTCGCCAAGCTGGCCCATGCCGTTACTCCCCCAACAACGGATTCTGCCGTCCTCCATGAGGAGACAGGCGTGATCGAACCCTAGCGTTACGTCGGCAACGGCGCTCTCCGCGCCGGGCAGCGGCGCGGGCGTCGACCCGAACTGCCCGCCCCAGCACTCGTATCCACCGGTGTCCAGCCGCACGCACGTCCGCCCGAAGCCCGCTCGTATCTCAGTCACGCTGGAGGAGAAACCTTCGACTGACACAGGTGTATCCGAAAACCCGCCGCCGCCACTGCCAAGTTCTGCGCCTCGGTTATGTCCCCAGCAGAAGACAGCGCCGGCCTGCGTAAGCGCGCAGCTATGCAGCGCCCCGGCCGTGACCGCGACGACGCCGGATTGCAGTCCCGCCACGGGTGCCGCGGCGCTGCTGCTTGAGGTCGTTCCGTTGCCGAGCTGGCCATATTCGTTTTCGCCCCAACACATCACGGCGCCGCCGGATGTGAGCGCGCACGCGTGCAGTCCGCCGCTGGCAATAGCGGTGACTCCTCCGCCTAATGCCGGGACAGCCGCTGCGACACGAGCGCTTGCGGACGTAAAACCAATATGGCTCCAACAGTAGACATCGCCGTTCGTCGTCAGCGCACAGGCACGATCACCACCGGTTGATAGAGCAACTGCCGGAGCTTCAATGCCCCTGATGGGTACCTGCCCGGCTTCAGGATTCCGCCAGTCAAGGTACGCTGGGCCCCAACAGACGACATCACCAGAAGTGGTCATTGCGCATGCGCTGTCCTGCGCACCGAAAGAAATGGTCGCGATGTTCGACTCAAGACCCGCAATCGGCACTGGCATTGCCTCGCGTACGCCGAGCGGGCTCTGTGGGTCCGTTCCGCGCAACCCTCCCCAGCACTCAACGGCGCCGGCGCTGGTGAGACCGCACGTCGCGCGGCTACCGACCGACACCTCGACGAAGTCTGTGCGGGGGTTGGCGCTGGCGGTGCCGCCGCGCAGCAGCAGCGCGACGACGACGACCGCAACCGCGAGGCCGGCCAGCGCGACGACGGTCGCAGGTTTCCGTATCGAAGTATCTTCGTGGTAACGCATGATTGGCCCTCGCTTCCGCCCCGGGGATCCCGTGTCGTGTGGACGCCTGTCTGCGCGGATTATACCACCGCCGCGCAGCGCTGTCGCGCGAACCCGGCGTCATTCACCCTAGCGATTCAGTCGCCAGCGCGATTTGATCGCCGTAGCGATGTCAATCGCCAGCGCGACTTAATCGCCGTAGACGGCCAGAATGGTGCCGGCGGCCGCCAGCCAGAGGAGGATGTCCAGGATCAGCGGCCAATCGCGGATCAGCACCTCTTCCGGGCTGCCGCCAAGATTGCGACGGTGCACCAAGAACAGGTAACGGAAAAGACCGTAGAGGACGAACGGGATCGTCAGCATCATCGCGTTGTTTTCCGGAAGGTTGTCCGCTGTGAAGGTGTAGAGCCCGTAGGCGATGATGGTGGATGCCGTGACGACCGCGCCGATCTGGTCCAGCATCGGCAGCGAGTACTCCTTCAAGATCGGCCGGTGCGCGGCGGCATCGCCCTCTAGCAGCGCCAGCTCCGCGCGCCGCTTGTTCGTGATCAGGAAGAGCGCGCCCAGCGCGGTCACAACGTAGAGCCATTCCGAGATCGGCACGTCGATGGCAAGCGCGCCCGTCATCGCCCGCAGAACGAACCCACTTGATATCGCCATCATGTCGACCAGCACCAGGTTCTTGAGGTAGTACGAGTATGACACCATCAGCACCGTGTAGCCGCTGAGCGCCGCGCCGACCTTCCACGTCAGCGGGCCGCTCAGCGCGAACGCGCCCCCCAGCGCGACCGCGGCCAGCCCGAACGCCCAGATCCCCGCGGCGCGCGGCGAGAGCTGGCCGGCGGCGATGGGCCGGCGGCGCTTCGCGGGATGCTTGCGGTCTTTCTCGACGTCGACAATGTCGTTGACGAGGTAGTTGGCGCTCGCGACGAACGAGAAGAAGAGGAACGTCAGCGCCGTCCAGCCCAGCAGCGGCGCCCACGACGAAGGATCCGACGCTTCCCAGCGGTCGCCGATCGAGAAGAGCAGCGCCATGAAGACGATCAGGTTCTTCGTCCACTGACGCGGACGCATCGCTCGCGCGACGTGGCGGAGGTGAGAAAGCGTGGGCGATGACAAGGCCGCCGGCTCCGCAGCGGGCGCACCGGCAGCATCTGCTGCCGCCACCTCTGCCTGCGAAGCGCGCGCCTGGTCGGTCATGTTACGTCGATCATAGCGGTGGCCGTTCCGAAGGGTCAATCAGCAAAGGCCACACCTCATGCGCAGGCGACCGCCCCGTACAGACCGCCGCCTACTCCTCGGCTTCGGCAATCGTGAAGCCGCGCGTGATCGCGTTGTTCACGTCCAGCGGCGTGAAGCACCTGGCCCAATAGCGGCCGGGGGCTTCTGGGCCGAAGAAGCGCTGCTCGATCCTGCCGGGCACCGGGGTCACCTCACCAGCCACGCCGCCGTCCGCGTTCGCCGGGATCTCCTGGGCGAGAATGTCCAGCACCTTGCTAACGGGGGTCGGGCGCACACGGGGGATGCGGACGACAGTCGGCGGCGGGGTGATGTCGCTGCGGCCCGCATACGGCGTCGCCGTCACGGCCGGCGTCGCCGTCGGGTCGGGGTCGGCGTCCAGCACGTCGCAGCGAACGTCGATCGCGACGGTGTAGGGCTGTTCGTACTCCAGCGCTAGCGTCAGCGGCTCGCCGGGCAGCAACACGCCGTCGACGCTCAGCGACTTGAAGAGCTCCGTCTCTTCCGGCTCCTCTGAGAAGCCGATGCCGCATGCCGCCAGCACGACGGCGCACAGGGCCAATCCAATCAACAGGAGGGACCCGATGCGCCGGCAGGTGGTGACGGTGTGGCACGGCGTCATCTAGGCCTCGAAACGCGCTGCGAAATGGCAGTCTGCACGGGTTACAGCCTACCCACCGCTCTGAGGCGAAACAAGCGAGGAAGCACTTCGGGCTGCCGCCGCAGCGTGCCCCTGTCGATGATGGATAGTAGGATGAAGGTAGGAGTGTGATGATACTAGTACTCGCCGCAGCCGGTCTCGCCGTCGGTCTGGCGCTGGACGCTCTGATCGTCCGCCTCGGCGTCCCTCCTGACGACGACGAAGGCGAACCCGCAATCGATACCGCCCCCGCGCTCGATGCCCTCGCCGTGCACCGCGCCGAGGCGGGCACGCTGGCCGTCACGTTCGACACCTCCGCGCGGGCCTGGCTGCGCCGCCTGGCCGTTGTCGCGACGACGGCCGGACTGTTCGCGCTGGCCGGCTGGCGCTTCGATGACGTTGGCCAGGCAGCGATCGTCGCTGCCTACGTCTCCGTGCTGATCGTCTGCGCGGGCACCGACCTGATGGCCTACCGCGTACCGAACGTAGTCACCTACCCCGCGATCCTCGGCGCGGCAGCCGTCGCCATCCTGCTGCCCGACGCAAACGTCTGGGACGCGCTGGCGGGCGGGGCGCTGGCCGGAGGCGTGTTGCTGCTGCCATCGATCCTGACGGGTGGGCGCGGCATGGGCATGGGCGACGTCAAGCTCGCGATCTTCGTAGGACTGGCGCTGGGGTTCACGCATGTCTCGCCGGCGCTGCTGATGATGGCGCTGGGCGGTGGCGCGGTGGCACTATTCCTGCTGGTCACCCGCATCCGCAAGAAGGGCGAGCCGATACCGTACGCACCCTTCATCTCCGCCGGCTCCATCGCCGCGCTGCTCTGGCAGGGCGCGGTCTTCGTCGATCTGACCTGACCGGCGGCCAAACTTCCCGCAAGTAGTCATAACCACGTGCGTTCGCGGCGAACGGCGGTACAATGGCTGGGCCATGCCACTCCAGGTTCAACTCCTCGACCACACGAAAGACCCCATACAGTCGCTCTACATCGCCTACCGCACGGCCTACTCGTCCCTGACGCCGATGCAGATCGCTAGCCGCGTTGAGAGCGGCAAGATCAGCCGCGAGAAGATGACGGAGTTCATCGAGAAGCGGCTGCAGACGGGCCACGGCTCGCCGCTGGAGCAGGTCTGGTTCGAGTTCGGCATCGCCGGCGTTAGCCGCAGCTTCAGCCACCAGTTCGTGCGGCACCGGGTCGGCATCAGCTTCGAGCAGCAGAGCCAGCGCTACGTGAAGTTCAAGGACGGTAGCTTTCCCTACACCGTGCCGCAATCGGTCAAGAAGGCCGGCAAGGCAGAGCAGATGGAGGCGGCGTTTGAGAAGCTCGGCGCGCTCTACCAGGAGATGCTCGACGCGGGCATACCGGCGGAGGACGCGCGCTTCCTCCTGCCGAACGCGGCCAACACGAACTTCAAGATCATCGTCAACTTCCAGGAGCTTCTCCACATCTGCGACCTGCGGCTCTGCACGCGCGCCCAGTGGGAGTTCCGCAAGGTCGCGGCCCTGATGCGGGCCGAGGTGAACCGAAACGTGCCGGAGCTGGGCATGTACCTGCAGCCCAAGTGCGGCGAGAAGCGCTGGGGCTACTGCGACGAAGACTACGAAGCCTGGGAGCAGTGCCCGATTGGCAAGAAGCGGCCGCACAAGCGCGACATGTTCCAGATATTCGAATCGCACCGCAAGGGCGAGCTGATCCCCCTCGACGCCGCCGACTACAAGCTGATCGAACGCGAGGACTCCGGCGTCGCGTAGGCGGCCAACAGTTCGAACTCAGAAGAGATGCCCGTTGACAAATTGTCACTGTAGTGCTAGAGTTTGCCTGCTCATTCGGGGGAGTGGTGCAGTGGCTCCGCAAAGGGAGATACGGAGTGCGTTCCATTCCTCGATCATTTCCTGGTTCCCACTGGCGACCGATGCTAACCGCGCTCGGAGCAGGCGTGCTGGCGGCTATCGTCTTTCTAGCAGCCGGTATCACTAACGAACCCATCGATGCTCAAGGCGGCCCAATCCTCTCTGTCGATCCAGCCAGTCAAACCGTGGAACCGGGTGCCGGCCCGTTTGAGGTGAGCCTCATGGTCAGCAATGTCACTACGCCGGACGGGCTAGGGGGTTACACCCTAGCGATGGCGTATGATCCATCCGTCATCAACGGGCTCGCCATCACTGACAGCGGCTTCGTAAACAGCGTCGGCGCCCAGGCGATATGCCCTAGTAGCGGCATCGATAACGACACTGGCATCCTCGCCCACTTCTGCTTCACCATCCCTCTGATTCCAGAACCTGGACCAACCGCAAGCGGCCCCCAAGCGCTTGTCAACGTCTCATTCGAGGCCGTCGGGGAAGGAACGTCGATCATTGACATCGCCGAATCTTCCATCATCGATCCTCAAGGGAACACGCTTGCTGCCAGCAAGACAGATGGCGAAGTGGTGGTCGTCCGATCTGGTGGAGATGGCGAGCCTGGGGAACCGGCATCGCCAAACCCCGAGGATGCATCTAGCCCCGGCCTGCCGGACTCCGGAGGAGCATCAAACGGTTCGAGCAACACGTCCCTCATCATCGCGCTTGTCCTCGCCGGCCTCGGGGTTGTTGCGGTCTTGGGGACACTCGTCTACTTCCGCGGACGCGGCCGATCTCCATAGGCAGGAACGGTGCGATGCATGTTCCTTCCTTGACAAAACCGACGCAACCTGTTAGCGTCGCAAAAGCCCCGCCTAGATCGCGGGGTTTCTGCGTCTTTTGAGGGCAGCCGGATAAGATGAAGAGCGTGCGAAGAGCAGTTCTCCAGATCACGCTGGTCGCGCTCACGTTGAGCGTCGTGGCTGTGTTGAGCAGTTCCGCGTCCGGCGTTTCCGGAGATTCTGCGGCTGCCGGACCAAAATTCGGCGTCGCTTGCACGCAGGATGGTCAGGGCGATGGCATCGGTTCGATGACTTGCGTACTGACGGTAACCAATTTGCCGGCTCCTCTTGTCGGCGAAGTTGTCGTGGTGCTATCTTCAACCGTCATCGCAGAAGAAGGCCCAACGGATGTCGCCACTAGCAGTGGCACGAGCGTCTCCGCTGCTGCACCGGACACTGAACTTGGAGGCCCGGTCATGACCAGCCGGAACCTGGCGCCGGCGCTCCGCCCGCCGCCACCGGTCGTTCCGCAGGTTCCCACACAGCCTCCTAGAGCACTCTGATCTCTGATACGCGCTTCAAATGTAGAAGCGCAAATACTTCAAATCGTACTACAGAGAGAGGAGACAATTCGATGACGAAGTTGCTAGCGTTGTTGGTGGTCGCCGTCACCGTGGTTGGCGTAATGGCTTTTGCCCCCACGAACGACTCCGCTTCAGCGCAGGTTCCCGACGGCCCGCGATTCCAGTTGGATTGCAGTCAGATCGTGGCGCCGAACGCCCCCGCTAACCCCTATCCAGGCATCGGTGTGGTACGGTGCTCGGTCCTGATCGACCTGCCGGATGCATTGGCAGAGGTGATGGGATGGCCCGACCCGCTGAAGCTGACCGTGTACGGAGCTTATCGTGACGTGGACGGGAACAACCGCCCGAGCCACGGCGACCGGCTGCTCTGCATCAGGGTGGTTGGACCAGGTGGAAACACTCTCCTGGAACGCTGCCGCCCGGGCATAGACATACCGCCGGGCTTGACGCTGCCGGGTTCCTAGCGGACAGCGAAGAGCATTAGCGGCTACATACTGAAATAGCCGCAATAACCGCCCTGGGGGAGCGGCCAGATGTCGCACCCCCAGGGCGGTCTGTATCGAAGAACTCTCCCCTTCGTTATCTCCAACGACAGGGGGTGAAACGCGGAGGGAGTCACCATGAAGAACGGGACGAACAGCTACCGGCAACTTCTGCTGGCGCTCGGCCTGGCCGCGCTTTCCCCGTTGCTGTTCGCCTTCCTCTGCCATCCCCTCATTCCGTCTCTGCCCCCCGGCGGCGGTCCCACACCAGCCGCGTTGTTTGCACCCACGGTAAGCGCCGCCGTCCCGAATCCAACGCCGGGTGCCGCTTCCGACATCGTGATCCACCTCTCCTTCCCCGCAGGTAGTACGCTGGCCGCGGGAGCGCAATTCCAGGTTCCGGCCGGCTGGACGGTGGCAAACGACGCGGGCGTCGTCGATGGCTCCTTGGCCGGCTCCATCGCCGGCTACATGACCGTCGCGGATCAGTTCTTCGCCACAGACTGTACGACGGCGGTATCATTCGATCCCGGCACCGGGACCCAGATCGATCTGATGGAGGCCACAACAGCTACGGGCACGACGGTTCCGGGCTACGATACGGACGGCGACGGCAAGCCGGAGGCGGTAGAAGACAATAACGGAGACGGCTTGGCCGATGGCGTCACGGCCTACCCCGCGTTCCTTACCTCACTCCTTCCTGGTACGCACAAAGCCCGCTACTTCGGCCACGTGGAGGCCGCCGGCCTTTCGGAACTCTTCGTGACGATACTGGTGGACGAAGTCTCGCCCGGCGGACCCTACCAGGTGACAACGATTGTCAACGACCCGACGTCGCCGCCCGAATCGGCCACTGGCCAGTTCTGTGCTCCCCAATCCCTGACGCTAACGCTGCTCGGTACCAGCGCGGACAATCCGGCTACAGGAACGCTGGAGGGCGGTCAGAATCTCTACACGAACCCCGCGACTTCAGGCAGCTATACGTTCAACGCGGTCCTCGTCAGCGAATTCGACAATGACAACGATGGCACAAGCAACGGACTGGACAACTGCCCTGCCAGCGCGAACGCTGACCAGGCCGACGGAGACGGGGACTACCTGGGCGATGTCTGCGATCCGGCGGTGGCAACGCCGGAATTTGACGCTGATACGGACGGCATTGAAAACGGCTACGATAATTGCATCTTCGCGGCCAATTCCGGGACGCCGGCACCAGGCATCACACCGGGCCCTGACAACCAGGCAGACAGCGATTTCGACGACATCGGAGATGCGTGCGATTCTAACCCCAGCGTACCGGATGGTTCCTACTATTATCTGAACTGCAGCGATCCTGTCGGCATCGGCCTGGCCGACCCCGGTGGTGCAAGCTGCACCGCGGGCGCACCAACGCCCGGCCCGACGGCAACGCCGTCCGGCCCGACGCCGACGCCGGGAGGCAAGCTCCCGTTCCCGGGCGACACTGACGGCGACGGCTGCGCCGACGTGAACGAGAACCTGCCTAAGGCGCAGGTAGACAACGGCGGGGGCCGTGACTGGCTGAATCCGTGGGACTACTACGACGTCAACGGTGACGGCTTCATCGACCTGTTGAATGACATCCTCGGCGTGATACAGCACTACCAGCCAGCAGCAGGGGGAGATCCGCCGTACGACATTGTATTCGACCGCGGGCCGACAACGGGGCCTAACGCCTGGAACATGACGGCGCCAGACGGCGTCATCGACCTGCTGAACGACATTCTAGGCGTGATACAGCAATACCAGCCGTCAGGCTGCACATAGAATGGCTGGACCGGACCAGCCTGTCTCCCGCGCAACCTACATCGTGAGACGCCACCGCCAATGGCTGCTGCTACCTCTACTGGCGGTTGCGCTATTCACAGTCAGCGGACGCGTGGTGGCACAGGGGGAAATGCCATCGATCTTCGTCGACCCCGCCAATCAAACGGTGTACTTGAGCGATGAGCCGGTTGAAGTGCGCCTGATGGTGGACGATGTAAAGGACCCGGACGGGCTGGGGGGCTACACGCTCGTCATGACCTACGACCCGGCCGTGCTGCACGCTATGGAGGCCACGGACACCGGATACGCCGAGAGTACCGGAAACGATGTGATCTGTCTGAGCGGCACAGTCGACAATATCATGGGGCGTCTGGGGCTCTGGTGCTTTGTTTTTGGATTCCTCCCTCCTGTTCTGGGCCCGCAGCCAAACGCACCTGTGGCGATAGCGGTTGTCACGTTTGAGCCTGTCGGTGAGGGGAGCACGGAGCTGGGCATAAGTGGGACGTCGATCACGAACGCCCTGGGAACCACGCTGGCGGTCAGCACGACGAACGGAAAGGTGATCGTCCAGAATCCGCCGGATCCCACCCCCACAGCGACGGCCGCCGACATTCCCACGGCGACGGCCACCGATACGCCCACGGCGACCACCGCCCCGCCGAACACCCCGCCACCCACGTTCACGCCTCTGGCAACCTGGACCCCTGCATCGACTTGGACGCCGCAGCCGACCTGGACACCCGATGCATCTCCAACAGCCACGGCGACACCGGCGAACGCCACCGGTGACGTCAACTGCGACCGCACTGTCAACGCAGTAGACGCCACCCTCATCTTGCAGTTCGGCGCAGGATTGCTCGCCGTCCTGCCGTGTCCCGACTTAGCCGATACGAACGCCGATGGAATCGTGAATCCGCTGGACGCCGCGCTCATCCTGCAGTTGAGCGCGGGGTTACTCGATAGCCTGCCGCCGGTCGGAGTCGCCGGGACGGTACGCCGTGAATCCGGCGGCTAGAATGCATTTTCGTCCTGACGCCGCCGACCACAGGCTGATCGAACGCGAAGACTCCGGTGTAGCGTAAGGCCTGTTTCCCAGGTGGCAAGGTCACATCCACACGCCTGGCGGTCTGCGAGTCTTACCATAAATGCAGGATGCCAACCCCACAGTCCGAGCGATCATCGCGGCCCTCTTCGTCTTCTGGGTCACCGTCTTCGTGCTTGCGCTCTTTGACGCCCTACCGATCTAGCTTCGCCGCACCTCTGCATGCACAGGAACCGGCTGAGGCTTCCGCCAAACCAGCCAGGGCAGACGGTGGCGGAGAGGCATGCGCGCCAGGCCTTCAGCCTTGACAATTCCTGCCGTGGTGCTAGAATTGGGGCCTCACGAGTCCATGGCCAGTGGCGAGCCAGGTGGTAAGGCAGGAGAAGGCGGAGGTTCGCTACCGGTCGCACCTGCATGAGGAGGTGCGAATGAGCTACGCCTACGTCGCGCAACCCACATAGCACTCGGCTGCCGTCTCTCGGCACGATACCCGGCAAGACACAGAGAGGAGGAACCTGATGAGGAAGACTATTCTGCTTCTGCCATTGGCGATAGCATTAGCCGCTATCTTCGCGTTCACCCTGGTTCAGCAAGACCAGGGTGAGGCCGCGCCCGGAGGAGAACCTTCTGGAGGCCCGCCGGCATCGATTAACTACGCCTGCTACTTGGCTCCTGCGCCGCCTATCGGCGCGCCAGTGATAATCGCCAACCAATACGAAAGCAGCACTATCACTGTCTTGGATGGCACGCACCTATGTCCACCCACGGGCAAGGACGGCGGCGGGCCACCGCCCCTGCCTACGCTGCGATGCCACGCCGCCTCTAGCCCGGTTTTGGGCGGAGATATCGGCGTTGACATAGTAGACCAGTACGGGATAGCCCCGCACATTATCGGTCCGTTGGTATTCTTCTGCGTTCCAGCGACGAAGGATTTCTCGGTGCCCCCACCCGCTCCCTACTATGCTTGCTACGATAGTCCCGCCGCTGTAGCCGTTGGCCCGGGTCCGATAATCTCGAACCAATTCGAGACTGGACCTATCAGTCTCATTGACGACCGGGCCTTCGTGTGCGTTCCTTCACTGAAGTTTGGAGCCGGAGACCCAGGGGTCCCACCGCTGACCTGCTACTTCGCCACCAGCTCCTTCGCAGGCGTCCCCGGAGTTCCCGTGACTACGCAGTTCGAACCAGCCTTCCCGCTTGACGTCGGCCCGCTCGACATCTTCTGCACGGAGGCGGTCAAGCTGGTGCCGCCGACGCCAACGGCCACGCCGACAGCTACGGCAACGGTCACGCCGACGCCAACGGCCGCGCCAGCGTCAGTTAACTACGCCTGCTACGTCGCCCCTGGGCCGACTCTCGGTGTGCCCGTGGCAATCGAAAATCAATACGAAAGTAGCACGATCACCGTCTTGGATCCCACGTACCTATGTCCACCCACCGATAAGGACGGCGGCGGGCTAGCGCCCCTGCCTACGCTGCGCTGTTATACCGCCACTGGCCCGTTCCCGGGCGGAGTAGGCGTTGACATCGCAGACCAGTACGGTGTGGCCCCACACATTATCGGTCCGCTGCTATTCTTCTGTGCTCCGGCGACGAAGGACTTCTCTCCGCCCCCACCCGGACCCTACATGTCCTGCTACGATAGTTTCGCCGCCGTAGCCGTTGGCCCGGGTCCGATTATCCTCAACCAGTTCGAAACTGGCCCTATCGCCGTCATCGACGACCGGGTCTTCGTGTGCGTTCCTTCACTGAAGTTTGGAGCCGGAGACCTGGGGCTCCCACCACTGGCGTGCTACCTCGCCGCTAGCCCCTTCGCAGGCGTCATCGGCGTTCCCGTGACTACGCAGTTCGAACCAGCCACCCCGCTGGACGTCGGCCCGCTCGATATCTTCTGCACGGAGGCTGTCAAGCTGGCGCCGACGCCGACGCCAACGGCCACGCCGACAGCTACGCCCACACCGACGCCGACCAAGCAGCCCTTCAAGGGCGACACCGACGGCGACGGCTGCGCGGACGTGAACGAGAACCTGCCGAAGGCCCAGTCCAACAACGGCGGGGGTCGTGACTACATGGACCCGTGGGACTACTACGACGTCAACGGCGACGGCTTCATCGACCTGCTGAACGACATCCTCGGCGTCATCAACCACTATCAGCCAGCACCAGGAGGAGCTCCGCCGTACGCAATTGCCTTCGACCGCGGGCCGACAACCGGGCCTAACTCGTGGAACATGACGGCGCCGGACGGCGTCATCGATCTGCTGAACGACATTCTTGGCGTGATACAGCAATACCAGCCACTGGGCTGCGTATAGCCACGCACTGTGGATGGAGATGGGGTAACGAAGGAGCGCCCGGTGAGATGCCGGGCGCTCCTCTGTGGGGAAGCTCAAGATGTTCTACCGAGTGTTCTCGTCAACGGCCAAGGCATTCGGCCTGCTCGTATTGCCCGCGCTGATCGCGGCAGGCGTGTTCCTTTCCAGCCCGGACGGTTTCGGCTCAGGCGAGCCGCAGAGCGCCGAAGCGGCAATCGAAGTCGACGCCAACGCCCTTTCGCCCCTTCATTCGATAGCAGCCTGCGCGGACCTCAACGGCGACGGCATGGTGACGCTCGTCGACCTGCTGATTCAGCTCACATACTACTTGCAGACGGTCCCCCCCGCGCCTCTGCAGGCGGACCTCGACGGGAACGGCACTGTTCTCATTTCTGACATAATCATTCTCATAAAGCACTACAACACGGCAACGGCTTGCCAGAGCAACCCTATCGGCCCCGGTGGAACACCCAAAGCGACTCCCACGCCGGCGGCCACGCCAGCGCCCGAGCCCGAGATGTCGCTCAACGTGACGAGTGCGGGCGCTGTCTGCGATCATCCCCAGAAGCCGACCAAGTGCACCGTCCCGCCAGACAGCCAATTCACGCTGGTCGCGGACGTGAACCACGCGCCGGTGAAGGGCTATATCGGCTTCCAAACCCAGGTCGTCTACGGCTCCCTGAAATACAAGCCGACCGGCGATAACGGGGCTGCTGAGGTGGTCTGGCCGGACGGCGTTGCCCCGTTTGGGGGCTTCGAGGTGCGAATCGGACCCGTTACGGGCCAGGAACGGGTCGTTCACCATCTAGCGACCAACGCGCTGGCATTGCCTCCGTATCCCGTGAGCAACTATGAAGACAGCATCGTGGAAATCGCCTTGAATTGCCCGCCCAGCGGTTCCTTTGAGGTTGCGCTGCCAGTGCTCTCTGTGGCCAATCCTTCGGGTACGCACTTCGTGAAGTCAGGCATGTTCAACGCCTTGCCACGGACGGTCGGCCAGGAGTTAGTCGATGTGGATGGCGACACCACACCGGAGCTCGTGGACGTTGCCGCCACGCTGTCGATCAACTGTGCGCCCCTCAAGCTCCCGTTCAAGGGCGACACCGACGGCGACGGCTGCGCCGACGTGAACGAGAACCTGCCGAAGGCCCAGCACAACAACGGCGGGGGCCGTGACTGGGAGGACCCGTACGACTACTACGACGTCAACGGCGACGGTGTCATCGACCTGCTGTATGACATTCTCGGCGTGATCCAGCATTACCAGCCGACTCCTGGTGGCGCCCCGCCGTACGCCGTTGCATATGACCGCGGGCCGACAACAGGGCCCAACGCCTGGAACATGACGGCGCCAGACGGCGTCATCGACCTGCTGAACGATATTCTGGGAGTGATACTGCAATACCAGCCTACTGGCTGCACACTTCCAGCGTAGTGAATGGAGGGGCGCGACCAAGGAGCGCCCCAATTGGGGCGCTCCTTGACTCGGGCGTAGACGCCAGCACAGGAGGAGGTAGGGCATGCGAACGCAAGACATCATGCACGTCACCATCGGACTGCTCGCTGTTGCGGTCGTCGTTACTTTCGGCTTGTTGGGGGCGAGCCCAGAGCGCGCTGCAGCTGTAAGCACGTGCGACCCGGCGCGCCCGCACGCCGACGGCACCTTCAATGAAACCATCGTTTCCGGCGGTTTTACGAGAACCTACATTCTCGACGTTCCGTCTTCATATACGGGGGCCGACGCCGTGCCATTGGTCTTCAATCTCCACGGGTTCGGCGGCAGCGGAGCGTTCCAGCGCTTCTTCAGCGAACTGCCCGCCAAGGCCGAGGAGGCTGGATTCGTCTTGGTGTCGCCTGATGGGTGGCCGACTGCAGGGACATTCTGGGCCCTCCCGCACTGGAACGCATCTACAGTAGAGCCGGGTGGGCCCGACGACGTCGCGTTCATCAGCGACCTGATCGATGCCGTCGCGTCACAGCTCTGCATCGACGTTACCCGAGTCTACGCCACCGGCAAATCCAACGGCGCGTTCATGTCGGTTCGACTCGCCTGCAGCCTCGCCAATCGCATTGCTGCCGTCGCTCCCGTGGGGGGAACCTACTTCCCGCCGAATTTGGTTGGGTTTCCTGAGCCACCAGGATGCCCTTCAACTCGCCCGGTTCCCATCATCGCATTCCACGGCACCGCTGATCTGCACGTTCCTTTCGCAGGCGGGTTGTCAGATGTCTCGGGTTTTACTTACAAGAACAGCATCGAAGATGCCATCGCCCTGTTGGCGGCGAACAACGGCTGCGGTGTTGTGCCCCAGGACGGGCCGGCGCCTGCGACCGCAGGCGTCCGATTGGTGCGATATCAAAACTGCGTCGAAGGCGCCACGGTGGAGTTGTACGTCGTTGAGGACGTCGACGGCGCAGGCCCCGGAACTGAAGGAGGTGGACACACATGGCCTGGCCTATCATTGGACTTGGGCCAGTATGTCCCGACTTTTGGTGAGACGACCCATGAAATCAGCGCCAACGACCTGATGTGGGCGTTCTTCCAGACGCACTCGCTCGGCGGCCCTGGGGCCGCCAAGAACGACGACTTCACGGACAGCACCGTCGTCAGCCGCCTGCCGTTCAGCGACATCACGGACACGAGTGTTGCGACCGTCGCGGGGAACGACCCGGGACCAAGCTGCGGCTCGGTAGGCGGAGACTCGAATACCGTCTGGTACACGTACACGCCGGTAGGTGACGAGCTGGTGAACATCACCACGGAGGGCTCCGACTACGACACCGTGGTCACGGTGTACGTCGGCTCTAAGGGGGCGCTCACGCCGGTCTTCTGCGACGACGACACCCTGTCGAATAGCCAGTCGTCCAAGAACATACCGCTCGCGGGCGGTACGCAGTACCACATCATGGTGGCTGATTTCAGCACCGCGCCCGGTGGCGGTAGCCTGGTATTCAGCATGGGGTCGCCGAACGGGCCGTACTACACGTGCTACTCGGCCCTTGGCGCTGACGTCGACGTGGGCGTAGTGCTCCAGAACCAGTACATGGACGAGGTCGTTACTGTCGGAGAAGGAGCCTTCTTGTGTCCGTCTTCCGAGAAGAACAAGAGCGGAAACCCGTTCCTGCCCACGCTACGCTGCTTCACCGCCACCAGCGCGTTCGCCGGCGGCCAGACCGTTGAGGTAGCGGACCAGTACGGTGTGCTTGAACACACCATCGGGCCGCTCGTCAACCTGTGCGTGCCGGCGATAAAGGGCGGGGGCACACCAGATCCGTTGCCCTACTATGCCTGCTACGAAAGCACCGGCGGCGTGATTACCGACCCGGATCCGTTCATCAGCAACCAGTTCGTCACTGAGATATTGGACCTCACCAACATCAGGGGTTTGCTGTGCGTGCCATCTCTAAAGGCGGGAGAGGGGCTGCAGGAAGTGCCGGTGCTGACCTGCTACCTCGTTGCTGGCGGCACCGCCGTCAATGCGCCCATTGACATCCAGACGCAGTTCAGCCTTGAGCTGGGCGCGTTCGTCGCTGGCCCACCCTTGTTCTGCACGCGGGCCGTCGAGCTGGGACCGCCACCCAAGCTTCCGAATGGTGACAAAGACGGTGATGGCTGCTCCGACCAACAGGAGAACGGTCTGGACGAGAAGTTCGGCGGGCATCGTGACTACCTCAACCCGTACGACTTCTATGATGTGGAGACGATCTCAGGGCCGGGCCAGGACGGCACTGTCGACCTGCTGTTCGACATCCTCAGTGTCATCCAGCACTACTCGCCCACGGGTGACCCACCGTACGACGCGCACTACGACCGCGGAGCATCCGAAGGCCCCAACGCCTGGAACATGACTCCGCCAGATGGGGTGATAGACCTGCTAAACGACATCTTGGGGGTGATTCAGCAATACAACCACGACTGCCGGTGAGGTAGCGAAGCCTGGTATGCCAAGAAGCGCCCGGCAATGCCGGGCGCTTCTTCATGTATGGCTACTGGCGCGCTACCGGCGGGTAGCTTACTCCCACCAGACCACCTCGAAGAGGCGGTGGCGCGGCGCAATGCCGCGCAGCGTGCGCCGTCCCCTATCGATGATGCGGACGCCCTCAGGCTGACCGACGAGCACCCGCGTCGCCTCCGAGATCAGAACTTGGCCGCCGTCCGCGCGTCCGGCGATCCGCGAAGCAACGTTGACGGTGTGGCCGAAGAAGTCGTCGCCGTCCCGAATCGCGCCGCCGCTGTTCAGTCCGGCGCTGACGCGGGTCGAGGGCGAGAGTCCGTCACCGCCGGCGCTCGCCACCGCCCGCTGGATCCCGACGGCGCAATCGAGCGCCTTCGCCGGGTTGGAGAAGGCCAGCATGAAGCCATCGCCCATCTGCTTCACCTCAAACCCACCGTGGCTGCCGACCTCATCGCGGACAAGGCCGTGGAACGAGCGGATCAGCTCGCGCACCTCCTCGTCGTCGACGCGGCTCGCGAACGTGGTGAAGCCCTCGAGGTCGATGAATGCGATCGTCAGCAGGTCGCCGGGAGAGGGCGCCAGCGTAGCCGCCAGCGCGCGACCGCACTGCCCGCAGAACCGGAAGCCCGCGGGAACGGCGGCGTCGCACGTGGGACAACGTGCCTCGTCCTCCTGCTGTGGTGCAACGAGAGGCGTCTCTACCGTCGCCTCAGTCGTCTGTAATGTCATCTCCCAATCCCTATATGCAAATAGCCCACCGCTTGTTGGCAGTGGGCTGCTGATACAAAGTCGAACAATCTATCAGGTTTTACAACCCACGCCGATCCGCACCAGATTCCCACTAGAGCGGGAATCCGCCGGACATGTCATGTGCGTACGCGTGGCAATCATGGTTGAATCCTCTGCATTCGTACCATCACTATATCAATTGGCCGACAGGACTGTCAATACGGGTTTGTCCTAGTCGGCGGGGCGGCCGTCTCAAGTGACCCTCGCGTCAGGCTGCGGAATCTCTGCGGCAGCGGCCGAGTCACCGTTCCGCTCCTGGTACGTCATCTGGTAGAGCTTCGCGTAGAGTCCGCCCAAGGCCAACAGCTCGTCGTGCGTGCCCTGCTCGGCGATGGCGCCGTCCTGCAGCACGATCACGCGGTCCGCGTTGCGGATCGTCGATAGGCGGTGCGCGATAACGAACGATGTTCTGCCTTTCAACAGTTGGCCTAACGCGCGCTGGATCACGGCCTCGGTCCGCGTATCGACGTTCGCCGTCGCCTCGTCCAAGATCAAGATGCGCGGGTCCGCCAGCACAGCGCGGGCGAACGCCAGTAGCTGTCGCTGACCGACGCTAAGGTTCTGGCCCCGTTCCTGCAGCTCAGTGTCGTAGCCGTGCTCCATCCGCATGATGAAATCGTGCGCGCCAACTGCCGTGGCCGCCTGTTCGACATCCTCTCGCGAGGCGTTGGGACGGCTGTAGCGGATGTTGCTCAGCACGGTACCTGAAAAGAGGAACGGCTCCTGCAACACAAGACCCATGCGACGCGCCAGCGACTGGCGTTGCACCTTGCGGATGTCGTGGCCGTCGATCAGCACGCGGCCCTCCGAAGCGTCGTAAAAACGGGCGGCAAGAGCCGTGACGGTTGTTTTGCCCGCGCCCGTCGGCCCGACAATCGCGATCGTCTCACCCGGCTGGACGTGCAGATTGAAGTCCTTCAGCACCTCGACGTCGTCCACGTAGGAGTGACTGACGTGTTCGAAGGTCACCTCGCCACGCACGTCATCGAGCTCGATCGCGTCCGGCGCGTCCTGGATCTCCGGCTCCGTATCCAGCACCTCGAAGATCCGCTCGCCGCCGGCCATCGCACGCTGGAGCTGCGTGTACTGCATCGTCAGCGTGCGCACCGGCTCGAAGAAGCCCTGCACCAACAGCGTGAACGCGACGAGCGTGCCGGGCGAGAGGTCGCCGTTGATCGCCTTAAAGCCGCCGAATATGACGACCATTGCCGTTGCCACAGCGACGCTGACCTCGACCATCGGCAGCACCGCGGCCGTGACCTTGCCGGCATCGACGTTGGCTGTGAAGTTGCTGCGGTTGACGTCGTCGAAGCGGCGGCTGCTCTCCGATTCGCGGGAGAGGCTCTGGATCACGCGGACGCCCGAGACGTTCTCCTGCAGGCTGGAGTTGACGACGGCGATCGCCTGGCGCACGCGTATAAACGCGCGCCGCGCGTAGAACTGCCAGACGAACATGGCGCCGACGAGGAACGGCACGACGGCGAGCGTGACCAGTGTGAGCTGCACATCCAGCATCAGCATCAGCGCGATCACGAAGAAGAGGCCGCCGAAATCGGCGAGGATGGTGATCAGGCCGCTGCTGAGCAGCTCCTGGAGCGTCGTCACGTCGCTCGTCACGCGCGACATCACCTTGCCAACCTCGTTGTTGTCGTAGAAGCGCAGCGAGAGCTTCTGGTAGTGGTTGAACATCTGCGTGCGGAGCGTGAACAGCACCCGGTGGCCGATCCAGCCCGTGTTCAGCAACTGCACGTAGTTGGCCGCCCAGGCCGCTAACGCCAGCACGATGAAGAAGACGCCAGTTCGGTTCACATCGCCGATGTCACCGGTAGCGGCTGAGTCGATCAGGTCGCGGACGAGGACCGGCTGGTAGCGCCCAGCAACGATGAAGATAACAGTCGCCAGTACCGCCGTGGCAGCGCGGCCCTTGAACGGCCGCAGGTAGCCCAGCAGCCGCATGACGACATCGTGACTGTAGACGGAGCCAAACTCCTCGTCGTCCCAGCCGTCGTAACCTCCCTTGAGCCGCTGAAAGCCGCTGATGCCGCCGCGGCCTCCGAGGCCGCCGATGCCGCCCATGCCGCCGCCGCCGAAGTGAGCCATCTAGCGCCTCTCTCCCTGAACGGCCGCGGGCTGCGTCGCGGTCTCGGCCTGCGTCTGGTCGTAGGCTTCCTCCTGGTCGCGCAGCTCCAGGTCGTAGATCTCGCGGTAGAGGCCCTCCTGCTCAATCAGTTCGCTGTGCGTGCCGCGCTCGACGATCTGGCCGTCCTGGAGCACCAGAATCTGATCCGCGGATATCACGGTCTTTAGCCGCTGAGCGATGACGAACGTAGTGCGGCCCTTCATCACTTCTGCTAACGCCTGCTGGATCAGGTGCTCGGTCTCCGTATCCACGCTCGACGTCGAGTCGTCCAGGATCAGGATCTTCGGGTCCGTCAGCAGCGTCCGCGCCATCACGATGCGCTGCCGCTGGCCGCCGGAGAGCGTGATGCCTCGCTCGCCCACCCAGGTGTCATAGCCTTCCGGCTGGCTCATGATGTAGTCGTGGAGCCGCGCGGCTCTTGTCGCCCGTTCGATGTCCTCCTGCGTCGCGTCGATCGCGCCGTAGGCGATGTTGTCGCGGATCGTGGCGGAGAAGAGGAAGACGTCCTGCTGCACCGTACCGATGTTGGCGCGCAGTGAGGCGATCGTCATGTCGCGGATGTCGACGCCGTCGATCGTGATCGCGCCGTCGGTGACGTCGTAGAAGCGCGGCATCAGGTTGACGACGGTGCTCTTGCCGGAGCCCGTAGGCCCGAGCAGTGCGACGACCTGGCCCGGCCGTACCTCGATGTTGACGCCGCGCAGGACGGGGCTGATGGCATCGTAGGCAAATGACACGTTCTCGAATCGCACATCGCCCACAGCGTCCTTCATCTCGATCGCGTCGGGCTTTTCCTGCACAGCAGACTCGGCGTCCAGGATGTCGTAGATCCGTTCGCCGGCCGACTGCGCGCGCGCGAACATCATCACGATCCAGCCCAGCATGCGGACAGGCATTTGGAGGATGACGAGGAAGAGCATGAACGCGCTCAATTCGCCTCCGGTGAGCGACCCCTGGTCGATCAGGACCGCTCCGTACCAACCGACGGCGACCATCGCCAGCATCCAGATGCCGGTCAGGAGCGGCTGGTTGAAGGCCTGGATGCGGTTGGCCGCGAACGAGGTCTCGAAGAGATGCTTGGCCTCCCTGGAGAACTTCTTGCTCTCTTGCTGCTCTTGAGCGAACGCCTTCACCACCCGCATGCCGGAGAGGTTCTCCTGTAGCACGGCGCCCATGCGGCCTTGCAGGTCCTGGATGCGCATCCAGATCGGCCGCAGGCGCAGGGCGACGAAAATCGACCGGCCGCCGACGATGGGCACGAATGCCCAAGCAACCAGCGCAAGTTGCCAGCTGGTGATCGTCATGAAAATGAACACGGAAACCAGGAGGATGATCATGTACGCGATGCGCATCACGCCGAAGCTAATCAACATCCGAACGGCTTCCACGTCCTGCGTGGCCCGGGACATGATCTGTCCCGTCTGCGCCGTATCGTGGTAGGCGAAGCTCAACCGCTGCAGATGGTTGTAGACGTCGTTGCGCACGTCGTAGGCGACGCGGGAGGCGAGCCATTCGCCGACGTAGGTCTGGCCATAGGCGAAGCCGCCGCGCAGTCCCGAGATGGCGACGATCGCGACGCCGATCCAGACGAGCGTCTGCCTCTCGCCGATGGCGACGCCTTCGCTGTCGATGTCGATGCCGGTGTCGATCGCGTACTGGACGAAGATCGGCATCAGGAGCATGAACGCGCTCGCCCCGGCGACGCAGATCCAGGCCAGGATCACGGTGCGCCAGTACGGAATGGTGAATGAAAGTAGCCGGATCAGTACCGGCTGCGATTTGCGTTGCATGGTGGGCTGGAACAATCCCCTCGTTACGATCGCATAGCGTATCTAATCTTAACGCTAACGTCAAGTTTAGGCATCTAGAGGGTCTCCTGCCCGCGACCTGGCACCGGCGCGCCAACGCCGTGCTACAATTCGGCCCGTCCCGCTTGGACGCCGTCGCGCCAACGAGGAGCTATCCATGCAACCAGGCGAGCCGGCCTGCCGTATCCGCCCGATGCAGGCGGGCGATATCAAGCAGGTGATGGAGATTGAACGCGAGTCCTTTCCAAGCATGTGGTCGCGGACGACGTACGACCGCGAGCTGAAGAACAAGCTGGCGCGCTACCTGGTCGCCTACGCGCCGCTGCCTGGCGGCGCGCTGCCGCTGCCTAACGACGCGCCGCCGCCGGAGACCGGGATCATTGCCACAATCAGGGAGACCCTGAAGCGCATCGTCACGCGCTCGTCGCCACCGCGCGAGCGGATCCTCGGCCTCGTCGGCCTCTGGTGCATGGTGGGCGAAGGCCACATCGTCACCATCGCGGTGCGACAGGACAACAGGCGTCGCGGCATCGGCGAATTGCTGCTGGTGGCGATCCTGGAAGCGGCTCTAGAGGCCGGACAGGACGGCGTCACGCTGGAGTACCGAATCTCCAACCGCGACGCGCGTGCGCTCTACGACAAGTACGGCTTTTCCCAGGTCGGCGTCCGAGCACGCTACTACAGCGACAACCAGGAAGACGCGGTGCTCATGAGCACACCGCCGCTGCGATCGTCCGTCTACCAGAAGCTGATCGCGCTGCGGGTCGATGAGCAGCGTTCGCGCTGGGGCGAGGCGTATCCGCTGAGCGGCAGCCTGACGCGCCTCACGTCGCCGCTGTCCAGCAGGTGACCTTAGGCTTGTTGACTCATTGGTTTACGATGCGGTGCGCGCCCACACGGCGTGGAGCGGATCGCCCGGAGTGCCTGACGTACCGTCGGGTTTCGGGCTGCGGTCCTGCGCCGTGATCTGGCCCCAACCGCCGGCGTAATGGAAGTACGCGCCGATCAAGCGTGCCCGCTGGTCCGCGCTGGCAGCGCACCAGAACGCGACGGCCTTCTCCGGAAAGAGCCGGTTGGAGTAGGTCACGACGAACGGCGCGTCCTTGCGCAGCACCCGCGCTACCTCGGCGAAAACTTCGACCGGCTTAATCAGGTACTGCACGGAGACGGTCATCACCGCGCTGTCGAACGTATCGTCGTCGAACGGCAGGCGCGGCTCGCTGTTCACGTCGTGGACGTGGTATTCGTCCAACTGGCCGTTCTCACGCATTTCCGCTTCGTTCATGCCGAGGCCGGCGACGCGGCGAGGCGCGGCCGTATCCGGCAGGTGCGACTTCCAGCTCGACATCAGGTCGAGGATCGTTCCTTCCTCCGGCAGCAGCTCCGCGTAGAGCCGGCGCGCCGCTTCGATAGCAGCGTCATCGATATGGGTGACCATCCTCGCGGACGTGTAAAAGAGGGCGTCAGCGCGTTCGTCCTGGCGGCGGAAGTGCTCAGGGAGGAAGGGCGGTTCACTCACGAAACCATCGTAACATCCCTCATACGACTCAGTTCACCGCCTGTGCTAGACTGACACAAATCGAATCTAACGACGCGCTCAGCGTGTGTTTACGGAAGGGATAGGAGCCGCTGCTCGAAGGAATCGAGTCGATTCTGCTCGATTTCATCAACGCCACGTACGATCTTATCGAATGGCCGGGCGTAGTGGTGATGATGGCGATCGAGAGCGCTGGCATCCCGCTACCCAGCGAACTCATCATGCCGCTGGCCGGTTGGATGCTGGTGAAGGACAGAGGCCACGGCGAGGAGTGGCTGCTGCTGGCGGGGCTGTTCGGGGCCCTGGGCAATACAATCGGATCGCTCGCCGCCTACTACGTGGGCGCCTGGGGTGGACGGCCGCTGGCGGAGAAATACGGCAAGTACATACTAGTCTCCCGTCATGATCTCGATCTGGCTGACCGCTTCTTCAACCGCTGGGGAAATTGGGCCGTCTTCTTTTCGAGACTCATGCCAGTCGTACGCACGTTCATCAGCTTTCCCGCCGGAATCGCCCGTATGCCAGTGCTGAAGTTCACGTTCTATACATTCGTGGGCGCGTTCATCTGGTCACTCGCTCTCGCCTGGGCAGGCTTCGCGCTCGGCGAAAACTGGGAAGACCTGCGCCACTGGATGCGTCCCGCCGACATCCCGATCCTGATCGTCGGGGCGATCCTCGTCGGATGGTACGTCTACCGGCACGTCAAGCGCGCCTGGGCGGAACCCGTCGACGCGCAAGAAGAGTGACGTTGGTCGAGCAGGAGCTACGACAAGCGCCCGCGACAGGGGACGGCGACGGCGACGGGGACGGCCAGCCCGGCTGGCAGCCGAAAGACCTGATCTGGGTACTGGTCGTCGTCGGCATCGTCATGGCCGGGCAGTTCAGCCCGTACAAGCCCGTGAGCGATTTCTTCGGGAGCTTCGGCTGGCTCACCAAGCAGGCGCTCAATATCACAAGAGATCTCTTCGAATCGTACGGCTACCTCACGGTTTTCTTCGCCCCCTTGCTGGAGAACACGCTGTTTGTCGGCGCGCTGATACCAGGCAACCTTGTCATGCTACTGGCCGGCATCGGCGCCAACGACGGCCTGATCTCGTTCTGGCCGGCTATCCTCCTAGGCATCATCGGCGCGATGATAGGCGATACGATTAGCTATGGCATGGGGCGCTACGCCTGGTATCGGTTCGGGCCGGATTCTCGCTTCGGCCGCTGGGCCGAGCGCATGCGGGAGCCGCTGCTGGATCACAGTATCTGGCTAGTCCTCACCTACCATTTCGCGGGCTACTCACGCATGATCGGGCCGGCGGCCTCCGGGTTTCTGCGCATGCCGTTTCCGCGTTGGATGCTGCTGGACTACGTCGGCGTTGCCATCTGGGTGTTCGTGTACGTCACGGGCGGCTACCTGCTGGGGGCGGCCGGGATTCTCAGCCTGGACGATTCCGATAAGAACGTTCGCATCTTCGAGATCATCCTCTTCGCCTTTTTCGCTCTTGCCGTGGTCTCCGTCATCCACCGCGCCGGCGGTAAGCCTAAAGACACTACGCCTACCCAAGAAGCCACCAGCGGCGACGAGTCACGCGTGTAGCGACAGGATCAAACGTCGACGCGCCGCCCGGCCAGCGGCGCCCAGAGCTGCGGCAGCGACGCCAACGTCCAACCGGCCAAGAGGCAGAACAGCGGCATCATTGGGAAGTGGTAACGGGGACTGCCAAAGAACAACACGACGTGTCCCAGCGTCAGAGCGATGATAGCGATCAAGGGCAAGAGCGGACCTTCGCCTCGTTGGACGACCCATCGCAACGGCGCCAGCAGCGCAACGAAGAAGACCGCGTAGTAGAAGCTGTCGGACAGATACTTCAACGCCGATCTCAGCCCCGATGACATGAACGTCCGCTGGCCGGAGGCCTCGTTCAGATCCAGCGCGGCGAGGTCTCCGCTTAGATACAGAGCGCGAAATTTCTTTCCGATGAGCAACAACTCTTCGCCGGGGTGCGTCGCGGCGAAGCGCAAGCCCCCGCGGAAGCCGGCGTCGCTCACCCTGACCTCCGCACCCAGCTCCGTGAGCGGACCGTGCTCGTCCAGCAACCGGCCAACAGCAGCGTCATCGCCGCCGGTGGCGTCTTCGTTATGGCCCTGCCAGAAGTTGACGCCGGCGCTGCTGGAGATGAGTAGCGGCGCGTCCATCGTGATCGCGTTGCGCACCGTCCACGGGACGACAAGCAGGCCGGCCGCCACGATAGCAAGCGCGCTCCACCGCACGCCCACCCGCCAGTCCAGCCGCGTCAGCGCCCAGTACGCCGGCCCGATGAGAAGCAGCCCAAGGCCCGCCCCCCGCACGAGCGCAGCCGCGCCCGCGACGAGACCAAACGCGAGGACCCAGTGCCATCTTCCATCTGTCGCTGGCCGGCGCGCGACGAGCGCCAGCAGCAGACCGAGAACGAACAGGAAGGTGAACAGTGTCTCCGAGTAGACGACAGAGACGAACAACACTTGGCCCGGGAACACGGCCAGCAGAAACGCTGCTATCCGGGCCGAGATGCTGTCGAACAGCCGGAGCGCGAGCAGGTACACGACGCCAACGGTGGCCGCCCCCAGCACGGCATTGGCGACTTCCGCGACGGTGAGATGCGACCCGAAGAGCCAGTAGAGACCCGTCAGAAAGAACGGGTAGCCGGGGGCGAACTGCGCTGTCGGAAGGAACGTGAATGGATTGGTGTAGCTTCCGCCCTCCGCCAGATGCGTAGCGACGACGTGATAGAAGACCGAATCGTTGAAACGGCCGTCGAGCGGGTCCGCCGTGGCGTAGAGAACCCAGACGATCCGGAGCAGTAGGGCCAGCGCAACAGCCGCTGCCATCCACCAGACGTCGGCGCGAGGCAGAGTTACTCTCACACTGGGCAGGCTCACGTTGCGGAACCTATCTGCTAATCCTCATCAGCTTCCCATCCCGGTAATCGAGAAGGTAGAGGAAACCGTCGGCACCTTCGGCTACCCCGCTGCTGCAGCCTGGTGCGATAAGCCGGTCGCGCAGAACGAGATCGAAGCCGACAACCTCCTCCGGCTCCGACCAGTGGAGGCCGCCGCCGCTATTGAAGGTGCAGTAGAACAGGTCACCCGTGAACGGCGGCAGGGCGTCACCGCCGTATACGATAAGACCCGCCATACCCATCGGAACATCGTAGACAACGAGTGGCTCGTTTGCGGCGATCTGACTAGCCGGCCAGCCGTAGTCAGCGCCGACTTCCAGTTCGTAGACAGCATCGCCAACGACGTTTCGATTTTCCGTAATGAACGCGCGGCCTGTGATCTGGTCTACGGCGACCCCAAATGGGTTGCGCAGGCCGTAGGCGTAGACGCGCGGGTCGGCGTCAGACCGGCCGGCGAACGGGTTGTCAGGCAAGGCGATGCCATCGCGGTCGATGCGCAGGACCTTGCCCGCGAGCGAGTCGATGCGGGGCGGCAGGTCCGGCCGCTCGTGGTCTCCGACGCCGAGCAGGATCGCGTCTTCTCCATCAAAGGCAATTCCCCCGGCGATGTGCCGCCGCTCCGCGGCAAGGTCGATCGTCAGCAGGCGTTTCAGGGCCGTTCCGCGGCCTCCCGCGTCTCGCAGGCGCCCGAACACAGTGCGGCTGCCGTTTTCTTCGTCTCGCTCCGTAAAGTAGATGTAGACGAATCCGTTTTCTGCGAAGAGCGGATCGACAGCGACGCTGACGAGCCCCAATTCTTGAACCGCGAACTCGCCGGTTGCGAAATGCACCGGCAGCTCATACCACGGCTCGTCGAGGAGCCGGCCGTCCTGCACAACCCGCACTCTGCCAGTCTCTTGCTCCGTGACGAGCAGTCGCCCGTCGGGCATTGCGGCGAGCGACGTCGGCCGGGATAGGCCATCCAGCATCACGTCCAGGCGATACCCGGTGGGCAAAGACGTGAGGAGCGGGCGGTCGTAGCGCAGCGAAACTTCCCGCGTCGATTCAGGAGACGGCGTTGGATCGGCAGAATCAGAGCCGCACCCGATTGCGACGGCAACCACGGCTACTAGCAACAATCCCAGGACAGATGTGATAGCGCGCACGGCTGCGAGTATATCAGCAACCTTCTGCCCGGCCACGGCCGCCGTTGCCTCCACACGGAAGCCCACCACACGCGTACCGTCCGCCGGTTCCTTGAGACCGCGTGATGGCCTGCGCTACGCTGGTGCCTACATTCGATCTGCACAGGAGGGCGCCCGATGACAGCAGAGACAGACGCACGCGCGCGCACCGGCAAGCCGCGTAGCTGGCAGGTAACGGAAGGCGCGGAGCGCGCCCCCAACCGCTCCTACTTCTACGCGATGGGTCTCACCGACGACGACCTGACGAAGCCCATCGTCGCCGTTGGCCACGCCGGCAACGAGGCGATGCCGTGCAACATCCATCTCGGCGGCCTGGCCCAGCACGTCAAGGCCGGCGTTCAGTCCGCCGGCGGAACGCCGCGCGAGTTCGCGACGATCGCCGTCGGCGACGGCATGGCGATGGGCCACGAAGGCATGAAGGCCTCTCTTGTCAGCCGCGAGATCATCGCGGACTCCGTCGAGGTGATGATGCTGGCTCACGCCTACGACGGCCTGGCCGCCATCGCCGGGTGCGACAAGAGCCTGCCCGGGATGCTGATGGCCATCGCCCGCGTTAACCTGCCTTCGATCTTCCTCTACGGCGGAACAATCATGCCGGGTCAGTTTCACGGCAAGGACGTCACCGTCCAGGCCGTCTTCGAGGGCGTCGGCGCGCACAGCGCGGGCAACATGAGCGACGAAGACCTGAACGAACTGGAGCACGCCGCCTGTCCCGGCGCCGGGTCCTGCGGCGGCATGTTCACCGCCAACACCATGGCCGCCGTCAGCGAGGGGCTGGGCATGGCGCTGCCCGGCAGCGCGTCGATCCCGGCCGTCGACCCCGCGCGCACCGACATCTGCCGGCGCACGGGCGAGGCCGAGCTTGCGCTGCTGGAGGCCAACACCCTCCCGCGCGACATCCTCACCCGCGAGGCGTTCGAGAACGCCATGGCGATCGCCGTCGCGCTCGGCGGCTCTACGAACGCCGTCCTCCACCTCCTCGCGATCGCCCGCGAGGCGCGGGTCGATCTGAAGTTGGACGACCTGGAGCGCGTCTGCGAGCGGACGCCACACCTGGGCGACCTGACGCCCGGCGGAACCTACGTCATGGCCGATCTCAATCGCGTCGGCGGCGTGCCGGTTGTGCTGAAGGAGCTGCTGCGCGGCGGCCTGCTCCACGGCGACGTGCTGACCGTGACCGGCAAGACGATGGCCGAGAACCTGGCCGAGGTGACCGCCACGCCGGACGGCAACGTTGTCCATCCTCTCGAGACCGCGCTTTCCGGCGGCAGTACTATTGTGGTCCTGCGGGGCAACCTGGCTCCTGAAGGCGCCGTCGCTAAGGTCGCCAGCGTCGAGAAGCTCACGCGCCGCGGCCCGGCCCGCGTCTTCGACGGCGAAGAGGCCTGCTTCGATGCGATCGCTCGGCGCGAGATCCAGGCCGGCGACATCGTCGTCATCCGCTACGAAGGGCCGAAGGGCGGCCCCGGCATGCGCGAGATGCTGGCTGTTACTGCCGCGCTCGTCGGCCAGGGCCTCGGCGACCAGATCGCCATGGTCACAGACGGCCGGTTCTCCGGGGCCACGCGCGGACTGATGGTCGGCCACGCCGCGCCCGAGGCGTTCGTCGGCGGCCCGATCGCGATCGTCCAGGACGGCGACGAGATAACTATTGACGCAGAGAACAAGAAGCTGGAGCTGCACGTGGACGAGGCCGAGGTCACGCGCCGCCTCGCCGCCTGGACGCCGCCCCCGCCGAACTACGAGAGCGGCGCGCTGGCGAAGTACGCCCGGCTCGTCTCGTCCGCCTCGGAAGGCGCGGTCTGCGGGTAGGTAGCTACTGGCCACCGAACGAAGCGTTCGTCGAGCTCGAACAGGGGCCGACTGGCCGTAGACAGCGCATCTTTCTGACCAGTATCCTCAACCGAGAGCCAAGCTTCATTGCGGTGAAAGGAGACCGGCGATGGCTTACCCTGCTACGTACTCCGTCACCCCGCCGGAACAGTTCGACAAAACGCAGGTAGCGCTGCGTATCACCCTCACCTTCGCCCTTGTGGTGCTCCAGAGCGGCAGCATCTTCATCGACCCAACATTTCTCACCTCCTCGTTTCTGATGATCGACAGCATGATCTTCAGCGCCGCATACCTCGTATTGCCGATGATGGCGGCCGTGCTTGTCTCGCAGAAGGGTGCGGATCAATACCTGGCCGACTCCGAGCAGGGCCCAACCAAGTGGCTGCGCTACCTGATGGGCTTCTACAGCTACATGGCGCTCGCCACCGACAAGCTGCCAACGAGCGCCCCGGAGGAAAGCGTCGGTCTGCACGTGCAGCCCGTTGGGACGCCGACGGTCGGGTCGGCGCTGGCGCGCATCATCCTGGCGATCCCGCACGCAATTATTCTCGCGGTGCTTGGCATCGTTTTCGCGTTCTGCTGGCTCGTGGCCGCAGTCGCGATCCTGATCAGCGGCAGCTACCCGAGTTGGGTGGCCAGGTTCATCCAGGGCTACCTCCAGTGGACCGCGCGGGTGATGGTCTACATGGCTTCGCTGGTTGACGAGTACCCGCCGTTCACGCTCAGGGGCGGGGACGAAGAATCGCCCGCGGCTCCGGCCCAAGCAACGACACCGACAGGCTAAACCTGTCCCGCGCCACCCCCTCCGAACTACGAGAGCGGCGCGCTCGCGAAGTACGCCCGGCTCGTCTCGTCCGCTTCGGAAGGCGCGGTCTGCGGGTAGGTGGCGCCGTCTGCCCACGCTGGCGGAGCGTCCGTCCAGTTCGAATAAGGGCCGACCGGCCGTAGACAGGGCATTCAACTGACGAGTATCCTCTGCCTAGAACCACACATCATTGCGGCGAAAGGAGACCCGCCATGGCCTACCCCGCCACGTTTAACGTTGAAGCGCCAGAGGAGTTCGACAAAGCACAGGTCTTCCTGCGCATCCTCATCGTCATCGTCCTCTCGGTGCTGCAGATCGGAAGCATCGTCTTCAGCGCCGCATATCTCGTGCTGCCGGTATTGGCAGGCGTGCTGGTCTCGCAAAAGGGTGCAGACCAGTACCTGGCCGAGGCCGAGCAGGGTCCGACCAAGTGGCTGCGCTACCTGATGGGCTTCTACAGCTACATGGCACTAGCCACCGACAAGCTGCCAACGAGCGCGCCGGAGGACGTCGTCGACCTACAGCTGCAAACGAGCGGTACACCAACGGTTGGTTCGGCGCTCATGCGGATCATTTTGGCCATCCCTCATGCGATCGTCCTCGCGCTGCTGGGGATCGTCTTCGCCGTTTGTTGGCTCGTCGCCGCCATCGCGATCCTGATCGGCGGCAGCTACCCGGAATGGGCCAAGAACTTCATCCTCGGCTACCTGCGCTGGGAGGCGCGCCTCATGGCCTACATGGCTTCGCTGGTTGACGAGTACCCGCCGTTCACGCTCGGTGATGCCGGAGGTGCGCCGGAACCGGCGACAGCGGCCGTTCCGCCCGCAACGCCGCCCGCTGAAAGCGGAGACGAGACCGGCTAGACGCCGCGCCGCGACAGCCAGACGAACAGCGCGCCGCTGACGAACCACGGCGACGGCAGCAGCGTCGCGACGATCAGTTCGTTGCGGCCGGCCGTTACGTAGACGACGACCGCGAAGCCCACGGCCACCGCGATCTCCGCGATACCGCCTGCGAACTCCCAGCGCCACGCCGCGAGCGCCGCCAGCGTGAGGAGGATGACGGATCCCAACACGGCGGCGCCTTCGCCGCTGAGGCCCGGCTCCGTGATCGCGTAGCCGATCACCATAAACCAGGAGAACACGGCAGGCGCGACGCCCAGTAGGCGTGCCAGCCAGCGCAGGGGACCAATCCGTTCGGTCACGCCGGCGTACCCTACTTCGGCAGCCAGACCCCGGCCTTGCGCAACGCCCGCTGTAGCTCCGCCGTCGCCAGATCCGCCGGCGCTTGGTTGCTCGCAAGCGACATGGCCGCGGCGACGCCGGCCGCCTCCCCGGTAGCGAAACAGGCCGGGATCTCTTTCGTCGCGTGGTGGACGCGATGGTCAACGCTGATGCAGCGGCCGGCGGCCAGCAGGTTGGCCGTGCGCTGCGGCAGCAGGCTGCGGAAGGGGATCTGGTAGGTGCAGTCGTACTTCGTCCAGTGGCCGGTGACGGCGATGACGTCCTCGAACGGCGCGTCCATGTCATCGCGCGCGAGAACGTAGCGGCCAGTCAGCCGCCGCGATTCCGTCACGTCGGGCGTCAGCGACACGTCAGTGAGGTAGGCGTTCTCGAAGCCGGGAACCTGGCTGCGTAACCTGTCGACCTCCTCCATCACCATTCGCCGGCACTCCACCTCCGCGAACGTCAGGTCGTCCGGGTTCGTTGCGTCGATGCGGCGGCTGATGCGCTCCGCCGCACCCCACGGCAGCAGCGCCTGGCCGGGCCGGATCGTCCGAATCGACCCGCCGGGCGCGCTCTCCGAATCGTCGACGCCTGCCATCCGGAACCAGAGCCAGGGGTGGATCTCCTCCAGCTCGAACGGCTCGCCAGCGAGCGCGAAGATGTCGCCGTCGCCGGTGGTATCGATGACGGCGCCGCAGGCGATCGCCTGGCGGCCGGCCTTCGACGTGAAAACGACGTGCGTCACACGGTCGCCGTCTCGGACGACGTCCGACGCCCAGCGATGATACATCAGCCGGACGCCGGTTTCGGCGACCCAGGTGTTCGCGACGAGCTTGAACTCTTCCGGGTCGTAGGCGACGGAGTAGCGCACCTTGTGCGGCGCAGAGCCCCAGACCAGCCCCCAACGCCGGTAGCGTTCGATCAGTTCGTCGTCTGTATCGCCCCATTCCGTCTTCGGAGGATGGAAGCACGCATCGCGCGCCTGGAGCCGGTCGACGAGCTCCTGGCAGAGCCCGGCGACGACCTGGTTGCCCGCGCCGTCGTCGAGCGTCAGCAGCAGCACGATCAGCCCGCCGGACGCAAGGCCGCCGAGATAGCCGTAGCGCTCGACGAGGATCACGTCGGCGCCCTGGCGTCGCGCGGCGATGGCGGCCGATAGCCCGGCCGAGCCACCGCCGACGACGAGCACATCGCAGGCCGCGATGACGGGCACGCGCTCCGCGGGCAGTTCGACGGTGTTCGGCGTGGCCATCTCCTACACGCCCCGGGCCAGGCCGTAGATCTCCGGCGTACCGGGAGCTCCCATGATCCGCTCCACCCACTCGATGCTGAAGCCGGCATCTTCCAGCGCCTGCTGCGTCCGGCGGTTCGGGTGGCAGCCGGCTCCGAACCAGCGCCAGATAGGCATGATCAGATCCTGCGTCGTGCCCCAGAAGCGGCTGTCATCGTTGCGGACGTGCTCCCAGAACCGGAACGTGCCGTCCGGCTTCAGCACGCGGTGTGCTTCGGCAAAGGCCACGGTCTGGTCGCGAACGGAACAGAAGACGAGCGTGCTGATGATGTGATCGAACGTGTCGTCGTCAAACGGCAGCGACTCCGCAGGCGCCTGCCGCAGCTCGATGTTCGGCAGGCCCAGTTCCGCCAGTTTCGTCTCGGCGCGCTTGAGCATGTGCGGGTCCGGCTCCGTCGCAACGACCTGCGAACCCTCGTCGTAGTAGGAAAAACTTGCGCCGGTACCGCAGCCGATCTCTAGCACCCGACCGGCCATCTCCTCCATGATGCGCGGCCGGATCTTCCTGCCGAATCGCCGCTCGCCCGTCGCGCTGAGCCGGTCCCAGAGCGCCGCGAACCAGCGGTGGCCCTGCTCTTGCTGCTGCTCAGCCATTGCGTCTCCTCTCCTTGCCCGCAGTCGCTACGGCACGCCGACGAGCGAGTAGCCGCCATCGACGAGCAGCAGCTGGCCGACGATCATCGCCGCCTGGTCGCTGCAGAGGTAGGCCACCGCGTTCGCCACTTCGTCCGGCGTCACCAGCCGGCCTGAGGGCACGGCCTGCCGGTAGCGCTCGATCAGATCTGCTGGCATCATCCGCACGCCGTCGCTGCTGTCGACCAGCCCGGCGGACACGCCGTTGACGCGGATGCCCCGCTGCGCCAGCTCTACGGCCAGGTAGGTTGTCAGTGAGGCGAGCGCGCCCTTCGATACGCCGACCGGCGCGTACTTCGGTAAGTAGCGCTCCGAGCCGGGGCTCAGCAGGTTGACGATGCTGGCGCCCTCCTCCATCAGCCGCGCCGCTTCCTGCGCGCAGAACCAGGGGCCGAAGAGGTTGACGTCCATGGAGTGCTTGAGGTGTTGCGGCAGCGAGTCGAGCGCGCCGCGCGGACGCTCCAGTCCGCGTGCGGCGCTGTTCACAAGGACGTCCAGCCGGCCGAACTCCTCGCGGACGCGTTCGAAGAGCGCAACGATTGCGTCCCGGTCGCCCATGTCGGCCTGCACGGCGATACCGCGGACGCCTAGCGCCGCCGCTTCGTTCGCAGTGGCATCTGCGTGTTCGGCGCTGCGCGAGTAGTTGACCACCACGTCCGCGCCCAACGACGCGAATCGCAACGCGCAGGCGCGGCCGATGCCGCGGCTGCCGCCGGTAACCAGCGCCACCTTGTCTGCGAATGGCTTCTCCGTGTTCGCCGTCATCAGCCGCAGTATGACGAGCGGACGTTTCGGTGTCCAACCGGCTGCGCTGCGGCGCAGCTTCGAGTAGCCTTCGGCTACTCGCGGCATAGTTGAGGCACAGCCCTGAAGTGCCAGAGTCAAGTTGAAGCTGCTCCGTAGGAGCAGCCCGTTGGATGCTCGCGGCGCAGATGCTACGCTGCCGCCTGTGATGGCGACTCTCGAAGGACGTATCGCGCTGGTCACGGGCGCATCCGGCCGCGGCATGGGCCGCAGCATCGCGCTGACGCTGGCCCGAGAGGGCGCGGACATCGTCGTCAACTTCAAGCAGCGCCGCGACCGCGCCGAGGAGATGGCGGCCGTGATTGAGTCGCTGGGCCGCCGCGCGCTCGTCCACCAGGCCGACGTGGCCGACGCAGCCGCCGTGCTCGATATGGTACGTGCGGCGGAAGCGCAGCTCGGGCCGCTCGACATTGCCGTCGCCAGCGCGGGCGGCTCGTGGCAGCCGGCCGACCTTCCGGACATCGAGCCGGAGCACTGGCGCTCCGTCATGGCGGCGGAAATCGACGCCGCCTACGCGCTGATCCGCGCCACGCTGCCCGGCATGCGCGAGCGCGGCCACGGCCGCATCATCCTGATCGGCGGGCATGGCGCGGACGACTGGCGCTTCGGCCCGCCGGACGCGCCGCTGGACTACCCGCTGGGCAAGGCCGCGCGTCACTGGCTGGCGCGCACGCTGGGCCGCCGCGAGCATGAGCGCGGCGTGACGGTTAACGCCGTCGCGCCGGGACCAATTGATTACGTGACGCTCGACGAGGCGCGTGAGTTGGCCGAACGCGGGCCGGAGGGCGATGTCGCCGGTACAGCGCAGGCCATCGCGGAGGTCGTCGCGTTCCTCTGCTCGGAGCGCGCGGCGACCATCAGCGGCGCCGTGATCCCCGTTCCCGGAACACGCGAGTTGTGACGTTCCGCGTCGCGGCCCAAGCGTGAAGGCCGGGCCTGTTCGCCGTGTGACGATGCGACAGGTGAGAAAAGGAGAGTCGCAACATGCCGCTGTTTCACGTCCACGTCGACGCCATCGTCCGGCGCGGCGACGAGATCCTAATCATGAAGCGGGCGATGGGCGCGATGACAGGCGCCTGGTACGTTCCCGGCGGCTCGCTGGAGGAGAACGAAACGCCGGAAGACGGCGTGCGACGCGAGATCCGCGAAGAGACGGAGCTTGAGGTTGCCGGCCTGCGACTCTTCCGCGTCTGGGACTACCGCCAGGACGCCGGCACTCCGGCCGTCGGCATCACGTTCGTCTGCGACGTCGCCCCGGACGCCGAGCCGCGCATCAACGAGGAGCACAGCGCCGCGCGCTGGGTGACCGTGCAGTACTATCGCGAGCGATACTTCAGCGACGATGCATTGGCCGCGCTCGCTCGCGACCCGATCGTCTTGAAACTCGTCAGCGGCGTACGCGGCGTTCTGGACGCTTACATAGAGGCGCGGACGGCAGGAGACGTCTAGGGCGCTAGGCTGCGGGCGGCCCGGCGCGGCCGGGCTAACGCGTTGGCCTGCGCGCTACCGAAACAGATCCAGCTCAGGGTCGCGGAGCAGGTCGGCAAGCGACCCATCACCCTTCGGGTAGTCGTAGCCCCGCACGACGGCGGCCGGCGTGCGCTCCAGCTTGCCCTGCACCAGTTCCGCCGCCGATGCCAGCTCGTCGGCGACCGCCATCTGCGTGACCTTCAGCTCCAGGCCGGCCGGGTCGTAGGCGCCCGCGTAGTCCCAGAGCGGCGCCATGCCCGCGACGCCAATGGCGAAGTTGACGTGGCCCTCGCGCCACGGGCGCCCGAAGGTGTCCGTGATCACGACAGCGATATCGACGCCGGCCTCGGCCGCGGCGCGATCGCGAATGGCGGTCGCCGAAGCGTCGGGGTCGTCTGGCAGCAGCGCCACGGTACCGAGCTTCTCCACGTTCGACGAATCCACGCCGGCGTTGGCGCAGATCAGGCCGTGCTTCGTCTCGCAGATGACGACGCCGTGGTCCATGCGGACGATGCGGGCGCTCTCGCCCAGCACTACTTCCACCAGCCGCGCGTCCTTTTCCCAACGCTCCGCGATCTGGCGGGCGAAATCGCCGGGCTCCACGTCGTCGAGGTCGACGATGCGGCCCTCCGCTTTGGAGACGACCTTCTGCGTCACGACAAGGACGTCGCCCGCCTCTAACGTGAGTTGCTGTTCGACCGCGGCCTGCAGGATCTGGGCGGCCAGGTCGTCGCCGGGGCGCACCTCCGGCAAGCCCACCAGGCCGATAATGCGGACTTCGGTCATTCCAGCCCCGCGATGCGGACGCCGGCTAAGGTCTTGTAGCGCTTATTGATGCCCACCAGCATCACCGTAATGCCTTCCACAAATTTCGCGGAATACAGCGGCCCGCCATCGACTGCGCGGACGCCGCGGATGTCTTTTGCTAATGCAGACGCCCGCTGCTTCGCCGCGTCGTCGTCGCCGCAGACGATGACGTCCTGGTCCAGCGGCTCGTCGCCTTTCCAGAGCTTCGCCGCGCCGAGGTTCTGGAACGCGCCTACAACGTTCGCGCCCGGCAGCAGCGCCTGTGCCTGTTCCGCTGCGGAGCCCTCCTCGACCGCCGGCATCGACGGCTTGCCGCCTTCAAACGTCATCGGGACGGCGGTGCTGATAACGAGCTTGCCGTCGCAGGCCTCGCGTAGCGGCGGCAGCGTGTCGGCCTGGGCGGCGTACGGCACCGTCAGCACGACGATCTCCGCCTCGCTCGCGGCGTGGGCGTTCTCGCCGCCGGTCACCGTGGCGCTGGCGGCGCGATCGGCGACTTCGGCCGCAGCCTCGACACCACGCTCTTCGGTGCGCGAGCCAATGATGACTTCGTGCCCCGCGAGCGCGAAACGATAGGCCAGGCCTTTGCCCTCAGGGCCGGTGCCGCCGATGAAGCCGATGCGTGTCACGCCTGCATCGTAGCGTTCCCGCGCACCGCCCGCTAGACGTGGCCGCGCCGCAGGCTACAATGGCGGAATGGACACGCAGCTCTACATCTACGATCCGCACGCTGCCGTAGGCAGCGCCCTGACACCGCTGGAGAGCGCCGCGAAGAAGCCGCTGCGATGGGCGGCCTGGCATCCGGACGGATCATCCTGCCTGCTGGCCGGCAACGGCGGGGCGGCCGTGCGCTACGTCCCGGGCGATAAGAGCCCGCGCTGGGAGCAGATCGATACCGGCACAAAGCACAACCTGCGCGGCGTCGCGTTCGCGCCGGACGGCGACAGGGCGCTGCTCGTGGGCAATCGCGGCGCAGTACTGCTGTACGACGGCCGTACCGGGGGTGCCTGCCGCGAATTCTCCTCGCCGACCAGCGAGAACCTGCGCCGAGCGGCCTGGCATCCCGACGGCCACACGGCCCTCATCATCGGCAACAGCGGCACGGTGCTGCGCTACGCGGACGGCACGCTGACGCCTGTTCCCGGCGACCGCGCCCACACGCTGCGTGCCGTCGCCTGGCGGCCGGACGGCGCCTACGCGCTCGTCGGCGCCTACGCCAGCCGCTGGGCCGGCTACCCGCGCCCGCACGCGCTCTACCGCTGCGACGGCGACTACCTGCAAGCCATGCTGACGAGCGACGACGAGGACGACTTCGTCGCCGTCGCCTGGCATCCCGGCGGCCGCCGCGCGCTGATAGCAGGCGGCGCGCTCGCTGACGCGAGCGCCCTTAACAAGCTGGTGATTTACGACGGCGGCGGTTTCACGTACCAGACGGTCGCGCCAGCGGCGCCGGGCGGGGCGCTCCTCGGCGCGGCCTGGCATCCGGACGGCACGCATGCGCTGCTCTGCGGCGAAGGCGGCGCGCTGCTGACGATGACCGAGGACGGCATAATCGAGAAGCTGGAGAGCGGAACGGCCGACAACCTCGTCGGGCCGTTCTGGCGGCCAGACGGTTCGTCCGCGCTACTGTTGCGCGGCCCCCAGAGGCGCACGTATACGGTCTAGGCCCGCGCTCACACAGGCGCCTACGAAGTAGGCGCGCCTGCCGACTACGTCGGCGCAGCTGTTCCGCAGAACAGCCCTACTCCGGTATCCCCAGACGCTCGCGGTAGTGAGCGATCGTCCGGCGGAGGCCATCCTCTAGATCGACCTGCAGGTGCCAGCCGAGCTGCGTGCGCAGCTTCTCCGACGATGCGTAACTCGCTTCCACGTCTCCCGGCCGTTCACCCTTGTCGTCAACGGCGACGTCGTAGCCGAGGATGGCGGAGACGGTATCGATGATGTCGATGACCTTTGTCCCGGCTTCGGTGCCGACGTTGAAGACCTCGAAGCCCTCGACGTTCAACGCCGCAATGTGGGCGCGCGCCAGGTCTTCCACGTAGATGTAGTCGCGCTTCTGCTGACCGCCCCAGTAGACGGGCACCGGCCGCCGTTCCAGCGCAGCGCGGACGATGTTCGGCACGGCGTGCGTCTCCGGCTCGCACAGCTCGTTCGGGCCATACGGATTGAAGTAACGCAGCAGCACGCAATCGAAATCGTAGAGCTGATGGTACACGCCGAGGAACGTCTCGACGGCGACCTTGGTCGCGCCGTAGGGATTGGCCTGCATGCCCAGCGAATCTTCCTCGCGCAGCGGCAGGCTCTCCGGCACGCCGTAGACCGTGGCCGACGAGGAGAAGACGATCTTGCCCACACCGGCGCGCCGCATCGCCTCCAGCAGCCGCACCGAATTGACAATATTGTTCTCCGCGAAGAGCACCGGCTTCTCGACGGAGACGCCCACTTCCAGGAAGCTGGCGAGGTGGATGACGGCATCGTGGCCCTGCAGCGCGGCTTCTGTCGCTGCTTCGTCGGCGAGGTCGGCCTCGACGAAGCTAGCGCCGTCCGGCACGAGGTCGCGACGACCGCGCGAGAGGTTGTCCAGCACCGTCACGCCGTGGCCCGCTTCGACGAGGACGCGGGTGACGTGCGAACCGATGAAACCCGCGCCGCCGGTGACGAGTACACGCATGTGCCTACTCCTCGAACCGCCGGAAGACCAGGCAAGCGTTCTGCCCACCAAAGCCGAAGCTGTTCTTGAGAATCGTCTTCACCTCGTGCTGGCGCGATTCGTTGGGCACGTAGTCCAGGTCGCAGTCGGGGTCCGGGTACTCATAGTTGATGGTCGGATGGATGGTGCCGGTCTGCAGCGTCTTCACGCAGGCGACCGACTCCAGCGCGCCGGACGCCCCCAGCGCGTGACCGATCATCGACTTCGTCGAGCTGATGGGTATCTGGTAGGCGTGCTCGCCGAGAACCGTCTTCAGAGCTTTGGTCTCCGCAGCGTCGTTGAGCGAGGTGGACGTGCCGTGGGCGTTAACGTAGTCTATCTCCTCCGGCGCGATGCCGGCGTCATCCAGTGCCCATTGCATACAGCGCGCGGCGCCTTCCCCGTCCGCGCAGGGCGCGACCATATGGTAGGCGTCCGCGCTGGCGGCAGCGCCCGTGATCTCAGCCAGGATCGTCGCGTTGCGGGCCTGCGCGTGCTCCAGGCTCTCCAGCACGAACACCCCAGCGCCTTCCGCGGAGACGAATCCGTCACGCTTGACGTCGAACGGGCGGCTGGCCGTCTTAGGGTCACGATCGGCAGTCGAGAGCACCCTCATCACACAGAACGCGGCCAGCCCCAATTCGCACATGCCGGCCTCCGTACCACCCGTCAGCATGGCATCGGCGCGACCTTCACGGATCAGGCGCGTCGCCTCGCCCATCGCCTGGGTTGCGGCGGCGCAGGCCGTCGTCGTGGTACTGGACGGCCCCTTGGCCTGGAACTGCATTGTCAGGTGGGATGCCGCCATGTTCGGCAGCGTCTTGAGCATGTAGAACGGATCGATGCGGTTCCCGCCCTTCTCGAGAATCCCACGCACGGCCGCGTCCGTGTCCGGCAGGCCGCCGAAGCCGTTGCCGAACGCGACACCCAGCCGCTCCGGGTTCATGTGGAAGCCATCGAGCCCCGCATCCGTGTAGGCTTCGCGCGCGGCGGCGACGGCGAACTGGCTGAATCGAGCCATTCGCCTCGCTTCCTTGCGCTCCATATACTGCTCCGGGTCGAAGTCGGAAACCTCGCCGCTCACCTTCGCCGGGTAGTTGGTCGTGTCAATAACACTAATGAAGTCGATGCCGGACTTACCCTCGACCAGCGCCTGCCAGTAGCCGTCGATGGTCAGGCCCAACGGCGTCATCGCGCCCATGCCCGTGATCACCACCCGGTGGCCGTTCGTTTCTTCACTCATACCTTCACCTCACTCTCGGATGAGGGCTGCTTCTTCGAAACGGCGTCCACCAACGGCGGATCATAGGCGACGCCGAGCACGTGCTCCCGCGCCTCCGCCGCAACGAACAACGAGCCGCAGGCCAACACACAGCCGTTATCCCCGGCCTGGATCAGGGCGGCGTCCATCGCGGCGCCGACTGGCTCGATGGCCGTCGCAGGCACGTCTCTCTCGTCGAACGCCGCCGCGATCTCGCGCGGGTCCATGGCGCGCGGGTGGCGCGAGCGGGTGGCAACGACGTGCGTGGCGAGCGGCGCAAGCTCGCCGGCCAGCGCATCGAGATCCTTATCGCCCGAGCAGCCGACGACGAGCATCATCTCCCGCTGACCCAGTTCGTCGCGCATGGTCTGCGCGAGCGCGCGCGCCGAATCGCGGTTATGCGCACCGTCAGCGACGACGAGCGGCCGCTGGCGGAGAATGTCGACGCGGCCCGGCCAGCGCAAGCCGGCGAGGCCACGCCGGAGCGTCGCCGCGTCAACCTCGACGCCGTGCGCCGCCAGCGCCTCGATTGCGAGGACCGCGGTTGCGGCGTTGTGGAGCTGGTGGCGGCCTAGCAGCGGCAGCCGCAGCTTATGTGTCGCCGTCGGGGTACGCAGCATGAAGTCCTGTCCTTCGCGGTTACCTCCCGTGCGCTTGATGGCGCAGCTCTCCGCGACCTCGACCAGTGTAGCTTCCCTTTCTTCGCAAACGCGACGTATCACGTCCTTCGCGGAGTCGCGCTGCGGCCCCATAATCACCGTTGTTCCGGGAGTAATGATGGCCGCCTTCTCCTCCGCAATCTTGGCAACTGTATCTCCCAGAACGGCCGTGTGCTCAAGCCCGATGGGCGTGATCACGCAGACGGCCTTCTCGTCAAACACGTTCGTCGCGTCCAGGCGGCCGCCGAGCCCCACCTCGAGCACCTGCCACGCGGCCTCGCGCTCGCGGAAGTAGACGAACGCCAGCGCCACCAGCGCCTCGAAGGTGCTGACGGCGCCGTACGATCCATTGGCCTCCTCAGCGTCGGCATGCGGCACCAATTCGCCAACCAGCCGGCCAAAGTCGTCCTGGGAGATCGGTTCTCCGCAGACCGCGATACGCTCGACGAATCGATGTAGGTGGGGTTTGGTGTAGAGTCCGATGCTGACGCCGGCTTCGGTGAGCACCGCGCCGACCATCGACGCGACGCTGCCCTTCCCCTTGCTGCCGGCGACGTGGACAGTACCGCGGCCGAGATGAGGATCGCCAAGCCGCGCCAGCAGCGAGCGCATCCGGCGCAGGTCCCAGCGAGAGGCGTCGGCGGCGGACCCGCTGCGCTCCCAGTCGTCCCGTTGGCGCAGCAAGCGAAGCGATTCCAGGTACTGCAAGAGGCGCGAATCCTATCGAATGCGGGCTTCGGCGAAGTATACCACGGAGGGCCGGGGGCGGCCGGACAGCAGGTCGCCGGGGCCGTGTCGTCAGCGGGCAGCGTCGGCGGCGGGTTCGCTAACGGGGCGGACGCGGAAGGTGCAAGCGCCGTCTTCGCGGAGCAGACTAGTGGTCAGCCGCGCGTCCGTGCCAACGAGTTGCCTGACGAACTCGACGTCGAGCGAACAGACGCAACTATTCTCGCCTGCGACTTTAGGGAACGGGCAGGTGTACTGGCGGATCAGCCAGTCGTCTCCGTCCTGCACCGCGTCGGAGAGGCAGCCGCGCTCATCGATGATGCGGCTCGCTTCGGCGAGGCGCTCGCGCAGCGGCAGCCCGTCCAGGCGCTCGCGATACGGATCCGCGAACCGCGTGGCGACGCGGCGCAGCAGCGTCTGTAGCGCCTGACCGCCGACTAGGTCGCGCACCTCCTCCAGGAGAACATTGGCCAACTCGTCGTACGATTTAGGGTAGAGCGCATCGCCCTTTTCCGTGAGCTTGTAGACCAGTGCCGGTCTGCCGACGCGACCGCGCTCCTCGTGCGCCTCCACCAGGGCCTCACGCTCCAGAACGGTGAGGTGCTGGCGGACGCCCGTCGACGTCAGCGACAGGTGGGCGTCGAGGTCCTTCACGGTGGCTCGGCCCTCGCGGCGCAAGTAGTCAAGGATCTGTTGTCGGGTTGCCTGCATACGTCAGCTTCCTACAATTACACAGAGTATACTGCACAATTCGGCTTCATAGGCGGCATCTTGCCAGCCTCCGCGCCTTCCTGATAGCATGATGATCCGTGGGGCTGTAGCTCACTTGGGAGAGCGTCTGTCTGGCAGACAGAAGGTAGCGGGTTCGACCCCCGCCAGCTCCACCACCGTTGCCCTTCGCAGATCGGCCCCGTTCGGGGCCGTTCCTCGTATTGGGCGAGACGCTTACGGTTCCAGTCTCCTGTCGCCTACGGCGACCCTGCGGCCGGCGACCCTTCGGCCTGGCAGCGCACCTCGTACAGCCGCGCAGGGTCCTCGGTCTAGACTCGCCGCTGTCAGATCGGCTAGGACTGGGTTCTGTACAAGACAGCCGTGGCATCGTCGTCTTCACACCTCGCTGCAGCCAATTCCGTCGGCAAGATCACGATGAACTGCCTCGCGTAGTCTACCGGCGGCCGCGGGTTGGTCTCGCCTGCAAACACAATATGGACATGCCATACGCCCGCCGGGTCGCCGCCTTCAAACGTACAGTTTTCGCCTGCGATCAGCTTCCTGGAAGCGGAGGCGAGCACAACCCGCCGGATCTGCCCACCGATAAGTGTGATCGAGTCAACTCCCATGCGTTTGAGCACGACCGGCGCGTGTCCTTGCTCCATCAGCCGTCCTCCCGCCAGCGCAGCTCCCAGAGCTTGACAGGGTCTTCGAAGCCTCGCAACTCCGTCTCGCCGAGCTCGGAGAACAAGAACTGCTTGCCGGCGGCGAGCTGCCGCACGACGTCAGACACGATGATCTGCCCCGGCTGTGCGTGGTCCACCAGCCGTGCCGCCAGGTCCACGGATGTTCCATATAGGTCTTGTTCTTCAGCGATGGGCTCGCCCGCGTTGAGGCCGACGTACACACCCAGCGGAATGTCCGGATGCTCTGCCACGTGGGAAGCCACGCCCTGCTGGATAGCGATACTGCACTCGAGCGCCGAACTCGCGGAGGAAAACGAAGCCATGATCCCATCGCCGGTGTGCTTGATCTCCGTGCCAGCGGACACCTCTAGCGCTTGGCGAACGATGCTGTTGTGCGCGCGGCGCACCTCGTGCGCCCCCGCGTCGCCGAGTTGCTGGGCGAGAGCTGTGGAAGACTCCATATCGGTGAAGAGTATGGTGTGAGTGTCGCCGGCTGGCGGCTGCGCCGCCGCGACTTCGCTCATTCCCAAGAATTCGCCCGTCGCCCGGATAATGGCGTCGGTTTCTTCTCCGACATTGGCGCTCCCACCATCTACAACGACAAGTCGGGCATCCGGAATCTGCGAGGCCAGCTTTCGCGCGACTCCCAAACTGGGGTAATCCATTCTTCGCCGGTGGAGCACGAGCGTCGGCACCTTGACGCTCGGTAGTAGCTCGGAAACATCGATCTCAGAAAGGATCGATACCGTGGCCTGGAGTGTCTCGGAGGACGTACTTTCGCGCACTAGGCTGGCATACTGCCGGGCCTTTTCACCATCCGACCAGCCGTACATCACGCTCGCCAGCGTCTCTGTAAACAGGTCCCAGTCTTTTTCCGCTAGTGCCATGAGGCCCTGGAATTGGGCCACGTCCGACAGGTCCGTTGCACGAACAATGGAGCACCACAAGATCAGCCGCGACACTCGTTCTGGATGCTCGGCCGCGTACGCAACAGCCACCGCCCCGGTGACCATAGGCGCCCACAGGGCGAACCGATCCAGGCCGAGCTGGTCGACGACGCTTTCCAGGTCCCTGGCACACGCGGCGAATGATAGGTCTTCTACGTTGCGGTCTGATAGGCCGCTCGCCCTGCCATCGTAGTGAACGAGAAGCCCTCCCCTAGCGAGCCCCTCGCAGAAGCGCCGGTGTTCGGGATCCTGCCACTCCAACTCGATATGGCCGAAAGGGATCCACGGCATGTACACGAGCGGCTCGCCCTGGCCCAGCGTCCAATAAGCGATGCTCACGCCGTCTTCGGTTTTCGCGTACTGGATGCGCGGCTCCATAGCACGGCAATCTTACATCAATGCAGGTTCGGTAGACAGCCAGCGCCGAGTTCGGCCCCGGCCAGATCCACCACCACCGTTCCACATTGCAGATTGGCCCCGTCCAGGGCCGATGTTCGTATCGGGCGAGACTCTACGCCCGCGTATCCTCCCTAGGTAACCGCCCTACCCCCTTCATGAAGTACAAAGTCATCGCGGCCTCGCCGATACTTATCCTGTAATCGTTATGCACAGTCCCATCTCTGCCGAGACGAACGCTGCGCCCGAGGACCTGACGGAGGAGTTGGACCGCGATACGCTGCTCCAGCAGGCGCAGGAGCGTGTCGCCGCGGGCCGCAAGCTGGTGATCTACGAACGCGATACCGGCCTCTTCGCGTACTGGTTCATCGCCCTGCGCTGCGAAGAGGAATGCTACCGCGCCATCCGCTACGACCGGCCGCTGAGCGTCGCCGTGATCGAGCCGGCGCCCGAGACCGACACGTGGGATGCGGTAGAGCGGATCACGAAGGCCCTGCAGGACTATCTGCGCAACGCCGATCTCGCCGGCTATCTGGGCAACGCACGCTTCGTCATAGTTCTGCCCGAAACCGACCGCGACGGCGCCCACGGGTTCCTGGATCGGATGCGCGGCTTCGTCCCCGACATTCAAGGCAGTGTCAGCGCCTGCCCGGAGGACGGCGGGACGTTTCAGCAGCTCTACGACGCGGCGGCCCAGCGGTTGCCGCACAACGAATTGTCTGCCGCCAAGCCCTAACAAGAAGCGACGACTCGCGACCGATTCTCGCAGGCGGTTGGGCGAGCGCGTCTCGCCTCGTGTATGCTCATAGGGTGCCGTGAGGTATAACGCCGTTATGTGCGCCAGCCGCGAAGCGTTCAGATAGCAGAGGCTGCGTACGTCCCCGTACATAACGACGACCCGCGACCTCTCATCCGGGGAGCTACAGAGAAAGGACCATCGCTTGACGTACCACCTGATTCCCCGAGCGCTTCCGATTCTGGTGCTGGCGCTCATCATCGGCGTCCTGTCGTCCATTCAGCCGGCGGGACTGGCGCGGGCGCAGGATGGTGCCGTGATCCGCGTCAGCCCGTCCACCCAGACGGTGCCGGCCGGCGGCAACGTACTGGTCGACATCACTGTTGAGAACGCGCCGAGCTTCAGCGCGTACGAGTTCCATCTCTCGTTCGACCCAGCGGTGTTGGATTTCCTCACCATCACGGCACAAGACGTCTTCCTGGAGACCACCGGGCGAGACGCACTCTGCTTCGGGCCGGAGGCGGAAGACCTGCTGGACTCTGTCATTAGCTTCGCCTGCGGTTCAACGGGCGCGGTTCCCGGCCCCGTAGGCGATGGCCTGCTGGCCACGCTGGTCTTCTCCACATCCTGCGCAGGCACCAGCCTGTTACCGTTCGCGCCGCTGGCCGCCGATGACCTGTTCGTCGATGCCGTCAGCCTCTCCGATGAGCTGGCCAACCAACACAAGGTTACGGCCGTCGGCGGCGTCCTCCACGTCACGAGCGCAGTGCCGTGCGCGGCTGCAACGACCGTCGGTGACGCAAGCTGCGACGAGACGGTTAATGCAATCGACGCCGCGCTTATCCTCCAGTCGGTCGCCGGGCTGCTCAGCCCGCTGCCCTGCGAAGAGAACGGCGACGCGAACCAGAACGGCAGCGTAGACGCGATCGATGCGGCGCTGGTCCTTCAGTTCGTGGCGGGCCTCGTCGCCAACCTGCCACCGTAAGCGAACAGGACGCGCTAATGGATCTTGCTGAACAGGGAGAGCTCATCGGGAAGCTGCTGCTGGCCGCGTTCTGCGGTGGCCTGATCGGCTGGCAGCGCGACCGCCGGCAGTACGTGGCTGGGCTGCGCACCATGGCGCTCGTCGCCGTCGGCGCATCGCTCTTCACAAGCGTCAACGAAGTCGTCGGCGTCGACCGCGTCGCGGCCAACATCGTCACGGGCATTGGCTTCCTCGGCGCGGGCATCATCTTCCGCGACGGCGCCACCGTCCGCGGCATCACGACCGCGGCCACGGTCTGGGCGGTAGCGGCAATCGGCGTCGCGATTGGCACGGAGCTCTACCTGCTGGCGCTGGTGGCGACGCCGCTGGTGTTCCTCATCCTGGAAATGCGGCCACTGTCCGAATACCTCGCCGGACACCGTCCGGAGATGCCGCTGCCGGAAATGCTGCGGCGCAACAACCGCAGCGACGACGAGCCAGCGCAGGAGGCCTCCGCCGACGCCGAGGATGAAGGCATCGGCCGCCGGGAGAGCTAAGCGCCCCAACGCCCGGCGCCGCACCTGCTTGACTTCCCCTGCGGCCTTGTTCATCATTCTTCGTAGTATGTCGCCGACGAAACGAACCCGCACTTTCATCCTCGCCACCGCATTCCTGCTCGCACTATTCGTCGCGCTCAGCGCCGCCTGTAACAGTTCCTCCGCGCCGGAAGGGTCGGACGCCACGCGTGTGCCTGCGCAGCGCACACCAGGACCGTCCGGCACACTGAGCGTTGGATTCGTAACGCGCGGCGATAGCACGGTGCTGGACGGGCACATCTTCGGCGATGAGAACCCCGTTCTCGTTATTCTCAGCCATATGCGCCCGAACGATCAGACGGCATGGTTCCCTTTCGCGGAGGAGCTGGTGGATGCCGGCTACGCGGTGCTGACGTTCGACTTCCGGGGCTACGGAAACTCGTTGGCGGCCAAGGACGACGGCAAGCTGGACGAGGACTTGGCCGCTGCGCTGAACTTCATGCGCGTGCGCGATAGGGAGAGAATCTTTCTGGTGGGTGCCAGCATGGGCGGTACCGCGTCGATGATCGTGGCGGCGCAGGAGGAAGTCAGCGGAGTGATCTCCATCTCCTCGCCTTCCGAGTTCCAAGGCCACGACGCGCGCAAAGCCGTCGGCGATATCGAGGAGCCGCTGCTGCTGCTGGCGAGCGAGGACGACGCCGCCGCCCGCATCAGCCTCGTCGAGTTGCTGGACGCGTCAGGGGATAGTGCGGAGACCGACGTCTACTCCGGCGGGGAGCACGGCACCGACATGTTCTTGGGAGAGAACGCGAACGCAGTGCGCGAACGCATCTTCCAGTTCCTAGCTGACCACTCGGAAAACTAACCAGGCCGGCCTGCCGAAGCGCTAGCTGGTGCCCTCGATCCGTTCGTCCGCCGGGCCGGCGATGAGGTCGTCGGCAGCCGATTGCTCTGCCGCCACCGCGGGCGGGTCAATCGACACGTCGGTCGGCGTTTCTACTAGCGCGGGCGCATCCTGCCACATGCCGTCGGCGGGGGGCGTGGGCGGCTCCGCGCCAGGGATCAACGGTGGCGCAGACGGCGGCGGACCGGCCTCTTCTGGCTGTGGCAGATCGTCGGCCTGCGCTGCGTTCACGGCCAGCAACGGGGCATCCTCATCACGTGGCGCCTCCGCCGGCACGAGCGATACGCCCTTCAGCTCCGCCAACAGACTCTCTGCCTTGCTGGGCGGCCGAGGCGGCGGCGGTTCCGGCTCCGGTTCGGGCGCGACCGCTTGTTCGGCCACGGCTCCCGCGTCGGCCACGTACGGCGGTTGTGCGGGCGGCACCGAGACGACGGGCTGTTCCATTGGTGCAGCGGGCGGCGCAACCGGCGTCGGCACAGGCTGTGGCTGTGGCTGTGGCTGTGGCGATGGCGTCTGCAGCACTTCCGGCTCCCGTGGCAGCGCGGGCGGCGGGTCCGGCAGGACCTGGTCATTCGGTCCGTGGTCCAATGTTTCGATGCCGGCGCGGACGCTGGCGGAGAACGCCCCCAACTGCTGGTCCAGCTTCATCAGCATCTCCAGCGCATAGCGGTCGGCTTCCTCCATCTGCTCTGCCGCCAGGCGCTCGCCCTCCGCGCGCAGGCCGGTCGCCTGTTGGCTGGCCTCCTGCAGCAAGCGCTCGGTCTCCGCCTGCGAGCCGGCGATAATCTGGTCGGCGCGCGATTGTGCCGTCTTCACGATCTCCGATTCGCTGAGACGCCGCTCCACCTCGTCGTCGGCGCGCGTTAATCGTAGCGCGGCATCTTCATCGGTCTTAGCCAGCACTTCGTCGCGCCGCTCCAGCAGCTCTTGCGCTTCGCGTACTTCGGCGGGAACGGCGGCGCGGAGCTGGTCGACGAGATCGAGCAGGCGGCGGCGATCAATCACGCTCCCGGTGCCGATGGGCAGGCGACGCGCCTCGCCGATGAGCTCTTCCAGGCGATCTATTAGGTGTAGCAGGTCGATGACGGCACCCCCCTTCCTTGGACTCCGGGCGCGCGCTGCGGACTCAGCCCTATGCGAACTTCTTCTTCAACGCCTCCGCGACGTGTGACGGTACCAGATTAGTGACATCATACCCCAACCGGGCCACTTCGCGAATCCTGCTGCCGCTAATGAAGAGGTGTTCCAGACTGCTCATGAAGTACATCGACTCGATCTCCGGTGCCATCCGTTTGTTCATCAGCGCCATGTCGAACTCGGTTTCAAAACCTGTGACGGCGCGAATACCACGCACCAGCACGCTGGCCGATTCGCGCCGTGCCAGTTCCACGGTGAGGCCGCTAAACGACGTGACGCTGACGTTGTCGTAGCCTTTCATAGCCTTCGTGAAGAAGTCAACGCGCTCCGCCGTACTGAACAGCGAGCCCTGCGGCATCTCGACGACGGCGACGACGAGGCGTTCGAAGAGTTTCGCAGTCCGCAGCGCGATATCGATATGTCCGTTGGTGACGGGATCGAAACGCCCAGGGTATACGGCGATGGCCAATGCGCTACCTCCTGATCACGCGACGCGGCGATACATCGAAACTTGCGTATCACCGTAGCGCCGGTTCCAGTATCGTTCCAAGCCGCCGAGCGATTCCGGCGCGGCGGCGCGGCGGCTCTGCTCCAGCACGACCGTGCCACCCTTAGCCACGAGGCCGGATGCCACGATCGACGATATCGTCTCGATTGCCTTACTGTCATCGTACGGCGGATCGGCCAGTATAAGCGAGTACGGTTCCCGCAGCCGCTCGGCTGCCCGCTCCGCGCGACAGCGATGCACCTTACCACGCTGTGTCATGCCGGCGCTCTCCACATTCTCCCGGATCACGGCCGCAGCCGCCGTGTTCTGCTCGACGAAGTCGCACCATTCGCCTCCGCGGCTAAGCGCTTCGACGCCGAGCGCGCCACTGCCGGCGTAGAGATCCAACACGCGCGTCCATTCTACCTGCTGGGCGGCCAGCGCATCGAACAGCGCGCCGCGGACGAGGTCTGACGTGGGTCGCACGCCGGGCGGCGGACCCTTGAGCTTTCGGCCGCCCGCTTCTCCAGCGATGACGCGCATCGCGTTAGCGGGCGCCGGCCAGCACCTGCGGCTGCACCGGAACGCTCAGCTCCTGACCCACGCGCATCACGCCATCGCTGACGATCAGCGTCACGGTGTAGGTGCCCGGAACGTCCGGGGCGCGCCATGTCACGGCAGACCCAACGGTGCTCTCCAACTGACCGCCGCTGACGGTCCAGGTCGGCTGGAGGATCGAGCCGTTCGGCTTCACCAGTTCGACGGCGCCGGTGCGCGCGTACTCCAGCAACACGGGCCAGAGGTTCGCATCGGCCACTTCCTGCGAAACGTCCGTGATGGCAATACCACCCAACTGATAGCGCTGGGCCAGCTCCATCCGGTAGGCCGCACTGAACACATTTGATAGCCACACGGTCCGCACGCCGCCGGGCCCCGTATAGCTGTAGGAGACGGAACGCGACGTGTCATCCCAATGCAGGCCGCTGGCTCCTGTCTCTGTCGCCAGGTTGAGACCCAGCGCCACGACCGCAGCGCCCGGCGTAATCGATTCCTCCGGTCGCGTCACAGGTGTGCTCGCAACGGCCAGCGCGCCGGTCAGCGTCACATCGCGGCCGCCGTCGACGCCGCGTTCGCGGCTGTGGGGGCTGACGGTTAGCAACAGCTTGCCTCCAATACCGAGCGGCGTCAGGTAGCCAAGCGCCTGTTCCATTGTCTGGTAGTAGGTGTCGGGCTCCGCGAGCGAGACGAGCTTCACCGCGCCGACCAGGGCCGGCAACGCCTCCCAGTCGTAACCAAACGTGTTCCACCCGCCGCTGCCCTGCACCGGCGCCGGTAGCGTCAGCGTCAGCGTGCGTCCCTCCGCCCGCAGGCTCGTCGAGAGGTCAAGGACGAACGCCGTGAAAGCTCCCGACAGCGGCGGGTCGATCGCCCGGTAGTCGAGGTCGAGGCCGGCATAAGCGCCGTCGCGAGCGAACGCTAGCAGCTCCTGCACGTGCGAGTCCTGCAGCGTCGCCGAGGAGAGGATCGAGTTCACGACGGCGATGTCGGCAGGCGTCGTCGCGCTGATCGTCGGTACGAGCACCAGTCCCAACTGCGCGGAGACGGGCCCGGCGTCGCCGACGACGGCGCCGCTGGCGGACGGTGAGAAGCCACTTACGTTGAGCGTCGTCAGCACCGTGGACGCGCGCGGGTCGATGCCGCTGCCGGCTCGCAGCGTGCCGATCACCTGCCGCGCCTGCGCCGCCGCGCGGAACACGGCGACGTTCTCCGGTAGTACGGACACGTCGCCCTGCGCAGCGCTGCCGTTGGCCACCGCGGCCGCGTCACCCAGCCGCGTCCAGCTACCTTCCCGATAGCTGAACATCACCAGCGCTTCGCCGTCGGCGATTGGCACGGAGAGATCGATCGTCAGGCGCGGCCTGGCGTCCTGCCCGACCGGCCGCGTCGCCGAGACCTCAAAGAGCGCGCTCACGGCCTCGAACCCCAGCGGGGGCGGCGGCAGCTCGTCGCGCACGGCGACCACGATCACGCCAGACGCAGTCGGCGTGTCGTCGCTGTCGAAGATGGAGATCGGCGGCAGGATGAGAATGAGGAGGAGGACGCCGAACGCGATGCCGGCGGCGACGATCAGCGCGGCGGTTCTGTCTTGCCGCGGAGACGGCTCCGTCTGTAGCACATTGTCGAAAGGGCCAGGTTCTTGCATCCGATTCACAGTCCCGGCTCGCCAGAGCCGCCGACGCCGATTCGGCGCGGCGCTGGACCTGACGGGCCTATGCTATCACAACGCCCGGCCACGACGCTCAGGCCGCGATTTGGCTACTGTGGTGGGCGATGCAGGACTCGAACCTGCGACCCTCTGCGTGTAAAGCAGATGCTCTAGCCAACTGAGCTAATCGCCCGTGATATCCACGTTCGCTACAGCCTATCCTTTTTCCCGGTTTGAGGAACAGCGGCGACATGCGGCATTCGCTGATTCCTGAACGTCTTCCACAGCATAGAGGCGCATTCCTGCAAAGCCGCCCAAGATCTCTTGACGATGGACAACAAGCAGCAGGGTTGGGGAGCAACGGGTACGGCTAGTTTGGGGTTAGCCGCAACTCCGCGTCGCGGAATAGGAAGGCGTCCGGATTCGCGTCCACGCCAAGTCGGAGGATTAGCAGCTCTAACGAACCTGGGTCGGCCTTTGTGACCGTGTGCTCCACCAATATCGGCTGCCAGTAATTCGTCATCGGGTAGATCTCAATCGATTCGCCTTCTCGAGCTCCATCTTCTCGGACGCCAATCTCGATTTCCCCGTCGGCCGCTTCGGTATCGCTTCTGACCCATGCTAACGCCACGTAGGTTTCGCCCTGCGTCAATGACAGATCTGACGCATCGGTCGTGACGAACGCAGAATAAGCAATCTCGTTGGACGAAACCAGAATGCTGTCATCAACAGACGCGAGCACGCTGCGCCATCCCTGCCAGGCGCCTTCGCCGATCGTGTCTGGATTTGTAAGACGGTTCAGCCCATCGGGAGCTGGTAGGCCGTCCTCGCCATCGGTCGCGCGATCAACGGCTACCTCAATCAACTGTGGCGCGAGCCAGCCTCCGACGAACTCTGCACCATCCAACGTGAAGTGGATATCGTCATTGCTCCGCATCTCGATTCCTTTTAAGTCCCTCCTGTAGTCCCCATCCTGGTTGAGCAGCCGATCTAGGTCAACGAGAGAGACACCCCTGCTGTTAGCCTCCGCGACGAAACTCGCGCTTTCGTTTAGCTGATCGACGACGACTGGTTCGATTGTCGTAGAGATGATGTATGGTGCGGTTAGCAGGACGACGCTCGCTCCGCGCGACGAGAATATGTCGACCGCATCTTGCAGAGCAGCGCGGAAGTTCGTCTGCCAGGTTGGTGAGCCCGCCTCGACCTCGCGTCCGTCTATCGTGCGGTCCACACCATCCCAGTGCGACATCTGTAACACAACGACGTCGGGGTCGAGCAGATCAACGTAAGGACGCCAGCGCTCGCGAACAGCGTCACACTTGGCACCGAGGTTGGTTCCACCGTAACGCCCGTATCCGGGCATCACCCCGCAGCTATCCACCGAGATATCACGGAGGACAAACCCTTCGATATCCTGTTCGCCATAGAGGCCGGCCGACAGCGAACGAGTGATAGAATCACCTACCAGCATGATTCTGATCGCGGCGCCGGTTTCGTCCTCCCGGAACATCGAAGACGTGATTTCTAGCGCCGCATCGTTTGGCGCGGGACGGGGTGACCATCCGTCACGAACGACCACAAAAGAAGCGATGCCAACTGCCGCCAGCGCTACCGGAAGGACGAGCCAGTAGCCACGAGCCCAGGAGAACGCTTCTGGTTCGGCTCCGTATCGAAAATGCCTCTTCAGCCGAAGGAGTCGCCCTTCGAGCAGTCGCCAGCTCAGCCACGCGATCGCGTAGGAACTTGCTCCGGCAATGCTCATGAATAGGATCTGTCCAAACAGAAGGGATCCGTAAATCGAAACATCTACGATTAGATCCGATACCCACCACATGAAGATCGCCCCGAGGGGCAGATGAAAGAGATACATCGCATAGCTGTACCTGCCCAGAGACTGCAGCGGGGCGGATACGAGCGCGCCGTACGCCGGATCTCCTGGCTTCGCGCCGATCCAATAGACAAGTAACGAACCGAACAAGACCGCTAGCGCGGAGAACCCAACCACGATAGTCAGACCGTCCGTCGGCGCCAGTTCGCCTAGCGTGATGAAGAGCACTGCCAGGACGGCCGTTGAGACCGCGGCGCACCACGGCGCCCAGGTTCGTAGGACGCGGAGGTGAGCGGGATTGCGAGCCGCCAAAGCTACCAATCCTCCAACCGCCATGCCATCCATCCGCGCTGGCATCAGTTGGAAGGCGTAGGCGGAATCCGCCCCCGATACCTCGACGCCGGTGCGGATGGCTAGCGCCCCGAAGACAGCGCAACAGCAGGCGACCAACAGCGCACGTCTGGTGAGCAGCATCACCACGACGGGCCAGATCAAGTAGAACTGCTCCTCGACGGCCATTGACCAGAGATGCCCTGCAACGGTCAGATCGGGACTCCAGACCGGGTGGAGAGGCACGAAGACGTTGATCGTGAATGTTCCGTACCACAAGATTCTGTCGCCGACGGCTCGCGCTGAGTCAGCCAGATTAGGCTCGAGCAGAGGCACAAGAGCAATGATCAGTACGACGGCCGCTGCGTACGCTGGCAACGTCCTCAGCGCCCGCCGGATGTAAAAGTGCCTGAAGAATTTTGTCGATCCCTTCGAATCCAACAGGATGCCCGTGATCAGAAAGCCAGACAGCACAAAGAAGAAATCGATCGCTATCCACCCGGTTCCGAAGACTCCGTGGGCGATATCGTCGAGCCAGGTGGCGTCTGTCTGCGCAGCCTCTGCGCTCGCAAGAGAGAAGTGATAGAACATGACGGCCAGGATTGCAGTTCCGCGAGCGCCATCGAGAACACGTACCCGCTCGCGATGCGCTATTGGCTCCGCGGCGTCAACGTCTGCCCGTTCTGTCGCTACTGGATCATGGGCGCTCATACTGCCACTTCCGATTCGTTAAACGTCAGGGCGCCGGCCAGCGTAACTACTGTGCAGCAGACGCGCAGCGCTACGCCGCCAAGCGTGCTTCCAATACGAACAATACCGTAGTAGACGTACAGCTGCTGTTGAACAACGGGTCGCGGGTTTGAATCCTATCGGGGAGGCCAAGCCCTCCCTCTTCGCCTAATTGAACAGCCGACAATTCTGGGTCTTATCCCCAACTCCTCACTCGTGCGCCACAGCGCCAAGCGGGAAATGTGTGTAGAGCAGATGCTCTAGCCAACCGAGCTAATCGCCCGTGTTCTCCACGTTCGCTACAGCCTATACTTCTTCTCCGGATTGAGGAACAGCGGCGGCCACCCATCCACGCCTGCTGCCGCGTTCGTCCGGTCCCAGCTCTCTGGCCTGCCTTGGGTAGTCGCCGGCGTCGCTGGGGCACTCTACCTGCTCGCCCTGCGCGGCGCGGCGTGGTGCGCCAGGGGGCCGTCGTAATCCTCGCGCCCTCCCCTACCGTCGAGCGTCGACCTAAAGACGTCTGGCTTCCAGCTTCTAATCGCCTCCTTGAGCATCTTGACAACGACTAGAAGAGGTGTATACTAGCAGCCACTAGTAGTGGTAGAATCCAGCACTAGTGGACTCCCCGCAACTGGAGACAGGATATCTCTGCGTCACGACTCCAGTGGAGCCGCAAACCACCCCGTCAGCATCGACTAGAGGACTCGCGGAGCCCGCCCCGTAGGTGGGCCGTGATATGTTCTGCCGGTCAATATGCGTTAGAGGTGAAGGGGGTAGTAGGGCACAGCTAGAGAGACGGTCTGTACAATCTCGTACATTGGCATGGGAACCAGAATCGATTTAGGAGGAACACAAATGCAGAGCACGTACGCACGCCACCTGCGTCTGGGCGTTGGCCTGATTGCGATGGCAGCTGTGATGGCGCTGGTTGTCGTACTCGCCACGGTAGGCGCCAACGGCGGCACGAAGTCCGTGTCGGCGTTGGCCGGCACGCCGACACCCGACGTTACGAAGCCCGGCACGGACGGCAGCCTGAGCGGCATCGCCGACCTTGAGATCTTTGTCGGGACAATTACCTTCCACCATTGCATCACCCGAATTGATCACGACCTCACGACCAACGAGATGAAGACGAGTCAGATGTGCTACTCGGACCTCTCGTCGTCCGGCGACCCGGCCAACATTCTCTCCGGCGTCAACGTGCCGGGTGAAGGACCAGACGGGGGAAACGGCGCCAACGCCGGGCCACCCCCGCCGCCGCCGTACTCGAACGCTCAGCCGTCTAAGGCCAGGGGCTTCTACTACCCGGCCGGCTCCCCTACAGAGTGTGGTGGAACCCCTTGCTCCATCACCCTAGGCTGCGTGCCGCGAACGGGCGCCGGCGCCCTCGGCCCGAACCTGGGTTCCCGCACAATATCGTTGAACCCGAAGACCACGAACCCGACAGTAGGTACCATCGAACTGTATCCCGGGTTGAACAACAAGGACTGCGACAACCTTGTAGTTCCAACAGGTGGCCCGCCACTTGGCCTTAGGTCATCGGACGCCATCAGCAGCAGCCCGGTCGCCTGGCGCTCGAACGCCGAGTGTGTGGAGACGGGGCCGAACGATACCACCCTCTGCGACTTTGACGGCGACGGCTGCACCGACTTCCAGGAGTTGGCCAAGCCAGACGCCATTGACAAGGGCTGTGGCGACGACCCGTACAACCCGGGGGACTCCAACGAGACGGACTTCAGCGGCGCGTACAGTATTAGCGTAGAAGTGGCGCGCGCCGACGTAACCGGCGGCCTCTACTTCTCCTGCCTGGCCGACATCGTGCAGGACGGCACTGGCAAGGACACCAGCACGACGACACCGGGCCTGACGGCCCGCGCGTTCTGCTACACCGACGGCTTCAGTGTAGTGAATGCCTTGGGTTACCCGGGCGTCCAGGGTGACGGCTTCCCCGGCGGCGGACCTGCCTGGGGCGCTATCCCGCAAGAGGGTGCAGCCGCTGAGACCATCTGCACGCGCTTCGGCGCCGTCGATGAAGACGCCGACACCGTCGTCAACGACGGTTGTCTGTCGGATGGCTTTAACGACGTGGACTCCAAGCAGACGGAGCTAACGGGTTACGTCGACAACGCCGACAATACCATCAAGATCCGCGGCTGCTTCGAGGACGAGGACGCGTCTAGTTCCACAGGCAACACCTACGTCGAACTTTCGGCTAACCGCAACACCGGCCAGGGAACTGTGGACATTTGGGCGCTGCAGGACCCGACCGACTGCACTGGCAGCTACGCATTCGGCGGCTACAGCGCGATCGGTGGCGCACCGCCGGCAGCGTTTGACGACGCGGACGTTTCGATCGTGCGACAGCCCGGCGGCCAGACGCGCGACACGGACCAAGACGGCGCCACGAACGCGGAAGAGCTGCGTGACAGCGCTGCGGATTGCGGTCTTCGCGACCCGTACAACCCGTACGACTGGTACGACGTGAACTCGGATGGCGTCATCGACCTACTGAACGACATCCTTGGTGTCATCCAGCACTACCAGCCCGCTGCTGGTGGCGCACCGCCGTACGA
>JAJCYW010000004.1 GCA_029262675.1 Chloroflexota bacterium | reverse complement strand
GACCTGTTGGCGACGGTTCGAGCTAATGAGCAGCCGAGGGAGAGGGCCAGAAGCGGCTACCTCTTCTTGCGCTTGGCCGTCCCGCGACGCGGCTTCGACTCCATCTTGGTCAGGCGGTCCCTCAGCGTGCGCTGATCCTCTCGCAGCTTGTCCAGTTCGTCGCGCAGCTTCTTGACCTCTTCGCCCTTGTCGACGCCCTCGCGCAGCTTGGTTATCGCCTCGCGGGAGGTGCGGATGACGCGGCCGTCCAGCTCTCGGGCGGCGAGGCGCTCCAGCGCGGGGATGGCGGCAACATCGCCGAGGTGTACGAGCGCGGAGATAGCCGTCAGCCGCGTACGCAGCCAGGGGTCATCGAGCAACTCGGTCAGCCTATCGCGGGCCGGCTCCTTCTTATCGAGGTACTTCGCGGTCTTGCTGAGACACGTCGCGGCGGCGTCGCGAGCCTGGTACGGCTTGCCGTAGGCCGTCCACTCCACCGCGATTGGCAGCGCTCGTTCGTCGCGGAGCTCCGCCAGGCCCTCCAGCGCGCGGACGCGGATGATGTCGTTGTGGCTGCGCTTGGCCATCGCCCGCTCCAGCGTGGCGAAGGCGCGCTGCGACCGCGTGCGGCCGAGGGCAGCGGCGGCCTCCGCCTCGACGTAGTAGGAGGGATCGCCGTCGTCCAGCAGCTTCTGCAGCGCCTCTGCCGCCGCCGCGCCGCGATTGGCCGGCGCCTCGTCGCGGAAGCTGCCCAGCGCGCCAGCGGCGGCGCGGCGGGCCCGGGCGTTATCGACCGAGACGCAGTCGAGCAGCGCCTCGAGCGCCTCCGGCGTGCCGATCCTGCCCAGCCCACGCGCGGCCTCGGCCTGGACGCCCCAGAAGCCGTCGCCCGTGACAGCGGCCTTGAGCGCGGCGACGGCAACGGCGGTGGCCAGCTTCGCGAGCTCGGCAGCGGCGTCGATGCGGCCGATCACGTCGTCGTCGTTCTTGAGCTGGTAGGTCAGCGACTCCGGGTCACGCTTGAAGGCAAGCGTCTTGAGTAGCCAGCCGCCCGGGTCGAAGCGGACCATGCGCGGCTTCTGGGCAAGCGGGAAGTAGAACGACTGCTCGCGCTCGGTGAGGTGAATGCGGAAGTTCTGGTCGCGGCGGCCAACGCGGAACGATACGTCGACCGGCGTTCGAAAGACCTCGCGGCTGCCGTGGTCGGCGGTCTGCGTCTGCTTGACCGTCAGCTTGCCCTGCTTGGCCGTGGCGTCATACGCGAACGCGACAGTGAGTTGCGGATGGCCGGCGCCGTAGAGCCACTGCTCGAAGAACTCGTCCAGGTTGCGGCCCGTCGACTCCTCGATCGCGCGCTGGAGGTCGGGCGTGGTGACGTTCCCGCCGCGATGTTTCGCCGCGTAATGGCGGATGGCCTTCCAGAACAGGTCGTCGCCCAAGTTGTGGCGCAGCATGTGCAGCGCCCATGAGCCCTTCTCGTAGAACTGACGGTCGAAGAGATCGATGGGTTCCGTGTAGGTGTTGCTGACGATCGGGCGGCGGTAGTGCTGTGCGTCCTCCGCCATGTAGAGCTGGCCGTTGCGCCGCATCTGGAGGCGGAACTCGTCGACGCCGCGCTGGTGTTCCGTGAAGAGCGCATCGAAGTAGGTGGCGAAGCCTTCGTTGAGCCAGCCGTGGGCCCAGTCGCGACAGGTGAGCAGGTCGCCGAACCACTGGTGGGCCAACTCGTGCGCGACGAGGCCATCGCCGGCGTCGAAGAAGTCGGGGTAGGCGCGGCGGTCCTGGAGCACGTTCTCCGTCAGCGTGGTGGCGCTGATGTTCTCCATGCCGCCGAAGATGAAGTCGGCCGCGACGACCTGCGCGTACTTGGCGTAGGGGTACTTGATGCCGATGGCGTCCGAGAAGAAGCGCAGCATGCGCGGCGTGCGGGAGAGCGCGCGGCGGCCGTCGGCCTCGCGGCCTTTCGGCACGTAGTACTGGATCGGGAGCCCGTCGACGCTGTCCTTGATCTCCGCAAAGTCGCCGGCGGCGACGCTAAGCAGATAGGCGACGTGCGGCTGGTCCTGCCGCCAGCGATAGGTTCGCTTGCGGCCGCGCTCGCTGACGCCGGCGAGACGTCCGTTGGAGACAACAATCAGCGGCTTGGGGACGGTGACGGCCACTTCGCTCGTCGCCATCTCGTTCGGGAAGTCGACGCAGGGGAACCAGTGGCGGGAGTCCTCGTCCTGGCCCTGGCTCCACACCTGCTGCGGCTTGTTGGGGTAGCCTTCGTCCGGCGCGACGAAGTAGAGGCCGCGGCGGGGCGTCGCCGAGTACCGTACCACCGTCGTTATACGCTCACCGGCCTTGCGGCCGCGGCCGAGCTCAATGCGCAACTTCGCGCCGTCGTAGGTGTAGCGGGCGGCCGTGCGGCGTCCTTGGATCTGGACGCTCTCGATCTCCATTTCGACCGCGTCGAACTCGACGTGCAACGCGCCGTCGTTGATCGGCCTGAACGTCGTGCGGGCGACGCCCTTGATGCGCTGGCGATCCATGTCGATATCGATGTCGAGCTTGATGTGCTCGACGTCGACGACGCGGTCGCGCGCGTAGTGAGCCGTGTCGCCGGGAATGGCGAACGGCTTCGGCGCGCCTGCGCCGCGGCCCCGCGCCGTGGCACCGAACACGCCGCCGCAGTAATCGAGGATGTTCTCCGTCATCGTGATTCGCCCTTGCTAGCTAACGAGCTTGTCAATGGAAGCCGTCGAAAGGATAGCGGGCGGTACGGCTAGGGTCGAGCGGACGGCTCGCCTGCCGGCGAGCTTGCCGTTCCGGCGGAACGGCTGCGCGGGCTTGCCTACACCCGCGCTTCGTAGAAGGCGTTGACCAGGTGAGGGATGTCCAGGCGGCGAAAGCGCGTGAAGCCGCCGGCCTCCACCAACTCCCGCATCTTCGGCTCCGGTAGACCGACCGTGCCCAGGCCCGCGCCGCCCTCCTCCGACAGCCCGGACGACATGCAGGAGAGCACCGACAGGGCGTACAGCATGGGCGCGAGCGGGTTCGGCAGGTTCTCTTCGAACGTCGGCGCGCTATTGACGTCGGCGATCAGCCAGACGCCGGCGGGCTTGATCGCGGCGCGGATGGCGGCGACGGCCTGCTCTGGGTGCGTCATATCGTGCAGACAGTCGAACGTTGTGATGAAGTCGAAGTTGGCATCGCCGGGCATCGGGTCGCCGTCGATGTTGTGGAAGGCCACGTTCTCCACGCCGGCGTCGCTCTTGTTCTGTTCTGCGCGGTCCAGCGCGTTCTGGGAGATATCGTAGCCGTCAAACTGCGACGCCGGATACGCCTTCGCCATCTCTATCAGCGCGATGCCTGTGCCGCAGCCGACATCGGCGACCTTCGCGCCGGCGTCGAGCATGGCGGTAACGCCGTCGATTACAGGCAGCGCGACGGGCACCAGCACCTGCCGGTACCAGTTGCGGAACACGCTCTCGGTCGAGGCGACGTGCTCGGCGTCGCGGTCGCTCCAGGAGTAGCCGATGCCGGTCCGGAACGATTCTTGCAGCGGTTCGATCACGCTCATCAGGTGCGTCAGCGCATCGAAGTTATGGCCGAGGTAGGTCATGCCGTCCTCATCGGCGAGGAGGACGGCCGTCTCCGGCGACAGCTCATAGCGGCCTTCGCTCTGGTAGTCCAGCACGCCGCCGGCGGCCTGGCCCTGCAGCCACTCGCGCAGCCAGCGCTCGTGAAGTCCCGTGGAGGCCGCCAGGTCATCGCTCGTCACCGGTCCCGCGCCTGCGAGCGCGCGGTAGAGGCCGAGGCGAACGCCAAGAATGATCATCGGTGCGACGTGCGCGCCGATCATCATGCCGGCGATGTGGAGCAGTCGTTCCCGCAGCTTCTCGGAATCGGGGGCCTCTGCCATGATAATGCTCCTCCTTACGGCGTGCCTACCTGCGGATGCTCGATGTTGAGCAGCGCCAGGTAGTGAAAGATGTCCGCGCGGTGATGGATGTCGTGCTCCAGCAGGTGAAACGCCATCCAGTAACCCGACAGCTTGTACTCCTGGCCGCCGCGCTCACCTTCGTAGATCGCGGAGACGTTCTCTTTTTCAGAGAGGAAGCGGAGCAGCCGCCCCCAGGAGCGGGCCAACTCATTCTTCACCCCCTCCTTAGAACGCGCGGTATCAAAGACATCGGGCGGCTGGATGCCGTCTCTTGAGAAGCCGCCCAGCCAGTTGTCGCGCGTGACGATGACGTGGGTGAGGATGCCCTGGAAGTTCCACAGGTCCTCGCGCGGACTCCAGTGCATCTGCTCATCCGGCACGTAGTCGACGAGCTGGATCAGCGTGTCGTTCAGCCGGCCCCAGTGGGCAGTGATATCGAGCAACGGATAGGCTGTCTTCGGCATCGGAATCTCCTATTCAAGGCGTCCCGAAACGAACGACCGTCGCGTGACCGTGGCGCGGCTTACGGCGTTCCGACATCCGGGTGCTCGTTGCCCAGCAATGCCAGGTAGTGAAAGATGTCGGAACGATGGTGGATGTCGTGCTCCAGCAGGTGGAAAGCGATCCAGTGGCCTGTGAGCAGGTCGTCGGCTCCGTCCGATCCCTGGTATGACGCGTCCAGCTTCGCTCGATCTGAGAGGAAGCGGTCCACGCGATCCCAGCTCTCGCGGATGACTTGCTGTACGTCAGCCGACGTGCGGAGATTGGAAAACACATCGCTGTCCTTGAAGGCCTCCGCGTCACGGACGACGTTGCCCAACCAATGGTGGCGGGTGAACGCGATGTGCGCGAGGATACCCCGGAAATTCCAGAGGTCTTCCCTAGGGCTCCAGTCCAGCTTGTCCTCGGGTACATAGTCGACGAGCGCGACGATCGTGTCGTTCAGCCGCGACCAGTTCTCCGCGATGTCGAGGGCAGTGTACTTCGTCACGAAAGCCTCCCCAGCCTACGCCGGGTAACCCTCGGCCGCGACGATCTGCTCGATCTGGCCGGCGTGGTCGCCGTCGTGGACGCGCTGGAACGCCGCCCACTCGCGGCAGTTGAGCAGGCCGAAGAACGGGTGCAGCAGGTTCGATTCGATGTTCGATTCCGGAGACAAGGTATCGACGAACGCCAGCATCTCCTGGTGGCTCGATTCCAGCGCGGCCCGAGCGGCGCTGACGGTGGTAAACGGCGCTTCCGCGTCAACCGCAATGTCGTCGATGCTGTCGAACGACTGCCCTGCCGCCAGCGCGACGCAGCCGCGAGCGTTTCGGCGCTCCGCGTCGACGGCGTGCCGCAACACCTCGAAGACGGACCAATCGTCGGGTCCGGGCTTGAAGCCCGCCTGCTGATCGGACATGCCGGCGAGCTGCGCCAGCACGTGTTCGTGGCCCTGCTGCACGATCTTCTTCAGCTCCGGCGTGCTCTTGGCTGCCTGGTGTTTGATGTACGACAGCACGCGGTCCTTGACGTCGTCGGGTAGGCTCACCATGTTCCGTCTCCTCTCCGGTATGTCTTGCGGCGCCTAGTCGGCGGGCGCCACCTGCTCCGCAGGGGCCACCTGCTCGGTGGCGGCGCGGAACCGCGACATGTGGTCCGGCGAACCCCGCAGGGCGCGGTTGGCCTCGGCTTCCAGCGCAATCCCCTTGTCGCTCGACGTCGCCGCGTCGATCACGGCCTTCGACCAACGCACAGCGTCCGGCGACTGGTCTGCGATCTGCCGCGCCAGCTCCCATACGGCGTCCTCCAGGTCGTCGTGAGCAACCACGCGGTTCACCAGCCCGATCCGCTCCGCTTCGCTTGCGTCGACGACGCGGGCCGTGAAGATAAGCTCCTTCGCGTTCGCCATGCCGACGATGCGCGGTAGCTGGCTGCCGCCGACGACGAGTCCGTAGTTGGCGCCGGGAAATCGGAAGCTCGCCCGCTCCGAGGCATAGCGGATGTCGCAGCCGACGGCCAGGGCCGCCCCGCCGCCGAAAGCCGGGCCGTTGATACAGGCGATGACGGGCTTGGGGAACGTCATCACTCGTACTACTGCCTGGGCCATCCCATCGCCGCGGCCGCCCGACTCCAGCACGCCCAGCGCCTCAGTCATATCGGCGCCAGCGCAGAACGACGTGCCATTCCCCGTCAGCACGACGGCGTGGACATCGTCGTCTTCCTCCAGTTCGTCGATCTTGGAGATGATGGCGTGGGCAAGTTCACGATCAACCGCGTTCCGCTTGTCCTGCCGGTTCAGACGCAGCCAGGCGACGCCGTCACGCAGGTCGGAGATCAGGACATCTGTCATAAGTGTGGGTCCTTTCACCGGCCGGCACTTCGCCGAACGGCGAGGGCATAATACCACAGGTGCGAACGGGTCTCTTAGGGCAGGCTGGGGATGCCCGCGCCAAGGATGACGAGGCCGAAGAAGATCAGCAGCAACCCCGCGTACCAGATCAGCGCTCGCACCAGCCAGGCGTAGCGCGAACGCCAGAAGCGATCGCTGAGGGCGTAGGCGTAGACGTCGTCCGGGGTGCGCAACTCGACGTCGTTCGGAATCCAGAAGTAGCTGCGACGGTTGAGCCAGCGCTCGAGATGCGTCCAGCCGCCGCCGAACCGCGCGTTGCGCCACCGCCGCTCGATTGCGAACCAAGTCCCCCAGAGGTTGCGCGGACGCACAATCGCCTTTATCCCGCCAAACATGAGCAGGACGCCTGCGGTACCGGCGAGCGCGACGAGCAGCGTATGCGTTGTCATCGCCTCATGATCGGCGCGGCGCGGTCGAGCGGCCATTGAGGATAACCCGCAGAGAGGCGGCGCGCGGCGGCACCGATAGGTGTGGCTAGGCGAAGTGGAGCGTGACGATCTGGTTGCGACGCAGGTAGAGTTGCACCCAGCCGTCATCGACATCGGCGGCCGCCAGTACGTCTTCCTTCATATCGACCACGTTTGCGGTCGACCAGTCAGTGGACAGACGCACCCTGCCCGCGACCGGTTCGTCCAGCGTGTTGTACAGGCGGAGGATGACGCCCGAGTCGTCGCGGTCTTCCGGCCGTTTCAGCGCGGTGACCACCAGCCCCTCGCCCTCCAGATGAACGAGCGAATCGGTGTCCGGAAGCTGGCCCGTGCCGTCCCGATTCCAGCGAGCCCGCAGCAGCGTCGCGAAGCGGTGGGCCTCCGCATACGCCGCGTCCCAGCCGCCGCGATGCGGGATGATCGAGTACTCCGCGACGTTGACGCCATGCAACTGGGCGGCCGGCGTTTCCAGCAACGGCCCCGCCGGCCCCCGGCGCGAAGAGAGGTCGGCGCGGGAGAGCCAGCCGACGCAGCGCAGCAGCGTCAGCGCCACTGTCGCGCCGCCGTCCGTGTCGAGCACTTCGTACTCCGGCAGACCGCGATTGGCGATCATGAGGCCGCCGTGGCCGTCGTTGACGTCGACGAACGTCTTCTGCGGGTGCGTGCCAACGGGCTGCTCCGTCCACGTGTCGTCGGCCACGGGCAGTGCGATCGGCCGTTCGACGACGCCGAAGTGCTGCTCGGCGTAGGAGCGATCGGTCGTGACGCCGGACGGGAAGTGCGCGCGCAGGCGGTGGTCGTCGGAGCGGTTGTCGAACTCTGTGCGAATGTCGACGCGCGGAACGCCCGGCGAAAGGCTGGCGAGCACGCGAACCGGACAGGCGACCGTCCGCGCGGCGCGGCGGCGGCGAGACGTGAGCGCGGCCGGGAGGCGATAGGTCATGCGGATTTCGAGCGTCTTCCGCGCCGGGCCGTCCTCCAGCACACGAATCTTCGGCGGCGACTCCGGCCTGTCGACGACGACGTCCGGCTCCGGAACGCAGTAGTTGTACTCGTCACCGCGATCGCCGCCGTCTACGAGCCGATTAAGGCCCGTCCAGCGAGCGCCCGTGGACTTCACCTCCACGGTCAGCGTGCCGTCGGTGGGATCGCCCTCGACGATCAGCGCGTCGTTTTCGATTCTAAGTGGCTCCACATCTGACGATGTGGAAGCAAGTGCTTCCAACCCTGTGCCGTACTCCAGCGCATACGCGCTGTAGCCGAAGCCGGGCACGTCGCCCGCTACGAATCCGACGTCGATGCGATCTTCCTGCGCTTCGCCGTCAGTCTCGACAGGCTGGCAGGGGTAGCGGCGGCCGCTGCCGTCAACCAGCGCGACCGGAGCGCGGCCGGACACCGTAGGCACGATCGCCGTGACGAAGTCGGTCCGCGGGCCCGGCAGCGGGTTAAAGACGTAGACGCGCTCCGGTGTGCCCTGCGCCCCGATGCGGCGCATCGCCTGGTGGGTGAGGTCGTCGCCGACCTGGTCGCACTGGTCGTAGCGCGGCCGCATCTCGTCATGCGTCTGGTCGACGCTGCAGCCGCAGATCGAGTCGTGTGGCTGGTTTTCCAGGAGCAGTCGCCAGGCGCGGTCGAGCAGGCCTGACTCCGATGCCGCCTCTTTGGGGTGCGGACTGGGCGGGCCGCCCAACGCAATCTTGGGTTCGTTCCAGTTCTCGCCCAGTCTGCGGCGCAGCAGGCCGCTCCAGAGCGTAAGCGGCTCGGCCCAGCGCGTCAGCACCTGCTCGCTAGCAAACGTGCGCTGCTTGATCCACATCCGCGCGGAGAGAATGCCGGGCAGCAGGTGGGCGCGCTGGCCGCTGCGAAACTCGCCGCGACGGCGGGGCAGCGCGTCCCAGCTGCCGATCTGCGACTCGATCTCATCGAAGGCCTGCGTGAGGCCGCCCTGCACTACTTCTGCATCTTGCAGTCTGGCATTAGCGTTACCGATCAGTCGTGGCAGAGCATCGTTGGGCGGCACGTGGTCGGAGCCCCACATCGCCAGCAGCGTCCGCGTTTGCGCCAGCGGCTCGAGCCGCTCACGGACCGACGCGATGCGCTCTGCGAACTCGTCCTCGTCCTCCACGGGAAACGGCCCGCCGATGCCATAGCCGCCCGGCATGTGGACGGTCAGTACGTCACTACCGTCCGGCGCTTCCCAGATGAATTCGGTGGTGTCGAGCGAATCGTCGGCGCCACGCCAGAAGATGCAGCGTTCGATGCCGAAGCCGCGAAGGATGGCGGGCAGGTGGGCGATCTGGCCAAAAGGATCCGGGATGTAGCCGACCTGCATCACGGGCCCGAACTGCGCCGCGACGCGGTGGCCGCGCAGCAGGTTGCGGATCAGCGCCTCGCCGGACGGCAGCGATTCGTCCGGGATCTCGTACCACGGCCCTATCGCGAGGCGGCCGTCCTGGACGACGCGTTCGATGGCCTGACGGCGGTCGGGCCGCACTTCCAGATAGTCCTCGATGAGAATGGTGTGGCCGTCCAACAGGAAGTGGACGTAGTCCGGGTCGCGGTCGAAGATCTCGAGCAGCAGGTCGAAGAAGCCCGCCAGACGCGTGCGGTACATCTGGAACGGCAGGTACCACTCGCGGTCCCAGTGCGAGTGCGGGACGACGAACACGCGCCAGCGGTCCGACACTTCGCTCAAGTCCGGGGCCTCAGGTAGATCGGGTTGGTCAGCGCGTGGACGACCTCGCCGCGTTCGGGCCGGCCGCGGAATCCGGCTGCCTCGGCGCGGACGTATCCCGGTCCGTCAAGCGGCAGCTCAAACTGAAGCGTAACGTCTTCGCCGTCCGCGACGGCTTCCTGCCAGAGCCCGCCGTCGCGGTAGAGGCGCAGCTTCTTCTCGGCTGGGCCGCGGTATCGGAGCTTCAGCGTCACCGGAGACCCTGCAGCCGCACTCATCTCATCGCCCATGAGGTAGGTCTTGCCGTCACACTCTGCCGTCAGTTCCAGGAATGGCCCGGTCGGGTCTTCCGAGACGAAGACGTGGCCCGCACGCACGGCATCCAACACGCCGCGCTCCGTCAGCGGCGCGGGTGCGTAGGCCCAGGTGCAGGGGTCGCCCAGCGTCCAGGGGTGGAGGTCGATCGCCGGGGCGATCGCGTGGCAGTCGCTGCCGCCGACGGCCGTGACGCGCTCACCGGCCGTGAGGCGGCGCTCCCAGAACTCGAGCGATTCGCTGTTGGCGAAACGCCACGGCCCCTGCCAGGCTTCGACGACGCGGTAGCCTTTGACGCCGCTGAAGAGCCAAGGGTAGCCGACTTTGGGGTGGTTGGGCGAAAACAGGCCGCCGCCCTTATGCACGAAGTCGAGGATGCGCTGCATGCCGCCGTCCTCGGTGCAGCGGAAGTCAACCCAGCCATCGAAGCCCCAGACGTTAGCGTGACCCCAAGCGGTCGTCACCTCTTCGCCCGGGATCAGCAGCACTGTCTCAGGGCGGAGGCCCGCGATCTCGGTGAAGTGTGAGGTGGTGTTGTGGTCGGTGATCGCCAGAAAGTCGAGGCCACGGCGGCCCGCCTCGCGGACGTACTCTGGAATGGTGTTGTAGCCGTCGCTGTGCTCCGTGTGGGAGTGGAGGTCGCCGCGGTACCAGCGGCGTTCGCCGGTCGAAGCGGGTGGCGGCGCGGCGTCGCCGCGCGTCGCGGGCACATCGCCGTCGGCCCTGGCTTCGGGATCGATGTCCACGCTGACGTCAACCCAGTAACGACAGGTGTCGCTCGCCAATACAGGGCAGCCGATGATCACCTGCCACTGGCCTGCGTCTATCTGACCACCGATGTAGCCGGGAGTAGCGCCGTTTGTTGCGACGTAGAAGCCGCTGCGGGCACCGCCGCTCCAGCCTCGGAAGCCGCCAGTGAGAAAGTCGACGCCGCGCTGGTCGAAGATGCCGATATCGATTGCGTTGTCCGGCGGCGGGCCGTGCGTCTCTTCGTCTGGCGGCGCACCGAGCTTGTCGTAGTGGTAGCTGACTTCGATCCGCCGGGCACCTGCCGGCACCTCGAACGGGACGTAGCGGAACGGCGTCTCGATGTCGGCCCGCGTGAACGCGTCTTGGAACGAGTGCTTCTCACGCATGGCGTCAGCGTATCACGCCCGCGTCGCGCAGCGTCGCGATCTGTTCCGGAGAGTAGTTGAGCGAGGCGAGGACCTCTTCATCGTGCTCACCGAGGGCGGGAGAGGCGCCTTGCACCTCCAGGGGGGTCTCGCTCATCTGCAGCGGTGGCCCCGCCATCCGCACCGTGCCGATGAGGGAGTGCTCGACGTCGACCTGGAGATCGTTGGCGATGACTTGCGGGTCGTCCACTAGCTCCTCGATGAAGCGGAATGGCCCGGCGGGCACGCCTCGGGAGTCGAACAGCCTTAGCCACTCGTCCGTCGTCCTGGTACGGAACAACGCTTCCACCTTCTTGACGAGCTTTCTGGCGTAGGCGACCGACTCCGGCGTTGTCGGGTCGTAATGCGGGTCTTCCAGGCGTCTGTCCTCGATCCCCAGGGCATCGCAGAGCTTTTGCCGGAGCTGGGCGCTCAGCGCGCCGACGACGACGTAGTGGTCCTTTGTCTTGTACACGCGGTAGTAGAGCGCAACAGCGCGCAGCGGGCGAATATCGAGCCGCGCCTCCTTCAGCTCGTCGTAGGAGATCTCCTCATCGCGAGCCTCGCGCAGCTTCTCGACCAGCCGCTCGCGCCACTCAGCGTCTGCGGACTCGACGACCTGGAAGCCAGTGGTTTGCACGGCCAGCGCGCTACCCAGCAGCGTCGTCTCGATCTTCTGCCCGCGGCCGGTGCGCTCGCGGTGGTAGAGCGCGGCGCAGATTGACCAGGCCATCATGATGCCGGTGGAGAGGTCGGCAGAGGGCAGCGCGTTGAGCACCGGCACGTCGCGGAAGCTCTTGCCTTCAAGCGCCATAAGACCGGTCAATCCCTGAACGATCACATCGTAGCCGGGCCGGTGCGACTGCGGCCCCTTGCGGCCAAACGCCGTATTGTCGCAGTAGATCAGCTTCGGGCTGATCTTGGACAGCTCTTCGTAGCCGATGCCAAGCTTTTCCGCGACGTCCGGACGGTAGTTGACCAATACCACGTCCATGTCGCGTACAAGCTGGTGGACGATCTTCCGGGCTTCCGGCTTCGTAAGGTTGAGCGTCATGCCGCGCTTTCCGCGGTTGAGCGAGATGTAGTTGCGGCTCTCGGTCGGGACGAACTGCCCGAACAGGCGCCACGGCTCGCCCTCAATTGGCTCGACCTTGATCACGTCGGCGCCCATGTCGGACAGCAGCATGCCGCCGAAGGGGCCGGCGATGATCTCCGAAAACTCCAGTACTCGAACGCCATCCAACGGGCCGGGCACGCTAGAGCCTCCTACCGTGTGCGACGGTGCAATAATTGCTGGCCAGTATACAAGAACGGCCGCCGGCTGCCCTTCCGGGCAGCCGATAGTTCCTGCCTATGGCAGGAACTATGGCCACCTGTCGACCAATTTATGGTTCCCACCTTAGGCAGGAACTACCGGCGTGGCTTTAGTCGCCCGTCAGTTTGTTGCCGGTGCGAGATAGCTCTCGCTGGCCCAGCCCAGTCCGTCGAGCTGCCACCAGGTGATGCCGTCGGCGCTGACAGGGCCGCCGGCAACGCGGGCGCGGGTGCCATCGATCTGGCAGGACGAGACAGCGGCCGATGTTGTCGGCTCTGCGCGGAAGCGGAGGCAGTCCTGGGCCTGGAAGACCATCGCGTCCGCGCCGGTGGTGATCGTCGCGTCAAGCGGCGGGAAGTCGAGGAAGGTCAGCGACCAGTTCCCTTCGTCATCAGGCGATACCACCGCCTCGCCGAGCGCTTCGGTACCGTAGCGGCCGACGTTGTACGTCGCGAGCCAGTCTGAAGTGTAGAGTTCGATAGAGCAGTGGCCGGCCGGCGGCTCCTGGCCAGGCGAGAGCACGCGCGGACATTCGCCGATGTAGATCGAGTCGAGTTGCTCTGTCACGAAGGCAGCGACGGCCTCGTCCGGACTGGCGAACGAGCGCTGGGCGGCGGTAGGCAGCGGCTGCTGCGTGGCGGTGCCGGCAGGCGTTGGCGTGGCCGCCGCCTCTACCGGGGTCGCAGTCACGGCCGGTTCGCCGCCATCACCATCGCCATCACGGACAAGGACGAAGACCACGGCGATGATGCCGGCGATGAGCGCCCCGCCGACAAACGCGGCGATGGTGACATACCCGGACCGGTCCAGCCAGTTGCTCATCGGGACGCTCCTTCTCTTGCGCGGTCTTCGGCGCCACGGCGTCCTAGCCACCGCATCGCAAAGAGAGCCCTGCTAGCCGGTGGCGCCATCCGCGGCCTCTTCCAGCGCGCGGCCGAGGCGCGTGATCGCCTCCGGGATCTCGTCTTCCTTCACAAAGCTGTAGGCGAGGCGGACAGCGTTGTGGCCGCCGCCGTCGCGGTGGAAGGCGTACCCGCCCACGTAGGCCACGCCGTGCCGCCGTGCCGCCTCCGCTAGGGCTTTAGAATCGACGGTCTCCGCCAGCGTGAGCCAGAGGAAGTAGCCGCCCTCCGGCCGGTTCCACGTGGCGTAGCGGCTGCAACGTTCATCCAGCGCCGAGAGCATCGCGTCGCGCTTGCGGTGATAGATCTCGTTCACGGTCTCCAGGTGCTTCTCCAGCAATCCGGCCGAAGCGAACTCGTGGATCACCTTATGCATCCAGGGGCTGCCGCCCAGGTCGAAGCGCGTCTGCAGCAGCGCGTCGATCACGGGCTCCGCAGCGAGCGTCCAGCCGACGCGCAGGCCCGTCGCCATCGTCTTGCTGAAGCTGCCGAGATAGACAACGCCGTTGCCGCGCGCCAACGCGAAGAGCGAAGGCAGGCGTTCGCCCTCGAAGCGAATGTCGCCGTAGGCGTCGTCCTCCGCGATCAAGACCTTGTGGCGATGACAGATGTCGACGACGGCGTGCCGCCGGTCGAGGGCCATGCTGTAACCTGTGGGGTTCTGGAAGTTGGGCACCGTGTAGAGCACCTTGACGCGCTTGCCGTCGTCTTCATAGCGCTTGATCGCCGCTTCCAGTTCGTCCGGCAGGATGCCGTGTTCGTCCATCGGTACGCCGCCGACCTCGCAGAGGCAGTTCTGGAACGCGCCGACGCCGCCCGGAAACGTCGGCGATTCGGCGAGGCCGATGTCGCCCTCGTTGAGGAACGTCTCGGCGACGTTGACCAGGCCACCGGAGATGCCGTTGGTAAGCGTGAAGTTATTGGCCGTCAACTCCAGCCCCTCACGGCCGCTGGTGTGTTCGGCTAACCACTCGCGGAGCGCCAACGAACCCTGGTGCCCGCCGTAGCGCAGCGCTTCCGGCCCGGACTCGCGCAGCACGCGGTTCGATACCTCGACCAACTGGTCGATCGGCAGCGCGTCGGCGTCCGGGATGCCGCCCGTCAGTGCGATGGGGATCACGGGCGGCGGTTCGACGGGGCGCGAGCCGGAGACCCAGAACGCGCCGAACCCGCCCTTGACCCGCTCCGACAGGCTCTCCTTCAGCTGGTCCGCTTCCCAGTTATCAAGTGGTGTCGTGGTCATAATGATGGCATGATAAGACACCGGCGCGGACTTGTCGAACCTGGCCGCGCCAAGCGCAAGGAAGGAACAGTAGACCGTGGCCTTCGACGCAACCGACTACCGGCGCATCATCGGCGGATTCGCAACGGGCGTCACCGTGCTCACGACCGCCAACGACGGCCTCCTCCACGGGATGACGGCCAACGCCGTCACGTCGGTCTCGCTCGACCCGCTGCTGCTGCTGGTCTGCATCAGCAAGTCAGCGAACGCGCACGAGCAGGTTGAAGCGACGCGGCGGTTCACGATCAACATCCTGGCCGCCGACCAGGAGGACATCTCTGTAACGTTCGCCGCGAAGAACGAAGCGGAGCGCGACCGCCTCCAGGGCGTCAAGTACCGAATGGGCACGACCGGCGTGCCCATTATCGAAGGCTGCCTGGCCTTCATCGAGTGCTCGGTGTCGGACAGCATCGACGGCGGCGACCACACGGTGTATCTGGGCAGCGTGGAGAACGCGGAAGTGCTTCGCGACGCGTCGCCGCTTATCTTCTACCAGGGTGAGTACCGCGAATTGGATTGAGGGCTGCTGAAGGGATACGCCCTTCAGCAACTTGACCTAGCCTAACGGCTAGGTCGGGCCCTACAGCTGCGAGTGCGCCTGTTCTGCTTCAGGCGAGGCCGGCTCCGGCTCCGCGCCCGCGTCGAGGAAGCGCAGCAGTTCGCGATTGCAGAACTCTGGCTGCTCTCCCAGGGGCAGGTGGCCCGCGCTCCGAACGAGGACGAAGCGCGCGTTCGGGATCTGCTCCGCCAGCACCCGGCCGGACTCGACCGAGATCCAGCGGTCATGCTCGCCCCAAAGCACCAGCGTCTCCTGCGTGATCCGCTCCGGCGACCACAGGTCGTCCTTGCCCCAGTCCGCATACTGCTTGGCCATAGACGCCAGGTGTCCGCGCATGTGGAACGGCCGGTAGTAACCCTCCCGCGTCTCTTCCGTGACGTAGGCCGGGTCGTGAACCGCGGAGCGAAGCGCGCGGTCGCGGAAGCGCTGCCGGTGCATCGTCAGCGGCGCGAGAAGCGGCAGCGCCCGGCGCAGCAGCCTGCCGTGGCGGATTGCGCTGCGAACTTCGTTTTCAGTAACGCTATCGACGAGCACCAGGCGCTGCACTCGCTGCGGTTCTGCCAGCGCCAGACGCATCGCGATACCGCCGCCCATCGAGTGGCCGACGAGTGTCGCGGTCTCGATAGCGAGCCGGTCCATCACCTGCGCGACGAGCCTCGCCTGCGCCGCGCCCGAGTACTCGGCCGTCAGCGACCGCGACGAGTAGCCGTAGCCGCGCAGGTCGATGGCGACGACGCGGTACTGACGCGCCAGCTCCGAGATGACGTAGCGATAGGAGAACGTGGAGCCGTTCCAACCGTGAATCAGGACGACGGCCGGGCCCCGCCCGGCGTCGACGTAGTGGATCTGGTCGCCGTCGATATCGAGAAACGAACCCGGCGCGTCCGCAGATTGCGGGTCCAGGTTCTCGAACCTGCGATTGGCGTAGTTGGCGTAGGCGCCGTACGCGCCCGCGGCGGCGCCTCCGGCGGCGGCGAGGACGGCCAGCCGCCCTACCTTGCCCAGGATAGTACCGGCGGCGGCGTTTTCGGCTGTTTCCACACCCGCACTATATCACGATGGGGCGCAAGCCGGTGCTCCGCTGGCAAGGGAACCAACCGTAGTCTCGTACGTCCTTACTTGATATGACGAATCGGCCACGCACTCGCGTGCCGCGGCTACAGAAGGACTGTCATCATGCGTGCAGCAATCGTCGTGATCTTTGCCCTTGCCGTAGCCTTATCGCTGCCAATGGAGAGTAGCTACGCTCAGGATCGCACTGCCAGCGTTACGGGCCGCGTCTATTACCAGGGCATACAACCCGAGTCTCCACACCTCGGAGGCGTGGTACTTGTACCTATTGAGACAACTCAACCCATTTCTGTCCAAACGCTCGCTGATGAGTTCGGGGCAGTCTTGGATGACGAAGACCGCTTCGCGTTCGCGGGTCTGGCAGCCGGCAGGTATCTGCTCGGCTCCTTCGGGGCCGATAATCCGGATTACTTCCCGCTTCTCGACACGTTCATCACTGTGCGGGAAGATCGTGGCGGAGGGCTTGAGCGTATCCCAGCGGTGGAGATATCCCTACGCGCAGGCGAGCAACTCGTTTTCGACATCCCGATTGTGTTACCGGATTTCGCCGCAACACCGCAGCCGACGTATATTCCGCGCTATTCAGGCAGCATTTCCGGCCGGATAACGGCTACAGGGCCGGCCCCTAACGGCCAGTTCATCATCGCGTTATATCCAGCAGACGCCCCGCAGCCGATCGACCCAGATGACCATAATAGCGGTACCTTTATCATTCGTCGCGATCGCTTTGTCATTGTCGAGCTCGACGGCGACTCCACTGACTACACCATCACGGATCTGGTTGACGGTGAGTACTTCCTGATCCCTCCAGTCCGGCCACTGTTAATAGCGCGCGAGTCCGAGCTCGTAGAAGTGCGATACACGCTACCGCCTGAGGCTCAAGACTTTTCTCCCGAACAGGTTCGAAGCTTGATCTCTAACCCTGACATCCGCTCCTACTACGACAGCCTGAGCGACGAGGAGATTAACGAACAAATTCGCGACGGGCTCACCTACCCAGTTCGCGTGCTGCGCGTGAACGTAACGAACGGCGCGGCGACAACCGGCGTCGATTTCACGCTCGAGTATCCTGAAGTTCAACCCGTGTCCTTGGGACCAAGTGAGTTGCCGTCGTCCGGTACCGCGGTTGACCCCGATGATGGAGGTTGGAGCGCGGCCTATGTGGCGGCGGCGCTGGCCGGGCTAACCGCAGTCGCCATTGCGGCGCTCGCCGCAGTGCGATTGCGCATGCTGAAACGCGACGACTAGCATACCGCGCCTGATCTGGGAGAAGTAGCGTCCACCTATTTCTCCGCGTTCGCCACGGTCTCGATGTGGTTCCTGATCGGGAACACAGTGGCATACAGCTATCACCGGTACACCCTGTCCGCGCTTGGCTTCCTTGCTATTGGCTTCGGCGGCTCGGCAGTCGTATGGAGCCGCTGGTCTGAGCGAGCCGGTTCACACAATAGCTTCGCTGCGTTCTTCCAACAGCCAAGCGGCCTCACCGCACCCGAAACCCTCCTATTCTCCACCCATGCGCCACTCGTCCTCGTCGGCATGGCCATCCTCTGGCACCACGTCATCTCGCGGGCGGACTAGTCTACGCCGACCGTCGGCGGGGATAGACGAACTGCGCCGGCCAGAGCGCGCGCCGCGCCCCTACGGCCGCTCCGCCAGCGTTACGTCTGTCTCCACCTCTCCGCCTTCGCGGTACAGGTGGACGACGACGTCATCGCCCGCGCGGTAGCGGCGCAGCGCGTCGACGAGATCGCCGCTGTTGTTGATCTCGGCCTCGCCCAGGCGGATGATGATGTCGTTCGGGAGCAGCCCGCCCGACGCCGCGGGCGAATCGGCCGTCACATCGACAACGCCGACGCCTTCCTCCGCCGGCAGGTTGAGGCTGCGGGCCAAGCTGGGCGTGATATCCGTGAACCGGATGCCGAGAAAGGCGCGATTAACCTCCCCGCTCTGCAGCAGCTCCTGGACGATGGGCTTCGCCACGTCGATCGAGATCGCAAAACCGATGCTCTGCGCGCCGCTGATGATGGCGGTGTTGATGCCGACGACGCGGCCGCGGTCGTCGACGAGCGGGCCGCCGCTGTTGCCCGGGTTGATGCCGGCGTCGGTCTGGATCGCGTCGTTGATCGAGACCGACTGCTCTTGAATCGTACGGCCCTTGGCGCTGACGACGCCGCGCGTCACGGTCGGGTCGCCCTCCAGGCCGAGCGCGAAGCCCATCGCCACCACATCGGCGCCGACGTGGAGCGACGCGACGTCACCCAGCTCGGCCGCGGTGAGGCCGCCGGCTTCGATCTTCAGCACGGCGAGGTCGGTCGCCGGATCGGCGCCGACGACTGTCGCGGCGGCGGTACGGCCGTCGCTCAGCGTGACGGTGATGCTGCTGGCGACGCCTGCGCCCGCGCGGACGACGTGGTCATTCGTGATGATGTGGCCATCGGTGTCGATAATGACGCCCGTGCCGATGCCCTGCGAAGGAACCACTTGGCCGAAGACATTGCGCGTCGCTACCTCAGTGAGGACCTGAACGACGGACGGTCCGATCTTGCGCACGATCTCCTCGGTCGTGAGAACGGCGCCGGGCTGCGGCGTGGGGAACGGCGTGAAGACAGCCGTCGAGCCATCGGCGGGCGCGGTCGCAGTGGAACCCGCCTCGTCGCCACCTCCACTGCAGGCGGCGACTACGAGCGCGAGTGCGGCGACTGTCATGAGTATGAAGCGGCGCATCACTCTTCAGTGTAGTCGGCTGCGATCAGAGGACGAAAGGTGCGACCGCGAACTGTCACACTTCCGCAACATCGGCAAGATGGATTTGCGGGACATCGTCCCACTCCGTAAAGCCATCCGGTCCCAGCCTGACGATCGCTTCGCGGGCGGCGGTCACGTCATAGATCAGGCGCCGCACATTGACGCCAAGGTAGACGTCCGGGAAGTCCTCCAGTTTGCTCAGGCCGTGGCCCAACAGCTTTACCGTGCCCTCGTACTCGCCCCTTCGCAGGTGAACGAACGCGGCGGCGATCTGGATCACCCCCTGGAGGAAGGTGCGGGCCGGCAACGGACAGCGCAGCCAGAATTCTTCCCACGTCTCGTGCGATTGGAAGAAGTAGCCGCCGTTGAACTGCGCGATGCCGTCCAGCAGGACCGGGCGCCGCGCCTGGACCTCTTCTTCCGTCAGAAGGCGGGCGTTGCGAGAGGGCCGTCGTTCGTCGGAGTTGGTCATGTCGTTCGCGATAAGTGTAGCGGCTGCCCCCTACGTGGCAGGCTGACAGACCCGGCGGCTCCACCGGATTGCGTGGGCGGCGGTCTCGCGAAGACCGTGACCCACGCGGTCGTGGTCGGAACACAGATGGTAAGGCAGCCGGTCCAGACTCGCAGCAGTCGCGCGGGGTTGGCCGGGAGATGCGCTGCTCGCTGATTCTCTCGGCGCTCAGGTCGCCCGGCGGATCCGACATCGGTTGTGGGCGTTTCCGGCGTATGTCCAGGACGTGACCTTCGCCCTAACGGATATCTATCCAAAGGCACGTGCTTCCATGCCTAGCAGCGACTAGGCTGAATCTCGAGGTAGTAATGACGCATCTAACCAGAGCCGGGTTGTTGGTGATTCTATTCGTTGTCGCGTTTCTGTTTCTGCGCTCGGCGTCGGCCAATGTGACCATCGATTTTATTGGCCTGACTCACAGCAACGATACGAGTGCGTGGGCAAACCTGGCGGTCCAAAACCAAGATCCGGAGACCTGCGGGGAATGCCACCAGCCTATCGGCACATCCTGGGGAATCTCTGATCACGCATCCGTGACTTGCGAGAACTGCCATGGCGCCACGAAGGAACACATTGAGCTGGCGCGCACCGATCACGACGCTCCTCTGGCAATCTCGGACGCGCGCGATCTCTGCTTTTATTGCCATGCCGAACTGGCCGCCCGGCCCCCAGACTTCCCCCAGGTAGACGTGGCCGAACACGGCGCCCCCGAGGGGGGTGAGGCGGCTCCCTGTGCGTCCTGTCACAACCCGCACCAGCCTGGTATTCCGCCGGCGATACCACATGAGATAGAGATTCCGCCCAAGTGCCTTACGTGCCACGCGCAGGGCGAGTGGGTACCGGTGTCAGATGCCCACATCGAACCGAACAACGCGGAGTGCCTGACCTGTCACAGGCCGAAGGAGGAGTAGGGGTGGCTATCTCAAGGCGAAGGTTCATCGTTCTCGGCACCAATGCCAGCTTCGGCGGGCTACTGGTCTACACCATGCGGGGCATCGTATCCCCGCCATCGACGCCGGCGGCGGATGCTCAGGCGGGAGACGCTAACAGCGACTACCGCGTTGAGGATCACGACTGGGCTTACGTCATCGACACCGCCAAGTGCATCGGTTGCGGGCGCTGCGCGCGGGCATGCAAGAGAGAGAACAATATCTCACCGCATCCGGAGTACAACCGGACGTGGATAGAACGCTACACATTTACAGACGACGGGGAAGTACATGTCGACTCGCCTGAGGCCGGAATCAACGGTTTCTACGGCGAAGAGCTGCCCGAGGAAGCCCGGGGAAAGAAGATCACCAAGAGTTTCTTCGTCCCCAAGATCTGCAATCAGTGTGACGTCTCTCCCTGTGTGCAGGTCTGTCCAGTGGGCGCCAGCTTCAAAACCGCTGACGGTGCGGTCCTGGTCCACAAGGACAGGTGCATCGGCTGCCGGTACTGCATTCAGGCGTGCCCGTACGGCTCGCGTTATCTCGATCCGGACGAGCGTGTCGCGGACAAGTGCACGTGGTGCTACCACCGGATCACCAAGGGAATGCTGCCCGCGTGCGTGGAGGCATGTCCTGTCGGAGCTCGGATATTCGGAGATCTGCGAGATCCGGAAAGTGAAGTCAGCAAGACTCTGGCGGAGCGACGCGTCCACGTCCTGAAGCCTGAATTGGGGACCAAGCCGCAGATAGCGTATCTCAATCTGGACTCGGCGGTGCAGTAGTAATGGACGGTTTCGCGTATCCCAACGAGATCGAGATCGGGTGGAGCATCCTCATTGTCTTGTACCCGTTCATCACGGGGCTGGTGGCCGGTGCGTTCGTGGTGTCGTCGCTGTACCACGTGCTCAACGTAAAGACCTTGAAGCCCGTCGCTTCGTTTTCGCTGGTGATGGCGCTTGCGTTTCTCCTGGTCGCGCCGCTTCCTCTGCAGGCTCACCTGGGCAGACCTGAGCGGGCCTTCATGATCTTCCTCACGCCCAACTTCACGTCGGCGATGGCGGGCTTCGGCTACATCTGGCTGGCCTATCTCGTCTTGGTGCTTGTCGAGACCTGGCTGGTCTTCCGTCCGGACATCATCCACTACGCTGCGACGACCACGGGCCCCAAACGACTGGTCTACGAGGCCCTCACGCTGGGGGTGCATGAGATAGACGAGAAAGCACGCATCATGGACGAGAAGGTGATCAGAGCGCTGGCAGGCATCGGCATTCCTATGGCCGCCCTGTTGCACGGATATGTCGGCTTCCTGTTCGGGTCGCTCAAGGCGAACCCGTGGTGGTCGACTCCGCTGATGCCCGCCATCTTCCTGATGTCGGCCATCGTATCCGGTATAGCGCTGCTCATCGTGATGTATATCGCGACGATGAAGCTGCTCGGCAGGCCGCTAGATGAAGACTGCGTAACATCGTTGGTCAAGTGGTTGCTGGCGATCCTGCTGGTGGACCTGGCCCTGGAAGGGCTTGAGATCTTGAGCATGATCTACCAAGCCGAGGAGAGTTGGGAAATCATCTCTCGGCTCCTTACCGAAGGGATCCCGATCAGCTACTTCGGGATCCAGTTCGGCCTGGGTTCACTCGTGCCCGTTCTGCTCCTGCACGCCATCGCCATCGGCCTCGTCCGCGGGGGACACAGGCCCTGGGTGGCATTTGTGGCCGCCCTTTGCGTGCTCATCGGCGTGTTCGCCATGCGCTGGAACGTGGTCATCGGCGGTCAGCTCCTCTCGAAGAGCCTGCGGGGCCTGTTGACGTACACGCCGACGCTGGGAGGGCGAGAGGGCGTGCTGGCGGCAACGGTCCTCATGATATTGCCATTCTACATCTTCACCGTCATCGTGAGCTTCATCCCACCCTGGGGCCGCCCTGGAGACGAACCGGATGCCGTTGCTATCGATCCTGGCCGGGCGCCGCCGGAAGCAGTTGCCGCGCCCATCTGGAGGGCAGGAGCAGGTTTGGCAGGCGGCGCGCGGGCGCGGGAGCTTGAGTGAGATGATGAGAAGCGCAGTCTGGGTGCTCGCCCTCGTGGCCGTCGTCTTAGTGGTGACCGTCGGCGCGGAACGCGTCCTAGGCGAATCGGAGGACGTACATGGGACGCCGCACGATCTGGCGGCGCCTGGAGATTCGCCCTGCGTGTACTGTCACCTGCCGCGGGAGGACGGCGGCGAGATTCTCTGGGCACGCGACCCCAGTGCAGGCGGCCCGCTGGCTGGCATGAAGACCCTATGCTTCAGTTGCCACGACGGGACGGTTACCTGGGAAGGAATGTATGCCTTCAGCACGGACCGAACGATGCACGTGACAGATTCGGGCGTCCGGGGCCAGGACTGCGACCTGTGTCACGATCCACACGGAGCCGACAACAACAGGTTCGTCAAGGTGGCCGGCAATGCCAACTTCTGCCGGAGCTGCCACCAGGATGCCGGACCGGACGACCATCCGGTGGACGTGGACGCCCGTGCGACAGGCGTGGAGCCCGAGGACGGCACGTGGGACCCCGACCACGGCGACTTCAGCGGCACCCGCTTATGGAACTCGGAGGGGACCGCACCAGGCACCTTCGTTAAGTGCCTGAGCTGCCACGCCACGCACGGGGGCGTGCCAGGCACGGAGTTCAACTCGATGCCCTTCGAGTCATCGCACGAGGCCTTTCTGCCTCTCTGCCTGAACTGCCACTTCGGCTGGGGGAGGGAGTAGCCAAGAATAATGGAAGGCGTTTCGCGAGGACCGATGGCCGGGAGCCAGCCGACCGAGAGTCACCTTGGGTTGAAGCTGCTCTTGGGAGCATCATTGGCGGTCGTGATCGGCCTAGCTATCGGCGCCTTGATCCTGCCGGGTGAGACTGCAGAAGAAGACACGGCTGCCGAGCACATGTCTGGCGTCTCCCAGCGCGTCTACCCTTCGTCACTGGTCGGCGTGCTTGAACAGCCGGTCGAACAGCAGTGGGCACTGCCAGCCGCCGTCGCGGTCGTAGGAGACGCGTTCTTTGTCGTCGATGCGGGAAACGGCCGCATCCTGAAGTTGAACGAAAGTGGTCGCGTCCTCGCTTCATTCGACAGCGACTCTTACGCAGGGCAGGACGTGCAGCACCCGATGGCCATCGCCAGCGATGGCAGTCGCCTCTTCGTCGCCAACTCCTTGTCCGCGGAGATACTAGTGCTAGACCTATCAGGACGCTTGCAGAAAGTCCTCTCGCTGCGACCCATCGCCGCCGACGAACAAGCACCACGACCCATCGGAGTGGCTGTTGCCTCAGATGGCGGCATCGTCGTGTCGGATGCCGATAACCATCGCGTGGTTCGGTTGGACGAAAACGGTGGCGTTGTATGGTCAGCAGGAACCGGAACACGCGCGGGAGGCTCCGAGGGATTCAACGTGCCCGGCGCCCTGGCAATCGACGAGGCGGGTAGTATCTACGTCGTGGACACTCTGAATGGACGCGTGGTGAAGCTGTCCCGGGGTGGCGCCTTCGTCGCCGAGTTCGGACGGTTGGGGGACACGACAGGTACGCTGTCGCGCCCCAAGGGGGTGGCCGTGGACGAAGAGGGTCGCGTCTTCGTCAGCGATGGCCTCATGACCGCAGTCCAGGTATTCGCCGCCGACGGGGGATACCTGGGCTTCATCGGCCGCCAAGATCCGGCAGACCCGGCCTCTACCTCGCTGTTTCGGGCACCGGCCGGATTGTCGCTCGCCGGAACCAGGCTGTACGTGATGGACCGCTTCGTTGGACTTGTCACGCTGGAGCTGTTTGGCCCGTCTCCGCCGGAGGTGGACGTAGTCGACGAGAGCGGCTAACAGGCGGACGTCTGCGGCAGCAGGTCCGTTCGGTTGCGCCCGGCCGCCCGCAGATCTCGAGTAACCTGAGGCCTCTGGGCGAGGCCGATCTGATGTTCCTCCGTTGATTGGTGTTCTCCTGGGCGGTGTGTTTCCGCCCATTCGTTGTACCCCCGCTCCCTCTACCAGTACACCTCGCACGACATTGGGCCAAGATTGGCTTCCGGGCGGGGCAGCACTGCCATCATCACCTCAAGTGGCCGCGACGACTGGGGGTGACGGGGGCTTCGTGTTGGTACCGCGCCGGCACCGAAGGCCGTATAGCCCAATTGGTGCGACTGGGCTCGCTCTCACCCCGCCAGGCGGTACAAGGTGATGAGCAGGGCAGCGAACGCAGCGGCGTGGATCGCCTCCCAGATTCCGAGTTTCTGAACAGAATCCGCTGGCGCGTTGCACCACAGGGCGTACGCCGCTTTCGCCATCATCGGTATGTACGCCAGGGTGACCAGAGCGGGAATGGCGCCGCCAGCGACAGAGGCCGCGAGAGCTACAGGCAGGCCTGCGTGGTAGAGCGCAGCTGTTCGCCGGCGCTCCTGCCGCATACGGGTCGCTCTCGATGTGTCGGGCGCCAGGGACATCCTCACGAAGGTGATGCTGCCCCAGAGATAGAGCGCCGCCGGCAACCAGAGGAACCCTGTCCACCTATCGAACTCCCCTGTGCCGGCGTATGCGACGGCCGGGGCCAGTAGCGACAGCGACGCGACGACGACGGCCTCACCGAGCACGCGCCTCTGTATGCGGAGCCAGCGAACGGTCTGCACAGAGAGAGGACCGATACCTATACCGGCGCCTAGGGGGAGTAGCACCCAACGGTGCCAGTGTGTGACTGGCGGGACGATCATCAGATGGAGACCGATCCCGAATACCACGGCCCACACCAGATACTGGTGCCGCCGCGGCTGGCTGGCCCTCCAACCGTCCATGGCCGCCCGCAGCAGAAAGCCAAACACGGCACTACCGAAGACAAGCCAGGCAGGTGCGCTGGGCCAGCCGATAGCGAGAAGGCCTATGAGAGCGGGAAGAAGCAGCCATGCCCACGTGCCATGCTCCTTCGGCAGCGGCGGCCGAAGTGCTCGCCGTACGGCCGTGTGTAGCGGAACGGCGGGAACGTCGCTGGTCATGGCAGCTTCAGGAGTATCGTACAGCAGCTTGTGAGTCCAGGGGCGGCACGAAATTCGTCGGCGCCATGTCGCAGGCGGTTCTCCGGTTCCTTCCGCGCAGAGCCCTGGCGTCACTTCCGTTCAAAGCGCCCTCGGTCGGTACATTCATGCCTATGCCAACTTGCCGTACGGAAATCTACCGAATGGTACGTGGCTTCAGACGCAGGCTCCACTAATCTAGAATCGAGGTGACATTGTGTCGTATCTGCCGGGCTGGCGTGCTATTGGCGCTGTTTGTCAGTTCGCTCTCACTAATGCGCCTGGCCGGCCAGGGAGGCCATTTATTGTCCCACTAGACCGGAGGGCGCTGTGAACTCGCCCAGGACGCGGCACGTCGCCCTGAACCCCATCACCTTCTTGGGGGCAGCGCTCGCCGCGACGGGCAATTTTGCTCTGATCTTCCTCCTCGGGACGCAGATCTTTCAGGTGGAAACCAACCCCTACCTCGGCATGCTGGTCTGGACCGGAGTACCATCGCTGTTCGCCTTGGGCCTCATATTGATTCCGGCGGGCATGCTTTGGGAGAGACGCCGACAGGCCGCTGCTGCCCGTCGCGGCGAGCGGATACCGGTGGCCTTAAAGCTGGACTTCGGCAACGCACGCCACCTGATCGGGCTTGCAGCGTTCGCCATGCTCACCTTAGTATTCACGGCTCTGGTGGCTGCTGGGGGCTTCCGCGCTGCGCACTTCATGGATTCGCCGACGTTCTGCGGGGGCATGTGCCACGCGGTTATGGAACCCCAGTACGAGCCCTACAAGCGCTCCGCGCACGCCGAGGTAGAGTGCACGCAATGTCACATTGGACCGGGCGCCAGTTGGTACGCACAGGCGAAGCTGTCCGGCCTGCGCCAGGTCGTCGCCGTCCTCTCCGGGTCCTACCCCCGGCCGATACCGGCCCCCATCGAGAATCTGCGTCCGGCCCGCGCCACCTGTGAGGGGTGTCACTGGCGCGAGAAGGCGTACGGCCTCTTTCTCAAAGTGTATCGCTCCGTTGTCCCTGACGAGGAGAATACGGTCCACGCCCGCGCCTTGGCATTCCGAGTGGGCACTGGCGGCAGCTACTTGGAGGAGGCCGGCGGCGTTCACTGGCACACGTCCGCGGAGCTCTGGTACCGCTCGGCCGACAGCGAGCGCCAGGTCATTGCATCGGCCAAGGTGGTAAAGCCTGACGGCACCGAAGAGTGGGTGAACCCAGACCTGTCACTGCGAGAGCCTCTGGAGGAAGAGCGGCTCATGGACTGCATTGACTGCCACAATCGGGCAGCGCACAGGATCCCGCCTCCCGGCGACCTAATAGACGAAGCGTTCCTCGCCGGTCGTCTGGATTCCGACCTACCGTACCTCAAGCGGGAGGCCCTAGAGTTGCTGGGTGTCTACGGCTCTGTCCCGAATAGTGCTGAAGAATTGGCTGCTCGCTGGAGTCAGGACGGCTGGTTCGAGCAGTTGGAGGATTTCTATAACGTCAACTATCCCGAAATCGCGGCGTCCAAGCAGGCATCCATCCGAGAGGCGATCGATGAGCTAGAGCACATATCTGAATTAGTGCTCTATCCGCACATGAGGACGAGCTGGCTCACGTACCCGGACAACCGTGGGCACCCGATTTCGGAGGGGGAGTTCAATACGGGCTGCTTCCGCTGTCACGCCAAGTTGGTCAATGTCGAAACCGGCCGGCAGTTGGAAGGAGGCTTGGGCGGCGGCCAGTGCCTCACGTGTCACGACCTGGGCGATAAGGGCGAGGAGCGACTCGGCGGCGATCCACTCGACGAGCCTGCCTGTAGCTACTGTCACGTTTCCGTCCCTCTCGACGAGCTGGAACGGCCCCTGCCCATCGAGTGAAGGTTGCTGTCGATGCGCCGCCTGGGCCGCTAGGCTACGGCGCGATCGCGGCGGGGCTTGTCGCTTTGCTCCTGTTCGAAGAAACAGATGACGCATGTTGGGTCGCGGATGCTGATCGCCCGGTCGCGCGGCGAGCCTGCCTTCGGGCCAAAGCCCAGCGCCAGCCTGCGCCGATCATGACGAAGCCTCCGCGGCTCATGGCATGATCGTCACGCCGTGCTTTCCTGACGGCGCTCATCGCAGTGAGGTCCCGAGTGGCGGCGACCGCAGAACCGCTCGCTAGCTCACGGTTGCGGCCCGGATGGCTGGTGGCAATCCGTGCAGTCGGCGCGGTTGTCGATAGCGTGCGGTATCGTTGGCGGTCCTCCGGGATGCTCGTCGTGGCAGACGTTACACGTGTCCTCGCCTCGGTCAGTATGGTCGAGCGGCAGAGTGCCAACCAGACTGGCGGAATGGCAGCTCTTGCAGGTGGTACGGGCCAGCGGGTGAGGAGCAATCGGTGGCGCCTCCTCTTCGTCGTCCGGGTTGTGGCAGAGCGCACACAGCGGCTCTGCACGGTCGACGTGGCTGTCTTGAAGAGGTGCCAGCGCGTCTTCGGCATGGCAGGTCATGCATCCTCCCTCGTCGTGGGCGACGAAGACCATATTCCTGTGCGTCGTCGGCGGCAACTGAGTCACAGAGTGGCAGAAGAGGCATTGTCCGCCGACATCGCCCTCATGGGCCCCGGTCAAGGGCGTCAAGCGCTGTTCCCCGTGGCAGAAGTCGCACCGCTCCCATCCTTCGACGCGGTGGGGAACCGCCGGCGAGTCCAATGGTTGCGTCTCGTGGCAGACGATGCAGGTGGAGAGGGCCTGAGAGCGCTCTGCGTGGCTACTTGGCAGCAGGTCTTCGGCGCTGCCGCCGTGACACGAATTGCAGCCCGCCGGCGCTGAAGAAGCTGCGGAGGGGAGCCTAGCTGCGTCGGTCGTGACCGAGGCGAGCCCCACCTGGTCGAAATGGCAGGCGCCGCACGGCTCTTCCGCCCCCTGTTCCATGTTCTGGTGCAACGAGATAGGTAGCGGCTCGGGCGCGGCTACATGGCATTCCTGGCACCCCTCCTCCGCCATGGTCGAGTGGTCGTCGGGCATCAGCCATCCCTTTCCCACCCCATGGCAATCGCGGCATGAGAAGCGTTCGAGCACCGTCTGGCGGTGTGCCAAGTCAGCGGCCTCGGGCTCGGCGTTGCCCTCATGGTTGGACTGATACCGGGGCTGGGTCGTGGCGACTTCCGTGGCTGCGGGCGTAGCGGTGGCTCTGAAGACAAGGGTACGGGTTGTGGTATTCGCGGACCACAGGAGCCACGTCGCCAGCAGAGAGATGACCCCCAGCAGCACCAGTGCCCATGGCCCCACTTTCGTCCACCGTATACGGTCCAGCATGTTCTTCACGGCGGGCCTCGTTTATTGCTGCGGTCTTCGGGCGAGCGGAAGCGTGGCTCGAAACCGGCCTCAGGAGAAGGATCGGCCGAGGCGATCTGGGCCCCCTTCAGGGAATGCTCCTCTGCAGCCGCGGAGGAAGGATCGGCCGGCGCTATCTGGGCCCACTCCAGGGGATGCTCCTCCGCGTACCGTTCGACGCGTACCCTGCCGGTGAAGATTGTCGGGTCGAATGGGAAGATCCAGGGCGCCAAGTGTGCGTTGAACATGTGCACGATGAGGATCCAGCCAACGGCCAGCAACGCCTCGTCACTGTGCATGGCAAGGGCGATCGCTATCGTCTGGCCCGGCAGGAAGTCAGTGGTCCGGACCGGAAACATGAGCACCAGTCCCGAACCGCCAATCACGGCGATTCCCCAAAACACTGCCCAGTAGTCGAACTTCTCCAGGTAGCTGAACCTGTCGAACTTGGGCTTTTCTCCGGCCAAGCCCAGGAAATAGAGAATCGTCTGAGATACGTCCTGTAGGTCCTTGGGTGCGGGGATCATGCGCAGAGCACCAAAACGCCGCCGAACGGCGATCTGGTAGAAGAGGTAGGCGACGTGGTAGACACAGTCCGCGAGCATAACAATGCCAACGGCGCGATGGACGGTCCGCACCGCTTCCAGGCCGCCCAGGCTGCTCACCCACCACTGGCTGATGGCCAGACCGCTGAACTTTTGTGGCAGCCCCGTGAGGGCCAGGACGATGAAGCTGCTCATCATAAGGAAGTGCTGCAGCCTCTGGTGGCCATCAAAACGGACCACATAGCGTTCACTGGCGGCCGGCCGCTGCTCCGTCGGCGGCCTGGCCCGTTCCTGCGAGCGGACCTTAGCGCCGGTCGTCATCGCTTCTCCTCCTGACTGAGGTCCGCCAACGACGGAACAGCCAGCGTAGCGCGCTCAGCTCTACGAATATGATCCCGGTGGCGAGGACCACGGAGGTGAGGATGACCAGCATGTTCTCGGCCAAGAAGGCCACGGGGAGGTGTCGAAGCGACGGTTCTTCGTGGCCCACGGGTGCGCCGAGGAATGCAGGGCTCGCCCCGGCGTGACAGCCGGCGCAGACTTGCACTCGTTCACTCGTAACCCACTCCTCTACAGGTTGGACATCGTGGATTCCGTGGCAATCGCGGCAGGAGGGGCCGCGTTCGTCCCCCAACTTGACCAAGGTACCGTGCACGCTATCGAGGTAGAGCTCATACGGCTCGAAGTGGCAAGCCGGACATAAAGTCGCGGCGTTCGGGCCCTGCGGCCTCTGAGGGCTCAGTTCAACGTGCGGCATGGCAGACTGAGCTGGGTGGCATTCCACACAGAGCAGCAGTCTGTGCGCCGAGGCGTCAAGTACTTGGGGGTCAACGGCGTCGAGCGGACGTTCCTGTTCGCCGGCCACCTTGACGGTCAGGCCGGGTTGACTGTGGCAGAGCAGGCAGAGGCCCTTTGGGGAAGGGTAGCTGCCAAGAGGGACAGGTGTCGCGAGTGGCTCAATCTCTGCAGGTCTCTCACCGGCACATCCGGCGGACAGCACGCTAACAAGCCACCCGATGGCCACGAGGACCAGAGCTGGGCGGACCCATCGCCTGTGCCTCCCTGGCATGGACTGAGCACCTCCCTTCTACGATGTTTGACGCCATCACAGCGGCATCGCGACCCATGCCCCATAGGCACCCACCGCCACCGCGAGCAAGCCGGCCAATACCGCCAGGGAGCGCAAGCCAATGGCGTCCAATACCGGATTGCGGTAGATTTCGTGGATTGCCCCGGCGGCATAGTAACCCCAGGCGCAGAAAAAGAGCCCCAGACCTAGCACCAGACAACTGCCGACGAATAGGGCCCCTCTCTCGGCTACTGGCATCGCTCATACCTCACTCTTACGCCGTCGGGGCAACTCCGACCGGGCGTCCGCCGTTCCGATGAGGCTCTGCTGAACACCCTACTTGCGGAGCGCCGGCCCATCGTGGCTTCCTAGCTTCCCCTCTGCGCAACATAGGACCTCACCCGATCTTAAGGATCGCTCCCTTCCAGGTCCGTAGACATGATCTCATCGACCTTCTTGTTCATCGTTTTTTCGCTCATGCTGCCAATGCGCCAATCACGCAGGATGCCGTCTGCGTCCACGAAGTAATGCGTCGGGATGCCGACGATGCGGTACCGGGCAGCGACCGCCGTATCGCGGTCAAGGCCCATCGTGAACGTAGTGCCAGAGCGCTCCTCGTAACCTCGCACTGTGTCAGCGTCCTCGCCAATACTCAGAGCGATAATGACGAGACCGTCGGCCTGCCGCTCCTCATAGACCTTCTGAACGTCCGGCGTTTCCGCCCGGCAGGGAGGGCACCAGGTGGCCCAGAAGTTGATCCAAACAGGCTGACCACGGAAGTCGCTCAGCCGGAAGTACTCACCGTCCAGCCCCTGGACCCGAAAGTCCGGCGCCTCCTTGCCCACGCGAGGCGCGGGCCCTGATGCTGACGCGGTCAGCGTGATCGATTCGCTTGCGCCGAAGCCCCCCGGGCGATCGAAGAGCCAGACCAGCCCGAGAATGATGAGGCCCACGACCAAAGTCGCCACGATGTTCCGTACGGCACCCACGCGAGGGCGCGGGAACGGTGGCTTGAGCACCAATTCAGGAGGCAGCTCGTGCTCTGCCTCCTCAGGCGGCAGCTGGTCCTCTGCCTCCGGGACGTTCCGCCCGTCGTCGCCCGTCGCATCGGTGACATCGGGCTTCCCCGGAGCCAGCGCTACTTGGCCATCCTCTCCGCGCTCGCCGTTGTCCCTATCCATAGCCGTGCAGACCTCCGAGGAAGTAGTTGCCGAAGTAGGTGAAGAGTGTGGCGGCGAACCCTAGGATGAGCAAGCCGGCGCTGCGCGTCCCTCGCCACCCGCGGACGACCCGCGCGTGGAGATAGCCACCGTAGATGAGCCAGGTAACCAGGGACGCCGTTTCCTTCGGGTCCCAGCTCCAGTACTGGCCCCAGGCGATCTCAGCCCAGATGGCGCCTAGGATAATCACCAGCGCCATCATCGGGAAGCCCACAAGCACTGCCTTGTAGCCGATCTCATCCAGGACGGCCGCCCTGGGGAGCCAACGAATCGTATCGTGGCGCTGGAAGAGGTAAAGGCCGGCCGCGCCGAAGGCGACCGCGAAGGCCCCGTAGGCGAAGATCGCGACGGCGACGTGAATGGTGAGAAGCAAGTCGTTCTGCAGTGCCGGTACAAGCGGATCGATTTCCGAAGACACGGTAGTCGCGTAGGCGAAGAGGCCCAACGCTATGGGCAACACCAGCAGCGCCAAGGTGCGTAGCCTGTAGCGCATTTCGAAGTAGAGGTAGATGGCCAGCGCGCCCCAGGCAAAGGCCAGTGAAAACTCGTACATGTTGGAGAACGGGCCGTGGCCGCTCTCGACTGCCCGGAAGGCCAGTGAGGCCGTCAGGAAGACAAGCGCGTTGATGGCCAGGATCGTGGCGTAGCGCCCGGCCGCATCTACGGCTCCGTGGCCTGGCGAACTCGAAACTGAGCCGCCGTCTGCGAGACTCATCATCCGCACATTTCTGGCCCCCAGGACGTTTACGACATAGAGCAGCATGGCTAGACCCAGCGCGCTGAAGGCCGCAACAAAGGCGTACTGTGAGAGTTCATACATCGTCGTCTTCTCCTTCTGTGTCATCGCTGTCCACGGCAGCGATGCCGAACGCCAGACGAACTCGGTTCGTCAGTTGCTTGAATTCTTGCGCGGCCGACAGGTCTGCTTGCGAACTCGTTGCCATCTGGAACTCGCTGGTGCCATCAGGGCGGGATTTGCATATGGCCCAAAGCCGGCGGTGCGGAAGATAGAAGAGCATCACCAGACCGAGTATCATGAAACCGCAGGCAGCCCAAATGATGTTGAGGCCGGGGTCCTTCACAACCTTGAGCCCGGTGAACCGACGCTCCCGTTGGAACGTCAAGGTGAGGTCCTCCAATTCCTTCGGCGTCCCCTGCGTAAGGTTTCCCATTGTCAGCAAGGTGCCCGTGTCCTGGCGGTATAGCTCCGCACGCATCTCCCCGGCCGGAATCGCCGGATCGTTCAATCCGGAGAGCGGACCGACGACGTAAACGACCAGGTTGCGCTCCGGCAGCCTGAAGCTGCCGACGGGGCGTCCTTCTTGAGTTTGCCAAGCCAGGGGCACGCCGTCCTCGAAGAGAACCGTCCCATTCTCATCTCGTACATCCATCACAGCCGTATTGCCGAAGAACGCCTGGTGGAACCGGAATCCTCCGTAGCCGATTGGCGTGTTCACGCGCACAGTCCCGCGCTTCACCTCGACGCCGTTGTCGTAGATTACGACTTCACTCCGGAAGTCCTTGGGCGGCCCTTCCAAGTAGTACTCATCGGCGAAGTGCTCCAACCCGACGGAGATGTTCGTCCCCATACCGAGGTCGCGGATGGCGCCCTCCGAGACGACGAATCCGGAGTCGCTGACTCCCCAGACGCTGCCAATGATCGCACCTGCGAGGATCATCACGAGGCTCAGATGGCTGAAGAAGGTACCGAATCGGCTGAAGCGGTTCTTGTCGACAACGAACGCGACGGCATCATCACTGGTCTCGGTCTTGACACGATAGCGGGCGCGACGGAAGGCTCGCTTCGCGCGCTCGACCGCGACTGACGGGGGCATGTCGGCATCCAAGCGGGCACTGAGCCGGGCGTGCTCGAAGAAGGCGTCTCCCATGCGAATGCGGGCGGGGAAGGCCATCGACCAGATCCCTTTCCATCGATTCGCCGAGCAGACGATGATATTGACGGTTAGGAGGCCGATCAGCACCCGGAACCAGAGCGTGTGGAAGACGTTGAAGAACTGAAGCGCTTCAAGCGGACCGGTCCAGATTCCATACTTGGCTCGGGCTTGCTCCAGCCACAGATCGTAGGAGGCGGGATTTGCCATGACGGAGGGCGGCACCTGCATCAGCAGAGTGCCGGCCAGTATCGCCGCCGTGATGGTCAGAATGAGGATGAGGGCAAGGCGGACGGAGGTGAAGAAGCGCCAAGTCCGCCGCAGGAGCTGCAATTCCCAGAGCGTGCGCGATGGCTTCGCGCGGGGGCCGGAAGGCCCTGCCACCAGCACTTTGCTTTGGTTCATTGCGCTCCTGCCCCCCCTATGTATCTCCAGGCTCTAGACGTAGCCCTGTCCCCAATCGAAGTACGGAATCATCTTGATGAAGGTGTTGGTGAGCATCAGCACGCCCACGCCCACTACCAACACGCCACTCACTAGCGGCACCGCCGCAAGAACAGGGCGCATGCGCTTCAGGCGAGCTGAGATGCCGTCCACGGCCAGCGCCATGATCAGGAATGGCACGCCCAGCCCAGCCGAATATGCCAGCAGTAGCACTGCCCCTTCGGCCACAGTACCGCCGATAATCGCTAGCCCGATGATGCTGCCCAATACCGGGCCGATGCAGGGAGTCCAACCCGCGGCAAAGGACATGCCCATCGCTGCGGAACGGGGGTACCCCACTTTGGATCCCCATCCGCCCGATACGCTGTACTCACGGTCCATGAAGCCGATGTTGATAACACCTAACAGGTGCATCCCCATGAAGATCAAGATCGCTCCGCCCGCCACGCGCAGGTAGTGAGCGTTGTCCAGTAGGGCAAAACCGATGAGCCCGATGGAGGTCCAAAAGGCGACGAAGACGAACGAGAAGCCAGCGACAAACGAAGTGGCGTGAAGAAGGCAGGCCATCCGCCGGGTAGGACTCGGAGACTCGCCTGAGACGGTGACCATGTGCCCGATATAGGCCGGGACCAGGGGAAGCACGCAGGGCGACGCGAATGAGAGCACTCCCGCCGCGAAGGCAATGAGAATCGTCGTGTTTTCGCCGTCCAAGCTGTGTCACCTCCTCCGCAATCCGATGCGCGCGAACGTCGTTCCAGGCTCTACTTACGGCGGTGTCGCGTCCGCGTCTTCGTCTGTCGCCGTTGCTTCCGCTAGGCCGTCCAGGTGAAGCTGTGCCGTCCGAGCGAGTTCGGATTCCGGCGCCAGCTCCACCACTGCTTGCCACTCCCGCCTGGCCGAATCCAGGTCCTGCGGCTCCACGTTGGCGTATAGGAAGCCTAGGTTGTAGTGCGCCTGGAAATCGTCGGGGTCCAGCTCCAGGACGGCCAGCCAGGCAGCTTTCGCTTCCGGGCTTCGTCCCAGGTTGAAGTTGGATGTTCCGACGTCTGTTAGGGCATGGGTGTCATTCGGCTCCAGGGCTAGCAGTTGGGTAAACCAATCGATGGCAGATTGCCAGTCGTTTGACTGGAAGAACGTCTCACCGAGTTCGAACAGGATTCCGGGGTCGTTGGGGTTCGCTTCGTTCGCCGCGATGAGCTCGGCGACACGTTCCGTGTCGATCGGAAGCGTACCGGTATCCTGCACCGTCGGCGGCGTTGCGTCACCCCCGCCGCCTGGCAGGCCGTAGAGGCCCAGCAGGATGCCGCCCAACGCAACGAGTCCGAGGACGACGGCAATGGCGAGGGGCTGATGGCTAAGGTTCAAGAATAGAGACAAGAGGCCGGCCGCTGCGGTGTCCGGCGAATCAGCACTCTGCCTCCGCTTCTCCCCGGTGCCGGGCCGCGATTCGATCCCGCTGTCACGCTGATCGCTCGCCTTTCCACCCGCCTCGAGTCCGGAAGGAACATTGCTTGTGGTGCGTGCCTGCTCTTTGCCGACCGCCGCCCTACTCTCCGGGTCTGCCAGAACCGCGTAGGCCTCGTCGACCAGGGCGGCCTGCTGGCGGGCCCAATCCCGAAGGTGGGACGGAATCGCCTCAGACGTGAGATATTCAGCGAGCTGCTGGTAGCGCGACTCCAACTCCGCCTGGGACACGTCCTCGCTGACGTCCAGGAGTGAGAAGTAATCTAGTGTGTTATCCATCTTCGCTTTGCTCACTTGCTATCGATTCTCACAACGCACTCTAATAAGGCGGCAGCGGCGTGTCCGTGCCTGGACCAAGGGAGCTGTACTTGGTGTCGATAAAGTTTCGGATGTCCCGCAAGGACATGCCATCCTCGACCAAATCCTTCGTATCCAAAGCGATACCGACGCACATTTCGCAGCCTGCCCCGTGCGAGTCGAATTGGATGTTGGAGGCGGTGCTTCCTTCTTTGACGAAGCAGTTACGCGCGCTCAGGTGGCCGCTATGGTCGCCGCAGCCGCAGTAGCAAGGCATCCACATCATCACGTCTGGACGTGCCGCCACGAATCGATAGGCCGCCTGCACTTCAGGCGGCGACGCCAAGACGAAGGCCGGAATGGCGACGCCGGAGCCTGTCGAGCCGGCCGCCGGGGCGGAGGCGCCGTCTGAGCCGGAACTGCTCTCAATAAGGAAGACAAGACCGAGGCCTGCCAGCACGACGGCTGCGGCCACGACCGGTACCAGGACATACGAAAGGCGATTGCCGCCTGACAACATCCGCTCGCGTGTGTCCATCACGTTATCCTTTCGTCTCCATCATCAATCATCAGCGCCGAGTCGCGCATCCGTCCGCACTCACATATTGGGTACAGCGGCCGGCTCCGCTCGGCGTGTCCCTTTCAGGAGGGGTGCGCGGGAGGGCATGTATCGATAGGTACGGGTCCGCCACATCCGATTCTGGACGATGAGTGACACGCACCCTTCAGAACGGCTTTGCAGGACGAACTGCTCAGGTTGTTGTCCCACCTGCGGACTATCCTTCCTCCACGTCGAGGTCGAAGAGATCGCGCAGCGCCGTCGCCGTCGCGTGGCCATCGCCGCTCGCAGCCTGCTCCCGCAGGAGCGCAATCGGGCCATGGAGAAGCTTCTTCTGAATGGCCATCGTGAGGGCTTCGATACGCTGCCGATCTCGTTCCGGCAGCCGTGAGAGGAGCGATGAAGTCCGGGCAAGTTCTGCCTCCCGCACCGCATCGGCGCGCTCTCGCAGGGCGATGATGGTGGGCACGACGCTCTGCGTGTACAGCCATCTCTGGAACTTCTCGACGTCTTCGCTAATGATGGGAGCCGCTTTCCGCGCCTCGGCCTTCCGCTCCTTCACGTTTGCTTCCACGGCCGACTCCAGATCATCGATGTTGTAGAGGTGGACGTTGTCGATCCCGCCGACTGATGGCTCGATGTCTCGCGGCACGGCGATATCGACGAGGAAGAGCGGCCGTCCGGCCCGCTCCCGCATTACGCGTTCCATCATGCTCCTCTGGATTACATGGTGAGGGGCACTGGTACACGAGATGACAATGTCGCAGTTGAGCAAGCCATCTTCCAACTGACTGAGGGAGACAGCGCCACCGCACTGAAGAGCTAGCTGCCTGACCCGTTCCGGCGTGCGGCCCACGACAGCGATCTCCGGGGCCCCCTTGTCCAGCAGGTTTCTGGCCACCAGTTCGCCCATCTTGCCCGCGCCCAACAAGGCGACGCGCGTAGAGCACAAGTCGCCGACTGTTCGCCCGGCGAGTTCGACGGCGGCAGAGCCAATGGAGGCGGCATTACGGTTGATGCCCGTCTGCGTGCGGGCGCGCCTGCCGGTCGTGATGGCCTGTCGGAAGAGGTTTGAGAGCACGCGCCCTGCAGAACCGGTCTCCAGTCCGTGGTCCAGCGCATCTCGCACCTGTCCCAAGATCTGCGGCTCGCCTATGACAGCAGAGTCTAGCCCGCAGGCCACGCCGAAGAGGTGCGCCACCGCTTCCTGGCCGGTCAGGCGGTAGACATGAGGCTCGAAATCCCACGCGGGCACGTTGCGCTGCTCGCTCCAAAAACGCTTGAGCTCTGTCTCAGCCTGACGCGCGTCGGGCGCGGCCGCGTAGAGCTCCACCCGATGACACGTGGAGAGGATGGCGCCCTCCGGCACGCACCTGCTCATCGCCTCCAGCGAGGCTTCCAGATCTGTCGGCGGAAATGCGAGACACTCCCGCAAGACGAGCGGCGCTCGTTTGTGGCTAATGCCGAGGACGATCACTTGCATGTCGCGTTCCCTTCCCGCGGTCAGTAGTCTTTCGGATCGTGCTTCTTCTCATGACAGACGAGCATGCAGGTCCTGTCCGGCAGCGAGAAGATCGGCTCGGTCTCGCCTGAGACGGGCAGCACGTTGGGAGAGAAGCTGATGAGGCGTTCGTTGTCCTGGTCGGCGCTCCAGTAGGCCAGTTCTGTGCCGTGGGTCTCGAAGTGACACTCGGCACACAGAGCAGGCCCTTGCCCCGCCCCAGGAGTATTGATGTCTGTTCCGAGGCCGGGATCGCCGTCATTGTCGATGTCCACCAAGTGCTTCTTGTGCTCATCGAACTCCGTCTCCTGGCCCGAGCCTTCCGAAAACGGAGTTTCGCTGTGGCAGAGATAGCAGAGAGCGAAGTCGTTGGAGTTGTACTGTTCGTTGGCTGGCTTGAGCGTCCGGTCGCGGTAGTTGGCGATGAGGAGGCTGCGGTATTGGCTCGTGTGGGGCGCCAGGCGCGCCCCCGGCGCGGGCGAACCGGCAACTTCCTGGTAGCTCGCGTGGCAATTCGTGCAGCGGATGGTAGAGCCGGTGGTGAACTGCCAGAGGCTGCCGCCGTTCAGGCTGTTCTGGAGTGCGGCAGACGTGTTGGTGCCCGGGGCTTCAACTGGATGGTACGAAGCGCTCGCCGGATCGAACTCAGCCGCCTTGTCGGTCTTCTTGTCGGACGGTGCTGTGTATGAACGGAGCGTTGTGTACGAAGAGTGGCACTTGAGGCAGAGCTCGTACTCGTATGTGATCGGGCTCTGCCAGGCGAGCGACTCCGTGACGCCCGTGGTACCGGCGAGCGCGCCGGAGGCGGTCCAACCGCTGCCGGTGGCTACCGTCAGCGCGCCATTGGCCTCGTGCGGGTTGTGGCAGTCGCCGCACTCGGCGTGACGGTTGAAGACGCCGGCGAATTCATCGCTTTGGCCACTTGTGTGGGCGGAGGCTGTAGGGGCCGTATGCGAATAGAAGCTGCTGGTCGCGGGGTCGTCATTTGGAATAGAGACGTCTGAGTATTCGGCAGCCACGTTGTAGTTGGAACCGGTGCCATCGTGGCAACTGAAGCAGAGGGTACTCTGCGCCTCGCTGCTGTTCATGAGGTTCCTGTTCTGGCCCGAATGGGAACGATGACAGTCTGCGCATGCGTCGGTGGTGACCGAGAAGGCGCCGTGCGGGCTGCTGAATTGCGCCATGATAATCGGGGCGCTCGGCGGCGCGATGTTTGGCGGCACGGGCGTACTCGTCGGCGTGACGGTGGGCGTGGCGGTTGGCGTCGGCGGCGGCGTTGGACTCGCGGTTGGCTGCGGCGTTGGACTCGCCGTCGGCGGCGGCGTTGGGCTCGCTGTCGGCGTCCGCGTATCGGAGGGTGTGGCGGTCGGCGTCGCCGTTTGTGTCGGCGCTAAAGTACTGGTCGGTGTGATCGTCGGCGTCGCAGTCGGCGTAACCGTCATCGTGGCCGTCGGCACCGCCGTGGCCGTCGGTACGCTTGTCGGCAGAGTTCCAGTTGGCGGTACGGTCGGGGTCACCGCCGGCGTAACTGTTGGCGTCGGCGTGACGGTCGGCGTCGGCGTGACCGTTGCCGTCGGCGTGACGGTCGGCGTCACGGTCGCCGTCGGCGTGACGACGCCGGTGGGTGTGACCGTTGCCAGCGGCGTGATACTGCCGGTGGGCGTGACCGTTGCCGTCGGCGTGACAGTGCCGGTGGGCGTGATCGTCGGCGTGACAGTGCGCGTAGCCGAGATCGTTGGCGTCGGTGTGACCGTTGCCGTCGGCGTGGCGACGCCGGCGGGCGTGACGGTAGGCGTCAGCGTCAATGTTGGCGTTGGCGTGGCTGTTGGGGTGCCAACGTCAGTCGGCGTCGGTGTGGCTGTGGGTGTGGTGGTGACGCCAATGCCTCCTAGGCTCAGCCGTGGTGTGGCGTAATTGCCGGCGGAGGAAGACATAGCGATCGTCGGCGTCATCGTCGGTGCGACTGTCGGTGCCACCACTGAAATTACACCGCCCCTCGCGGCAACAGATGCCAGCAGTGCGCCTGAAGTGTCTGACATCGCGACTCCCGAGAACACGAGTGGCCACATCCCGCCGGCCAGCCCCCGAAAGGTGGCGACGGCCAGCACACCCGTGTCCTCCGGTCCCGGCTGCACTCCTCCGAACGATTCGCATGCGTACGTCACCTCACCTGGGCGCACCACCGGCGGCAGACACGCGATCGCCCGGCCCGAGCTTCCGAGGAACGGCCCCGGCTGAATCGACTCGTAGCGGATCAGCGATGAGCGGTAGCTGAGTGTGAACTGGAAACGCCCGAGGTCGGAGACGTTGTCCACCACGATTTCCACCGTAGTGCTGTCGCCGGCGGCCATGGCCAGCGCGACAGGTTCAATGCTCAGGCTGACCATGCCGGGACCGCCGGCATTCGGGTTGGTGGCGGTCGGCACCGCCATAGGTAGAGGACGCTCTCCGGGCGCGATAATGTGCGGGCCGGCGAACTCGCTGGTGGCAGACGCCGGCGGCGCGGGGATTGACGATAGCAACCAGGCGCCTGCGAGCGCGGTTGCAAAGGCCGCCATGCCGTATGCCGCCGCGATGCGCGCGATACGTGTCCGGCGGTACCGAAGGGCCCACCGCATCTTCCACCAGAGGCTGATAGCCAGGGTAGCGCCAAGGATTCGGCTGGACCGTTGCCGGTCTGTGGGCTTCATAGCTCGACGTCCCCAGCGGGGTTAGCTTCCGAGAGCGGGGTGATTGACGTCGGTGTCGTGCGCGCTGGGCTGGCGGCGAGGGCGTCGACCCGGGTGAAGCCGCCGCAGCTATCGTTATTGCGGACACGCGCTGGCGAGGCGGGTGCCGTACCCGCCCAGTTGTCTGCCTGCGCGGTATTCATACGTGTCATGGCCAGCGTCGCTGTCCGTTGCTTCCTCTGCTCTTTCTCTTGGCGGAGGGAGGGAAGGCTGGCGCTCCCTCCGCCGATTGCTAATTCCTCAGGAATTAGGAACTGCTCCTAATTCCTACTTCTCATGGCACTTCTGGCAGATGCCCCTGTTGTCCATCTTTAGTAGCCTGCTGTTCGCACCCGAGGTTGCAGCAGCGCCGCCAGGCCAGGGAACCGCGTCGGAATTCGTTCCCATGGAGGCGTTGCTGCCGTGCGAGGCGTGGCACTTGATGCACGTTGGGGCAGAACCTGAGCCATTGCTCCTATGACGATACGTGAAGTCGGAATCACCCGCTAATGGAGTATCCTCGGATCCCGAGGCTGCCAGGTATCGGGTGTGGCACTCTGCGCACCAGTTTGATATCGAGGAACCGAGGTACGCCACGTTGAAGTAATCCGTCGTGTCGTAGTCCTTGGTCACCTCGTCGGTAACGCTCGTGCCAGAACCGCCGGATCCCGGAGGACTGGGCCTCAAGATCCGGTACTTCCCGTTGCCATGAGGATCGTGGCAGGTACCGCATGCGAGGTTGAATGAGGAACTGCCAACTCCAGAGCCGGCGGCTCCGTTACCCCACACGGTCTGCGCCGTGCCATCTACGGTGTGCGCTGAGGTCGCGCCTGCAGCGCTCGTAACTCCGATTGTGGAACCGCCAACATCGGACGGCAGCGACGAATCGGTGGTGTCGATGAGGGCATTGGTAAAGCCTCCGCCCTTCAACGCCGTACTCAGATCGTCGTTCGCTCCGTTCTCCACATCGAGGTCCGAACCTGCTGCTCCCGTGCCGTGGCACGAGTAGCATAGGGCCGGCTGAGTCGATTTTAGCAACTCAGCCGCTTGCCCCGTGTGCGCGCGGTGGCAGCCGGCGCAACTGTCTGCAGTTGCACCTGCTCCCGCTTCGTGCGGCGGGTTGTCGGCCGAAGCCGTCCCGCCTTGCACGACTACCGTGAGCATCACGAGAAAAGCCGCGACCATGGCACTTACTAATAGCGATCTCATGGTCTGTTTCTCCTTCTCAAGAATCTTGGGTTGTTGGATTCCTCCTTTCTTCCTACACCGACCGGTAGCGCTCGGCCCACGCCTCCCTGAGCCGTGTCTCCCCGTCTAGTGACGAATAGCATGATCAGTACCGCCAGAATTGAACCCGGTCGTTCTCGCGATCAGTCACGTACAGGCCTCCCTGCCCATCAAGAGCCAGCCCGTTCGGATAGCTAAAGACGCTGTCGGATCCTTGATCGCCGCCGAATGTTTCGCGATACGCGATCGATTCTGAGATGTCGTACATCTGTACTGCCTGCCGCGATGTGTCGACGACGAACAGGTGGTTGTCGCCGTCGATGGCTATGCCTCGAGGCAGGGAGAGTTCGCCTTTCCCAAGGCCGCGGCCGACCTGCACGAGGAACTGGCCGGAACTGTCGAAGACCTGGACGCGGCCGTTGTTGCTGTCGGAAACGTAGATGCGGCCCTGGTCGTCAACGGCCACGGCGTTGGGGAACCAGAACTCGCCCTCGGCGCTGCCCTGGCTGCCGAACTCCAACTTAAGGTGGCCGGCCGGATCCAGAACCAGCACTCGATGGTTGCCCGACGACACATCGGTCACGTATAAGTTGCCGGCCGCATCGAAGTCCATTCCTAGCGGATGCCACATTTCCGGCGCTGCAGGGGGCGGGACTTCGCCTAGCGGGGTCCCGTCTTCGGAGAAGATGTAGATGGTACGGGCTTGCCGGTCGCTTACGTAGACCTCTCCCTGGGGGCTGACGGCGATATAGACGGGCACGCGGGACGTGGCGCCGGTGTCCGGCGGCGCAAAGGACGACAGCTCCACGCCGTCGCTGTCGTAGACGTGGATCTTCCGCTCGCCGCCGCTTTCCGTGACGTAGACCTTGCCGCTTTCGCCAACGGCAACACCTAGGGGCCGTTCTACTCCGTAGATGGAATGAACGTACTCCGGCGGGCCTCCGAATAGATCGGCCACCTGGCTAACGCCGGGCAGCCTTTCGATCGGCTGGCCGGTCCGGAAGTATTGGGTAGCTAACAGCAGCACCCAGCCCAGGCTGGCCATGAGGATAAGAACGATGACCAGTTTGATCCAGTTCGGCCAGCCCGAAGTCCTCATGGGCGGCCCTTCTGGAGAGTAACCTCCGCCGGGTTGTTGCCAGTCTGTGGCGTTCATGGCGCGTCCTCCTCTACGGGGGTGCTTCCCGGGGTCAGAGCGCCCAGACGGGTCAATCCGGCGCGCACGTTGAAGTTGTCCGGCTCCAGTTGGAAGGCATCCTCGTAGGCGTTGAGTGCCAGCTCTCGCTGACCTTGCGTTTCGCGGACGAGGCCAAGACCGATGTAGCCTTGGACAAGGGTGGCGGAGGCGTTCACGGCGGCCTCCAACTCAATCTCCGCTTCGTCGTAGCGCCCCTGCGAGTAGGCGAGCATGCCGCGGGCGTACTGGCTCTCGGGCAGCAGCCCTTTGAGATCGTAGGCGATTGCCATTTGTTCGTAGGCTTCTGTGAAATCCGGGACGAAGGCGACGGCCTGCGAGAGGGCTCGGATCGCTTCGTCTAGGTCCCCATTCTTGACGTATGCCTCGCCGAGCAGATACCAAGCATCGGCGTCTGCGCGGTCGATGGCCACCGCCTGTTCTAGATTGGCGATGGCCTCGCCTAGCTGCTCTTGGTCGAGATACACCCTGCCCAGGTAGTAGCGGGCCGTTTCCGCTAACTCGCCGGGAATATCGGACTCTTCGGTTACGTCGACGACCTTCTGAAGGGCGACGATCGCCCCGGAGCCGTCGCCGACAGCGACCAGCGCTCGGCCGAGGCCGACCAGGGCGACCACGCTCTGCTCTTCGATGGTGAGGGCCGCTCTGAACTGTTCGACCGAGTCGTCGTACCGCTGCTCAGTGTAGTAGAGTTCCGCCAGCACGACGCGCGAGCCGATGTCCTGAGGGTTGGCGCGCACATCTTGTTCCAACTGAGAAATCTGATGGTCCCGCGGAGTCGCTTCTCCGGGCCCCTGCTGGCCCAGGTAGTAATAGATTCCGAAGGCAGCTACCGCCACCACGAGGAGCGCGGCGCCCCATATCATCAGCCGGTCAAGGAGCCGGCTACTCCGGCCTGGCTGTCGCTGTTCGAGTCCGGCAGTCATAGCATCATCAACCTCACAATCCCAGAATTTTGTTGAGCCAGCGTTACCGTTACTTACCTTCATTCTCCCGCACGAGTGAAGCAGTCGCATGAATCAGGGGTCATGTCTTAGGTACAGTCGAAACGTAGCTAGGGGACGGTACCGTTGTAGCTGTGAGGGAGAGAGAAACTACTTAAAACTGCGAATTATCGTCACACCTGCAGGGCGCAGCTAGTTAGCCTGCTTCGCCTAGGGCGGAGGACCGCCCCACTGGGTCGCGCAAGCCCTGGCGGACGGCCTCCAGCAGGCTCTCAGGACAGCCGGTCACTACCCGGCGGTCATGGTAGATCACCATCGAGTTGTCCTCAGGATGCACCCCGATGAACAATGCCGCCGGCATGTCCCGAACGATTCCCGAAAGGAGAGGGCTCTCCTCGCGCCCTTCCATCACGACGGCATAAGGGCGCAGCCGCTTTAGCTCCTCCGCAGTAGCGGCCTGATCGGCCCTAAGGCAAGTTACATCCATCTGTTCATCCGCCCGAAGCAGTTGAGCAATCCCAAACCCGAAGAGGGTGTTGGTGTACAGAATGGCTATGCGTCGTTTGCGCATGGTTCGGTCGCCGATGCCTTGCTGTTCGCTTCCAATAGCAACATTCTATTCTCCAGCAACAAGGGTTTCATGGATCTATGGGTAGAACTAGGGGATAGAAACGTCGTTCCCTTGGAGTGCCGCCTGGATCGCGATCTGCTGGGACTGTCGATGCGCTGGGCTCACGAGTGGAGTTGGGCTACGGGGCTTGCTCCTGCTTCCCGGGCGCTTCGATTAGGCCTTCCCGAAGGGCGTAGGCGGCTGCCTGAACGCGGTTCTCCAGGTGCAACTTGTCGAGAATGTTGTGGACGTGATTCTTCACGGTACCCTCCACAACGTAAAGACGGGAGGCTATCTCGGCGTTGCTCAACCCTTCCGTTACGAGCTGAAGCACTTCTTGCTCGCGGTGGGTCAGCTCGATGCCGGGAGTCTCAGTCGGATCACGCCGCGGCCTGTGGCGGAACTCAGTCAGGAGCTTGCTTGCCACTGCCGGCGAGATAGGAGTCTCACCCTTCAGAACTCCGCGCAAGAGATCAAACAACTCCTCCGGCCGCAAATCCTTGAGGAGATATCCCTCGGCTCCGCTCTTGATCGCCTCGAACAAGTCGTCATCTTCATCGGACACCGTGAGTGCGACGATCTTTGTCTCCGGGCGTTCGAGTTTGATCTTCCTCGTCGCCTCGACGCCGTCGCACACCGGCATATGGATGTCCATTAGCACAATGTCCGGACTTGCAGCCCGAACGCGTTCCAGAGCCTCCAGCCCGTTGGACGCTTCTCCCACCACCTCCATGCCTTCTTCATCGTCCAAGAGAGAGCGCAGGCCTTTTCTGAAGAGCAGCTGATCGTCCACCAAGAGGATTCTCACTGGAGTCATCGTGTTCTCACCTCCTCGTTAGGCAGAAGGATTCGTACGCTTGTCCCGGAGCCGAGGCTAGAATCGATTTCGAAGCGGCCCCCCACTTTTTCGATCCGCTCTGTCATGATCCGGACGCCAAAGCGGCCGCTGGCATTCCCGCGGACGAAGGCGGGATCGAAGCCCAGGCCGTCGTCGTCAATGCGAACGCAAGTCTCACCATGCTCCTGGCCTATCCAGATACTGGCCGTGGCCGCACGGGCATGCTTGCGAACGTTGGTGAGGGCTTCCTGGATGACCCGCACGAGCTGCACTTGTACCTCTGGTGAGAACTCCGGCAGCTCGTCTTCATCGGCGACGGTGAGTTCGACCGCTATGCCGGACTGGCGGCTAAACTTTTGGACGTAGTCTTTCAGATTTCCGATGACACCGATGGCCGACGACCCACCGTTGCGCAGTCCCAAAACGGCCTCTCGAACGTCTACGTACGCCTCATGGGCCACGGAAGCCATTTCGTCGAGCTCCCGCCCAACCTTGGCCACGTCCGGACGGGCCAACGCATCGCTAGCGGCCAAGGCCTTTAATCGCAGGTAGCCCAGCACCTGAGCCAGGCTATCGTGCATCTCGCGGGCCAGCCGGTCTCGCTCCTCCAGCACGGCCACGTGGTGTTCACTTTCCAGTCGGCGAGCGTTGCTGATGGCGATGGCCGCCATATTAGCCAGGCTGGCTAGAAGTTCCCGGTGGCGCTCGTTGAAGCGCTGGGGACTTTCACTTCTGACGCACAGTTCTCCGATCACGGTGGTGCCGGAGAGCAGCGGGGCGGAGAGATGGGAAGCCCGGTGTTCCTCGACGATTTTCGAACATGGCCAATCCAGAGCTAGTGGCGGGGAATCCTGAGGTGCGGGGCCGAGGCCGTTGAGTGGTATCTGAACGGCCGCTGGATAGAAGGCCTCCCCAGGGCCATTCGTACTGGCCAGCCTCAGTCCGCCGCCGTTTCCCTGCGCGAGGCAGAGGGCCACGGCTTCACCACCCAGTAATTCGCGGGCCTGGTCCACAATAGTGCGCAGGATCTTCGAACCGTCCCCGAACGTCTCCCGCTGAGCGAGCCCGATCTCATAGAGTGCCTTTGTCTCCTTGCCTCTGCGTTGTACATCCTGGAAGAGGTGGTTCGCCTGGATTGCAACGGCGATCTGGCTTCCCAGGGCGGCGAGTAGTTGTTCGCTATTCTCATCAGTGAGGCGGCTGCTCGGGCCAGCGAGGAGCTTCATGACGCCGAGTGGCCGATTCTGCGCCGTTAGCGGGACCCAGGCAATACTCTGGAATCCTTGCTCGCTGGCCGCCGCCGCCGCAGGGCTGTGGTGTCCCGCGAGATCGACGAATCGCATCTCCCGCCCAAGCTCAGTCGCGCCGCTCTGCTCGCCATCGGACTCCCAGAGACAATCCAGCCGATTCAACGCACCGATGGCTCCCTGGTGAAGTATCACCGGCTGTTCATTGGGCTCCTGAGTTGCAATGACGATCTCACCCGCGCTGGCCCGAGTGACCTCCATGACGTTTCCCAACGCGCGCGTAGCGGTCTCCCGAAGATCGACCGAGCCGCTCACTGCCCGGGCGACTGCGTTGAAAGCGGAAAGCTCCTCGTTCTGACGGACTATCCTCTGCTGCATACCACCGAGGACCTTGAACACCACGGTGGAGAAGATCACGACACCCACCCCGGCAACGCCGGCTGCTGCCCAGTGACCATTAACATCTCCCAGCTCTGGTTCCAACACGAACATGGTGGCGATCTGGACGACGCCCAATAGGGCGAACGGGAGGACGATGGTGAGCCATCTCAGTCGCTCAAAGCTCATGTCGGCGCGTCTCCATGTCGGGAGTCGCCGCGGGGAAGTAGTCGATGTTGGCGGACCCGAGCGTTTTCGCAGCTTGGATGGAACCAGTCATGACCTTGAACCGACTCCACCCGGTCTCCCCCATCAAACCTCTCTATTGAGGGCATCGCCAGGGGCATATGGACTAGAGATATAGGGCCTTTGTTCCTGACTTCACAAATACCCACAAATACGCTTGTCGTTGGCGGGGCCGGATCGGACTACGCTCACGTTTCGAGAGCGGGGGCAGCACCAACCCGAGGTGCCGTCGCGCCGTTGGAGCTTCTTACTGGAGGACGTAAGAAACATTGCCATAAGTAGCCGTCACGCTCGCCTGCTTAAAGAGTATCCCTCGCTTAGGGTTACGTCTATGGCCATCGCCATGCACCCGGCGGCAGCGCGCATCTCATTTGGTGGCTAGCGACAAGGGAGCGCATGCGCCTGCGAGACGCGGCGCGTCAGTTTCCACCTCTATCCGAGCCAGCTAGGCTCTTTCGTCCGTCAGCGGCCGGACGTTGCTAGAGGGCCGTCGTTCGTTGGCGCTGGTCATGGCGTTCGGGTTAGGCGTTCGCTTTAATTGCAAAGCCTGTTTGTCGAGCGGCAGGCTGGTATACTTGGCGACACCGCCCGATTGCGTACGCATCGGCGTCTCGCGGGCCCGTAGCTCAGCGGTAGAGCAGCGGACTTTTAATCCGATGGTCGCGGGTTCGATCCCCGCCGGGCCCCCCAAATTCCGGCGCATGTCTTCGGCGATCCGCTCCGGACGCAGGCGATCCGCAGAGCTTGACGGTTCGTTGGTCGACAGCGACTCGATGGACACCCTGCTCATCATCAGGCTGGCATCGTCTCAGTGCGCTAGGACGATGCAGCATGCGGTTCCGATCTCACTCGATGTCTGGTTCTTGCGAGCGAGGAGCTTCGGCGCCGGCGGGCAAGCGGACCGTGAATGTGGTTCCTTGGCCAAGGTGACTCTTCACGAAAACGTGACCCCCATGTGCTTCTGCGATTCTGCGCACGAGCGATAGGCCCAGTCCGGCTCCACCCTTGCGGGTACGAGCTTTGTCTACCCGGTAGAACCGATCGAAAACGTGCGGCAGAGACTCGGACGGAATCCCCTGACCGGTGTCAGCCACGGATATCATCACCATGCCGTCCTCCGCCTCGGCATGCAGCGCCACGCGGCCACCAGAGCCAGTATGCTGGATAGTGTTGTCAAGCAGGTTTCGAATCACCATGCGGATGGCTTCAGCATTGGACGAGACCAGAGGCAGATGTGGCGGAACTTCCACGTCAAGCGTCACGTCGGCGGCGCGAAACAGGAGCCGCATCTCGTCAGTCAACTCGTACAGTAGAGGCGCCAGATCCAACATCGAAACTGGCATCTCGTAGCCCTGATCCAGCCTGGAAAGGGCCAGCAGATGATCGACCAGCCGCTGCAGGTGATCCATGTCCTGCAGTAGCTGAGGCAGATATTGTTGCGTCAGCTCTACCTTGTCTCGACCGTGCTGCTGGAGCATTTCAATGCGCAGCCGAGCGCCCGCCAGGGGCGAACGCAACTCGTGTGCGGCGTCCGAAACAAAGGCCTGTTGGCGAGCCATCATATCGTGTACGCGATCAGCCATTCGGTTAAAATCTTGCGCCAGCCCCTCGAACTCCTCAGGCCCGGAGGGCGTCGCCCTCTGGTTTAGGTCGCCTCCTGCCATGGCCCGCGTCACCGCTGTAAGGTTCTGGATCGGTTCGGCTACGCGCCTAGTAACGAGATGGACGCCGAAAGCCGTCACCACCACGACGACGGCACCGGCGGCGACAACACCGATCCACCCGCGGATGATCTCTGCGTTCACCGGCCCCATCGGCGTGGCAAACTGGACTACGCCGATAACGTCTCGCTGCTCAGAGAACACAGAGATGGCGGCAAACAGGTAGGACTCGTCCTGCCACGCGTCTTTGCGAACGTCATGCTCCTCTGTCCCGTTCAGGGCCGCCACCAATTCTGGGCGGTCATCGTTCTCCGTCCAGCGCTCTCGTATCTCGGGATTCGTGGTGACGACAATCTGCAAGGAGGTATCCAGCACGGAGACCTGCACCCCCTTGTCGGTGATGAAGGAGGTGATCAGATTTTCCAGATCTTGGCGCTCGTCGCTATCTTCGACACGAAGATAACCTGAAGGTTCCGACAGGAGGCTTGCGAGGATCGCGGCCTCCAACTCCAGGTCATGCTCCGCCTGTTCAATCGTCAATCCCTGAAGTGACAGCCCCAGCCATACAACCAGCACACCCTGGCTGAGCAGTATCACCGCCAGGAAGACGACGAGCAGGCGGCTCTGAAGGCTACGCGGTATCAGTCGGCGATGCATCGGGATCGATGAGGCGATAGCCATAGCCACGAATGGTCTGAATGTAGCGGGGTTCTGAAGGGTCTTCCTCCAGCTTCTCCCTTAGCCAGCGAATATGCACATCGAGTGTGTGAGGCTGGCCCACCCAGTCCGCCCCCCACACTTTGCGCAAGAGCTCACTCCGGCGCACGGCCTTGCCGGCGCGCTCCATCAGCGCGTGTAGCAGGTCGAATTCGCGCTGGCGGAGTTCAACCGGATCGCCGGATCGCCATACCTGTCGAGCGGTGCGATCCAAGACGATGCTTCCCGCCGCCAGCCTGTCGTCAGCCCGTGAGACCTCCCCCCGCTCCAGATCTCGGCGGCGTAGCACAGCTCTCAGCCTGGCCAGCAGCTCTCGGAAGCTAAACGGCTTAACAATGTAGTCGTCGGCGCCGAGTTCCAGCCCCATCACCCGGTCCATCTCCTCGCCGCGGGCAGTGAGCATCAGAATGGGCACGGCGGACTCTTGACGCATAGTCTGACACAGCGTAAAGCCGTCGATTTCGGGAAGCAGCACGTCCAGCAAAACGACGGCCGGCTTCTCTGTCCGAGACAGCTTCAGGCCCTCTTTGCCGTCGCTGGCATGGAGTACGCGAAAGCCCTCCGCCTGGAGACCGAAGACGAGCGGTTCGGCAATGCTCTCGTCATCCTCCACCAACAAAATCGTGTGCGCTTCGGTCTGCACGTTGTGCCTCACTTAGAGCGACGGCCGAAGTACGCCGCCGCCGTCGGGTTCGGCGCCGGACAGCAGGTGATCACCGAGTGCAGATATCAGAATAGCAGAACCCGCAGAAACCATGGCCCCGAGCGCTTCACGCGCAGTATACTGCGGCCCCCCACGACGGCAAGACGCTGGGTGGCTGCATGCCACCCAGCGTCTAGTTAACCCGTGCCGCCGGCCACCTCCCCGCTGGTTCCCGGCGGCACGGGTTCGACACCTCAGTACTCGCCCTCTGGCACTGCTGCCAGGCGGCGTGCCAGTGGTTCCTATCTTGTGACGATGAGCCAGAGCGCCTCCAGGTTCGTTGCGTCCATGACATAGTCGATGGTATCGCCCACTTGGAGATCCGCGTATGACGCTGGAACGCCATTGATGGTTACCTGGGTTGCAGCGCCAAGCTTCAGACCAGCTCCCCCTGCATGCATTCCAAAGTCCTGAGGCCAATGCCCTATCGCGCCAATATAGGTAATCTCAACACCCGTGTCCTGATAGGTCGCTGCGAATCCGAAGCCCTCAATCTCGATGCGCAGAGCCTCGTTCGTCGCCGCGTCAAATTGCACAGATACCGTGTCTCCGACGAACACCCCTCTATAGAGGTTCGATACCTGGCCGTTGGTCGTGATGTAGGTTCGGCCGGTAACCGCAAAGGTGTTGTTTCCGATGATGCCGACGGTAATCGAATCAGGGCTAAAGGCACTTATTCTTCCGTTCAGCCTGTCGGTGGCGACGTTGCCTCCCTGATCCTGTCCTCCGCCTGGGGGCTCAGGGGCCTCGGGCGGCGGCGCCGGTTCGGGTGCCTCTGGGGCTTCGGGAGCCTCCGGGGGCGGTGCCGGCTCTGGATCCTCAGCCGGCGGCGCGGGCTCTTGGTCCTCAGCCGGCGGCGCGGGCTCTTGATCCTCAGCCGGCGGCGCGGGCTCTTGGTCCTCAGGCGGCGGCGCGGGCTCTTGGTCCTCAGGCGGCGGCGCCGGCTCTGGAGCTTCGGGAGCTTCAGGTGCCTCTTGGTCTTGTTGTTCCGCCTCCAACGCCTGCTTTTCAGCCTCCGTCAACTCTGCACTGACGCTGGATACGGACATGAGCGCGGGGAACAACAGAACCGCGAACGCGCCCAGGACAACCAGCCTACTCAACCACTTCATACGGTGCCTCCTCTAGCACTACGGTGCCTTCTCATCGCTCAGCCCTTCTTCTTGGTCCTCCATGCAGAACTACTTGTCCATCATCCGTCCCTACATCCGTATATGATTCACCGCCGCTCTACCCGACCAGGCAAGCAGCATCGACTGGTGGCGTGGTGAATCACAGCTACGTTAGCCTGATGCGGGTTATGGTGTACTCAAATCCAGGTTATGCGCAGGTCAAATCATCCTTCGCCGCCGCTCGAGGGATCCATCCACCAGCATTACTAGTCAGACGGCCCCGCTTGTCGCTGCCGACGGCCAAGTTAGAATCTCCTCGCCAGCGAGAGGCGGGGCAGGAGCAGCGGATTCGACGCACAACCGCCCTCAGAGGGCCCCGTCTCCGAATCTTGGGGAGGCCCCGAGCCTCGAACCTTAGGGACAGCGAACGCCATTTCCGATGGTCGCGGGTTCGATCCCCGCCGGGCCCCCCAGACACCGAATCTGAATCGCGCCGATGAGCCACAAGTGCCGACCCAGCGCAGGCCGGCAACATCGCGCGCTAGCCAGTTACCGAACGCTTCGTGCGTAGGAAGTAGAGCCAGACGCCAAACGTCATCAGGGCGTACGCGATTACTAGACCAAACGCCAAGACCACTCGGCCCTCCGGGAGTGCGCTGAAGGCCTCCGCTTCCGAGTCAAGGATATCCCAGTCGAAGAGGAACGGCGACACACCGATCAGGATTAGCCAGGCAAGCTTCTGCCAGCGGATTACTTTGAGGCCGGCGATGAACGCCATCGGAATCATGGCGAAGACGAGACCCTCGATGCCGCTGGCGAAGACAATGGCTGCCGATTCCGAAGGCAGATTGACGAACCACTCACCGCTGTCGCCGCTCAGCTCACACTACGGACCGAGCATCGCCCACGCGAGGAGGCTCATCCCCAGGAGGATAAACGAAGGAACGGCGACGGCCAGACCTTCTTGCGCTTCTGCCACGTCGGCCGAGCGCATAGTGGAGGCGGCGGCTACGAAGCCGTAGAGGATGGGCGTTTGGAAGTCGACGAGACGGGACCGCACAACAAGGAAGACAGCGACACCAAGAGCAAAAGGCACGACGTCCATGCTGGCTGGTAGTCGATCTTCGCGCAGTGCCAGCAGCTCACGGCTCTGTCCTCCTTATCAGCGCTCTACGAACTGAGACGGGCTCGCTGGCGCATGCAGCTCGCTACCGGGCGCGTCGAGACCCGATGCGCCGAAGAACCGCCGGCCAGCCCACAGGGACACGTACACGAGCGTGACGAGCACGGGGACCTCGATCAGCGGGCCGACGACGCCTGCCAACGCCTGCCCGGACTCGACGCCGAACGAGCCGATCGCAACCGCGATGGCTAGCTCGAAATTGTTTCCGGCCGCCGTGAAGGCAAGGGTCGCAGTCTTCGGATACGTGAGGCCTTGCGCCCGCCCCCAGGCGAAAGCAGTTGTCCACATCAGCGCGAAGTAGGCCACTAGCGGCAGCGCGATCCGCCCGACATCGAGCGGCTGCGAGGTGATCGCGTCGCCTTGGATGGCGAACAGGACGACGATTGTGAACAGCAGGCTGTAAAGGGCGAAAGGGCCAATCCGGGGAAGGAACCGCTGTTCGTACCACTCGTCGCCCTTGCGCTTTCTGCCCACCAGGCTCGTGAGAAGCCCGAGCACCAGCGGGACCCCGAGGAAGATGAGTACCGACTTCGCGATGTCCCACACTACGAAGTGAACGGAGGTCTTATCCAGGCCCAGCCAGCCTGGCAGCAGCTCGAGATAGAAGTAGCCGAGCGCCGCGAACGCTGCGACCTGGAACACGGAGTTCAACACGACAAGGGCAGCCCCAGCTTCCCGGTCGCCGCACGCTAGGTTGTTCCAGATCAACACCATGGCAATGCAGCGCGCGAGGCCGACGAGAATAATGCCGGTTCGGAACTCCGGCAAGTCTGGCAGCAGGACCCAAGCGAGTGTGAACATCAGCGCGGGCCCGACGGCCCAGTTCAAGAGTAGCGAGGAGAGTACCAGAGGCCGCTCCGTTGTAACGTCGCGAAGCCGGTCGTAGCGGACCTTCGCCAGTACGGGGTACATCATGCCGAGCAGGCCGATCGCGATCGGCAGCGAGGTGGTATCGATCTTCACGCGGTCGAGCTGGTCGTTGAGGTCGTGGAAGACCCGCCCGAGGGCCAAGCCGGCGGCCATCGCCAGGCCAATCCACACGGGCAGGAAGCGGTCGAGCGCGGAGAGTTGGCCGAGGATCGAACCTGCGAATTGGCTGCGCGGAAGGGTTGCTGTCTTCAATGGTCAAGATCCTTGCTGGTGTGGCGGCTACGCTGGCTGGCGGCAGCGACAGTGAGGCGTCGGGCGGGGATGCGTCTGCTCATAGCGCAACGATCACCTGCTTTAGCCACAACAGCCCCTCACGATTGATGCAATAACCGGAGCGTGGCCCAGGGCCGCAATGCTCAATAAGGCCGGCCTTCTTCAAGACGCGTAGGTGTTCCGAGACAGTGGATTGCGCCAGTTCCATTTGGCGAGTCAGGTCCATGCAGCAGGCGTCCCCCGCTTCCGCCAACATCCGGACAATCTCGATTCGAGCCGGATGCCCGAGCGCTCGCACCATCGTCGATAGCCTATCTTGTTCAGTTTGGTCAGGCACCATGTCATCGTCATTATACGATGGTCATCACCCGGAGCAAGGGGACAATTAGCGATAGGAAGCGGAAGGCGGGATTCCGAACCCGCGTCCCTCGTCTTGGGCAGCAGGATGCACGCATGACTGTTGACAGTGAGCGCATCCCACGCTTAGGGTTTCGCGTTTGGCCATCGCCATACACCCGCCAGCAGCGCACTTCTCAATCCGTGGTCAGCGGTGGCTAGTGACGAGGGAGCGCATGCGAATACGAGACGCCGGGCGTCAACTTTCGCCTCGTTCCGAGCCAGCTAGGCTGTTCGTCCGTCAGCAGCCCGCCGTTGAGTGAGGGGTGTGGTTCATCGGCGTTGGACATGGCGTTCGCGTTAGGCGTTCGCGTTAGCTAATTGTAGAGCCTGCTTGTCGAGCGGCAGGCTGGCATACTTGGCGACACCGCCCGATTGCGTGCGCATCGGCGTTCCCCGGGCCCGTAGCTCAGCGTTAGAGCAGCGGACTCTTAGTCCGGTGGTCGACTCAGCCCTTCTCTCCCGAGCCCACTTCATGCGCCCGCGTATGCTCCCTGCGTTGCCGAGGGTCAAGCCATCTGACCGATCAGCGATGGGCATCCAGTCCGTAGCGGTCGAGCAGGCGCTCGGCTCGGTCCAGCTGCCGGGGTACGTCCTCGGGGTTGTGGCGGATCGCCCAGTCCGTGCGCCGGAGCGCCATGTGCGCGACGTACGCCCGCAGCATGTGCGGCTCCACGAGCGGTTCGACCCGGTCCCAGATCTGCTGGCCGTGACCGTCGAGGTCGAACGCGTACGCCACGAGGTCGTAGAGGTGATCGCCCGCGCACGCACCCTCCCAGTCGACGATCCCCGTAAGCGTGCCGTCATCGAGGGCGAGAACGTTGTCGGTATGCAGGTCGAGGTGGACGAGCCCGCTCGTCGGGAACCATGACGGCTCGGCGGCGGCGCCGACCGACTCGACGAAGTCGATGATGCGACGGGAGCGATCGGAGTGCGCTCGGAGCGAGTCGTGCTGTGCCCCGCCGTCCTCGCCGACCGTGAGGGTGTGGAGCACGAACTCAGCCCATCCCTGGGGCGCTGGTGCCGGTCGCGGACCGCCGACGATGCCGGCGGCGGCGGCAACGCACTCGATCATCCGGTCAACCAGCGGGGGCGGCGCGATCGGGAATGATCGTCCCGGCAGCACCTGCTGTGCGGAGAGCGTCCACCCGTCGACGGCGCGCACAAACGGGTACTCGGGCACAGGCACACCACGCGAACGCAGCACGTCGAGCGCGGGGAGGAGCACCGCGTAGCGGTCGGCCACGCCCTCGTCGGCGAACCACTTTAGGAGGACGCGCACGCCATCGGCAGCGATCGCGAACCATGCACCGCCTGACTTGCCCCCTGGTGCACGGCCCTCCAGCTGGAAGCCGAGGTCACGCAGCTGCTCCGGGTTCACGTCTTTAGGGTCAGATGGTTGGAAGGCAGATGCTCTACCACTGAGCTACTCCTGGTCGGTTTCGTGTCTAAGTACAGATGATAACTAGAATGCGTTGTCTGCTCTAGTGCTACAGCGACCGATTGCGACTACGCTGTTCTCGATCTTATTGTTGTCGTCGCCGAGCGCGCGTCGGATTATGAGGTAGTCTAACGCAATGCAGACTGCACCACCTCGAACGCCAGCCCGCAGGCGCAGCAACTTCAACGGGGGATCGAGGCCGACACCGCCCGATTGCGTGCGCGCCGGAGCGGTCCTGCAAGCCCCTCGGGAGAGACTTGGTCCGCCGTGGACCAAGGAGCATCGTGCAGCTCAGGCGGCGACGATCGTCACGGCCTGGCAGTAGTGACCCTGCGCTATCATTCCTCGGCAACGGCCGCCACTGCGAAAGGAACGTGACATGGCAGACGCGACGAAGCTCGAACCGATCATCCGCGACCCGGCCGACATCGAACCGACACGATAACTGGACACGTTTCGCTCGCCTTGCCAGCTACGGTGCCACAGCGCTCAGGGCCAGCTAGCTTCTAAGCAGCGCTCGGGTTCGCGGGGTCGCAGGTTCGAATCCCGGGGACGCCACCACTATCTAACCTCGCTTCCCCGCAGCTAAGTGGACAGAGCGCCTGGTCGCAGATTCGAATCCTACCGGGGACGCCACTCTCCCTCGCCATCTGACCGATCAGCGATGGGCATCCAGTCCGTAGCGATCGAGCGCTCCTCGGATCTGGCTGAGCCACTCTGTGCCCAGTTGGCGCCCGTTCGGGAGTTGGTCGTCTCGATCCCAGCGCCACGTTGCGATCATGGCAAGCACGAGGATCCGGCACTCGCGCAGCAACTCATGGTCAACATCCGGATAGCGCTCGCTGACCTCTTCGGGCACATGGGCGAGGTCGAATTCGATCGGCCCACGGCAACACGTCTCGAGGTCTATGAACAGCGGGCCGGTGTTCGTGCTGAGCACGTTGCCCGGGTGTGGTTCGCCGTGCAGCAGCTGTTCGGCGGCACCGCGTTCGCCAATCGCTCTGCTGAGGCGTCGTAACGTGCTGTTGAGAAGCACCCGGTCATCGTCGGCGAGTTCCGGAGTGTGGTCGCGGCTTGCAACAAGTTGTTGAGCCTGCGCGACGCGATCCGTGAAGTGCGGCGCCGTGACATCAAGTTTCCGCATTCCGTAATGCAGCCGCTCTAGCGCATCCGCGTAGCCGGCTGGTGAGACCTCTTGAGGTGCCACAGGTTGGTAGTAGGTCCATAGCGTGACCGCGAAGCCGTCACGCTTGTAGACGCGCGGCTCCACTCTAGGCTCAAGAGCAGCGAATGGGCTATCGGTTTCGGCCAGCCGTTGAGCAAGGTCTACTTCGAACTGCGCAACCTCATGTCCTACGTGTGCAACGCGAGCAAAGACGTCACAGGGCAGCACGCGCAGCGCGAGCTTGTTCGCGTTCTGAAGTACGATCGCGTCGTCGACTGTCAGGTCGAGCGCTGCCACGATCGACGTGGCCGCAGCCACCGCACGCTGGACCTCTGACGCCTTCATCGTCGCCTCGTCCCTCTCCGTTGCCGTCCTGACTGTCCCAGTAATACATACCAGAATTCGGCAGTGGCGCAGATCAAAAACTCGGGTTGATGCAGGCAGGCGAATTCGTACAGCACGAACGACGTAAGATGCGCGTTCGAGGCCCCGCGATAGCCAGGACAACTTGTAGGCATCGGCTTGAATCCGTGCCTACCGGTCAAGTAAAATCTCCTTATCTGAACGCGTCGGGACGCGACCAGAAGACCTGACGTGCAGCAGCCCCGTTTGGGCATGCTCTCCGAATCTGGAGCGACCCGGTACATCGGCCCGTAAGGACGGCAGCCTTATAATCCGATGGTCGTGGGTTTGATCCCCACCGGCGCCCAGCATTTCGAATATGAAACCGGCCTTCGCGGAGGCGGTCGTCGGCGCCGGCGCCTTGATAGGGCTTGACTCGAGAGCGGCTATGGAGGGGAGGCCTAGAAGTGATCCTACTGAACCCGAGGAAGCTCAGCCGACAGTACGCGGACGGCCGCTCGCTGGAGGTCATGGCCAGGACAGTTGAGTTCTTCGAGAAGAAGGGGAAGAAACGGCTCAAGGAGGACGCTCACGACCGGGTCTGGTACGCAGACTTTCTCAAGTTTGTGAAGGACGAGAAGATCTTCGCCACATTGCTCACTCCTCCCAACTACGGAGGCGCGGATGCGCGTTGGGATTCGTTCCGCAACGTGGATTTCAGCGAGATTCTAGGATTCTACGGGCTCAGCTACTGGTACACCTGGCAGGTCACAACTCTCGGGCTTGGCCCTATCTGGATGAGCCGGAACGAGGAAGCGAAGCGCCGCGCGGCGCAACTTCTGGAGAACGGGGAAGTATTCGCCTTCGGTCTGTCTGAGCGCCAGCACGGCGCGGATATCTACTCGTCGGAGATGACCCTCACGCCTCAGCCCGACGGGAGCTACATCGCAAACGGGGAGAAGTACTACATCGGCAACGCCAATGTCGCCCCGATGGTCTCGACCTTCGGGAAGATGGCGGACAGCGGGGATTACGTATTCTTCGCGGCCGATTCCGGGCGGCCCAACTACGAACTGCTGGACAACGTTACCGCCTCCCAGAACTATGTCGCGGCCTTTGCCTTGCGCGACTATCCCTTGAGCGAGGCAGACATCCTCTCAACAGGACGGGAGGCCTGGGATAGCGCTCTCAACACCGTCAATATCTGCAAGTTCAACCTGGGAGCGGCGTCCATCGGTATCGCAACGCACGCCTTTTACGAGGCGATCAACCATGCCGCAAACCGGCGTCTCTATGGCATGCATGTAACGGATTTTCCGCACGTGAAGCAGATGTTCACCGACGCCTATGCCCGCTTGGCGGCGATGAAGCTCTTCACGCTCCGGGCCGCCGACTATATGCGAGCTGCTTCGTCGAACGACAGGCGCTATCTCCTCTACAATTCAGTCGTGAAGATGAAGGTGACAACGCAGGGGGAAGAAGTCGTAGACCTGCTCTGGAACGTGATTGCGGCAAAGGGTTTCGAAAAGAACATGTACTTCGAGAGCGCCGCCATGGACATCCGCGCCCTGCCGAAGCTTGAGGGCACGGTCCACGTGAACATCGCCCTGATACTGAAGTTCATGACCAACTACTTCTTCAACCCGACTGAGTACGCCAGCATCGGTCAGCGCTCTGAAGCAGCGAACGACGACTATCTGTTCCAGCAGGGCCCCGCCAAGGGCATGGGCGACATCCTCTTCCACGACTACAACGTCGCCTACGGCGACTGGGATTTACCCAACGTCAACTTGTTCCGCGAGCAGACCGCCGTGTTTTCAGAGATGCTCACCGCCGCCCCTCCGGATGAGGACCAGAGCCGCGACACCGACTTCCTTCTGACCGTCGGCGAGATATTCACGTTGGTCGCCTACGGGCAACTGATCCTCGAGAGCGCCCGCATAGACGATGTCCCCGCCGACATCGTCGACCAGATCTTCGATTTCTTCGTGCGTGACTTCTCGAAGTTCGCGCTACAGCTCTACAGCAAGCGGGGGTGCAGTCCGGAGCAGGGGGCGTATTGCCTGAAGATGATAAGGAAGCCGGCGGTGGATGACGAACGCTATGAGCGCGTCTGGCGCGACTACGTGCATGCCCTAGCGGGTTCTTACGAGATGAATGCCTAAACCTGCTTGATGCCAGTCTGACTGTTCCGGTCACCCGTCGGACGTACCAGGCTGGCGGCGCCGGCGCGCTAGTAGCTGGTCTGCCCCGTTGCTCGGACGGCGGCAGAGCGCCGAGATGCTAGAAGCGTTGTAGGCGGCAGTCTTACGTAGCGCGACGTCTGCGCGCGTACCACACACCAAGCGACGCGACGAACATCGGTACGCCGACTCCGACCAGCGTCAGGAGCACGGCACCATCGGCCGGCTGTTGACGGGTGTCCTCCAGCGGTGCAGCCATGACCTGAGGTAGCTCGGCGATCCCTCCGACGGCTCCAAGCGGGCTGATGGTGTACGTCAACGGCGCGTTCGCCTCGGCGGCCAGGCCGGCGGCGTCGGTCACTGTGACGCCGGGGCCGCCGTAGTACATGATCCTGGTCGTATTCAAGAAGTCGCTGCAGGCCAACGCCGGGTCCGTACACGGGATGCCTACATTGACCCAGGCACCGCTGGACCCGTACGCGAATGCGTCGCCGGTGCACTGCGCGACCGGCGGCGTCGAGTCGTCGAGGTAGTATGACGTGGAGGCGAAACCCCCGATGTTCGTCGAGAACGAGCCTGCCATAACCAGAGAGCCCTGCACACCCTCAACCATCTCCCATGAGGTTGCGCCGGCCGCCGGTGTTTCGGGGCTGCCGTCGATGGCGACGCCCGAGGTGTTGAGATCGTTGTAATACGTCATGCCGGATGCAGCCGGGCTGTAGTCGAAGAAGTTCATGACGCCGGGGATTGCGTGGACCCGAAGGTACGTCCGAATGTCCTGACGGCGCTCGTAGAGGACGTGTTCTCGCTGGGTGAGCGGCCCGCTGTTCGCGCCGACGTAGGCGCGGAGCGCGCGCACCGGCCCGCTCTTGTTCACGATGAAGGCGCCCTCACCGTTTGCAAACGTGTCTTCGTGCCGGCCGCAGACATCCGGCGCGAACTGCGCCTTGTGCCGGTCGAGGATGTCGACGCCGGTTGAGAGGCCGGCGGTGATCTGCAACTCGTCTGTTATCCAGCGGTCGGAGAAGTGATGCGCGTAGTACGCCGTGGTCGCCGAGCTGTTCTCCGGGTTCGGGCCGTTTAGCGGGTTGTAAGTCGTGAGGTACGAGCCGGAATTCAGGTTGAACGCGTACGTGACGTACTGCTGGCCCGCCCCCGGGTCGAGCGACCCGTCGGAGCGGTAGAGGTAGACGTAGCCCGCCGCGCCCGCATCGAGCGAGTCGGTGATCATCACCTCGACACCAGTATTGGGGACGGTGTTCGACGGCGGTGGGATCGCGGGCCCTACGCCGCCCGCGTCCTTCGCCATGAAAACGATCTCGTCGTCGGAATCGAGCGACGTGTCGCTGTCCGGGCCCGTAAACGTACCGGTGTCGGTGTACATCAGCGTCGTTTGGCCACACGGCACGCCGAACGCCTGACCGGCCAGCCGGCCGACGCCGCTCGCTATGCCGTACACGTCGCAGAAGTCCTTCACGTCGCGCTCGTCCACCTGGACCGGTATCTGTACCCAGCCGCCTTCATACCTAAACGCGACAACGTCACCCGGGTCGCTGCCGACCAGCGCCGGCACGTCTGCGCCGGTCAGCACTACGGGGTCCGCTGGCCGGTCCAGCGTGCTTTGGGCGACGACGTAATGAGGACTCGAGAGGCTTGCCAGCACCAGAATGGAAGTGGTGAGCAAGACGACGGCGAGCCTTGGGATGATGCCGTGCATGGGGCCTCCAGGGAGGAGCGAACCTCCACGTAGGCGGGGAAACCTACCGACAAAGCAAAGTTTACTGCCGCGCAACGCAGGCCGTCAATTGGAACGGCCGGGCGAAACGGGCGAGCCGGCGGTTGTCCGGCACGGGAAAGGCGCGGCTATGGTGGTGGGGCGAGGAGTCCGGCGACCCACTGCAGGATAAGAGCAGCGTCGCGGCTGTCGACGTTACCGTCCTGAGTAATGTCGACGATCGTCCTGCAGGGCAGCTCGTCGATCAGATCAGCTTCCAGTTGCAGGACCAGCGCAGCATCGATACTGGTCAGCTCCCCGTCACAGTTCGCATCCCCAATATAGCGGCGAGGGCGAGGCGCGTCGCATGGTAGGAACGCGCCGTCAGCAAGTGCCGGTTCCGGCAGGCCAGCGACCGGGCGCAGGTGGAGGAACGAAACCCACGGCGCGACCCTTACGTCTCGCAAACAGCTAGCGGTGAGCGTCAGAAGGGGGCCAGATTGGACCCCGGCCGACACGAGGCAAGAGAACGTTGCGCGCCCATCGGAAACGGTACGAACAATGTCCGTGCAGCGGTCGGTCGCTTCGTCGCGCGGGTCGGCGGCCGGGTGGTAGGCGGCGAGGTCGTTCGCGTACTCCAGCGCAAACTCCACGCGTGCGGGTAGCTCTGCGGGCGGGAGCAGCAGTTCGATGACGATCTTGTACTCCTCGTCCACCTCACCGAAGCATTCGTTCCAGAGGCCTTCGCGCTCCGGATTGCAATCGACCGCGAGGACGCCATGCTCCATCCGGCCCGCAGGCGCCGCCACAAGCTTCCACGATTGGCTGAAGCCCTGACTGAGCTGGCCGACGATGCTGTCACCGTCGACGTCAGATCTGCCGGAGATGCTCATCTCGAGGTCTCCGAGCAGGCCTTCGACGCCGAAGCTCCCTTCGATCGGGTCGATACTTCCCGCGAACTCTCCAGCGCCGAGCGCTCCGCAATCAACGGATGCGTCCAGCAGGAGGATGTCCTGTACGAAGCTGATGGCGCAGCGCTCGCCAGAGTCGACGAGTAGCGCATCCCAGTCGCCCGTGAAGTCGTGGAGTTCCACGGGCGCGCGCTCCGCCGTGAATTCGCCGGAGTAACCACCGATCGCGAGCCAGGTGCCGACGATCGAGTCGCTGTCCGGAGCCATACCTTCGAGGTTCACGAAGTTGGCCGACCAGCCATAGGCATCCATGGTCAGCGCGCCCGTCGTTGCATCGAACCGCTGGACGGCGATATCCATCCAGCCAAACACGGAACACGATGCCGCGCCGTCCAGAACCGGGCCTTTCTGCTGCAGAACCGCGTCGCAGTTGAAGTCGAACGTGTCACCTGTCAGGTCGATATGCCACGTTCCAGTGAGGTCAACGGGCGTTGGAAGCGTAGGCAGCGGAGAGACGATGTCTCCAGTGCGCGTGGCTGTGAACGGGCGGCGTTCTGTCTTGCCAGACACGTCTGACCATTCACCGGCGATCGACTCGCCGTCGTCAGCCGCCCTGCCGTCCAATTGGATGTGGAGCCCGGGCGGCGTTGGCGGGTTGAACTGCACCCACACTTGGAACACGTTCGTTTCAGCGTCGACCCGTCCTGACGAGCTGAACGATGCGCCGAAGCCCGGGCATTCCATGACGATATCGAACGGCTCCCGCGACGGCGTTTGCTCGATCTCCGCGGAACACGAAAGCGGCTCGTCTCCACCAAGTTCAAAGCTCCAGACGCCCGTGAGGTCGATGCCCTCCAGTCCGCGTGCTCGCGACTCGCCGGTGAGCAGGAGGACTGATATCGCGCACAGGGACGCGACACTGAGAAACACCGCTATGTATCGCATCATGCACCTCCGCCTGGATGACCTACTCTATCACAGCTGCGCTCCGCCTACAAACGCCACGCCGCTACCTCTGCCAGCCCCCGGCGGCAGAGCTCCGCGTCGCGGGGCAGACGCCGCGCTTCGCAGAACTCGAGGCCGCCGCGGTAGCGACGTCGGGCTTCGTCGCGCGGTCCGAGGCGGCAGCGCAGATGGCATCGCGACCGGGGTCGCGCGCGCAGTTCTTGCGGGCGCTATGGAGAGCTTGCAAGAATTCCTGACTGAACCTGCACCCCGCCAATCCGGGCATTCCCGAGGAGGAGAAGGCCGTCTGGACCCGCTAGGGGCCAACATCCCGGATGCGCATCAACCCACCCGTGCTGCCCAGGTATGCTGTTCCGCCCACCGGGCTCAAGGTGATCGGCGCTCCAAAATCAACGTATTGCATTCCTCTGCCGGTGGGGATCTCAAATGCGGTCTCTCCGGTTTCGAAGTCTACGCCTGTCAGGCTCCAAGCATAGTCGTCGTTCGGAAGCAGCTCGTAGGTATAGAGGTAGACGATCCCGTTCGCCAAAGAGATCTTCGGTACGGTGCTACAGGAGTTCTCCGGGCTTGTCCATATCTCGTCGAGGGAGTAGCCGCCGCTGCCGTCCGGGACCATGTCCAATCGGGTGACGCCCCCCACGCTGTCCCTGCAGGGGCCGCCGGGGTCGAATAGGCTGTCGCTCAATTTGCCGTAGTTGTTCTCGACGATGACTGAATACTCCTTGCCATCGTCGCCCTCGCGGACAAGGCCAGGCAGAGCATTCTCCGTAGTGCTTTGACCATCCTTGAAGACCGGGATTCTGCTCACTTCCTGTCCATCCGAGCGCCTCAGGAATAGGACGTTCATCTTGGGATCCGCATTGTCTCCGATAGCCACCATATCGCCGAAGAGCTGCGGCGTGGTGCCTGAGCCCTGATTGATCATGCTGGGCTTGATACGCGACCCGCGATCGTACTCCGTGCGCCAGTCGACCTCTGGCACTCCCTCCTCATCGGCGTTGAAACGATACATCGCGTGGTCCGTAATGATGTAGACGCCGTCCTCTCCGACGGTAAAGGAGTTCTGCATCTCCTCACCGGCGAGTTCGATGGTTTGAACCTGACCGCTGTCCGGATGCAAGGTTCCCACATTGCCAAAACGAGTGGCAAACCACCACAGCTGCCCATCCCATCCGGGTATGATCATCTGTACATGGTCCCGCGCCGGCGACTCCATGGGTACTACAAAGTCCGTCAGATCATACTTGCGCACCAATTCGAACTCGCCCTTGGTGTCGCTATATCGGATAACCTGGACGGCGTTCTCAGCGTCGGCCACAAGGATCCGGTCCTCGTTGTCCAATACGAAATAGGCTCCTGAAGACGTGTCCCGAAAGGGAAAGAGCGGATCACTCGGATCCCGGGGCGGCAGGGGGTAGGAAGCCAGTTCTTCCAGTGTCTCGGGGTCAACGAGCAGTATGTAGAACCCATCGAAGCGAGCATTGACCGTCAGTATCCGCCCCTGGCGGTCAAAGGTGATGGTGACACACAGGTTCGTGGCATCCGCGTAGCTCTGGAGGGTGACCTCCGGATTGATCCCGAGCGGCCCGCTCACCTCATACGTACCCGTCATGTAGGCATCGTTGTGCATGTTGCTCTGGCCATTCGGCGCCAGGTATGGATGCTGGGGAACAGGGAGGTGAGGGATCGAGGTAATGGGGGCAGGTTCGGCGGCTTGCGTTGGCCCTATCGTCGACGAAGGCTCCGCGCCGTTCTCACCATCTCCACAGCCAGCGACTAGCAGCAAAAACAACGCGAGAAGCGCTATCCCGAGTCCGCGTGCTGCTCTCATGGCCTTCCTCCGTTCCCCAGATCAACCAGGGACTGTGACTATTGGTTTCGGATGCCATTCTCCGGGATGCGCCGCCCGGCGTCAACGGCGGGGAACTCCGGCGGAGCCCGATCTGCGAGGGCTACACCCCTACGTCCGCAAGTCCTCGTCGGCAGAGCTCCGCGTCGCGGGGCAGACGTTGAGCTTCGCAGAACTCGAGGCCGGCGCGGTAGCGACGCTCGGCTTCGTCCCGCAGGCCGAGGCGCGCGCAGATGGCGGCGCGCACGGCGTCGATCGCGCAGACCTCCGGCGCGAGCAGCGCCTTGTGCCGGTAGAGGATGTCGACGCCGGTTGACACGCCGGCCGCTGTCTCCAGCTCGTCTGTTATCCAGCGGTCGGAGAAGTGGTGCGAGTAGTACGCCGTGGTCGCCGAGCTGTTCTCCGGGTTCGGGCCGATCAGCGCATTGTAGGTCGTGAGGTACGGGCCGGAAAGCAGGTTGAACGCATACGCAACGTACTGCTGGCCGGCGCCCGGCTCGAGCGACCCGTCGGTGCCTCACCGGTCGTCATCTGCTGCCTGGCTGGTGAGTGCAGCGAGGATTGTGCGCGTCGCCGTGCTGGTGGTGGTCGCTGCGCTGTTTGGCTTTGCTGCGATGAGTTGGGAGAGGCCGACGAGGAGATGTCGGACGAGTACAGCGTCCACTGTCGGGTCGAGGTCTTGTCGGAAAGACTCGTCGCCCGTTCCGTTGGTGATGATTGTCGTGATGATGGCGTCGAGGGCGCGCTTGTAGTCGTCGAGCAGGTTCCGGTATTGGGGTGCTAGGCTGTGATCGAAGTCGATGTTGTGCCCCTGGTGGGGGCTAATTTGGGCAATGTGTCGGACCACTTGTTCCATCTTTGCAGCAGGAGTGTCGACGACGGACACTGCGGCCCGGAGCTGTCGAGTGCTCTCCGCGTTGTGTCGGCTGATCGCCTCGGCAGCGATGCTGTCGATGTCGGGGAAGTGGTTGTAGACGGTCTGTCGGGCGATCCCGGCGGTGAGGGCGACATCGATCATTGTGACGTTGCCGAGCCCTCGTTCACCGATGAGCGCGAGCGCGGCCGTGATGATGCGCTCGACGGTAGTGGGCTTGGGGCCGGTCATTCAGTGCTCCGGTACAGCCGAACCGAAAGCGGCACGAACACGACCAACAGCCCGATCATCCATGCCAGAACCAGTACGAGATCACCGCTGTCGGTGGTGCCCTCGCACAGGTTGCGGACGGCGTCAGCGGCGACCGAGATCGGCTGGTAGTTGGCGAAGGGGCGGAGCCAGCCTGGCATCGAGTCTGCCGGGGTGAACGCAGTACTGGCGAGCATGAGGGGGAAGAGCCAGAACATCGACAGCATGCCAACCATGTCGGGTTGGCGGATCTTGGCTGCGATGGCGGCCCCCATCCAGGAGAACGCGAATCCGACGGCGGTGGTCAACCCGATCGCGGCGATCGCACCGCCGGCGGAGTCGAACCGGTAGCCCATGAGCATCGCCAGCAGCGCGACGAGGACGAGCCCGACGAGGTTCCGGGCCGCGTCGCCAAGCGTGCGGCCGGCGATGACCGCCACCTGGCTCATGGGCAGGGAACGGAACCGGTCCGTGACACCTTCGGCAAGATCGGCGGCGAAGCCCATGCTCGTTTGCTGGGCTCCTTGCAGGGCGGTGATGACGAACACGCCCGGCACGAGGAATTGGAGGTAGTCGATACCGGCACCCGCACCGATGGCGCCGCCGAACACATAATTGAACAACACCAGGAAGAAGACCCCCATCACCACTGCGAATACGAGCATCTCGGGCTGGCGCGCCGTGCGTATCGTGTCCCGCCACAGCATCGTCAAGGTGTCCTGCAATGCCCAACCGATCCGCTCACCCAGCCCGGGTGCGGTGCTTGGTGCCCGCATGGTCGATGGCGCCGTAGCGGTCATGGCGTATCGGCCCCATCGCCGGTCGGTCGGGCTCCGGTGAGGGCGAGGAACACATCGTCGAGGGTTGGCCGGCGGAGCTGGAAGTCGGTGATACGAACACCCTCGTCCTCGAGGCATCGCAGCAGCCCGAGTGACTGCGCTGCGCCGGCTGCGATTGGTATGTCGATCCGACGAGCACCCCGATCGATCACAGCCTCTGCAGTCTGCACGATAGCCGCCTCGGCAGTAGCCAGATCGGCGTTGGTCGCGACGTGGACCTCCAGGACGTCGCGACCAACGTCCTTCTTGAGCACCTCGGGTGGTCCCGATGCCACCGTGTGACCTCGATCAATCACCAGAACCTCATCAGCCAGGCGGTCGGCCTCGTCGAGGTTCTGCGTCGTCAGCAGGATCGCCGTACCCTCTGCCGCCAGCGACCGCACTACGTCCCACAGTTCGGCCCGACTTCGAGGATCGAGCCCAGCCGTCGGCTCATCGAGGAACAGCGCCAACGGATTGGCAACCAGTGCGGCCACGATGTCGAGACGACGACGCTGACCGCCCGAATAGGTTGACGCGGGCCGGTCAGCGAACGCGACCATATCGAAACGCTCGAGCAACTCGTCGATCCGCGGGCGCCGTTGACGTCGGCTGAGCTTGTAGAGGCGGGCGAATAGCTCCAGGTTCTCCCGTCCCGTGAGTTTTTCATCGACCGCAGCGGCCTGGCCGGCCAGCCCGATCGCCCGGCGTACCGCGCCCGGTTCGGACGCCACATCGCAGCCCGCAACCGTCGCCGATCCTGCGTCAATCGAACATAGCGTGGTCAACAGCTTCACCGCGGTGGTCTTGCCCGCACCGTTCGGCCCCAAGAGGCCCAGCACCTCCCCAGACCCAACCGCAAAGCTCACGTCGCGCAGCGCCACCACGTCACCAAACGCCTTGCTCAATCCGTCGGCTGTGATGACCGGGGCCTTAGTAGATGACATAGCGTCCATACTACTGGACATTCTGTCCATCTGCAAGGCCCGGCTACTGACTCGCTATCTAATGTTAGGCTACATTAGCAATAGTCTTCATGCCCGCCTGGAGGCTATCGACCAACAGGTCCGCCGCCCCGTCTACTCCCGCAGCGTCATTACCGCCGCAAGACCCCGCCGACAGAGCTCAGCGTCGCGGGGCAGACGTTGCGCTTCGCAGAACTCGAGGCCCTCACGGTAGCGGCGCTCGGCTTCGTCCAGCAGGCCGAGACGCGCGCAGATGGCGGCGCGCACGGGATCGATCGCAAGGCCGTGCAGCGTGGAGTAGCGCGGAGAAAAGCCGAAGCGGTCGTCCCGTGCTTCGAACGCAGAGTAGACGCGGCGTACGAGGTCATCGTCGCCCAGCGCGACTAGGCAGTCGACGAACGGCGCCACCTCTATCCACAACCCATCATTGCGGCTTTCACGGTCGACGGCGAACCACGCCGCCATCGCCGCCCTAGCCGCATCGTGCTTTCCGGTGCGGTAGAGCAATCCAGCGGCGGCGGCGTGGATCTGACCCACGGCCGTCGGCGTCTTGCCGCCGCGGTCGGGGTCGACCATAAGCTGGAGCGCGCCGTCGGTATCGCCGCGAGCCTCCGCGATCCACATCCGGTAGAGGTCGGCGCGGAAATCGGAATCGCCGGGCGAGCTGGCCAGCAGCTGCTCGCACTGCTCAAGCTCGCCTCGGGCGAACGCCAGGCCGATCATGTCCATCAGCGCGAGTTGGGCCATGAAAAGCAGATTGGTGCTGGTGGCATACGCCACGGATCGTTCAGCGAACCGGTAACCCTCGTCGAGCCGACCCGCTTCCATCAGATTAAACGCAGCCCCGCGAAGGCAACCGGCCGCAACATCGTGCACCTTGAGACGGGCGCAGGTTTCGTGCACCTGCTCGAACAGCGCGACGCCCTCGTCGAGCCTTCCCGCGTCGATGGCCTGCCAACCCTGCTGCTGTAACCGTGACGCCAGGATGTCCTCGAAGCCGTGCTCTTCGGCGATCTCCATCGCCTGCTCGTGCTTCGCGCTCGTCTCCGCTCCGCCGGCATGTTCCCGCCAGCCCAGCTCCATGAACAGCCTGGCTCGCAGATAGGCGTCGTCTTCGCCGACGGCTTCGAGCGCAGCCTCTGCCATCTGCACGTGTCGTTCGGGCGGTCCCCAGATCTTCAGGATCTCGACCGTGGCACGGGCCTGCGCGACGCCGTCGCCGCGCTCCTGTGAAATCGATATTGCGCGGCGCAGCGTGCGCCAGGCCGTGCGTGCCTCGGAGAGGTTCCAGTAGCAGCGGCCCAGCGCGGTGAGTAGCACCGCCTCCTCGATGCTGCCGGAGGCCGACGTCTGGGTCAGGGCTGAGAGCGCTGCCTCATACTCTTCGATGGCCTGCCGCCACTGTGTCGCCTCTTCGGCAGCCTCTGCCGCGGTGCGGTGGCGGTCGATTTCGCTTCGTGCTGCAAGAGTTTCGTCCTTCATCGTCGCATGATAGCAACGGCCGGTGACGGAGTCACCAGCTTGCGCGTTCCTGGACGGGGACCCGGGCGAGCCAGCTCAGGCTCGCCGCACTTTCGCCTCCGGCCGGTGAGCCGCTACTATAGCGGGGCCGCCGGCAACGTTCCGGCGACGCCGGACACGACAGGACGAGGAGGGGGAATCGATGCCCGAGGCAGTTATCATCGACGCCGTGCGCACGCCTATCGGAAAGCGTGGGGGCTGGCTGGCCGGAGTCCATCCGGTCGAGCTGCTAGCCATGACGCAGACAGAAGTCGTAAAGCGCGCGGGCATCGACCCGGAACTGATTGAGCAGGTTGTCGGCGGCTGCGTCACGCAGGCCGGCGAGCAGGGCCTGAACGTAGCACGCAACGCTTGGCTCAGTTCCGGCATGCCGTACTCCACCGCGGCGACGACCGTCGACTCGCAGTGCGGCTCTAGCCAGCAGGCCAACCACATGATCGCGGCACTGATTGAGACGGGTGCGATCGACGCCGGCATCGCCTGCGGCGTTGAGGCGATGAGCCGGGTGCCGCTCGGCGCGAACGTCATGAACGGCCCCGGTTACTACAAGCCGGCGCAGTGGCCGTGGGACACTCCCGACACCCAGTTCGAGGCGGCGGAGCGGATCGCCAAGAATCGCGGCATCACGCGCGAGGACATCGATGCTCTCGGCCTGTCGTCGCAGCAGAATGCCGCGCGCGCCTGGGACGCCAACCGTTTCGACCGTGAGGTGATGACGGTCGAGGCACCCGTGCTCGGCGAAGAAGGCAAGCCGACGGGCGCAAAAGAGTCTGTCACCCGCGACCAAGGCCCCCGCCCGACGACGGCCGAGGGGTTGGCCGGACTGAAGCCCGTGATGGAGGGCGGCATGCACACGGCGGGCAACAGCTCCCAAATCTCAGACGGAGCGGCGGCCGTTCTCTGGACGTCAGCGGAGAAGGCAAAGGAACTGGGGCTAAAGCCGCGCGCCCGCATCGTCGCGCAGGTGCTGATCGGCTCCGACCCGTACTACCTGCTGGACGGCCCCGTCGACGCGACGGCGAAGGTGCTCGCCAAGGCCAAGATGTCGATGAGCGACATCGACCTGTTCGAGGTGAACGAGGCCTTCGCGGCGGTCGTGGTCTCCTGGGCCGGTGTCCACGAGCCGGACATGGACAAGGTGAACGTCAATGGCGGCGCGATAGGCCTGGGCCACCCTGTCGGCGCGACCGGCAGCCGGCTGATCACGACCGCGCTGTACGAACTGGAGCGCTCAGATCAGTCGACAGCGCTCGTCTCGATGTGCTGCGGCGGCGCGCTCGCAACCGGCACGATTCTTGAGCGAATCTAGGCGAGCGCAGCCAGCCGGAGCGACACGCGCGACATGACATCACATTACTGGGCACAGATCGCCGCGCGGCGGCTCTCGCGCAGGCGGCTTCTCGGCACCGCGCTAGCGGCGGGCGCCGGCGCGGGCGCGGTAGCGCTCACTAACGCCTGCGGCGGCTCGGCGGCGCCGGGGCCAACAGCAACGGCCGGCGGCGCGCCGACAGGCGGCGGCACGCCGGTGCGTGGCGGCCGCTACAGCTACGCCAGCGTGGCAGACTTCGGAACGATCGACCCCGTGACAAGCGTCGCTTGGGGTACGGGCATCTTTCCCCGCCTCTACAATACGCTGATCGATCGCTCCAGGAACAACCCAGACTTCTTCTTCATGGACCTGGCGGAGTCGCTGGAGCAGCCCGACGACGAGACTTACATCTACAACATTCGGCCCGGCGTCAAGATCGCGCCGAACGACCTCGGCATCGAGGAGCGCGACCTCGACGCGTTCGACGCCGAGCGCTGGATGGAGCGGCTTCGCGACGACCCGCAGGCCGCCAATCACGGGGTTATCAAGCAGTGGGTGGCCTCGTTTGAGGCGGCGGGCGCAGAGACGTTTCGCCTTGAGACGAACGGCCCGTACGCTTACCTGCTCTTCCGCCTGGGCGGGCATATAGGCGGCACGCTGCCTCCCCGCGAGTTCTACGAGCAGGGTATTAGCATGAAAGACAAGGGCGTCGGCGCGGGACCGTTCGTGATCCGGCCGGGGAGCTACTCGGAGACAGGTGGCATCTCGCTGGACCGCAACCTCAACTACTATCGCCGCGACGAAGTGACGGGCGAGCCGTTGCCCTACGTCGACGGCATCGACATCTCGCGCTTCACGGACCGGTCGCCGCGCCGCGTCGCGTTCGACGACCGCCAGATCTACGAGTACGACCCGGAGACGGTGGAAGAGGTGGAAGACATCCAGGACAAGTTCGCGGACCTCACCGTCGTCGGCAAACCTGGGTCGACGTTCGTCTCGTTCGTGATGAACCCGGCGCGGGAGCCGTGGTCGAACGACCGCGTCCGCCAGGCGGCGACGTTCGCCCTCAACCGGCAGGAGTTCGTCGATCTGATCGTCGGCGCGGACGGCGGCAAACCGAACGGCTTGGTCCACTGGTCGCTGGAGGGCTTTGCGCTGGACCCCGAGGAGCTGGCGCAGCTTCAGCCGTACGACCCGCAACGCTCCCGGCAGCTAATTCGCGCCGCGACGGGCGAAGACACGGTATCGATGAAGCTGCTGTACCCGGCCAACATGGACGCCCAGTTCCACAAGCAGCACCTGCCGATCTTCCTGCAGCAGATGCGGGAGGCCGGCTTCGACGTGCAGGAGGACCCGCAAGAGCTGACGACGTGGCTGACCGACTACACGCAGGTCGATTACGATGCGTCGCTCTCGCTCAACCAGTTTTACGAGACGGCGGAAATCCCGCTCGACTTCCACTCCTCTCGCGGGCCGCTGGCCGACGAGGCGTACGCCATCGGCATCGGCTCGCTCTACCCGGAAGTCGACGAGGCGATCCTCGACTCGAAGCGCACGGTGGAACCGGAGGCCCACAAGGAGAAGGTGAAGGAGGCGCAACGCCTGATCTACGAGAAGGGACCGGCATTCCTGCCGATCTTCACCTGGATCGATTTCAACGTCTACCATAGTTTCGTCAAGAACTACCCGAGCACGCGCGGACTCGGCACAACGGATCTCTTTCTCACCGATTGGTGGCTGGAGCAGTAGCCGAGCAAGACACGGAGTAGCAGCATCATGGCAGGACAGTTCGAAGGTAAGGTCGCCATCGTCACGGGCGCTGGCAGCGGCATCGGCCGCGGCTCCGCGCTGGCGTTCGCTCGGGAGGGCGCGCGGGTCGTGGTCGCGGATATCGCCGTCGAGGGCGGCGAGGAGACAGTGAAGCAGGTCGAGGCGGCCGGCGGCGCGGCGATCTTCGTCGAGACAGACGTCTCGCAGGCGGCCGCCGCGAAGCGGCTCGTCGAACAGGCGGTGGAGAGCTACGGCCGGCTGGACTTCGCCCACAACAACGCGGGCCTGCTGGGCAAGGCGATGCCGGTGGCCGAGTGCAGCGAGGAGGAGTGGGACCGCATCATGTCGGTCAACCTCAAGGGCGTCTGGCAGTGCATGCGATTCGAGATCCCGGAGATGTTAGAGCAGGGCGGCGGGGCAATCGTGAACACCTCGTCCGCGGCTGGGCTGATCGGGATGGAGCGTCTGGCGCTCTATACGGCGAGCAAGCACGGCGTCGCCGGCCTCACGAAAGCGGCCGCGCTGGACTACGCGAAGTCCGGCGTGCGCGTGAACGCCGTTTGCCCCGGCTTCATCAATACGCCGATGATTCAGGGCATTGAAGACCCAACGACGTTCCCGACCGACGCGCTGCCAGCACTGCCGCGTGCGGGCACGCCGGAGGATGTCGCAAACGCCGTCGTCTGGCTCTGCTCCGAGGCGTCGTCCTACATTACGGGCCACCTGATGTCCGTCGACGGCGCGATGACGATTCGATAGCAGATCCTATCCGGCGTTCGCTGCGCCCGGATTACCGCGCGCGTCTCCGCAAGCAGAGCTTGCCGCGCCGTTACGTTACGTCTAGAATCAGACGACGCCGAAGACGTCCACCACGAACTACCCGGCAGCAGCGACAGGACGCAGACGAACCATGCCCGCGCTCACGGACAGACAGAAAGCGCTGATCGGCAAGGCGACGGCGCCCCAGCCGGCGCCTGAGGCCGTCAATCCAGCGATGGCCCGCCACTGGTGCGAGATGGTGGAGGACGCCAACCCGATCTACTTCGACGAATCGTACGCCGCGACCACCTGGCTGCAGGGCACATTCGCGCCGCCGGCGATGCTGTTCACCTGGAAGATGACCCCGCCGTGGCCGGTCGTCGAACGCGAATCGGTAATGGAGGGTCTCGAACTCGAGGGCTGCACGGCCACGCTGGCCGTGAACGCGGTCCAGGAGTACGAGCAGCCGCTGCGCTACGGCGACGAGCTGACGGTCACAAGCGAGATCTCTTCCATCAGCGACGAGAAGACCACGCGCCTCGGTACCGGCCACTTCGTCACGACGAAGGACACGTTCCGCAACCAGCACGGGGAGGTCGCCGGCACGCACAGCTTTACGCTCTTCATGTACGCCCCGGCGCAACAGGAGAGCGCGTCGTGAGCACGGCGCCCGGAACGAGCGGACCGCCTGTGACCGGCATGGAACTGGCTGAGATTAGCCTGGACCTCTCGCTGCGGCGCGCGATCCAGGCGGTGGCCGGAACGCGAGACTACTACCCGTTCCACCACGATGAGCAGTTCGCGAAGGACAACGGCGCGGAAGGCATCTTCTTCAACACCATGTTCCTTCAGGGCTTCGTCGGCCGGGCCGTCAACGAGTGGTTCGGCAACGACGCGTTTCCGCGCCGCCTGGAGGTCGCCATGCGCGGCTCGAACTACGTCGGCCGCACGATGACCGCCGGCGGCACCGTGGGCGAAACTCGCAGCGAGGACGGCCGCACGCTGGTCGACGTCGCCATAACACTCGGGACGGAGGACGGCCCGACGACAGAGGTAAAGGTGACGGTACAACTGCCATGAGCATCCTCGACGGCCTCCACGTGATCGAGATCTCCGCCAACGGCGCGGCGGCGATGGCGACGAAGCACCTCGCGGAGTGGGGCGCGCGCGTCACCGTTATCGAACCCGAAATTGGCGCGCCGCTGCGCGACGAGCCGCCCTACTTCGAAAGGGATGGCGAGCGTCGCAGCGCGACCTGGGCCTGGCTCAGCCGCGGCAAGTCCTCGATTCGCATCGGGCTGCAGTTCACGAGCGAGGACGCGATCGACCTGTGCGCGCAGGCCGACGCCGCGTTTATCGAGAGCGAAGCGACAGAAGCAACGCTCGGTCTGCGGCCTGCCGACGTACGCGACCGCCTCGGCGGCAAGACGCACTGCACGATGATCTCGCCGTTCGCGACGGACGGACCGTACGCGGAGTATGCCGCGAACGACCTGGGACTCAACGCTATGGGCGGCTGGATGCACCTGCTGGGCGACCCCGGCCGCGAACCGCTGCGGCCCGGCGCGGGCATAATCCCACGTCTGACCGGCCTCTACGCCGCCACCGCCGCGCTGATCGCCTTCCGCCACGAACGCAACGGCGGGGAGCCACAGTTCATCGACCTCTCGTCGCAGGCCGTGGCAGCTTCGATGATCGTCGCGCCGTGGCTCGTGAAGTCGATGGTCGGCATCGAACACGGGCGGCGCGGCAACGCCTGGCCGATGGGCGTGATGGAGTGCAAGGACGGCTACATCGGCTGCCCGCCGCTGACGAACATGCACTGGGAGATGCTCTGCCAGCTTATGGGCATCGGCGACGTGCTCGATCTCCCGGAGGGACGCGACATCATCTATCGCATGCAGCACGGCGAAGAGCTGTACGAGAGGGTGAAGCCCTGGCTACGCGAGCGGACGAGACAGCAAATCGTCGAGGAAGCGCAGTCCTTCCGGCTGCCGGCGGCACCGGTGGAGACCATCGCCGACCGGCTGGCCTGCCCGCAACTGGAAGCGCGCGGCTTCTGGCAGAGCGCCGAGATCGACGGTGCAACCGTCAAACTGCCGCGCACGACGCCCTCCGTAGAAGGCGTGGAGGCGGTCGTTCGCGAGCCGCTCGTGGAAGTAGACGCGGTCGAGGCCGCAACAGAGACCAAAACGCCGGCCATTGCCGGCACGCCTTCCCTGCCCTACACCGGACTGCGCGTGGTGGACCTAACCGCACTCTGGTCAGGGCCGTACGCCATGATGCTGCTGGGCGCGCTGGGCGCCGACGTGATCAAGGTGGAATCAATCCAGCGGCCGGACCCCTACCGCTACACGTGGGCCTTTGGCAAAGAGCAGTGGTACGAGTGGGCACCGCTGTGGAACGACAGCAACTGCAACAAGCGCGACATCACGCTTGACCTGACGAACGAACGCGGCAACGAGTTGCTGCGACGGCTCGTCAAGGACGCGGACATCGTGATCAGCAACTTCTCGAACCGCGTCATGCCCAACCTTGGACTGACAAACGACGCGCTATTGGCCATCAACCCGCGCCTGATCTGCGTCACGATGCCTGGCTACGGTCGCGGCGGGCCGTGGGAAACGTACGTGGGCTATGCGATCGCATTTGAGCAGCTTATCTACGGCTCGATGACGGGGTACGCCGACGGCACGCCGTCGTACGCGGGCGGCTTCTGCGACCCGATGGTCGGTCTGCACGTTATCGAGGCTATCGAACTGGCGCTGCAGAAGCGTGACGAGACGGGCGAAGGCGTAGCCGTCGAGATCCCGCAGTGCGAGACTCTGGACAGCCTCTTTGCGCCGGAGCAGATCGCAGTACAGATGGGCGCGCCGGTGCCGCAACGGCAGGGCAACAAACACGCCTGGATGGCGCCGCACGACGCCTATCGCGTAACGGGCGAGGACGCCTGGCTGACGATCGCCGTCGACAGCGACGAGGCGTTTGCGGCGCTGACGAACATACTCGGCGTATCGGAGTTGGCGTCAGACGAGCGCTTCGCCACTGTCGAAGCGCGCAAGCGGAACGAGGCCGACCTGGACGCCGCGATCTCGGCCGTGACGAGCGACCACGACGGTGCTGAGCTCGAACGGGAGCTACAGGCGGCAGGCGTGATGGCCTGCCGGGTGATCAAGGGCTTCGACCTGACGGACGACCCCGGCCTGCGCCACATCGACTTCTTTCAGGAGATGGACCGAAAGATCACCGGCACCCACACCTACAAGACGTGGCCGTTCCGGTTCTCGTCGATCGACGCGTCGCACAAATCCGCACCGGGGCTGCTTGGCGAGCACAATGCCGACGTGCTGCAGGACTTGCTTGGCCTGTCCGATGCCGAGGTTGCTACGCTGGAAGAACAGCAGGTGATCGGCACGACGCCGATCGGAGGCGTGTCCTAGTGCAGGAAACGGGAGCCAACTAGCGTGGACTTCACCTATCCGGCAGACGTGGCAGAGTTCCGCGCCGAGTTTGGCCGTTACCTCGATTCCGAGGAGATGGCGGAGCTGGTGCGCCAGAATCACGCCGAAGACGGCTGGGGCGGCGTGGCCGCGAAGGCCCTCTGGCGCAAGCTAGGCGCGGACGGCTACTTCGGCACCGGCTGGCCGGAGGAGTACGGCGGCGGCGGCAAGTCACTGCTGTACCTGCACGGCTTCAACTACGAGATGGGCTATCGGCGGCTGCCGGTGCCCGTCGTCACGCTCAACACCGTCGGGCCGACGCTGATGCGCATCGGCAGCGAGGAGCAGAAGCAGGCCTACCTGCGCAAGATCCTGCTCGGCGAGATCGAATTCTCCATTGGATACACAGAGCCGGAGGCCGGGACCGACCTCGCCGCACTCCAGACGAGCGCCGTCCGCGACGGCGACGACTACGTGATCAACGGGCAGAAGGTCTTCACCAGCGGCGCCCATCACGCCGACTACGTCTGGCTAGCCGTCCGCACGGACAAGGATGCGCCGAAGCACAAGGGCATCTCGATCTTGATCGTGCCGATCGACGCGGACGGCCTCGAAATCCGGCCACTCACCATCATGGGCGGCGGGCGCAGCAACATCACATACTACAGCGACGTCCGCGTGCCTGTGTCGGCGCTCGTCGGCGAGGAGAACCGCGGTTGGCAGTACATCACGACGCAGCTCGACTTCGAGCGGGTCGCCATCAGCCCCATCGCCCAACTGGAGCGAGTCTTCGACTGGCTCTGCGAGCGCTTCCGCGAGGATGGCCTGCCGTCAACCGATGCCTGGACGAGGGCGACGCTGGCGCGTATGGCGGCCGACATCAACGTGCTCAAGGTGATGGAGCTGAAGGTCGCGAGCATGGTCGCGAACGGCGAGGTGCCTGTCTACGAGGCCTCGCTGCTGAAGGTGCTCTCCAACGAGTTCCGCGTCACGTTCATCGGCGAGGTGCTGCAGATGCGGGGCGCCGCCGGCCTGGTCCAGAAAGGGTTTCCTGGCGCGGCGCTCGACCGAAGCGAAGACACACTGGAGAAGCAATTGCGCGAGTCGCCCATCACCCTCTTCGGCGGCGGCAGCAACGACGTCCAGCGCGACATCATCGCCACGCACGGGCTGGGACTTCCAAGGTGAGCGCGATGCGGTACAGCGACTCCGAAACACAACAGCTTCTGCGCAGCACGACGCGCTCCTACCTGGCCGCCGAGTTTCCGCCGGAGCGGCTGTATGAAATTGAATCCGGCGAGTCGCCGCTTTCGTCGGACGAACTGCAGAAGCTGGCCGGCATGGGCTGGCTGGGCCTCATCGGGCCGGAGCCGGCGGGCGGAGGCGGCCTGGGGCTGCTGGACGCCGCCGTCGTCATCGAGGAGTTCGGCTACGCGGCCGTACCCGCGCCCGTCGCGTTCTCCAATGTCGCCGCCGACCTGCTGGCGCGCGCGAAGCTCGGCGACTCGGCGCGCCACCTTGGCAACCTCACGGGCGGAAGACAGACGTACACCGTAAGCGAATCGACGCGCGCTAGCGACGCGGAGCCCGCCTCGTACTCGTCGCCGACGGCCGTCGCCGGCAGGCTGCACGGCACGCTGCCGCGGGTGCCGTTCGCGACGACGGCGGACTGGGTGCTGGCGCCGCTCACGCTGGACGGACAGCCGGCTTTCGCCGCGTTCGCGCTGGACGGCGCGCGCATTGATGAGACGCACCTACTGGACCGTGCCAGCTACGCCGACATCCATCTGGAAGACGTGCGCCTAGACCGCGCGACCATTCTCGCGACGGGCGACGACGCCCTGGAGCTGCACGACCGCTGCGACGCGCTGGTCACCGCGCTTTCCTTGATCGAGACGGCGGGCATGATGCAGCGGACGCTGGAGCTAACGGGTCAGTACATCACGGACCGCGTCCAGTTCGGCCAGCCGATCGCGAAGTTCCAGGCAGCCCGCCATCGCGCCGCCGACCTGCTGATGCAGACGGAGACGACGCGCTGGGCCGCCTTCCACGCGCTCTGGCGCTTTGAACAAGACCCAACTGACAGCGATGAGATATGGCTGGCGAAGCACTGGGCCGTGCGCGCGGCCGACCGCGTCTTCCAGGTCAGCCACTTGCTGCACGGCGGCGTCGGCGTCGACATCGAGTACCCGCTGCACCTCTACACGCAGGCGATCGCGGCGTTCGCCGTGCGCGGCGGCGGCATGAGCGAGATGGTCGAACGTACGCTGGAAGGCTTGGACCTGACGCCGCGCCGATGACGTGTTCCACATGACGCATCGAAACAAGGCGGCCATCGCCGGCATCGGACAGACTGAGTTCTCCAAGGACTCCGGCCGCAGCACGCTCCACATGGCGTTGGAGGCGATTCTCCAGGCGCTGGACGACGCCGGGCTGGCGGTGGAGGATGTCGACGCGGTCGTCAAGATGGGCGCCAACGACGACATCTTCGAGATCGACCTGCTGCGCTCGCTCAACTTGCCCAACCTGCGCTACTTCAACGAAGTGCCGCACGGCGGCGGAGCGGCCTGCGGGACGATCGCCGGGGCAACTGCGGCGGTCGTCGCGGGCATGGCCGACGTCGTGGTGACGTTTCGGTCGCTCAACGAGCGCTCGGAGCGCCGCTTCGGCGAGTCGAGCGTCGGCGGGGGCCTCACGCACTGGCGCCAGTACAACTTGCCGCACGGCCTGGTGACGCCCGCCCAGTGGGTAGCGATCTTCGGCCAGCGCTACCTTCACGAATTCGGGTACACGACTGAAGAGCTGGGCCACGTCTCCGTGCTGACACGCAAGCACGCCGCGACGAACCCGCACGCGATGATGTACGAGCGGCCGATCACAATGGACGAGCACCAAAACTCGCGCTGGATCTCCGAGCCGTTGCGGCTGCTGGACTGCTGCCTGGATACGGACGGCGCCTGCGCGGCGATCGTCGTCTCGGCGGAGAAGGCGAAGCAGCTCCGGAGCACACCGGCCTACATCGCGGCAGCGGCGCAGGGGACGGGCAGCCGCGCCGAGATGATGACGAGCTACCAACGCAAGAGCCTGGCCCACCTTGAAGAGTCCGAAGCGACCGCAAAGGAGCTCTATCGCGTCGCCGAACTGGGACCTAAGGACATCGACGTTATCGAGATCTACGACCCGTTTACGCCAATGGTCTTGATGCAGTTGGAAGCGTACGGGTTCGCCGAGCTGGGTAAGTCCCCGGCGCTGTTCCACAGCGGAAGGCTGGAGCTGGACGGCGACCTGCCGTTCAACACCCACGGCGGCCACCTCGGTGAAGGGTACCTGCACGGCTTCGGCCATATCGTCGAGGGCGTGCGCCAGATCCGCGGCACGGCGGTTAACCAGCCGGACGGCGTGAACACCTGCCTGGTCAGCAGCGGCGTCGGTGTGCCAACGAGCGGCGTGATCCTGTCGAAGGAGCCTTACTAGCGATGTCCGACTTCCCGCGTCCGTTCCCCGCGCGCGACCGCGACACCGCGCCGTTCTGGGAGGCCCAGGACAACCACATACTGCAATTCCAGAAATGCTCGCAATGCGCCCACATCCGCTACGTCGTCGGGCCGCTCTGCCCGGAGTGCCGGTCGTTCGATTTCGGGTGGATCGCATCGAGCGGGCGGGGCACCATCTACAGCTTTACTGTAGTCCGCCACCAGACGCACCCGGCGTTCGAGCCGCCCTACACCGTGCTGCTCGTCGAAATGGAGGAGGGGCCGCGCGTCATCGCGCAGCTCCGCGCGCCGGAGGACGCCGACGTCGGCATCGGGACGCGTGTCCACGTCGAGTGGGAGGACCACGAGCAGCAGTCGCTGCCGGTGTTCGTGCCGGAGGCGTAGGCGTTTCACCTCATTCGCTTGACCCTTCTGCATCCGTATCGCTAGGGTGTACTGCCGCAGCCACCACATCGCGGCTGCAGCCGACAAAGGAGCGAGACGTGACCGACACCGACTACTTCATCGCCGCGTCTGAGTGCCACCTGCTGGACAACTTGGGGGATGTCGCCCACTATCCGGATTTTTCGCGCTGGATTCTCAGCGCGATGAGCGGCGTCACCAAGGTCTGGGGCGCGCCGGAGGAGCACGTGCCGTTGCGCGCATCGGAGCTGATCAAGCAGATGGACGCGACCGGCATCGACGTCGCCTTCGGGCTGCGCGAGTCGATGCTGGACGTCACCGGCTTCTCCACGCCGTTGTCCACGAACAGCTTCATTCTGAAAGAGATCGAGCCGTACCCAGATCGGCTCTTCTTCGAATGCAACGTCGGCCCGATCCTCAGGCGCGGCGTCAAGCACGCCATCTGGGAGCTGGAGTACCTGGTGAAGGAGCGCAACGCCAAGCTCTGCAAGGTCTACGCGCCGGAGGACGGCCCCCTCAACGACCCTGAGATGTGGCCGTTCTACGAGAAGGCCTGCGAGCTGGACATCCCGCTGACGATCCACATGGGCATGTCGTACGTGGTGCCGCAGCCAACGAAGTACACGCTGCCGATCCTGCTGGACGACGTGATGCTGGCGTTCCCAGACCTGAAGGTGATCGCCTACCACATGGCATGGCCGTTCCACGAAGAGCTCTTCGGCATGGCTGGCAAGCACCGCAACCTCTACATCGGCATCTCGGGCATCGTGGGCTGGTTCGCGCGCGCGCCCTACCGCGGCTACCACATGATCGGCCAGGCGCTGGAGTGGGCGGGCGAGGACAAGGTCGTCTTCGGCCTCGATTGGCCGGGGGTCGATATGAAGGCCTGCGTCGACTACATGCGCACGTTCGACATTCCGCAGGAGCTCCAGGAGCAGTGGGGCTACCAGGCGATCACGGACGAGACGCGCGCCAAGATCCTCGGCCTCAACCTGGCCGGCCTGACGGACATCGAGCCGACGAAGCGCGCGCCGCAGCCGTCTCCGACGGCAGACTCGGGCACGGCGTAGGCCGGCTGCGGACGGCCGGCACACAGCTCGTGAGAGACAACGCCTGCATCGTCGGCATCGGCGAGTCCGCCTACACCCGCGATGCGGAGTCGCCGGCCAGCGTCCTCAGCAACCAGCTCCGGGCCGCCACCAACGCTATCGCGGACGCCGGCCTTGAGACTTCCCGGATCGACTGCCTGATTCCTTCGCAGTACGGCCCTTCGACCGAAGAACTAGCCGCAAACCTCGGCATCGCGTCACTGCGCTTCGCGACGACGGTGCACATGGGCGGCGCGGCGGCCGTAACATCCGTCCAGACCGCAGCGATGGCGGTGACGTCCGGCTACGCGGACTATGCGCTGGTCGTCACGGGCTGGAACGGCTATTCCGCGACGCGGACGCGCAACGTGTTAGCCAGCAATACTTCCGTGATCCCCGGCGGCGACATCGCCCGCGACTACTACATGCCGTACGGGTTGACTGTCCCCGCGCAGTGGTACGCGCTGATCGCTCGCCGCCACATGCACGAGTTCGGCACGACGGCGGAGCAGTTGGGCGCGATAGCACTGGCGATGCGCAGGCACGCGCAGCTCAACGGCCGCGCCGTGATGCGCGAACGGGCGATGACAATCGAAGACTACCTGGCGTCGCCCGTCATCGCCCACCCCTACCGGCTCTTCGACTGCTGTCTGGAGACCGATGGCGCGGCCGCTGTCGTCGTCACGAGCGCCGAACGCGCGCACGACTTGGCACAGCCGCCCGTCCGCGTGCTAGGCGCGGCCTCCGCTCACCCCTACCCCGCCGACGATATCACGAACCGGCGCGACATCTTCGAGACAGGCCTCACCCGCGCCGCGCCGCGCGCGTTCGCGATGGCGGACATCGATCCGGCGGACGTGGACTTCGCGCAGATTTACGACTGCTTTACGTTCGAGGTGCTGCAACAGATCGAGGAAGCCGGCTTCTGCGCCCGCGGCGAGGGCGGGGCCTTCGTGGAGGGCGGCCGGATCGAGCTGGGCGGCGACCTGCCGGTGAACACCCACGGCGGCCTGCTCTCGGAGGCGCACGTGCTGGGCATGAACCACGTCGTTGAGGCCGTGCGCCAGCTCCGAGGCGGCTGTGGCGAGCGGCAGGTGCCGGACGCCGAGGTCGGCGTGGTCACCGGCTGGGGCGACTTCGGCGACGGCAGTATCGCGGTGCTGGGACGATGACAAACGATCGAACGGACGACTACGCCAAGCCGCTGCCCGCACAGGACGGCCTGGCGAAGCAGTTCTACGCCTGGTGCAAGCGCGGCGACTTACGATTCCAGCGCTGCAGCGGCTGCGACGCCTGGCGACACGTACCCCGTGAGATGTGCGCACTTTGCGGCTCGTTCGAGTGGACGTGGGAGCGTTCGTCCGGTCGGGGCGCGGTCTTTAGCTGGACCACGGTCGCGCGGCCGATGCACCCAGCGTTCGCGAACGACGTTCCGTACGCGCCCGTGGTCGTCGAAATGGAGGAGGGCGTGCGGCTGGTGAGCGAGGTGCTAGACTGTTCGCCGGATGAGCTGCAGATCGGGATGCCGGTCGCGCTCGCGTTTGACCACGTGACGCCGGACGTCACGCTGCCCAAATTCCGCCGCGCGTAGCGGCGATTTCTAGACCACCCGCCGCGCGTAGCGGCCCGCGTCTGCAAGCAACCAGCAAGGAGACCCCAGTGGACCTTCCACCGACGATCCGATTCGACACGCAGGGTCACATCGCCACGATGACGATCGACCGGCCGGACGCGATGAACGCGCTGACGCCGGAGATGCTGACCGGCCTAGACGCCGCGTTCGAAGAGTTCAATAGCGACGACGGCCTTTGGGTCGCGATCCTCACCGGCGCCGGCGACAAGTCGTTCTGCTCCGGTATGGACCTGAAGGCGGCGATCCCGATGCTGACGGAGGGCGACTCGCTGGGGTACGACGACCCGACGAAGCGTCAGTTTTCGGACATCTTCAAGCCCATCATCTGCGCGGTAAACGGCTACTGCATCGCGGGCGGCCTGGAGATGCTGGAGGGCACCGACCTGCGCATCGCCGCGGAGCACGCGACGTTTGGGCTGGGCGAGGTGCGCTGGGGCATCATCCCGACAGGCGGCACGCATATTCGTTTGCCGCGCCAGATTCCGTGGGCCGTCGCCATGGAGCTGCTGCTGACGGGCAAACCCATCGATGCGGAGCGCGCGCACAGCATCGGGCTGATCAACCGAGTCGTGCCCGCCGCCGAGCTGACGCCGTCCGCGCAGGAGCTGGCCGAAACGATCTGCAAGAACGGGCCGCTGGCCGTTCGCACGGCGAAAGAGATCGCCGTGCGCGCGCTCGGCCTCGAATCGGGCTTTGCGCTAGAGCGGATCCTGGGCGAGCGCGTGATGCAGTCCGCCGACGCTAAGGAAGGGCCGCAGGCGTTCCTCGAAAAGCGGCCGCCGCAGTTCACCGGCCACTAATCAGAGTCGCCTGGCAGAAAGGACACAGCATGAAGTTCGGACTGGGCGTTCCCGCCCTGATTCTCTACCCGCCGGTGATGAGCCGCTGGGAGACCGACGTGCAGCCGGACGACCTGCTGCGCATCGCGCAGACGGCCGATGAGACGGGCTACGACTACCTGACGGTGCCCGAACACATCGTGATGCCTACCGAAACGGCGGAGATCATGGGTCCGCGCTTCCCCGAGGCGCTGGCGGCGGCGGCCTTCCTCTGCGGCGCGACGAAGCGCATCCACCTGCTGACATACGTGCTCGTCCTCCCCTACCGCCATCCGGTCGCGCTCGCCAAGCAGATTGCGACGCTTGACTTCATGTCGAACGGCCGGTTTACGCTCGGCGCGGCGGCGGGCCACCTGGAGCGCGAGTTCGAGATACTGGGCGTTCCGTTCCACGAACGCGGCGCTATGACGGACGAGGCCATCGAAGTGTTGAAGACGCTCTGGACCGAGGATGCGCCTTCGCACAGTGGCCGCTACATCCAGTTCGACAACATCGCATTCGAGCCAAAACCGCTGCAGACGCCGCACCCGCCGATCTTGATCGGCGGCAACTCTAAGCCGGCCATGCGGCGCGCCGCGCGCAATGACGGCTGGCTGCCGTGGCTGATCACGCGAAAGCAGTTGCCAGACGCGCTGACGTTTGTCCGCGAGCAGCCCGACTACGGCCCCAGCGACCGGCCGTTCGAGGTCGTGATGCCGCTGGCCCAGCTCAACATCGAGGACTACTCACACAAAGAGCTCGGTAGGACCAAGGTCCCGCGCGGCAAAGACGAGATCGTGGAAGAAGTCGGCCTGCTCGCCGAGGCCGGCGTAACGACGACGCTGGTCGCGCCACCGCGGACGCCGGACGTCGAAGTCTTTATCGAGTGGGTGCGCTGGTTCGCGGAGGACGTGCGGCCAGCCGTCGATGATTAGGGGCCACGCGACCTAGTAGATCACCTCGTCGTCGATGAGCTTGCGGTAGCGGGCTTCGTCGATGCCCAGCAGTTCTCTGAAGACGTGGTCGTTGTCCTGGCCGATCTGCGGCCCGGGCCGCACGACGGGTTTCGACACGCTGTTCTTCACGTAGGCGCCGTAGATCGTTTCCTTGAAGCCTAAGGGGTGCGTCACCTCGATGAACGTGCCTCTGGCCTTGAACTGCGGGTCGCTCAGCAGATCGGAGACATCGGACACCGGTGCCGCCGCGACGCCGTGCTCCTGCAGCCGGGCGGCCAGTTCGCGGTCGTCGAACTGCGCCACCCAGGCGGCGAGCTGCTCGTGCAGCGTATCGACGTGCTGCAGGCGGTCGGCGGCTGCGGCGAAGTCATCCGACGCCGCCCAGTCCGGCTCGTCGATGGCCGCGACGAGGCCCTGCCACTCCTCGTCGTTCGTGACGGCGATGCTGATCCAGCGATCGTCGCCGGCGCAGGGGAAGACGCCGTGCGGCGCGCCGGCAGCGACGGGGTGGCGGTTGCCTTTCGGGCCCTCTGTACGGCCGTTTATCGCGTAGTCCATGAAGGCCGGGCCGGTCAACTGCATGATTGCTTCCTGCTGCGAGTAGTCGATGTGTTGACCCCTGCCCGTGCGGTCGCGGTACGTCACCGCGACGAGCACGGCAAACGCGCCCATGATGCCGTTGTACGGGTCTGAGAAGGCGTTCTCGACCGGTATCGGATCGCCGCCCACGTAGCCGGTGATGCTGTCCAAACCGGCCAGGCTCGTGAGGCTCATGCCGTACGTACGGACGTCCTTGAGCGGGCCGCTGAGTCCGGCCGTCGGCATGGAGAGCATGACGATGTCTGGCTTGACCTGACTGAGCACGTCGTAGCCGAGGCCGAGGGCGTCCATCGCGCCCGGCCCGAAGTTCTCGACGACGACGTCACACTGCGCGACGAGGTCCTTCGCCAATTCCTTCGCGGCGTCCAGTTTGAGGTTGAGCGTGATGCTGCCGTTCCCCGCCCAACCGGCGTGGTTCTGGAGGCTGCGGTCGGGGCCGGGCTCGCCCTCCGCGAATGGCGGCAGGTTGCGATTGATGTCGATGCGGGCGCGCGACTCTACCTTGTACACTTCGGCTCCGAGGAAGCTCAGCGTCTGGCCGACGACGGGCCCGGCCCAGACCCAACCGAAGTTGGCCACGCGCAGGCCCTGCAGCGGCAGCGGGTTCGTGTTGTCGTTGTTCGCCATCACGCTCCTAGATCACACCCGCCGCGCGCAGCCCCGCGACCTCGCCGTCACTCTTGCCGAGCAGGCCGCCGTAAACCTCATCGTTGTGCTGGCCGAGCAGCGGCGGCGGCGACGCCGGGCCGCCCGGGCAGGCCGGCAGCCGGAACGGCGCGCCGATGTTGCGCATCTTACCCAGCAGCGGGTGCTCGATATCGACGATGTAGCCGCGCTCGCGCAGGTGCGGCTGTTCGGCCGCCTCCGCGACGGTGTAGATCGCCGTCGACGGGCAGCCTGCCGCCTGGCACCACTCCATGATGTCCGCCTTCGTGTGCTCCATCGTCCATTGCTGGATCAGCGGGTACATGGCGTCGGCGTTCTGCGCGCGGACGAACATGTCCTGGAACATCTCCAACTGCATCCAGTCCGGGTTGCCCATCACTCCGGCGAGGCCGTTCCACTGGCCTGGCTCCAGCGCCAGCATCCAGACGTGGCCGTCCTTACACGGCAGGATCGTCGCCGGCGCGCCGAGTGGCATGCCGACCCCCGTCCGCCGCTCGAAGACGTTGTTTGCGGCGTAGCCGCCGATGTTCTGCGCGCCAACGAACACGGCCGCGATCACCTCGGCGCAGGAGACATCAAGGTGCTGGCCACCGCCGACGACACCGCGACCGTAGAGCGCCGCCATCCCCCACGCCGCCGCCGCGTTCGCGCCGTAGAAGTCGGCGGAGAAGGCCCCGTGTTCCAGCGGCGCTTCGCCTGGGCGGCCACAGTAGCGATGGCCGGTCGCCGAGAGATGGTAGGCGTTGAGATCGTAGCCGTTCCAGTCGCTGTAGGGCCCGGTCTGGCCGAACGGCGTGATCGAGATCATCACAAGGTCCGGGTTGTATGCGGAGACGTCATCGTAAGTGAGGCGCCAGTCGCGCATAGTTTGGGCGCGGTTGTTCTCGATCAGCAGGTCGGCGTCACGCAGCAGCTCCAGCAGCGTCTCACGGCCCTGATCAGTTGCGATATCGAGCGTGACGCCACGCTTGTTGGTGTTGAGGAAGAAGAAGAGGCCGCTCTTTTCGGGGTGCGGCTCGTCGTTGGGGAAGGGGCCCCAGTGGCGGGCGCGGTCGCCGGTCTGCGGCGGCTCGACCTTGATCACGTCCGCGCCGAAGTCGGCGAAGAGCTTGCCGCAGTACGGCCCGGAGACGAGCTGGCTGAGCTCGACGACCCGCAGTCCCTCCAGCGCGCGTTCTGCCACCAGCCTGCCTCCCGCAAGCCGTCACACGCCTGCGCGACGGCCGCTCTTCCTATGCCGGTTGAATCTAATACATCAGCGCTGGGCGGACAAGGGCTGATGTCGGCGTTTCCGGCATCAGCTGCAGGTGGCAGCCTAAGGCCGCCAACTGCGCCCGGCAACAGACGCTCGACGCGACTAACTTCCGCAAGGCAACGACTGTGGCTAGTTGTCATTGGACACGTACGCGCCAGTGCGACATAATGCGATGCGCTAGCATAGATTTCCGGCAAGGTGAGGTGCCCCATGACCAGCGATCCCCTACGAACCAAGCTCTGCGACATGCTGGATATCGAGTATCCGATTATCGCGTTCACGCACTGCAAGGACGTCGTCGCCGCTGTCGTCAACGCCGGCGGCTTCGCGGTGCTCGGCGAGGCGATGCACTCGCCGGACGAGATCGTGGCCGATATCAAGTGGATCCGCGAGAAGGTCGGCGACAAGCCGTACGGCATCGACCTCGTGCTGCCGTCCTCGGTTCCGCCTTCCGACTCGTTAGACAAACTGAAGGACGACATACCGGAAGAGCAGCGTCAATTCGCGGAGCGCATCATCAAGGAGCACGACGTGCCCACGCCGAAAGCCGAGGTCGCGCTGCACAAGTGGGGTGGCCTCAACCAGGACATGGCCCGGGCCCAGCTCGACGTCGTTTTGGAGGAGAAGGTACCGGTGTTCACGTCGGGCCTCGGCAACCCGGCCTTCATCCTGGAAGCGGCGCACAGCCGTGGCATCAAAGTCTTCGGCCTCGTCGGGCGGGCGCGGCAGGCCAAGAAAGAGCTTGAGGCAGGTATCGACGCCATCATCGCGCAGGGGACGGACGCCGCCGGCCACACGGGGCCAATCGGCACGTTCTCTCTCGTTCCAGAAGTCGCCGCCATGGCCGGTGATACGCCCATCATCGCCGCCGGCGGCGTGACAACAGGCCGCCACCTAGCCGCCGCCATCTGCCTGGGCGCCGCCGGCGTCTGGACGGGTACGCTCTGGCTGGCGAGCCGCGAGTCGGACTCCGACATGATTATCAAGGAGAAGCTGCTGGCCGCCACCTCCGACGACACGGTCTACGGCCGCAGCGTCTCCGGCATGCCGATGCGAACGCTGAAGTGCGTCTGGACAGACGAGTGGGCAAAGCCGGACGCTCCGAAGACCCTGCCCGCCCCCTACCAGATGCTGCTGAGCGCCGACTACATCCAGGCCGCCAACGACCACCGCCGCGAGGACCTGATGTTCGAGGCGGCAGGCCAGGGCGTCGGCTTTGTCACGGAGATGAAGCCCGCCCGCCAGATCGTCTTCGATCTCGTCGAAGAGGCGCTGGACGTGTTCGACGGCATTACCGCAGATGCCGACTCGGCTGTCCCGGCGGGCGGCTAGCCGCCGCAAGCGAACGAACGAAACGTGCCAGACCAGCGATACGACGTGCGCCCGGGGACCGACGCCGCCATGGCCGGAAAGCAGGCCGAGTGCGACGGCGGCGGCGCCATCGCCGGCACACGATTCGCCGGGCGCCAGGAGTTCACCGGTACGCTGACGGGCGAGTACGTCGACCACGGAGAGCCGCCTTGGCGCTGGTACCTGCTCACCGACCTGACGGCGAAGCCAGAAGGGTACGCCGAGGATACCGTCTGGTGCGAGCAAGGCAGCCTGTACGTCGTCGACGAGGGCCGCTCACGTGCCTAGCATCCGCATCGTCGTCTGCGCCAAGGAAGTCCCCGACCCGGACGCCGTCAACAGCTACGCCGTCGCCGGCCGGCTCGAAATCGGCGACGACGGCAAAACGCTGACGCAGACGGCCATCCCGCGCCTGATGAACGCCTACGACGAACAGGCAATCGAAGCCGCGCTGCGCTTGCGCGACGCGGGCGCGGAGTGCCGGATCGACGTCGTCACCGCTGGCCGTGACGCGGCCTCGCTGCTGCGCCACGCCGCCGCGCTCGGTGCAGACGAGATCGCCGCGATCGATGTCGACGCATCGGCCATCGACTACCATGTCGCGGCGCGGCTGTTGGCGGCCTACATCGAAACGACGGGCGGCGCGGACCTCGTCCTCTGCGGCCGCCAAGCTTCTGATGACGACCAGGGCGTCGTGCCGGCGCTGATCGGCGAGCGACTCGGCATGCCGCTCATCACCGTCGCCCGTGACGTGCAGCTTGCCGACGGTTCGGCCGTGCGGGTCACGCGGGTCACGCCGGACGGCGACGAAGTTGTGGAGGCCGCCTGTCCGGCCGTCGTTACCGTCAGCAGCGAGTTGGGCCCGCCGCGCTACCCAACCGCAAGGCAGACGATGGCCGCACGCAAGAAGCAGGCGACCGTGCTGTCGCCGGGCGAACTCGGTGTCGGAGACGAGGAGATGGCGCCGCGCGTCGAGCTCGTGCGGCAGTTCGTGCCGGAGATACACGGCAACTGCGAGATGGTGACCGGTGAAACGGCCGTGGAGCAGGCAGCAAACCTGATCGCTGCGTTCCGTGAGAGCGGGGTACTTTCGTGAGCGCTGTCACCGCCTGCACGTGGGGCGCGGGCTCTAACGAGACCGAAGAACTGCTGACGCTGGCGCGGAAGCTGAGCTCGGACGGTGGCGGCGAATTCGTCTGGGCCGTCGTTGGACCAGCGGACGCCGCCGCGCTGCAGGAGACGGCCGGCAAGCATGGAGTGACGCGCATCGACCGCATCGAGAGCGCGGCGTTGGAGTCGTACGGAGCCGACGCCTACGTCGAAGCGCTGGCGGCGTACTGTGAGCAGCGCGAACCGTCAAAGCTGCTCTTCAGCCAGACGTTCGACGCCCGCACCGTCGCGCCGAGGCTGGCGGGGCGTACGAATACTCCGGTAGTGATGAACGCGCTGGACCTCGCATCCGGTGACGAAGGCCGGCTGCTGGTCACTGCCTCGGCATTCGGCGGCGACACGCGAGCCGTCTACCGCGTCGCCGGCGACCGCGCCATCGTTTGCGTGATGGCAAACGCCGTCGCCGCGGAGCCGGCCGGGACGGCGACGACGCCGGCGATCGAACGCGTCGACGTCACGCCAGCCGGCGACGAGCGCGTACGCGTAGTGGAGGCGGCGCGGACGGAAGGCCCACGGCTGGAGGACGCACAGGTGATCGTCGCGGGTGGGCGCGGACTCGGCGACGCGGCGAATTTCGCGCTGGTGCAACAGCTTGCCGAGGCGCTGGGCGGCATGGCAGCCGCCTCTCGCCCCATCGTCGACGACGGCTGGACGGACGCAGCAAAGCAGATTGGCCTGACGGGCAAGATCGTCCGGCCTGCGCTCTACATTGCGGCCGGCATCTCTGGCGCCAGCCAGCACATGGCCGGCTGCGCGGCGGCCAAGACTATTGTCGCGATCAACCGCGACCCGGACGCCGCGATCTTCCGCTACGCCCGCTACGGCATCGTCGGCGACTGCGTAGAGCTCCTCCCGGAGCTGACGAAGCAGGTCGGCCGCTAACGGCTGCTCGCCGCAGGCGACCAGCTTGCGCTAGCCATCGGCTAGCGCGCCACCTGACGACTGCGGCCCAATTGACAGGCGTAGAACCTCCTCGCTATGCTCATCGCGGCAATCTGAAAGCGAATCTGCTCAGTCTCGAAGGGTAGCTCCACCATGACAACGACGAACGGCGTCCCAGTAGCCGAAGGGTTGTTTACGGAGACGGCGGACGGCCCCCGCCTGACCGGGTCCCGCTGCGCGACGTGCGGCACGCCCTCCTTCCCCAAAGCTGCCGTCTGTCATAGTCCAGGCTGCACGGAGTCGAAGATAGAGGACGCACAGTTCGGGCCGCACGGCACGCTCTGGAGCTACTCCGTGCAGTACTACCCGCCTCCGCCGCCGGCCAAGTACGACGAGCCGTACGAACCCTACGCGCTGGCGCTGATCGATATGCCGGAGGGCCTGCGCGTGATGGCACGTGTCAGCACCGACGACCCGGAGTCGGTCAAGGTCGGCGTCGACGTCGAGCTGGTGCTGGAGAAGCTCTACACCAACCCGGAGGGCGAAGAAGTGATCACGTGGAAGTTCAGGGAAGTATGACTGCCCGGCACGAATACCTGGGAGGACGCAGAGGATGAGAGAAGTTGCCGTCGCCGGCGTAGGCATGCACCCGTGGGGCAAGTTCCCCGACAAGTCGGTCACCCAGCTATCGAGAGAGGCCGTCGAGGCCGCGCTCGCAGACGCCGGCGTTGCCTGGCCTGAGATCCAGGCCGTGTCGGCCGCCAGTTCACGTTTCTCCGGCGGCAAGGGCTGGGGCCTGAACGGCAACGACATCGTCGAAGAGATGGGTTCGACCGGCGTCCCCGTCTACAACCTCTCCGCCGGCTGCGCGGCCGGTGGCAACGCGCTGAACATCGGCTACACGCTCGTCGCCAGCGGCTTATACGACAAGGTGCTCGTCGTCGGCGCGGAGAAGATGCCCAAGGGCTTCATCCAGACGTCCGGCGTTGAAGAGGAGACCGACCTGGAGTATCTGCGTCAGCTGTCGGTTGGGATGCCGGGGCCGGCGTTCTGGGGCATGCTCTGCCGCCGCCGCATGGAAGAGCACGGCACCACGGAGAAGCAACTGGCCCAGATCGCCGTCAAATCGCACAAGATATCGATTCACAACGAGAACGCGCGGTTCCGCAAGGAGTTCACGCTGGAGGATGTACTGAACTCGGCGATGGTGAGCTATCCGCTGCGGCTGTTCGAGATCTGCCCCGTCAGCGACGGCGCGGCCGCCGTCGTCCTGTGCTCCGCGGACGAAGCGAAGAAGCTTACGACGAAGCCCGTCTGGGTCGCGTCGAGTACCGTCGCGACGTCGCGCCACGACGACGGCATCCCGAAGGGCCTGGCGACGATTACGCCGCCCGGCGGCACACACCACAGCGAAGCCTCCGTGGCCGTGAAGCGCGCATTCGAAGAATCCGGCGCGGGGCCCGCCGACATCGACCTCGTCGAGCTGCAGGACAACACGGTCTACTACGAACTGGCGTTCCCCGAAGAGTGGGGCCTCTGCGAGGCGGGCGAGGCGGAGTCGCTCGTCGAGAGCGGCGAAACGATGCCCACGGGCCGGCTGCCGATCAACCCCAGCGGCGGCTTCCTCTCGTTCGGAGAAGCGACGACGGCGATGGGCGTCTTCCAGGTCTGCGAGCTGGCCTGGCAGCTCCGCGGCGAGGCGAGCGCGCGCCAGGTGCCGGACGCCAAGGTCGGGCTGGGCCAGACCCTGGGGCTTGGCGGCAACGGCACTGCCGTGATGCTGAAGCGCTAGTACGCGAACCAAACCAACCCCTTAGCAGGAGAAGACCAGATGATCGAAGCAGACTACGTCGTCGTCGGAGCAGGCGCGATGGGCATGGCGTTCACTGACGTGCTCTTGAACGAGACCGGCGCCAGCGTGGCGATCGTCGACCGGTACGGCAGCCCGGGCGGGCACTGGACTCGCGCGTACCCGCATGTGCGGCTGCACCAACCGTCCGCATTCTACGGCGTGAACTCGCGGCCATTGGGCAGCGACACAAAGGACGCGACCGGCTGGAACGCAGGTCTGTTCGAGTTGGCGTCAGGCGCAGAGGTGGTCGCGTACTTCGATCAGCTCATGAACCAACAGTTCCTTCCATCCGGACGCGTTCGGTACTTCCCGATGTGCGCGTACGGAGAAGGCGGGGCTATCGTCTCGCTCGTATCCAGCGACACACACGATGTGAAGGCGAAGACGACCGTCGACGCCACGTACTCACAGGTCACCGTCCCATCGATGCGGCCTCCCGAGTATGACGTGGCTGCTGGCGTGCGGTGCGTGCCGCCCAACGCCCTTACGACCATCCACGACTCCCCTGCGGGCTACGTGGTCGTCGGCGCGGGGAAGACCGGCATGGACGCCTGTCTGTGGCTGCTCGCGGCCGGAGTCAGCGCCGACGCCATTACCTGGATCATGCCTCGCGACTCGTGGCTGCTGGACCGCTCCACTATCCAGCCCGGCCCCGACTTCTTCGACAGCACGGTCGGCGGATTCGCGAAGCAACTGGAGGCGTCGGCGCTCGCGACGACCATCGACGACCTCTTCGACCGTCTGGAGGCCAGCGGTCAGCTACTGCGGCTGGACAAGAACGTCCGCCCAACCATGTATCGCTGCGCGACCGTATCAGTCGCCGAACTCGAACAGTTGCGCCGGATCGACAACGTCGTCCGCCTGGGCCGAGTGCAGTCGCTCGGCGCCAAAGAGATCGTTCTGGACAACGGCACGATCCCCACCAGCCTGGATACGCTCCACATCGATTGTACGGCCGACGGCCTGGAGCGGCGGCCAGCCGTTTCGGTGTTTGACGGCGACCGGATCACACTTCAGCCGGTCCGGACCTGCCAGCCAACATTCAGCGCGGCATTCATCGGCCACGTCGAGGCTGGCTACCCAAATGAATCCGAGAAGAACGAACTCTGCCAGTCCATCCCCCACCCAGACTCGGACATCGATTGGCTACGAACTTCTCTCGACAACGCCCTGAACACGGCGCGTTGGAACAGCGATCCCGAACTTGTCGCCTGGCTAAGGGGCTCTCGTCTCGATGCGTACAGCAGGGTCGGCGTCGGCAGCGATCCGAACGCCGATCAGCTCGAAGTGCTACAAAAGATTGGCGAGCACGCTTCGGGCGCGATCACAAATCTACAGCGCTTGCTGGCCGACATCGACGGGTAGTACGGCGGAACTACCTACTGGCCCTTAAACACAGCCGGACGCTTCTCCATGAACGCGGCCGTGCCTTCCTTGGCATCGAGCGTGGCGGCTGTCATAACCGACGCGACCGCTTCGTAATCGAGCATCTCGTCGAGCGTCGACGTTAGCGACTTGTAGACAAAGCGGCGGGCGAGGTCGACCGCGACGCTCGCGCCGGTTGCTAGCTCCCTGGCGTAGGCCATCGCCGCGGGCAGCGCTTCCCCATCTTCGCAGAGTTCGTCGATCAGACCGATCTTGTGCGCCTCCTCGGCGCTCAACATCGCGGCCGTCTCCACCATCATCAGCGCGTTCGGCAGACCGACGACGCGGGGCAGGAAGTATGTGACGCCGCAATCGGGGCCCAGCGCCCGCTTGACGAAGATCGCGGAGAAGCGCGACTTGGCGTCGGCGAAGCGGCGGTCGCAGGCCAGCGCGTAAGCCAGCCCGGCGCCGACGGCAACGCCGGAGATCGCGGCGATCACGGGCTTCTCGACATTGATGATGGCGCGCGTGAACTCGGAGAACGGGCCGCCGGGCGTCTTGCGCTGGTAGCGCGGCACCGGCAAGTCGGAGAGACCGGGAATCGGGCGGTCCGTGCCGCCGCTGAGCCAACCAACGTCGCCGCCAGCGCAGAAGGCCTTGCCGGCGCCGGTCATGACAATCGTTCGTACCTCGTCGCGGTCGCGCAGATCGCGAAAAAGGTCGACCAGATCGGACGCCATCTCCCAGTTGACGGCATTGAGTTTGTCGGGCCGGTTGAGCGTAACGACACCGACGCCGTCTTCCAGTTCAAACAGCACGTGATCTTCTGATGCCATGGCCTCTTCCCCTCTCGATGTACGACGTCTGTAGAACGTAGTGTAAGCTGTCCGACGTGGTTATAACACACACGCCGCAGGCACACAGGCATGACGGACACGGGTAAGTCTGCGCTGCGGGACAGCGTCGCTATCGTCACCGGCGCGTCGCGCGGGATCGGCCGCGCGACGGCGTTGGCGCTCGGCGCGCGCGGCGCGTCGGTGGTCTGCGCCGCCCGAACGCTGGACGCCGGGACGTCAGCGATGCCGGGAACGCTGCGGGAGGCCGTCGACGAGATACGCGCAGCAGGCGGGACTGCGCTGGCCGTCGCCTGCGACGTCACGGACGAGTCGCAGGTCGCCGCGCTGGCAGAGCAGACGCTTGGCGAGTTCGGACACATCGACGTGCTGGTCAACAACGCCGCGGTCAACGTGCTGGCGCCGTTCGCGGAGACGACGCTGAAGCGCTGGGACCTAGTTCTGAACGTCAACCTGCGCGGCACGGTGGCCTGCACGTCTGCCGTGCTGCCGGCCATGATCGAGCGGGGCGCGGGGCGCATCATCAACATCTCGTCCGGGGCCGTGAGCGACCCGGCTCTCGCCGCCAGGCTCGGCATCATCCCGTACGCGGTATCCAAGGCCGCCGTCGAGATGCTGACACGCACGTTGGCTGAAGAACTTGCGCCGCACGGCGTGGGTGTCAACTGCCTGCGGATCGAATCGGCCGTCGCGACTGAAGGCGCGCTGCTGATGAACCCGGAGACCGACACGTCCGGCTGGGAGCAGCCGGCGACGGCGGCCGACGCCGTGGTGCGCCTGGCCGTTCGCGATGTGTCTAACACCGGCAACGTGGTGACAATCGCCGAGGTGCGATCCGGCGGCTAGATATTTCTCTAGGGCCGGTGCAGCTCGTCGACGATGCCGCGCACCGTCGACTCCTTGGCCAGCATCTGCGGCGACATGCCGAGGAACATCGTCGTCGCGACGCCACCCCAGCGCTCCTTGAGCTTGGGCGCCAGTTCGTCGTAGGTGCCGATCGTCGAGAAGGCGTCGAGAATATCGTCGTCGATCAGGTCGAACATACCCTGCCACTTGCCCTCTATCGACAGCGCGTGCAGCGTCTGGCCCACCTCGCCCCAACCGTGATGCTTAAGCACGGCGTGGTACGTCCGCGTCGAAGAGTAGAACGCGATCTGCTGCTTGGCGGCGGCCTTGGCGGCCTCCACTTCCGCCGCGGTCTCTCCCGTCACGAGAAACGGCGAGGCGACGATATCGACATCCGCCAGCGTTCGGCCGCCGCGCACGGCGCCGGCTTCCATTGAGGGCAGGATCACGTCGTTCATGTAGTCGATGCTTATCAGCGGGTGGAGGCGGATGCCCTGGCAGAGTTCGCCCGCCACCCCAGCCATGTACTTGTTGAGCGCCGCGATGTAGATCGGCACGTCCGGATGGTCAATCGGGCCGGGGTTGAAGAACGGCGACATCAGCGTGAATCGATAGTGCTCGCCGGTGAACTCCGGTCGCTCGCCGGTCTGGAACGTGCGCAGCATGGCCTGCATGCAGAGCACATACTCCCGCATGCGCGGGCCTGGCGGCGAGGGCCACGGCGTCGAGTAGCGCCGCTCGTTGTGACCCTTGACCTGCGTGCCCAGCCCCATGCGGAAGCGGCCGCCGGAGTAGCTCTGCAGGTCCCAGGCGATCTGCGCGCTCACCATGGGGCTACGCGGAAACGCGATCGCGACGTTGGTGCCCAGGAGAATCTTGCCGGTGTGCTCGGCGGCGATCGTGAGGGGCAAGAACGGGTCGTGGCCGGCTTCAGGCGTCGTGACGCCGTCGAAGCCCATCTCCTCGATCTTGGCCGCCGCGCGGCCAATGCCCTCCAGGGCAATTGGGCCGGCTGTGCCACCCGTGTACTGCTCCAAGCCGGGGGCCATCAGCAGCGTCTCGACCTGGAATGCGCCTTTCACGTCGGTCTCGATCGCGGCCGGCGCGGGGGCCGTCGCGACAGCGCCAGACTCGCCGCCCGACGCGGAGCGGCGGACGAGGGACGCCAAGCCTGCCAGCATCCGGCCAATGGCCCGCAGCCAGCGGAGGACGAAGAATGGCTGCTTTGGCTTCTCGTAGTCGGGCTGGACCGCGATCGCGATCTTCGTCACTAGATCGTCGGCGCCGCCCTTGATCCACGGCGTGATCAACTGGTTGACGACCGGGCCGATGCTGCCGCCGAACTCGATGCCGGCGTCTGCGCGGATCTCGGTGCCGCCGCCGGACTCCGCATCGACGAGGCGGATGGCACCGCCGCCCGTAATCGGCTCGTTGATGCCGTCCAGCGTGAACTCCACGCCCTCACCCTCTATCCACTCCGTGATCTTGACGTGAAACTTCGTCGACCGTGTTATCGGACCAACTTCGCCCTTCACTGTCCAGACGGACTCGCGGTCGTTCAGCACTTCGTGTTCCTGGTATCCCTGCGCGAACGGCGCCCAGTTATTCATGTCGCGCACGAAGTCCCAGACCTCCGGCCGCGCAATGTCGATCATCGCCGTGTAGTTCACCTGAGGCATGCGATAACTTCCCTCCAACGTCCTCTTGCGGGTCAGATTCACGCGCTGCGGGCGCGGGCCGGCACCCCGGCCCTTCTGCGGCTAGCTGCCCCGGTTGTTCGCGGCCCCGTTGTTTGCGGCATGGATGCCGCAGATGTATCCCCACGTCATCGCCAGCCCAATGGTGCCACCGCCGCCATAATACCCCGGGCCGGAGATTCCGGCCATTACGTTTCCGGCCGCATACAGACCGCGGATAGCCTCGCCCTGTCCGTTAAGCACCTGGCCGTGGCGGTTCGTCCGCGGGCCGCCTTTTGTGCCCGAGGAGTGCGCGGCGACCGGTAGCGCGTAGTACGGCGGCGTTTCGATCGCGCCGAGGTTGGGGTGCGGCGCGTCCGGATCGCCGAGCCAGTGTTCGTAGGCGCCCTCGCCGCGGTGGAAGTCGTCGTCGCTGCCGTTCTGGACAAACGCGTTCCAGCGCTCCACGGTCGCCGCCAACCCCTTCGCATCGATGCCGGCCTTCTCCGCTAGGCCGGCGAGCGTGTCCGCACTGGCCAGCCAGTCGGGGTCGGGATCGCCGGGCAGCATCGTCAGCAGCGGATACTTGGCGCGGTACTGGGAGTCCATGATCGCCCAGCACGGCAGGTTGCGCGGCTGTTGTGTCTCTGGATCGAATTCTAAGAGCGCCTTGCTCATGTCGTTGTAGTTCTCACCCTCGTTCGTGAACCGCTCGCCCCCGCGGTTGACCAGGATCGCGTGCGGCAGCGTGCGCTCGGCGATCACCCAGCGGCTAACGGATCGGCCCTCATGCTCCTCGCCGGGTACCGTTGCGCCGGGATACGACCACACCTCATTCATGTTGCCGACGTCCGCGCCCACATCCAGGGCCATCACCAGCCCGTCCCCCTCGTTCGAGGCCGGGCTGCAGTGATCCGTGAGTTTCGCAGGCTGGTAGCGGCCGCGCAGCTCGTCGCTCCACTCAAACCCGCCGCTGGCAAGCACGACACCGCCGCCGGCGCGGATGTGGTAGTCGGCACCCTCGCGTTCGGCACGCAGGCCGGCGACACCAGAATCGTCCGTGACCAACTCTCGAGCGCGGGTCTCCATCAGGAACGTGATCTCGCGGTCGATGCAGGCCTTCAGCAGCCGTCCGATGAGCGCGTTGCCGGCGCCGACCATCCCCCGCTTCATGCGGTCGACGATGGCGCCCACATCGACGTCCTTGGGCTTAGCCATGCCCTGCAGCCCCTCGACGATCTTGAGCGGCACGAACATCAAGGGCGAGGGCCGCAGCTTTTCCGCCCACTCGCCTAGCTCGGCCTTGACAAGCATCTCCGGGTCCAGCGTGCGCCCTCTCAGCTTGCCGCCCGGTTCCTCCGGACGGTAGTCCGGCATGTCGCAGGCGCTGAACGATAGTGGCGTGTGCTCCTCCAGGTAGCGCACCATGACGTGGCCGGTATCGACAAACGTTTCGACCAGCTCGTCCGGCGCCTGGCCGTCGGTGAGGCGTTTGCAGTAGGTCAGTGCTTCCTCGCGGCTGTCCGTCTCGCCGATCTCGGCCATGTGGTGGTTGAGGGGTATCCAGAGGCCACCGCCTGAGACCGCCGTGGTGCCGCCAACCTTGGCCGAGCTTTCCAGAACGGCAACGCGGGCGCCGTGATCGTGCGCGAGAATCGCCGCTGCGAGGCCGGCGCCGCCCGAGCCAACGACGGCGACATCGATTTCCAGGTCCCACTGTTCGGGCGTTGGCGCAGTCAAGGAATAACTCCTTATCTACATCGATGCGGTCGTTGCGGGCACAGCGCGCATCTTCTTGACGGGATAGCAAGCACACGCTACAACAACTACCGGTCGAATGGCCAGAGTCGAATGGCCAGAATGGAGACTGCAAGATGCTGGCCCTGGAAGGGATCCGGATTCTAGATATGGCCAGGCTGGGGCCGGGCCCCCACTGCGCACAGATCCTGGCGGACATGGGCGCCGAGGTAATCAAACTGGAGATGCCAGCGCCCAAAGAAGGCAAGCGCGCCGGCCGCACGATCACCCTCCCGGGCGACGCCGCGATCCGCCGCAACTCCCGCAGCATTAGCCTCAACCTCAAGTCAGACGCCGGACGCGGCGTGTTCGAGCGGCTCGTCAAGACGGCCGACGTTGTCATGGAAGGCTACCGGCCAGGCGTCGCGAAGCGCCTCGGCGTCGATTACGAGGCGGCGAAGGCGATCAGGCCGGACATCATCTACAGCTCGCTGACGGGCTACGGCCAGAACGGCCCCTACGCCGAATACGCCGGCCACGACATCAACTACCTGGGCCTGACGGGCATGCTGGCGATGACGGGTCGCAGCGACGGCCCGCCGATGATCCCCGGCAACACGATCGCGGACAACGCCGGCGGAGGCATGAACGCGGCGGTAGGCATCCTCACCGCACTGCTCGCGCGGGAACGTCACGGCGTCGGCCAGCAGATCGACATGGCGATGATCGACGGCCTGCTGACGATGATGATGTTCCCGATCGACGAGCACCTGACGACGGGCGCAGTGCCACATCGTGGCGAGACGATCACGACCGGCCTCTACCCTTGGTACAACATCTACAAGACGAAGGACGGAAAGTACGTGTCAGTGGGCGCCATCGAACCGTGGTTCTTCGAGAACCTCTGTCGCCTGATTCACTGCGACGAGTTCGCGGCTGAACAGTACACGGAAGGCGAGACGCGGGAGCGAGTGTTCGCCGCGTTCACGGATGCCTTTCTCACGAAGACACGCGATGAGTGGGTTAGCCTGCTGATGCCTGAGGACACCTGCGTCGCGCCGGTCTACGGCATTGATGAACTCGTCGATGACCCGCACCTGGGCCAGCGCGAGATGATCACCGACGATGCCAATGGAAGACGGCAGGTCGGCGTGATGGTGAAGCTCTCCGAGACACCGGGGTCGATTCGATCGCCGGGACCGGAACAGGGACAAGACACGTCGGCGATCCTGCAGGAGCTGGGCTACACGGACGCCGAGGTGGAGTCGCTGCGCGGCGAACACGCAGTCGGATAGATCGCACGCAGCTGGCTACGCCACGGCCTCGTGGCGTGCTATTATTCACAAGGCTCGGCACCGGCCTTCTATGCCCGCGTTAGCCATCACACCGGCGTGCATCAGAGCGCGCGTGTGAGAGTGCGCGCGAGTCATGCCCTGGGCCACGTGCGAGCGCTCGACCGGCACGTCATCCGAGGAGGAGTACGTCATGGACTTCAGATTCAGCGAAGAGGAGGAGGCGTTCAGGAAGGACGTCCAGGAGTTCATCGCTGAGGAGATGACGGACGAGATCCGCTCCAAGTGGCTCGGCGGCCTCCTCGATACACCGGTCCGGCAAGAGTTCGTCACGAAGATGTCAAAGCGCGGGTGGCTGGCGATGGGCTTTCCGGAGGAGTACGGCGGTTCAGGCAAATCGATGCCTCTGGCGCAGTACATTCTCAACGACGAGCTGCACAAAGCGCAGGCGCCAATTGTCGGCAAGAACTTAGGAGTGGTCGTCAACACGCTGCTCCATCACGGCAGCGACCAACTGAAGCAGGAGTTCATCCCCCGCATCCTCAGGAACGAGATCCAATGGGCTCTGGCCTACACGGAGCCGGAAGCGGGCTCCGACCTGGCGAACATGCAGATGCGGGCCGAGCTGGACGGCGACGAGTACGTGCTCAACGGCACGAAGCGCTTCATCACCTCTGCCCACTTCGCCGACTACATGTGGACCGGCGTCCGCACCGACCCGGACGCGGCCAAGCACCAGGGCATCAGCCTAGTAATCATCGACGTCCCGACGGAGGGCATGACGCTCTCGCCGATGAACACCATAATCGGCGAGCAGACGAACGATGTCTTCTTCGACAACGTCCGCGTTCCTAAAGAACGCCTTGTCGGGGAGCTGAACCAGGGCTGGCGATACATCACGGAGGCGCTCACCTACGAGCGATTCGCGATGACTTCGTTCGCGCCTACTATCCGGAAATTCAAGCGTCTGATCGAGTGGGTTAAGACCACCGAGATGAACGGCAAGCCGATGAAGGACGACCCGGTGGTGCGACGCAAGATCGCGCATCTCGCCGTCCTCGTCGAGGCCGGCCGCATGATCGACCTGCGCTGCGTCTGCGAGGCCGTGCGGCCGGACTACGTGCCCGTCAACGAGGCTGCCATGAACAAGATGTGGGGCGGCATCGTCGAGACGGTGCTGACCGACGAGGCGCTGGACATCATGGGCCCGTACGGCTACCTCTGGCACAACGGCGGCCACGCGCCTATGGACGGCGACATGGTGGACGATTACCTCTGGGCCGGCCACCAGCGTGTCGCCGCGGCGGGCGTCGACCTCTCGAAGAACATCATCGCGCGGCGCTACCTCGGCCTGCCCGCGTCATAGCAGCCTGACAGGAGCCTACGGCTATGGATATGGAGTTCACTGAAGAGCAGCGCGCCCTGCAGACAACCGCGCGATCGTTCCTCGCCACCGAGTGCCCGACGAGCGTGGCCCGCGCGATGGAGACGAGCGAGAGCGGCTTCTCCCAGGAGCTGTGGCAGAAGATGGCCGACCTGGGCTGGCTGGGCCTGGTCCACGACGCAGACGCCGGCGGCGCCGGCATGGGCAACGTGGAACTCGCCGTGTTGGCAAAGGAGCTGGGCCGCGTGCTCTGCCCCAGCCCGTACATCCCTTCGGCCATCCTGGCCGGCGGCGCGGTCGCGGCCGCAGGTACGGGCGAACAGAAGCAGCGCCTGCTGCCGGACATCATCTCCGGCAAGACGGTCGTCGCGTTCGCCTTACAGGAAGAGAACACCTACTTCGACGCGAGGAGCGTCAACGCGACGGCGACGGCGAACGGCGACGCCTACGTGCTCAACGGCACGAAGATGTTTGTCGAGTTCGCGTCGGCCGCCGACCGCGTGCTCGTCGTGGCGCGAACCGCGGGAGCGCCGCCGGCGAGCGAAGGTCTGGCGCTGTTCCTGGTCAACCCGAACGACGTCAACGTTCGTCTCGAACCGCTAAGCACAGTGTCCCGCGACCGCCAGTTCCAGATGGTGCTCGACGGCGTGCGGGTGGAGGCGGACGACGTGATCGGCACGCCGGGCGAGGCCTGGAGCGCGCTAGAGGGCGTCATCGAACGCGGCGTCGTGGCGCTCTGCGCCTACATGGTCGGCGCGGCGGAGCGGATCCACGAAATGGCGACCGACTTCGCGAAGGAGCGCGTGCAGTTCAACCGCCCGATCGGCAGCTTCCAGGCGATCCAGCACTACCTGGCGCAATCGATCACCGAGATCCTGGCCGCGGATACTACCGTTTTCTACGCGGCATGGACGCTGGACGAAGGCCTGCCCTCGCGCGAGATCGTGGCGAAGACAAAGTCGTTCGCCGGCGATACGTTCCGCAAGGCGACCGACATAGGCACGCAGATCCATGGCGGCATCGGCTACGACGAGAGCATGGACACCTCGCTGTTCCTGCGGCGCGGCAAGCAGCTCCAACTGTCGATGGGCAGCACCGGCTACTGGGAGGACGTCATCGCCGACGAGCTGCTTGGGCCGGTAGAGGCGTAGGCCATGGCCACGGAACCGGCGCTAGGCTACATCCCCGAAGACCTCAGTGACGACGCCAAAGCCGGGCTGCTGGCGCTGACCGAAGAGTCGACGCCGGAACAAGCGCCCCTGGCGGTGAACGAACACCTGATCCGCCACTGGTGCGAGACGACCGAAGACGGCAACCCCCTCTACTTGGACGCAGCGTACGCCACCTCGCAGGGCCACCCCAGCGTCGTCGCGCCGCCGGGTTCAGTGATGACGACGTTCAGCATGCCCTACCGCTGGCCGTGGCCGCCGGACGGCCGCGAGCCCGCGCCCCACATCCACTACCAGATCAAGGAGTTGCTGAACCTCCCCGTCGGCATCATCACCGACGTTGAGATCGAGCAGCACGCCGCGCTGCACGTCGGCGACACCGTCAGCGTCAGCCAGCGACTCGTCTCCATCTCGCCGTGGAAGAAGACCAGGCTTGGCGAAGGGCACTTCTGGACGATGGAACGCTACTACCGCAACCAGCATGGCGACCTGGCCGTCCGCGAGACGATGATCGGCTTCGGCTACGGCCGCGAGGAGGGCGCGGGCGCGTCCGGTGCGGTCGCAGCAGGCGGCTGGAGCCCGGCGGTGGAAGACGTGATCCAGGGTTCGGAGACCGGCTACGCGCCCGCGCCGCCGGTGGAGAAGTACTGGGAGGACGTGAAAGAAGGCGAGGAGTTGCCGCCGCTCGTCATGCCAATAACGGTGACGCGCTGCGTCTACCTGGCGTCGGCCACGCGCGACTTCTCTCCCCAGCACTCGAATCGTGACTACGCGCAGCAGCGCTCGCAGGCCAAGGACGTCTTCGTCAACACACCGTTCAACATGGGCATGATCTCTCGCTTCATGACAGACTGGGGCGGCCCGCGCAGCACTGTGAAACGCATCAAGTTCGCGATGCGGGGCAGCGTCTGCGCCGGCGACGTGATGGAGATGACGGGCAGCGTCACGCGCACCTACATCCAGGACGGCGAACACCTCGTTGACCTCGAGATCGTGATCCAGACGGCGGACGGCCCCGTCACGCCCAGTACTGCTACGCTGGCGCTGCCCAGCCGCACCGGCGCGCCGTGACCGGCTCCCGGCGAGTCAGGACTGGTGCCTGCGAGGGTCTGCGCATCGTTGACTTCAGTACGTGGATGGCGGGGCCGCTGGCGACGATGCTGCTGGCGGACAACGGCGCTGATGTCGTCAAGGTGGAATCGCCGGACGGCGACCCCGCGCGCGATCTGCCAGCGTTCCAAACGTGGAATCGCGGCAAGCGCAGCGTCACGCTCGATCTGAAATCGGACGGCGGCCGGGAGCGCGCGCTGAAGCTGGTGCGCACGGCCGATGTCATCGTCACGTCGTACCGGCCGGGCGTCGCGGAACGGCTCGGCATCGGCTACGACAAGGTTCACGAGGTCAATCCGCGCGCCGTCTACGCGGCCATCAGCGGATACGGCGCGGAGGGCGAGCGCAGCCACCTAAAAGGCTACGAAGCGCTGGTCTGCGCGAAGTTCGGACGGATGATGATGTTCGAACGCATCGCCGACCGCGCGGGGCCGGGCTACCCGGCCGTACCGTGTGCGTCGTACTCGGCGGCGATGCTGACGGCGCAGGGCGTGCTGGCGGCGCTCCACCGTCGCAGGCAGACGGGCGCGGGCCAGAAGGTCGACGTGTCGCTGCTGGCCGCGCTGATCCCGTACGACCTGATCATGTGGATCGGCAGGCAGATGCGGGAGCCAGAGCCGGAGGCCGAAGAGCAGACGGCGACCATGTACCTCCACTCGCTAATGGGAAAGCGGCAGATGCTGGGCAGCGACGACACTGACGTTAAGGACGCCCAGTCCAAGGCCTACGACCCAAAGCAGGTGCACCGGCCGGACTTCCGCGTGCCGCGCCCCAACTACCTGACGGCCGTGACGAAGGACGGCGTCTGGCTCCAATTCGCCAACACCATCGATCACCTCTGCTTCGCACAGATGCAGGCGCTCGACCTGCTGGACGTCTACGGCGACGAGCGTTTCGCGAAGTTGCCGGCCGTCGCCGACGAGGCCGACTCCGAGACGCTGTGGGAGATCGTCCTGGAGCGCGTCCGCAGCAAGACCTACGACGAATGGATGGCTGTCTTCGACGAGCACCAAGACGTCGCCGTCGAGCGCATCCGTTGGCCGCTGGAGTCGCTCGACCACCGCCAAGTCGAACACAACGGCCACGCCGTCGACGTGCCGGGGACCGGCGGCAGGGAGACGCAGCAAATCGGCCCGCTCGTGCGCTTCTCCGAGAGCCAATCGCAGACCGGCCGGCGCGCGCCCAACCTCGGCGAACACACAGAAGAGGTGCTGGCGGAAGCCGCAGTTGCCGTTGCCCCGCAGCCGCCACCATCTGCCGCAAACACGAACGGCGAAGGCCCGCTGGCCGGTGTCACCGTCGTCGACTTCTCGGCCTGGATCGCCGCGCCCTACTCGACAGGCGTGCTGGCGAACCTCGGCGCGCGCGTGATCCGCGTGGAGGTGACGGGCGGCGACTTCAGCCGCTATTCGACCGATGGCCTGCTCTCGTTCCCGATGACGCAGGGCAAGGAGAGCATCGCGCTCGACCTCAAGCAGCCGCAGGGACGCGAGATCGCGCAGAAGCTGATCCGGCAGGCGGACATGATCGTCCACAACTTCCGCCCCGGCGTGCCCGAGCGGCTGGGCATCGACTACGAGACCTGCCACACGCTCAACCCGCAAGCCATCTACCTCAACGCCGCGTCCTACGGCGACAGCGGCCCCGACCGTCGCAAGCCGGCGTTCTACGCTATCGCCGCCGCCAACGGCGGCAGCCAGATGCGCCAGACCGGCGCCGGGCATCCGCGTCCCGACAGCCAGAACCTGCCGCTGGACGAACTGAAAGACGAAGCATGGCGGCTCCTGAAGGCCGCTGAGTGGAACGCCGACCCGATCGCCGCCCTCGGGTCGGCGACAGCACTGCTGTTGGCGCTCTACGCCCGCGACGGCGACGGGAGCGGCGAAGGCGCTGCAGACAGCGGCGGCCAGGAGTTGATGACGACGATGCTCTGCTCCAACATGTACGCCAACTCCGACGAGACCATCACCTACGACGGCCGCCCAGAGCCGCCGCGCGTTGACGCTGACGTGACCGGCGTCGGGCCGCTCTACCGTCTCTACCAGGCAGCGGAGGGATGGGTCTTCCTGGCCTGCCTGCGCCGCGCCGAGTGGTCAGCCTTCTGCGACGCGGTCGAACGGCCCGAGCTCGCCTCGCGCTGGGACGAGGCCTGGGTCGGCGGCGAGGGCGCGACAGCGCTGGCAGCGTCGATTCAGGAAATATTGCGCGGCCACAGCGCCGCGGACTGGGAACGCCTGCTGGCAGAACAAGACGTGCCGATTGCCGCCGTCGAGTTGCGCGCCCCGGGCCAGTTCTGCCTGGAGGACGAGACGATGCGTGAACTGGGCCACATGGTGCAGGTGGAGAGCGAGACGTACGGTACGTACTGGCGACACGGCGCGCTGCAGAAGTTCTCCGAGGACGGCCAGACCTTCGGGCCGTGGGAGCCGCTGGGCGGCCGCACCCGCGCCATCCTGACGGAGCTTGGCTACGGCGTCGAAGAAATCGCAACACTGGCCGGCGACGGCGTCGTCGAGGTCTGGAAGGGTACGGAGGTGACGGCGTGAGCGACGGCAATGCGCTGATCCGAGACAAGACGGCCATCGCCGGCATCGGAACGACGGAGTACGTCCGCGACATCGGCCGCACGGAGCAGGAAACGTCACTTGAGGTGATCCACGAAGCGCTGGCCGACGCCGGTCTCGCGGCAACCGACGTCGACGCCATCTTCAAGGTCGAAACGCCCGGCGAGGCCTCGATCAGCGAGCTGGCCGTCGCGCGCAATCTGGGGTTGCCCAACCTCCGCGCCTGGGGCGGCACGGACTACGGCGGCGGAGCGGCCTGCGGGCCAATTGTCCACGCAGTGATGGCGATCGCGACGGGCATGGCGTCCGTCGCCGTGGCGTTCCGGGCGCGCAACCGCGGCTCCGGCACGCGGCCGTGGTCGAAAACCGGCGCGCGCGTTGGCTCGAACATGGCGTTCGAGTCGCCGTACGGACTCGTCGGGCCCGTGCAGCAACTCGCCCTCGTGGCGCGGCGCTACATGCACGAGTTCGGCGTCACGTCCGAGCAGTTCGCGCAGGTCTCGGTCACGCAGCGCGCGCACGCGGCCCGTAACCCACGAGCTTTCTTCCGCGACCCGATTACGGTCGAGGACGTACTGGCTTCACGGATGATCGCCGATCCGCTGCACCTGCTGGACTGCTCGCTCGAGACCGACGGGGCCTGCGCGATCATCATCACCAGCGCGGAGCGCGCCCGCGACCTCAAGCAGATGCCGGTCTTCATCTCCGGCGCGTCGCAGGGAATGGGTCCGCGCCACTACATGATGAACGGGCTGATGTACAAGGACGACCCCTTCGACATGCCGCCCGCCTACGCCGCGAAGGACGTCTATGCCTGCGCAGGGATGGGGCCCGGCGACATCGACGTCGCGCAGTTCTACGACGTGTTCAGCCCCATGGTGCTCTGGCAGTTGGAGGCGTACGGCTTCTGTAAGCCCGGCGAGGCCGGGCCGTTCGTGGAGGAGGGCCGCATCGATTGGCCGGCCGGCGAGTTGCCCGTGAACACGCACGGCGGTAGTCTCTCCGAGGCGTACGTACACGGCTTCAACCACGTGCTGGAAGGTGTTCGCCAGCTCCGCGGCACATCCACCTGCCAAGTGGAAAACGCCGAGGTCGCACTCGTCGCCGCGGCCGCCGTTGTTCCGACAAGCGCATTGATCTTGAGGAGGTAGCGACGATGACGATGCTGGCCGATCGGCCGCTGCCCGAGATCACGCCGCTGACAGAACCATTCTGGGCCGCCGCGCGCGAACGCCGGCTGGTGATGCAACGCTGCGACGACTGCAAGGCGTATCGGTTCCCGCCGGAGGTCGGCTGCTACGCCTGCAGCTCGATGAACTCGGCGTGGGAGCCTGTGAGCGGACGGGCGACGCTGTACACCTGGACCGCAGCCTACCCGCCGCTGCTCCCCTACTTCGCCGAGCGCGCGCCCTGGCCGATCGCCGTCGTGCAGCTCGACGAAGGGCCGCGGCTGACGACGAATATCGTTGACGTCCCGTACGAGGAGTATGTGTTCGGCATGGCGCTGCAGGCCGACTTTCAGCAGCTGGACGACGAAGTAGCGCTCGTCGTGTTTCGCCGCGCGGACTAGGAAGGCATCATGGATTTCAAGCCCACCGAGAAGATGGAACGCATCCGCACGGAGATCCGGCAGGCGCTGGCCGAAGCGCTGCCGGCAGACTGGCAGGGCAGCGGCTTCCTGCCCATGGACATCCGGCCCGAGCACATGGAGCTGGCCCGCGACTTGGACCGCCACCTGTCGTCGCAGCGGCTGCTGGCGCCGGCCTGGCCGGAGGAATACGGCGGCCGCGGGCTCTCAGCGTTCGAGCAGTTCGCGCTGTACGAAGAGATGGGCATGGCGCTGGTGCCGCGCCTGACGACGATCTCGGTCGACCTCGTCGGGCCGGTCCTGATCCTCTACGGCAGCGACGAGCAGCGCAGCGTCCACCTATCTGCCATCGCAAACGAGGCCCGCGTCTGGTGCCAAGGCTTCAGCGAAGCCGAAGCCGGCTCCGACCTAACGTCGCTGCAGACGCGCGCGGAGCGCCGGGGCGACATCTACGTGGTGAACGGACAAAAGCTCTGGACCAGCATGGCGCACGTGTCGGAGTGGATGATCCTGCTGGCGCGCACCGGCGAGCCCGACTCGCGCGGCCGCGGCCTCAGCGTCTTCATCCTGCCGGTGGACACGCCGGGCATCACCGTGCGTGCGGTACACGACGCGACGAACGAACACATGCTGAACGAGGTCTTCTTAGAGGACGTAGAGATACCGGCGGAGAACCTGATCGGCGAGGAGAACAAGGGCTGGACGTACGCCACCAGCCTACTCCAGTACGAGCGCGGCGATGCCCTCTTCACCGGCCAGTTCCGCCGCCTGCTGGACGATCTGCGACAGCTCTGCCGCCGCGACGGCGACGCTCGTACGGCGAACATGCTGGCACCGCACGAGATCGACTGGCACGTGGGCCGGCTGCTGACGCTGCGCGTCGTCGCCCTCCACGCGGCCGGCAAGCTTCCCGACCGCGAGTCGTCGCAGGCCAAGCTCTTCATGAGCGAGGCCTTCCAGCGTCTGGGCGTCACAGCTCGCCGGCTGACCGGACAGACCGCAAACCTCACCCACGAGGACGACCGCAGCCTGCTGGGCGGCCGCGTCGTCCAGTCGGTGCTTTCATCGACGACAGCGACCATCATCGCCGGTACGTCGGAGATCCAGCGCACCATCATCGCCACGCGCGGCCTGGGACTGCCGCGCGGCTAGGGGCCGGCCTCGGCGAGGAGGAACATGGAACTGCGATTCGACGGCAAGGTTGCGCTGGTCACGGGCGGCGCCAGCGGCATCGGCGCTGCCATCGTGGGCGAGCTGGCGGAGGGCGGCTGCGCGGTGGCAAGCCTCGACCTCAACACGGCCGGCGGCGGCGCTTCAGCAAACGCCGCGACAGTAGAATGCGCTGTCGATGTGACGGACGCCGCCGCGACGTCGGCCGCAGTAGGCGAGGTCGTGGCGGAGCTCGGCGGCATCGATATCGTCGTCAACTGCGCGGGCAGGGCCGGGACGCGGGCCTTTCTCGAGACCAAACCTGACGAAGTCCAGCGGCTGGTCAACGTCAATCTGCTTTCCACTGTCTTCGTGAGCCAGGCCGCGCTGCCGCGCCTAATCGAGCGCGGAGGCGGTCGCATCGTCAACATCGCGTCGGACGCAGGCCGGACCGGGGCATCCGGCGAAGCAGTCTACGCGGCGGCGAAGGGTGGCGTCATCGCGCTGACGAAGTCGCTGGCGCTGGAGTTCGCGCGCCACGGCATCACGGTCAACTGCGTTTCGCCCGGGCCAACCGACACGCCGATGCTGCGCGCGTTCGCAGAGAAGTCGAGCACGGTGGTCGAGAAGCTGATCAAGGCGACGCCTCTGCGCCAGTTGGGGCAGCCGGAAGACATCGCCGCCGCGGTGGTCTATCTCGCGTCGGAGCGGGCCGGCCACGTCACGGGCCAGGTGCTGAGCGTCAGCGGTGGGCTCACGATGTGAGCTTGACGATGTCAGGCTGACGATTCCAGGCTGGCGTCAGGCGTCCGCCGCGCCGGACCCGTCCGCGAAGTCGGACGCAAACTCCAACCGTCCCCTGTTCAACGTGCCCCCGTCCACTACCAACGTCTGCCCGGTAACGAAGGCCGCCATGTCGGAGACGAGGAAGGCCACAGCGTTCGCCACGTCTTCCGGCGCTCCGGGCCGGGCCAGCGGCACCAGCCGTGTCAGCCGATCGCGCTCGGCGTCCGTCATTAGTTGCTGCGTGCCTTCCGTCTGGATGAAGTCCGGCGCGATGCAGTTGACGCGGATGGCGGGCGCCCACTCCAGCGCCAGGCTGCGTGAGAGGTTGATGACGCCCGCTTTGGCCGCGCCGTAGTGAGCTGCCCCAGGGCTGCCGGCGATACCGGCCACGCTGGCGATGTTGACGATCGCTCCTTTGCCAGCGGCGGCCATCGCCGGATGGACGGCCTGCGCGAACAGGAACGTAGCGTCCAAGTTGAGCTTGATGATGGCGCTCCAGCCGCCGGGCGTCAGCTTCTCGGCCGCCGAGAAGAACATGCCGCCGGCGTTATTCACCAACGCATCGACGCGGCCGTACTGCGCCAGCATGGCGTCCGCCGCCTCCGTCGCCGTGTCGACCTCGCGCACGTCGCCGACGACGCTGCAGGCCCGGCCGCCGGCCTCTGCCACGACGGTTACTGCGGCTTCGGCCGCTGCCGCATCGCGGTCGACGATGCAGACGGCCGACCCCAGCTCCGCCAGCAGGAGCGCCGACGCGCGGCCGATCCCGGAGCCGCCTCCGGTAACAATCGTCGCGGTTCCGGTGAGGTCGAGCCGCGGCAGCGCGGTCGCCATCTTACGGCTGCTTCGCAGCCTGTAGCAGCGTCCAGAGCCGGTTGGGCGTGGCCGGCACCTCGGTGGCGCGGGTGGCCAGCGGCAGCAGCGCGTCGTTTATCGCACACATGATGGCGGCCGGCGTAGTGTGGATCGCGCTCTCGCCCGCGCCCTTCGCGCCCAGCGGCGTAAACGGCGATGGCGTGACCAGCGCGGCCTTCTCCGTCGCCGGGACCTCGTGGATCGTCGGCAGCAGGTAGTCCATGAACGTGCCGGTGAGGAGCTGCCCATCTTCATCGTAGACGTACTCCTCCAGCAGCGCCGCGCCCACGCCCTGCGCGACGGCACCGTCGATCATGCCCTCGACGTTGGCCGGGTTGAGCCTCGTGCCACAGTCATCGACGATGACGTACTTGAGGATCTCCGTCTTGCCCGTCTCCGGGTCGACATCGACGACGACGAGGTGACAAGCGTACGCCGCGGTCAGGTAGCTCTTGACGCGGCCGTCGTCATCAGGAGGCACGCGGTCGGGCGAGGACCAGACGAACGTCGCCTCCGCGCCCGGCTCCATGCCGTCCGGCAGCAGATCGGTGCGGTGGATCAATATGCCGGCAGCCTGGCCCACCGTTAACTGCGCGCCGCCTGCCACGCCGCGCACACGCAGCTTGCCGTCCATCAGCTCGATGTCTTCCGGCTGCACCTCGAAGAGCTTGGCGGCCACGCGGACGAACTTGTCCCGGATCTTCCCTGCCGCGCCCAGCACCGCGCCCGTCAGTGCGACGGCGAGGCGGCTGCCGCCCGGACCGAAGTTCGTCGGAGCGGAGAGGCTGTCCTGCGCGACTACCTCCACGTCACCGATGTCGACGGCGAAGTAGTCGGCCAGAAGCTGCGCCGCGACGGTGTACTGGCCCTGGCCCTCCAGCGGGAAGCCGACGCGCACGATGATCTTGCCCGTATTGCCGATGCTAACGCTCACGCCCTCTGGCACGCCGACACCCTTCTGGCCGATCACGGCGTAGGCGTTCCAATCGAAAACGCCGGGTTCGATCGTGCTGACGATGCCGATACCGCGCAGCCGGCCCTCACTACGCGCCTGCTCCTGTTCGGCGCGGAGGGCATCGTAGTCCGCCATCTCCAGCAGCTTCTTCATGGCGGCGTCGTAATCGCCGCTGTCGTACTCATTGCCGCTGGCGATGGTGTAGGGGAACTGGTCGGACGGGATGAAGTTCCTGCAGCGGAACTCGGCCGGGTCGACGCCGAGGTCGCGGGCCGCGATGTCCATCATCTGCTCCAGCACAAAGTTGTGCGGCGGCGGCCCCATGCCCCGATACGGACTGGCCGGCAGCTTGTTCGTCGCGACGATGGTGAGGTCGTACTCGGCGTTCGGGATGGCGTAGCAGCCCGTGAAGCTCGCCATCGGCTTGGCTGCTCCGGTCGCGCCGAAGCCTTCCCCCGTGGCGCCCAGGTCGTCCAGCAGCTTGACGCGCAGGCCGGTGACCGTGCCATCGTCGTTTACGGCCAGCGACGCCTCGTAGAAGCGGTCCCAGGCCTGCCCCCCGCCGGCGGAGAGGTACTCCAGACGGTCCTCGATCCATTTGACCGGCTGCCCGCCCGCCTTGCGCGACAGCAGGGCTGTGATATCGATACCGCGGCCACCACCCTTGCCGCCGAAGCTGCCGCCGTGTGGCTGGCCGATGGCCCTGACCTTGTTCGTCGGCAAGCGGTGCATCGCCGCGCGGCCCAGCGCCATGAAGGCGGGCGTTTGGAAACTGCCGTGGCAGGTCAGCGTCTCGCTGATGGGGTTCCACTGGCTGATCACGCCGAACGTTTCTATTGGATTCGCGCCGACGCGATGCCAGCGGAAGCGCTCCGTGTAGGTGTGATCGGCGGCGGCAAACGCGCCGTCGACGTCGCCCCACTTGAAGTCCCGCTGGTACATGACGTTGCTGTCGTGCTCCTCGAAGATGCGCGGGCTGTCCGGCTCCAGCGCGGCGTGCGCGTCGACGATGACGGGCAGCGGTTCGTAGTCGACATCGATCAGTTCGAGCGCGTCCTCCGCCACGTAGCGGCTGACGGCCGCCACGGCGGCGACAGGCTCGCCGGCGAATCGCACCTTGTCTGTGGCCATGCAGTGCGTCCCCCAGCCCTCCGGCGACGTATAGCCGACGCGACTCCAGCGCTCCGCGTCCTCACCCGTAACGATTGCGACGACGCCGGGCAGGGACTCCGCAGCGGTGACGTCGATGCCGTTGATCTTGGCGTGGGGGTACGGGCTGTGCAGAATGGCGCAGTGGAGCATTCCGGGCATGGTGAGGTTATCGATAAACTCCACCCTGCCGGTCACCAGCATCGGGTCTTCAATGCGGTTGACGGGCTTGCCCACCCACTTGGGCGCGGTCACCGGCAAGTCGGACAGCGACTTCGGCAGGTCCGGCGTCATGCCTCTCCCTCTGTAGCAGCCGCGGGCACTTCGCCACGTAGGCGCGCTGCGGCGTCGCGCACAGAGCGCAGGATAGACTGGTAGCCCGTGCAGCGGCAAAGCTCGCCGCCCAGCGCCTCCTTGATCTCGTCGTCGCCAGGCGCGGGGTTGTGTTGCAGCAGCTCGTAGACCGACATCAGGAAGCCCGGCGTACAGAAGCCGCACTGCAGCCCGCGCTGGCCGACAAAGGCCTGCTGGATCGGGTGAAGTTGACCGTCTTCGCTCAGGCCTTCCACCGTCATCAACTCCGCGCCGTCCGCCTGCACCGCCAGCATGATGCAGGAGCGTACGGCCTGTCCGTTCAGGAGAATGGTGCAGGCGCCGCAGACCCCGTGCTCGCAGCCAACGTGCGTGCCCGTCAGCCCCAGCTCGCCGCGCAGCAGGTCGACGAGCGTCATGCGCGGCTCGACGGAGGCGCTGTATGCCACGCCGTTCACCGTTAGCGATACGTCGCGTTTCGCCGTCATCGCGCCTCTGCCCGTGAGAATGCTTCCGTCAGGGCGCGCTGCGTCATCACGCCGGCCAAGTGCCTGCGAAACTCGGACGACCCGTGGATGTCCGCCAGCGGCTCGCTTATCTCCGCGCTCGCCCGCGCACCTGCCTCTTCGAACAGCGCAGCGTTCGGCTCCTGGCCGATAATCGTCTGCTCCGCTTCCGGCGCGCGCACTGGCACGGCCCCCACGCCGAACAGCGCGATGCGGGCGGCCGCGCAGCGGCCGCGCTCCAGCGTCAGCGTGCAAATGGCCCCGGCCATCGCGAAGTCGCCGTGGCGGCGCGCGACTTCTTGAATCGACCAGCCGGTGCCCGGCGTCAGCTTCGGTACGCGCACGTCAGTCAGGATCTCGTCTTGTTCTAACGAGGTCGTCAGGTAGGTGACGAAGAAGTCGGCGGCCGCGATCACGCGCGCCCCCCCCGGCCCGACGACCGTGATCTGCATATCGAGCGCGACGGCCAGCGCCGGGCACTCGGCCGCCGGGTCGGCGTGGGCAATCGAGCCGCCAAACGTCCCGCGGTTCCTTATCTGCGGATGCGCGATGTAGCGGGTGGTGGCCGCCAGCAGGGGATGCTCCCGCGCGACGAGCTCGGAGCGCTCCACGCTGCGCTGGGTGGTCAGCGCACCGATCACGAGCGCGTCGCCGTCATCACGGATGTAGTCGAGGTCGCGCAGCTTGCCGACGTCGATGATGACGGCCGGCCGCGCCAGGCGCATGTTGAGCAACGGCACCAGGCTCTGACCACCAGCCAGGATCTTGGCATCGGCGCCGTGCTGCTGCAGCAGCGCAACCGCATCCTCCACGCTGCGCGGGTCTGCGTAGTCGAACTGGGCTGGCTTCATAGGTCGCCTCTTGCGTACGGGGGCCGGCAGATGACGGCTGCCGGGGCCGCTCCATTATAGGCAGTGGCCTGCGCCAGTCAACACAGGCCGGCTCCCGAGTCCGCGTAACCGCGGACTCAAAGCCGCGCCGCAGCGCAGCCGGCAATCGCCCCGAGTCCGTGGTTACGCGGACTCAAAGCCACGCCGCAGCGCAGCCGGCAATCGCCCCCGAGTCCGCGTTTACGCGGACTCGAAGGCGCACCGCAGTGCGCCCTTAGTCCGCGGCGGCGTTGATTTCGTTAGCGACAACGCCGTCGCGTTCGAGCAGGTCTATCGCGTCACCGTCCATGCCCAGCAGACGCGATAGCAGCTCGTGGTTGTGCTGACCGAAGCACGGCGCGGGAAGATCGATCTGCTGGGGCTGTTCGCCGCGCGCCCACTGCGACGAAGCCCGCACCTCCTTGCCGAACACCGGATGCTCGACTTCTAGAAACGCGCCACGTGCCGCAAGCTGCGGGTCCTCGCCGAGCTGCTGGAAGTCCAACACGGCGCCCGCCGGCACACCGGCCTGCTGCAGCGCCGACTCCGCATCGCGGGCGCTCCGCTGCGACGTCCAGGACTCGATCTGGGCGTCGAGTTGGTCGTGGCGCAGGCGGCGGCTCGCGGCGTCGGCGAACGCCGGGTGGCCGTGCCAGGCCGGGTTGCCGAGCGCCGCGCCCAGCGCCTGCCAGTCGGCGTTGTCGCGAACGCTGATGGCCACCCATTCGTCATCGCCGGCGCAGCGATAGACGCCCTGCGGCGCGTAGACCGGGTGACGGTTGCCGCGTCGCGACCGCACGTCGCCGTTCGCCGACCAGTCCGTGAAGGCCGCGCCGATTCCAAACGAGAGCGCGTCGCGCATCGCGACGTCGAGGTAGCGACCAGCGCCGCTCTTGTTTCTGCCGCGCAGAGCCAGCAGAATAGCCGAGAGCGCGGCCAAAGCGCCGACCGGGTCGCCGTAGCTGAAGCCAGTCTTGGCAGGCGTCTCGTCGTGCAGGTAACCGTTGAGCGAGAACAGACCGCTGGCCAGCTCGACCGGCGCGCCGAGCGCCATCGCGTTGCGCTCCGGTTCAGTCTGGCCAAAGCCGGAGATCGATGCGTAGATGATGTCGGGCTTTACTGCCGCGACGTCATCGTAGTCGATGCCGAGCTTCGCTTTGGCTCCAGGCCGGTGGTTCTCGACGAAGACGTCGGCCTGCGCCGCCAGGTCGAGCACTATCTGGCGGCCGCGCTCGTCGGTGAGGTCGACGCCGAGTCCGAGCTTGCCGCGATTCCACTCGTTGTAGTGCTGGTTGACGTTGGAGCGCTCCTGCGGCGTCATCGGCCTCGCCTTGTCGCCGGCGTAGCGGTTGACGTCGATCACGGTGCGCATTGGGTCCCAGTTTCCGGGCGACTCGATCTTGATCACCTCCGCTCCCAAGTCGTGGAGCGTCATGCTGAGGTACGGCCCCGCCCAGTAGAGCGACCAGTCGATCACACGCATACCGGCCAGCGGCAGCTTTCCTGAGGCCCAGTCCACTACGCCCTGCCTTTCGACAACAGCTCGCCATTTGCCTCGCCGAGTTGAGGCGCCGGACTCGGCGAATCCGCGCCCTCCTCTAGCCACGGCGAGCCGAGGACGGCGATGCGCTCGGCCTGCGGATGGTCGACTTCGTGCGCGACGCCGCGGCCGCGCCACTGCTCAGAGGCCAGCAGCCGTTGCGGCGTCTCGGTCACCGTCAGCGGCTCGCCGCGCTGCGCGAACGCGCGCAGTTCGTCGCTGGTCTTGCCCAACGTCCAGCCGGTCAGAATCGCCTGTAGCTCGTCGTTGTTCGCCAGCCGGCCAGCCTGCGTCGAAAATCGCTCCTCGTCCAGCTCCGGGAGCTGCACGACCGACTTCAGCCGGTCCCAGAGCGCCGGCGCGAAGGCCGTCAAGTAGACCCAGCCGTCGGCGCAGGGATAAACGCCGTAGGTCGCGGAGACGCTGAGACCGGCGCGATTAGCGACGAGGCCCAGGTTCAGCGCGGGGCCGCGGTGCTCCAGGTTCGTCGCGACGACATCCTGTATCGAGAGGTCGAGGTAGGCGCCATCGCCGGTCGCGTCGCGCAGCAGCACGTTCGCGACAGTGCCTGCAAACGCCGAAAGGCCGGCCTGGTACTCGGCCTGCGCACCGAAGTTCGACAGCGGCTCCCGCGCGGGGTCGCCCGTTATCTTGAGCTGACCGCCCAACGCCAGGCAGGTCAGGTTCGTGCCTGCGTACGTCCGGCACGGCCCCGTATCGCCGAACGGCGTAATCTGCGTTATGACCAGCGCGGGAGCTGCGGCGCGCAGGTCGTCCGACGCCAGGCCCAGTTCGGCGAGGTGGGCTGTGGGGAAGTCCGTGACGAAGATGTCCGCTGCTTCCACCAGCGAGCGCAGCGCGCCGGCCTGCGACGGCAGATCGAGCGTCAGCGAGCGCTTGCCCGCGTTGACGTGGAGGTGGACGGCGGAGGTTTCGATGCCCTCTTCACCGCAGAACGGGCCTTCGTGCCGCAGCGGATGGCCGTCCGGCGGCTCAACCAGCACCACCTCCGCGCCCGCGTCCGCGCAGAAGCGGCCGGTGAAGGCCGCCGCGGCCGTCCGGCCCAGCTCGATCACGCGGAGGTTGGCCAGTTCCTGCAATTGATCCCTTTCGTTATGTGCCGGGGTTGGCCCGGCCGCTGGCCATGGTAGAAGTAGCGCGCGGGCCGTGTCAATTGTGGCTGCGGCGCGCCGCCGAAGCAGACCGGACGGCGGTTGACCGGATTGTCAACGCATACTATGCTTGAGTGCGCCCAGACGTTAACGCAGCAAACGATCTTGACCTGTAGAGGAGACATTATGACGACTGAGGAGAAGGCTCCGGAAAAGACTAAGGAAAAGTACAGCCTGGAGAAGCCGATTGAAGAGACGGTCCTCTACGAGAAGATCACCAAGGACATCGTCACGATCACGCTCAACCGGCCGGAGAAGCACAACGCTATCTTCCCGCCCGATCAGTTCAACGAGATCGCGCGCAAGGTCAACATGGCCGTCGACGACGACGACATCAAATGCATCATCCTGCAGGGCAACGGCAAGTCGTTCTGCTCCGGCGACGACCTGAACCTGGCCCCGTACGACACCTACGGCGGCGAGCCCGGAGTGAAGCCCTCACAGCGCATCCGCGTGAAGGCGATGCACACGTGGCTGAACGGCATGTACCGAACGCTGCTCTACTGCCCCAAGACCATCATCTGCAAGGCACAAGGCTGGACGATTGGCGTGGGCCTGGCGATCCTGATGTGCTGCGACATCGCCATCGCGGGCGAGAACGCGGTCTTCAGCCAGCGCCAGCAGCGCACGGGCTTCGGCGGCCTCTCCATGGGCTGGCAGCACATCCAGCTCCTGACCATCGGCTACAAGCGCATGCGCGAGTGGCAGTTGACCGGCCGCACGCTGAACGCCGAGGAAGCCAAGGACTGGAGCGTAATCAACGCGATCGTGCCCGAGGACAAGCTCGACGACGAAGCGATGCGTTGGGCGAAGGCCGTCTGCCTCAACCCGGCCGACAGCCTGATGATCGGCAAGACGCACATGCAGGTGATGTTCGATCTGCTCGGCATGAACGGCCAGTACGCCGCTGGCGCGCTGGCCTACCCGCTCTTCACCAACCTCAAGTGGGAAGACGAGGAGTTCAACTTCCTCAAGCGGCGCGGAGAAGTCGGCGTGACCGCAGCGTTCGCGGAGCGAGAGCAGCGTTGGGCGGACCTCGGGTTCTAGATATACGCTGGTCACACGCCAGCGCGTGCGAGCAACAACGTCTGGGGAGATCGCAAGGCCGGTCTCCCCAGATTAGCGTTCGGGGCGGCGCTCGGGGAGGTAGACCATGACCGGACCACTAGATGGCATCCGTATCCTCAACTGGTCGCAGTTCACGCCGTCCAGCGCCGGGTACATCCTCGGCGACCTGGGCGCGGACGTGATCAAGATCGAGCACCCGGTTCAGGGCGACGCCTACCGCGGCATGGGCCGTATGTACGGCGACGCGATGACGATGAAGGGCGGCCGCCACGCCGGTTTCGAGGCCGTGAACCGCAACCAGCGCAGCATCACGCTCGACCTCAAGCACGAGAAGGGCCGCGCCATCCTCTATCGGTTGATCGAGAAGACAGACGTCTTTTTCACGAACTACACCCGCCGCGTCGCCCGCGACCTGAAGGCCGACTACGAGAGCTTGTCGAAGGTCAATCCGAAGCTAATCTACGCGGTCTCCAGCACGTATGGCCCTGACGGGCCGTGGGCCGAACGGCGCGGCTTCGACCAGACGGCGCAGGCCCGCAGCGGCCTGATGTTTGCGATGGGCGAGCGCTCGATGCCGGAGCCGGTACAGACGGTCTCCGGCGTCGCGGACCAGATGGGAGCCACACTGCTGGTGCAGGGCATCCTGGCCGCGCTCGTCGCGCGCGAGCGGCAGGGCGTCGGCCAGCAGATCGATACGTCGCTGCTGGGCAGCATGCTCCACCTGCAGTCGATGGGCATCAGCGTCACCAGCTTCCGCGGCAAGTCGTGGGGGCGCCACGGCCGCCTGGCGGCCCGCAATCCGTTGACGAACCACTACCGCTGCGCCGACGACAAGTGGATCCTCTTCGCGGAGATCCAGGCCGACCGATTCTGGCCGCAGTTCTGTCGCGCGCTCGGCCTGGAACACCTGGAGAACGACGAGCGCTTCGCGACGGCAATGGGCGGCCGGCGCGAGCATTACGCGGAGCTGATCGCGATCCTCGACGAGACGCTGGCGCAGAAGCCTCGTGACGAGTGGGTGCGCATCTTCGAGGAGCAGCAGGTGCCGTTCGCCTACTCGCCCGTCCAGGACTACTATGAGGTGCTGGAAGACGAGCAGGTGCTGGAGAATAACTACGTCGTTGACTTCGACCACCCGGCGGCGGGCCCGATCAAAGTGATGGGCTATCCCGTCCGATTCAGCGAGACGCCGGCGCAGGTCAAGAGCGAGGCGCCGGAGTTCGGCCAGCACACGGAAGAGGTGCTGCTGGATGACGGTGGTATGACGTGGGAAGAGATCGCCGCGCTACGCGAAGAGGGTGTGATCTAGGAGCTGTGCGCGACTGCGAGCGGCATGTTGGGCCACACGTTCAAAGTGACACTATGAGCGCATCGTGCGACCTACGTGCAGTCATGGCCGATCTGCGCGACGACGCCTAGGATATCGTTCAAAAGGTCGATGCCACCGTCGGGTGCCGTCAAGTTCCACGGATTCGGTCCCGATGACGGGCCTCTGTCGAACGCTACGTCGTAAGGTGCCGCTCCTGTCGGTGCGTAGTGTTGGACAACCCCGAGGACATCGTTGGCCAGGTCTACTACTTGGTCGCCGTTGACATCGTAGAAGTCCCACGGGTTGCTCGCGTCGCGTTGACCGCCGGATAGCTCGCCGAGCCCGGACTCGCGTAGGTCCGTGCAGCCATCGCCGTCCGTATCGGTTTCGGCAAGGCTGCTGCCGGCGGCCACGCAGTTGATCGTGAGCGGGCCGAAGTTCGGCGCGATAGTAACGTCGTTAACGTCTTTGAACACTGTTCCGCTTGTACCAGCGGCTCGGTCGCCGATAGGCAGCAGCACGACCTCCGTCGAAGTAGCGCCTGGTGAACAATGCATGAGCAGTTCAACCACGCTGCCCGAGAAGAAGCTGGGCGCCAGCGGCGGAACGAAGCCCGTGAGGCCGCCAAGGCCCACGAGACCGGGGCCGAGCTGGCTGCGGACCGCTATGACATCATGCGGCCAAACCAGCTCTTCCGCGGCATTGTCCGCCTTCTCGTACGTGACGTTCAGCCCATAGTCGATGAACGTCTGGAGGAGGATGTAGCCGTCCTCCGGGGGATCCAACACCTGCACGGAAAGGACGAACGGGCTCCCGGCCAGAACGTTGCACTCGGTAGGCCGGAGCGGGTCGTTACAGACCCCACCGTTGATTGTGAGCGCCATCTCCGTCTGCTCGGGGGGAGTTGGTGTCGGTGTTTGCGTGGGCGTGGACGTATTTGTTGGTGTGTTGGTGGGTGTGCCGCAGCCGCCAGCAAATGGCACCGTCCCCGTTGGGCACGGCGTCGGCGTGTTCGTTGGCGTGGGCGTATTTGTTGGTGTGTTGGTGGGTGTGCCGCAGCCGCCAGCAAATGGCACTTTCCACGTCGGACACGGCGTCGGCGTGTTCGTAGCCGTTGGCGTGTTGGTTGGCGTTGGCGTGATCGTTGGTGTTGGCGTCGGCCCGACGGCAAGATTGTCTAGCTCCACGATCTGGGTTGTAGCATCGGCAACGTGCACGGCATACGCGAAATCGCCCCTCACCCCGACGAAGTCGATCACCTCAGGCAGCACCTGGTAGCCAATCTCCTCGAAGGTGAGGAGGTCGTAGTAGTACAGGGTCGAGTCTTCGCCCGTGACAATGGCGTTCGCGGCCTCATCGAACGCGAGACCGTTGATGAGGCTGTGGGACATGCGGGTGACGTGCCTGATGTCCGTTGCCCGATCCTCTCCCATCGTCGTGAACACATCGCCACCCCCCGCGATGAGCACGTCTCCCAGAGGACTTGCCCACACGTTGCTGCCCATGTCGTACTCCCAGTCATAGACGGAGTCCCACTTCTCTTCTATCTCGCCACCGGGCAGCAGATCGTACCGCCTGAGATCAGACCAGTCTCTAGTAGCGTTCGAATCGGTGCGCGCGGTATACACGGCGAGCTCGGATGGATGCAGCGTCAGGCGCGTGCGTTGACGGGTGAACCTCCATTCGCTGCCCGTCTGCTCTCCCGTCTCCGCGTCAAACACCCGAAAGTAGGTCGTTTGCCCTGAACCGGACGAGACGACGAGATGCCCGTCACTTGTCGCTAGCATATCGAACGGGTCCTCGGCGATGTGGAAGTACCTGTCCATCTCCTGTGTGGTGAGATCGAACCCAGCCACGTACCCCTCGTGGCCATCCCGGTCATACCAGTAGCTACTGTGCTCTCTGGTCAGCAGCCCAACGAACAGGCGCGAGCCGTCCGGCGTCATCGCGAGCGCCTCCGGCATAAGCTCGAAGTCGAACTCTTTTTCGACAAGGCCACTCTCCAGACTGACGAAATGGACCTTCTGGTTCGCCTTGTCCGAGGCGTACATGTACGGCCGAATTGGGTCGAAAACTACGTCTGTTGCCACGAAGGGCAAGCCAAACGGCGACATGGGCGTTGGCGTAGGCGTGGGGGTTGATGTTGGCCGCGGGTCGGGCACAGGATGGTCGAGAGCCACGATGCGGGTCTTGGCGCTCTCCAGCAGTACCGCATACAAGGTCTCTCCCTGCAGTCCGACGAAATCGATGGTGCCGGGCAGCGCTTGGCTGCCGATTTCCTGATAGTTGAAATGATCGTAATGGCGCAACGTGGATCCTTCACCCGTGAAGATCACATTGCGTGCCGCATCGTAGACCAGATCGTTGATGATGCCCTCGGACAGGCCGGTGACATACTGCATGTCCGTGGCCCGGTCTTCTCCCATCGCGGTGAACACATCGCCCCCACGTGTGATGAGAGCATCTCCTAACGGGCTCGCCCAGACGTTGCCGCTCATCCGGTGATCGCCATGATAGATAGAGTCCCACCGCGGAACGATCCCTCCGCCCTCCAGCAAGTCGTACCTCTCGATATCGGATGGTGACGAATCGGTGTCGGCGGCATACACTGCGAATTCGGACGGGTGCAGCGTCAGGCGCAGGCGTTGGCGCGCCCTCGAGGCGCTACCCGTCAGCTCCCCCGTCTCAGCGTCAAACACACGAATGTACGTCCATTGGCCCGAGCCGGAGGAGACCACGAGATGTCCATCGCTCGTCGCCAGTATGTCGAACGGGTCTTCCACAATGTGGAGGTACCGGTCCTGCTCCTGCGTCGCCAGATCGAACCCGGCCACAAACCCCTCGTGGCCATCCCGGTCATACCAGGTGTAGTCGTGCTCCCGTGTCAAAAGCGCCACGAACAGATGCGAGCCGTCCGGCGTCATCGTGAGGGACTCAGGCATCAGTTCAAAGTCGAAGTGCTTTTCAATCAGTCCAGTCCCGAGATTGACGAAGTAGACCTTCCGCCCTTCCTTGTCCGAGGCATACAGGTACGGGCGAATGGGGTCGAACGCCACATCCGTTGCCACAAAGGGCAACTCCAACGCCGAGGATCCTCCGGCGCTAACGGAGTCAATCCGAACTGCGGTGGTTGGACTTCCCTGCAGGCCGACGACAAGGAGCAGCGCGACCACTCCTCCGTGGACGACCGCCAATAAGAGCTTCGAAGCTTGCTTGCGCATGGGCCCGTGTTAGCCTCGTCGCGCTGACCACTGCTAGAGCAGCCGGGGAGCCCCTATTTCGCGAGCGAACTCTGCCTACCCCCGCGGCAGCCCCAGGCCGCGCTGCGCGACGATGTTACGCTGAATCTCGTATGTCCCCGCCGAGATCGGCCAGTGGGCGGTGGGGCTGGCAGCGTAACTCCGGCTCAGACGGCTTCGACGCGGGCGGGCACGGTCTTGTGCCACGGTGTTCCGGCCAGCCAGTCGCGGTCCTCGATCGCGGTGAGGTCGTTCGGCGCGATGCCGATGGGCGTGCTCTCTAGGTCGACGCCGGGGTAGTCGACGCCGTAGCCATTCGGCAAGGAGACGTGCCCCGACTGCATCGTGTCGTTGAGTTCGACCTCGACTTCGACGGATGCGCGCTTCGTGGTGAGCTTGGCGAGGTCGCCTTCGCTGAGGCCCAACTCTTGCGCGTCGCCAGGGTTGATGCGTAGCGCACCGGCGCGGTCCTTCTTGCGCCACTCCGGGTTACGCATGATCGTGTTCGCCGTAAACGATCGTCGCTCGCCGGCGGAGAGAAGGAACGGCCATTCACCAGTGCCCTCGACCGGCGCCTCGGACTCCAGGCCTGCCAGTTCTTCATAGAGTTCCGGTACCGCCAGGTTGATCTTGCCGTCCGCACTGGCCACTCGCTTCCAACACTCCTCGTAGTCCTCCGCAGCGAAGATCATGCCGGACTTGCTCTCGACGATCGCGTCGAAGAGCGCCTCGGGGCTGTCGTACCCGGCGCGGCGGACTGAATCAGCGTTGCTCATAAAGGCCATGGTCGCCAGGCCCCAGAGCGCGGCGGCCGACGCCATCCCCTCTGGAAGCGTAGGGCCTAGCGTGCGATAGAGGACGGCCGGCAGCGCCGCACCGACCATGGGGTTGCTCTGCATGGCCGACATGAAGGCGGCAGCGAACTGGGGACGGCCTTTGGAGAGCGCCTCTTTCAGCGTCTCGACTTCCTCATGCGGCAGCCCTCCGAGCGCCTCGACCAAGCGAGCGTGGATTTCCGGCTCCGGAAGGACTCCATCGGGCGCGTCCAGCAGTGGACCTCGCAGGTGGAAGGAATTGGTCGGGTACTCCCAATTGAAGAAGGTGGCCTCGGCCTTCTCGAACTGCGTTGGCGTCGGCAAGATGTAGTCCGCGAGACGGGCGGTCTCCGTCATCGCCACGTCGATGACGACCAGGAATTCGAGTGCCTCAAATGCCTCTTTCATGCGTTGACTGTCCGCGAGCGAGTGCGCCGGGTTCTCGGCCTCGACGATCATCGCTCGGAAGCGGTCCGGGTGGTCCGTGAGGATCTCGTCCGGTATGGAATTGCAGGGGATCGACCCCGAGATAATACGGGCTCCTGTCACGGGGCTGCGAGGGCGCTGACTCTCATCGAACGCCGGCCCTTGATCGCTCCCCATGCCCCCTCCGATCATGGAGGCCGGGATGCCCATGCCGCCGCGCTTGCCGTAGTTGCCGGTGAGCACCCAGACCAGGCGGCTGAGATAGCTGACGAGCGTCGAGTGACGGTTCTGCTGGACGCCGAGGTCCTCCACCAGCGCTACGCTCTCGGCCTCGGCGATCCGGCGTGCCGCCTCGCGGACAGCGGCGACGTCGACGCCGGCCGTCTTCGCGTAGTCGTCGACGGGCACGTCGCGCAGGCTCTCGCAGATGTCCTCGTAGTCAGTCGCGTGCTTGGCCAGCCAGCCTTCGTCGACCAGCCCCTCCTGCACAATCACGCCGAGGATCGCGGAGAGCAGCCAGGCGTCGCGGCCGGGCCGCACGGGCAGGTGGATGTCGGCGAGGTCCGCGGTCTCCGTGCGGCGAGGGTCGATGACGATCATCGTGCGCTCTGGGTCCCTCGCGATCTCGCGTAGTGTGACGCGTGCGCGTGGGATGCCGTGCGACTGCCACGGGTTCTTGCCGAGGAACACGGCGACCTCGCAGTTCTCGAAGTCCGGATGAGGCCAGCCGCCGAACATCTTTCCTGCCACCCAGTATTCGCCGGTCTTCTCTTGCGCGAGGGCGTTGGAGCTGTACTCCATGCCCAGCACGCTGCGGGTGGCGGTTGAGTACCCACCAGGTAGGTGGTTACCTTGGCCGCCGCCTCCGTAGTAGAAGATCTTGTCGCCGCCGTGCGCGTCGCGTATGGCGGCGAGGCGTTTCGCGACCTCCGAGAAGGCCGTGTCCCAATCGACCTCTTCGTAACTGCCGTCTTTCTTACGTCGCAGCGGAGCGAGGATGCGAGCGTTGTTGTCTTGATAGTAGTTCAAGCGCTGCGGCTTCTCACACGCGTATCCCTTAGAGACCGGGTGGTTCTTGTCGCCGCGGATGCGGGTGAACTCTCTATTCCCTTCACCGCCGAGTTGAACCTCGATGCCGCAATTGCACGTACACAGGATGCAGGCGGTCGGTATCCAGTCAGCCATGTCGTAACTTCCTCGCTCCTAGATATGGGAAGGACCTAGAGCATCCAGCGTAGCACTTCGTTTAGAAGCTAGCCCGCCTGCCGGCGACACTATGTGTTGATCGTGTGGCGTCGAGAAGAGACTCCAACACTCGACCGTCGGGCTGGTAAGAACCTTCCAATCGCGGCCGCGCTTCTTCTCAGTGCGGGTTAGTCCTCTGCTCGCTCAAGCTGTGCCTGGCGGCGACGCTGCATCATGAGGGATAGACCTGACGGATATGTAAGCGGTAGACGGGATTCGCGATCCAGCGACTTCCAGGCTTCTTGGTCCATCTCGACGTCCACTGCGCCAAGGTTCTCCTCCAGTTGTTCGAGGTTGCGCGCGCCAATGATTGCGGACGTGATGCCCGCTTGGTCCATCACCCACCTGAGGGCGACCTGCCCTGGAGTGGCGTTCAGGCCCTGTGCGACGTTTAGGAGCGTGTCCAGAATCTTCTCGCGGTCGACCGTCGCGCCCATCGGTGGCCGGCCTGGTTCGTTAAGTCGCGCGTCGTCGGGCACGTCGCCTCGATACTTTCCCGTCAGCCACCCGCCGGCCATAGGGCTCCAGGTAATCACACCGACACCCTTCTCCCGGCAGAGCGGCAGCAGTTCCGCGTCGAGCCCGCGTTCGATCAGGTTGTATAGCGGCTGCAGGCACTCGTAGCGTGTTAGACCGCGCGTTTCCGATGTCCAGAGCGCATCACTGAGACGCCACGCGACGTGGTTCGATGCCCCGATGTAGCGCACCTTCCCGTCGCGGACGAGTTGGTCGAGCGCGCTCAGCGTCTCTTCCAAGGGTGTCTCGCGGTCGTCCGCATGCACCTGGTACAGGTCGATGTAGTCGGTGCCGAGGCGCCGCAGCGACGCCTCGCAGGCCTGGATGATGTGCTTGCGCGAGAGTCCCATGTCGTTCGGGCCTTGGCCCTGCGCGTTGTAGACTTTCGTCGCGATGACGAGGTCGTCGCGGTTCTCCTTCGCCAGCCTGCCGAGGATCCGCTCGCTTTGGCCACCCGTGTAGGCGTTTGCTGTGTCGAAGAAGTTGACGCCAACCTCCAGACAGCGGTTGAAAATCTTCTTCGCTTCGGCCTCGTCCGTGACGCCACCGAACGTCATCGTCCCCATGCATATCTCTGAGACGCGCAGTCCGGTTCGGCCAAGTCTTCGATAGTTCATCTGTCCCCCTTCTAGATAATCGTGTCGGCCAACATCTTGAAGTCCCTGATTGCGTCGATGTGCCCCTGTGGCGACGCCAGGCCAGCACCCATCGTGTTGAACGAAGCGTGGCTTGCATCCAGCCGTTTCCAGCCTTCCAGCACTGAGCCACGGTCCTCGTCGGAGCCACGATCGAGGCTGATGCGACCCTCGACGCCGACGTCGGCCGGGTCGCGTCCAGCGTCGCGGACATAGTCGCGAAAGCGCTCGATTGCTGCCTCGCCGTCCGCATTCGGCCCGAACTGCGGAAACCAGCCGTCGGCGATACGCGCCGCACGCTGGACGGCGGCCTCGGCCATTGCACCCATCCAAATCGGGATCGGCCGCTGGACGGGCAGCGGGCTGATGCCCACCTGCGAGAGCGAATGATACTTGCCGTCGAAGTCAACCAGCTCATTCGTCCAAAGCTTGCGGAGCACTTCGATCTGCTCTTCGGCGCGACGGCCGCGGTTCTTGAAGTTCTCGCCCAGCGCCTCGTACTCGGTGAAGTTCCAGCCGATACCAACACCTAGGCGCAGCCTGCCCGCGCTCAGGACATCGACGGCGGCGGCCTGCTTGGCGACCAAGGCTGTCTGGCGCTGCGGGAGGATCAGGATGCCAGTGGTCAGCTCTAGCTTCTCAGTGGCCGCGCCAAGGAAACCGAAGAGCGCAAATGGTTCGTGAAATGGCATCTCGTGGCTATACGGCGGGCGAAAGCCGACTTCCTTGAAACGATCGGCGTGCGCACCGAGGACGTGGTCGTAGACTAGAACGTGATCGTAGCCGAGCTGCTCCGCCGCCTGTGCGTAGTCCTTGATAGCGGCCGGGTCGTTACCGATCTCGGTCTGGGGGAAGATAACTCCAAGCTTCATGCGCTCCAGCCTTCCTTGCCAGTGATTTTTCGGCCCACGCTGATCGACTCTAGCGGTTCGTCGAGTCCTCAAGTGGTGCAGCGGTGTGGGACCTCATTCAGGAATGCGTTTCTGACGTGACGAGAGTAGCACAGAGGAGTGCACTACTTCATCATCGTGTGAAATCAGTCGTTCTCGCGCACCAGCCGAGCCGCGAGCATTTCAGGAGAGGTCGACGGGGAGTGGTAGAAAGTGGCCCTAAAGCAGTCGTCGTCCGGCGCGATGATTCCCTCTGCGACGGCGATGTTCTGCAGCTCGGTCCCGGGCTGGATCCGGTAGCCGTGGACCATATGCGTGATCGCCGGGCTGATCGCCGAGGCAACCCGCAGGGTTTCTTCGACCGTCTCTGGCGTCTCTCCCGGCCCACCGAACGTCAGGGTGAGGATGCAAGCGATCTCGGCCCGGGCGAACATCTCTCCTCCGCGAACCACGTCGGCGACCTGAAACGGCTTGCGCCAGCGGGCAAGGACTTCGTCGCACAGGCTCTCGGCGTAGAGAAGCACTCCCACCCCGCCGGCCCGGCGGAAGAGGTCGACGAACTCTCGGTCAATCTCGCCCGGCTCGAATATCGCCATAAGATTCAGCCGCACCCCGGCACTGACCATTGCGCGCAACACGTCCTTGGCGTGGTCGAGTGGCCGGTTGAAGCCGGCGTCCGCAAATATCGCGGACTGCGCGCCCATCTGCTGCAGGCTCAGGGCCTCCTCCGCCACCCGAACCGGGTCACGAAGAACGTATCTTCGGCCGAAGGTCCGATAGTAGTCGCAATAGACACACTCGAATGGGCACCCCGTCCGGACCACCAGACCGCAGTCCACCTGGGTCGCTTCTGACTCCTGGTAGGCAGGCAGGTCGAGGAAATCCCAATTGTCAAAGACGGTGTCGGCATACCCGCGGATTGTGAACGGATTGCGGTGGATGCCCTCCTCGTCACGGAAGACCAGCCCTGGCAAAGTGTAGTCGGGCTGGCCCGCCGCGAGCGCCGTGACGAAGCGCGAGATGGCCGCTAAGTCGTCACCAGCGATCCCGAAGTCAGCTTCAAGAGCTTCCAGGAACTGACCGGGAAAAGTCGTGAAGGCCGTGCCGCCAAGGAGCGTGGGCGCCGGGCAAGCCGCCCGCACGGCTGAAACGATCGACTGGATGGTCGGCAGCGGGTCGAAGAAGTCCGCGGCGGACTGGTTGTCGACGTTTCGGATCGAGTAACAGACGAGCTCGGGCTCGAATTCAAGAGCCACCCGAGCCGCCTCTGGGGCCGGCGATTCTGCGAACATCAGGTCGAGGAAGCGGACCTCATGTCCATCCTTTCGGAGGCGTGAGGCAACGAGCGACGCGCCGATCGGTGCCGGGGCAAACTCCCGGTACGTGTTCGTGTAGACCATCATTATCTTCATGCTTCGCTCGTCCACGTTCCTGCCTGCAGCATCACCGTTGGCAGCCGCATTTTACACGCGTTCCCAGCACTAATTCTACCTCGTGTGCCCTGCGACACACTGCTTAGAAGCTATCTGGCCACGAGCGCTGTGGCACTATAGCTGCAAGGGCGAGCGAAACTCGTCCAGTTATCGTCTGAAACTCAGCGCCGGCAACGGTCGGTCAGGCGCTAGCGCAACACACCGCAGGCGGTCGGCGCATCGTTTGCGTATGCGCCAACTCGCGCGAGAACCGTCCGCGGCGATGGGCAGCTAGGGACATAGCCAGCGCGGAGTTTACTGTAGGATGTCACCATGTCGAACGAACCCGTGGGTGTGCTGGTGATCGGAGCGGGCGCTTCTGGGGCGGCGTTCGCGTGGAGCATCGCCGACGCCGGCATGAGCGTCCTGTGCCTCGACCAGGGCCCGTGGATGAAGCAGCGGGACTACCCGAGCAACGGGCTGGACTGGGAAGAGCGCGGGATGGGGGACTTCTCGACCAGCCCAAACGTGCGCGGGCTGCCCGCGGACTATCCGGTCAACGAAGAAGACTCCGACATTTCGCCCCTGATGTTCAACGCAGTGGGCGGGAGCACCATCCTGTGGGCGGCGCATTTCCCGCGCCTCACGCCCAAGGACTTCCGGATGAAGAGCGAGGACGGCGTCGGCGAGGACTGGCCGATCGACTATGAGACTCTCGAACCTTACTTCGCGCTGAACGACCGGATGATGGGCGTTTCGGGGCTGGAGGGCGACCCGGCGTACCCATATCACGAGCCGCCGTTGCCACCGCTGCCGCTCGGCAAGTCCGGAAACACGCTGGCCTCCGGCTTCGAGAAGCTCGGCTGGCACTGGTGGCCATCCGATAGCGCCATCTTGTCGCAAGAGTATGAGGGGCGCGAGGCGTGCATCAACCTTGGCCCCTGCATTACGGGCTGCGCGCACGGCGCCAAGGCCAGTACCGACATCACCTACTGGCCGGTGGCCCAACGTAAAGGCGTCCGGGTGCGCGCCAACTGCCGCGTGCGTGAGATCACCGTGCGAGAGGACGGCATGGCGGACGGGGTCCTCTACTACGACGAGGTGGGCCGACTGCAGGAGCAGAAGGCGGAGATCGTGGTGCTGGCGTGCAACGGCATCGGCACGCCGAGGTTGCTACTCAACTCTAAGAGTAAACGACACCCCGACGGGCTGGCGAACAGCAGCGGCCGCGTTGGCAAGAACCTGATGTTTCATCCGTACGCGATGATCACGGGTATCTTCGAGGAACCGCTCCAGAGCCGCCGCGGACCCATGGGCTGCTCGTTCTGGAGCCACGAGTTCTACCAGACCGATCGTTCCCGGGAGTTCGTGCGGGGGTACTCGTTCGAAGCGATACGGGGACTGGGCCCTGTACAGACCGCGCTGTGGGGAATGATCCACGGTCTCATTCCCTGGGGAGAGGACCACCACCGGTCGTTCGCCCGGCTCTACGACCACACAGCGACGCTGCTCGGCATCGCCGAAGATCTGCCGGAGGAAACCAACACCGTCACCCTCGACGCGGAACTGACGGACGCGCACGGGATCCCGGCGCCGAAGGTCACGTATCGTCTGAGCGAGAACAGCCGGAACATGCTGGCACACGCGGTTGAGCGGGCGAAGGAGGCGTTGACGGCCGCGGGCGCGGTGGAAACAGTGGTGGATCCGCTGATGCGCGCCGCGGGCTGGCACCTGATGGGGACGGCCCGGATGGGCAGGAACTCGACGACCTCGGTGGTCAACGAGAGGGGCCAGGCGCACGACGTGAAGAACCTCTTCGTTGTGGATGGCAGTGTCTTCGTGAGCGCTGGTGCGGTGAACCCCACGTCGACGATCCAGGCGTTCGCGCTCTACGTGGCAGATAGCATCAAGAAGAACATAGAAACTCTCTTCGACGACGCATGATGGATACACCTGCGGCCCTGAACGACCTCGACTTCATGAAGGCACTCCTGGACCTCGTGATTCCTCCGAGCGCGTCCGGGGACCTTCCGGGCGCAGGCGCCCTGGGCCTTTCACCCGCCGTGGCCGAGGCGCTCCAGGCCGATCCGTTGCTCGGCCCACCGGTCGAGGTGGGGGTGCAGGCGGTACAGGAAGCGGCTCTCTCCCAGCACGCGGAGGGCCTAGCCGGAATGACACCGGAGGCTGGCGCCAAAGTAGTCGAAGCCCTGCTTGCAACCCACCCTCTGCTCATCGTGGGTATTCTGCGGTACCTGAGCCCGGCCTACTATCAGCACGCACGGGTCCTGGAAGGCATCGGCGAACCGCCACGTCCCCCTTTCCCGGAGGGATTTGACATCGAAGCAACCGACGCGGAGCTGCTCGAAAAGCTGCGGGCACGCCGGAGGGCGTAGGGAAGCGAGGGGAAGGCGGGTGCCCTACCCCCGCGGCAAGCCGAGACCCCGCTGCGCGACGATGTTGCGCTGGATTTCATTTGTTCCCGCAGAAATCGTCCAGTGGGCGGTCAGTAGATACGTGAACGCCGGCAATCCGTCCAGCGGCGCGTGGTAGGAATCGAACTGGAGGCCGCCCGCCTGCCCCAGCGCGTTGACGGCCGTGTTCGCCAGCCGCTGGGCTACTTCCGTGGTGTACGTCTTGGACACCGAGGACTCGTACGTCGGCGAGAGGCCCGCGTCCTGCATCCAGGCCACCCGGTAGGCCAGCCAACGGCCGATCTCGATCTCGATGCGGTGCTCCGCGAGCTTTAGCTTCTGGGCCGTCCGCCGCGCGTTGGCTGTATCGGGCAACGAAGCGGCGGCGAGGTAGCCGCGCAGGTCGTCAAACGAACGCGACACGGCGCCGACGCGGCCGACGCCCGACCGCTCGAAGCCGAGCGTTGTCGTTGCGACGTACCAGCCGCGGTTCTCCTCGCCCAGCAGGTTGGATTTCGGCACGGCGACGTTGTCGAAGAACGTCTCGTGGAAGCCGGAGCGGCCGGTCAATTCCTCGATTGGCCGGAAGCTGATGCCCGGCGATTTCATATCGACGAGCAGGTACGAGATGCCTTTGTGCTTCGGGGCGTCCGGGTCTGTACGCACCATCATGTGCACCCAGTCGGCGTACTCCGCGCCGGACGTCCAGACCTTGTGGCCGTTGACGATGTAGTTGTCGCCGTCCAGCACCGCCCGCGTCTGCACAGAGGCGAGGTCGGAGCCTGCTTCCGGCTCGGAGAAACCCTGACACCAGGTCGTGTCGCCGGCGGCGATCGGTGGCAGGAAGCGCTGCTTCTGCTCGTCCGTGCCGTGGGCCATCACCGCAGGGCCTACGAGGCCCGTCGCCTGGCCACCCGGCCCGCCGCCGATAGGAGCGCGCGCGTAGGAGCACTCCTCCTTCATGATCGCCTGCATGACGTTCGTAGCGTCGCGGCCGCCGTAGGCGGCGGGCCAGGCCAGCGTCAGCCAGCCGCGCTCCGCCAGCTTCTTCTCAAACGCGCGCTCGCGTTCGTACTCCTCGACGCTATCGACCGCGGCGTCGCCGGTGCCGCCGCTCCACTCCGCGCGCAGAAACGCACGCAGATCGTCACGAAACGCCTCTTCGTCTGCGCTGAAACGGAAATTCATTGGGACTCGGCACCGGCGCTAGCGGCCAGCTAGCGCCCCTTAAACTCGGGAGTGCGCTTCTCGCTCCAGGCCGTCGTCGCTTCGGTGTAATCGTGGCTCGTGCCGGTGATCGTCTCAAGCGCGAGCGAGACGTCCATCGACTGGAGCGCGTTCTGAAGGATCGTGCGCTGGATCGAGAGTTTCGTGAAGCGAATGGCCATCGTGGGCCCGTCGGCGAGGCGGCCGGCGAACGCGAGCGCGTCGTCGAGCACCTTGTCGTCGGCGACGACGTGGTTGACGAGCCCGATGCGCTCCGCCTCCGGCGCGGGGATCAGGTCGCCGGTCATCAGGTACTCCTTAGCGCGAGCGGGCCCGACTAGCAGCGGCCAGATGATCGACCCACCGTCTCCCGGCACAAGGCCGATCTGCACGTGCGTGTCGCCGATGCGCGCCGATTCGGCCATGAAAACGACGTCGCAGAGGAGCGCCAGCGTCGCGCCGAGGCCGACGGCCACGCCGTTCACGGCCGCGACGACGGGCTGCTCAATAGCGAGCAGCTTGGTGACGAGCTGCCGCGCGCCGGAGTCGAAGATGCCGGCGGGCCGGTCATCCGGCTCGTCGGAGCCCATCTCCTTCACGTCGCCGCCCGCGCAGAAAGCGCGCCCGGCACCGGTAAGGACGACGGCCCGCACGTCGCGGTCTTCGCCCAACTGGCCGAAGAGTGATTCCAGTTCCTTGTGCATTGCTCTGTTCACCGAGTTGAGCGCTTTCGGCCGGTTCATGGTGCAGACGGCGACGCCGTCGTTCAGCTCGACGCTCAAGTGCTCGAATCGATCGTAACCGGACATTCGGCGTGTTCCTCCCCAGTTCTGGCATGCGCTGTGCCGGGTGCTCCCCGCGCGGCAACTATACTGGACGGCCAAACGACGGGCAACCGGCAAGCTGCCCAGCTTGCTGGGGAGCCCCTTGCGGAGACCGCCCGTTCGTCTTCTTGCGAAGACGAATGGGTAGCAGTACGCTGCGACCGATACGCAACACACGTGAGCGAGAGGGGCTTCGGTATGTCGTGGAGCGAATGGCAGCAGGTTGAGGGCGAGGGTTTCGACTTCAGCGAGATCGTCTACGAGAAGCGCCACCACGAAGAGCTGGAGGGCGGCGTCGCGCGCGTCTCGATCAACCGGCCGGAGAAGTACAACGCGGTGACGAACCAGACCGTGGACGAGATGTTCCGCGCCTTCTACGACGCCAACCACGACCCCATGGTGGGCGTCATCGTGCTCACCGCGATCGGGAAGAACTTCGGCACGGGCGGCGACGTCGATTGGGAACGCTGGGGCCTGCGCGAGGCCTTCTACTTTCGCTACCCGTACAACCGACTCCTGCGCAGCTCCCGCAAGCCGATCCTCGCCGCCGTGCGCGGCTACTGCATCGCGGGAGCGAACCACCTCGCCTACTGCTGCGACTTCACGATCGCGTCCGAGACCGCGAAGTTCGGCCAGGCCGGCCCCAAGGTCTCCAGCCCTGCCGACGGCTTCTTCGTGCCTTATCTCTCGAAAGTGGTCGGCATGAAGAAGGCGCGCGAGATGTGGATGCTCTGCCGCCGGTACTCCGCGGAGGAGGCCGAGCGGATGGGCCTGGTGAACGCGGTTGTGCCGGACGACAAGCTCGACGACGAAGTGGCGCAGTGGTGCGAGGAGATGCTGGCTCTCAGCCCCGGCTGCCTAGAGATCCTGAAGGCGACGTTCGACCAGGAGATGGACGGCTACAAGGAGATGGGCCTCATCTCCGGCGAGATGTACCCGGATTGGTTCGACAGCCCCGAAGGTAAGGAGGGCGGCAACGCCTTCGTGGAGAAGCGCAAGCCGCGATTCTGGGACATCCGCAAGCAGGACGCCGAGGCGCGGGACGAGCGGTTGGGGGAGGCGTAGGCGAAATGTCCCGGCCTCCCCATACGTCACACCTGATGGTAGCAACCCCTGACATCCGGCGACGCGATTGTCGGTCAAGCAAGGACGAGTCGCAGGACTTCTTCGTTTGCGTCGCTTTCACCAAAGGCAGTACTCACAACGAAACCGTTCTTCTCCAGCACTCGCTTGGAGGCGGGGTTGTCCCGCGCGACTCCACCGGCGATCGAAGTGACACCAGCTTGCCGGCGGCACCATGCAATGAGCCCAGCGACTAGCTCCGTCGCGAACCCCTTCCCCCACGCAGCCTCAGCCAAGAGATAGCCGAGTCTTACTTCAACACCATCATCCGTATCCAGCTCGAACAGCATGACCAGGCCTACAGGTTCCTTGGCGTCACTTTCGGCCACCAGCAGCGTTGCGCCCTCGCCGTCCCGCTCCTCAATCCAATCTCGGCCTCTCTTGGGGGTGAAGTCACCGTGCCAAGCGTCGGGCAGCGACCGCGTTACCGAAGCAGTCAGCATGCCCGCGACGGTCGCTGGCAGGTTGCTCTTCAGTTCGGCACTCCACGATTCGGAGTGCCAGTCGCGCACTTCTAGTCGCTGCGTCTCAAACTCGCAGGATCGAGTCAACACGGCTGACATGGCCTCAAAGCCCTACTCCAGTTCCTTCAACCGCCGCTCTGACTCCGAGACGGCAGTGTAGAAGGCGCCGCGGGCCATGAGCGAACCTCGATCGCGGCGCGCGGGGCCGCGCTTGGCCATGTCCGTGCTGGCTCGGCCCACAGGCATTCGCTGCCGGAACAAGACAGGTTCAACAGTGCTTCCGGCGTTAGGGCTTAGCCGTCAACCGCGCAGGTAAGAACAACGGCGATGTCGTTCGCTTCCGCGATGTCCCCAAGGGCGCCGCAGGCAACCTCGAAGGCTACTGCCGCGACTTCAAGACCGGGTTCGAGGTTGAGCGTCTCAAATTCGGCCATCGTCTCCGCATCCTGGACAGCCTCGTTACTCTCGTCAACAACAGCGATCAGGTTCTCGAGCGCGCTGATGACTTCGCCATGGGTATCTGCTACTTCAGGCGGCGGGCTAAGCCCCGTTAGGCCAGCAAGGCGGTCACGGTTGATGCGCTCATACTCCGAAAAGAGATACCTGAAGAACGCCAGGTTGGTTTCGTCTGCTGACGCGGAATCACTTCCTTCGAAGTCAGAGGGTGCCTCCACGAACTCCGTAGCGGCGTCCGCGTCGATCGCTGAATACTGCGCGAAGTACTCCTCCAGGCTGAGCGTATCTGACCCGGCGCCACAAGCGCTGACGGCGGTGGCCAGCAGTACTACGGCCGGTACGGCGAGTAGCCGGAGCTTCATGGGAGCCCTCCTTTAGCGAAGCACGCGCTGCGTAAACTGCGCCAAGTGTACGCCGGACTGACGGGAGGAGCAACCGAAGTTCGGCCGGAGAAGGCCGCGGCGTTCTCCAAGCTAATGGCCGGCCTTGCGGGCCATTAGCCCAACTCCTTCAACCTTCGCTCCGACTCCGAGATCGCCGTGTAGAACGCGCCGCGGGCCATGAGCGAGGTCTCCTTCTCCGCCCGCTTCGTGAAGAGCTCGCCCCAGAGCTTCCAGGCCTCAGCGTTCTCCGGCTCGCCCTTGCGGACGAAGTCCACGAGGTGGCAGGCGAGCTGCAACTCTCCGTCGTCGCGCAACTTGCGCGCCCGCGCCAGGATCGGCTCCGCGCCCGTCGCTTCTACGAGCACGCCGGCGATGTCGTACGAGTGCGCGGGCAGCATGTTCGCGGGGTCGCCGTCGTACCAGCCGCCGTAGAGGCGGTAGACGTTGCGGGCTATGAACTCCGGGTGGTCGTAGATCGGCCGCAGCCACGGCTTGTCGCTCACAGGAATGTCGATCTGGCGGATGACGTCCTCCAGCCACTTGCCCTCGTTCATGGCAGCCACCACCTGGTCGTGGATCGAGCGGAGGAAGTCGGACGTGGAGAGCAGCGCGTCCTGGATGCGTTCCTCGCCGGACATCGCCGGGCCGTGGCCGGGCAGCAGGTGGAGCGGCCGCTTCGACGCCATCTCCGCGAGCGCGTCCGCCCATTCGCGGGCGTAGCGCTGCACCTTGTAGGGGTTGCCGGCGTTGGGCGTGGCCCAGACGAACGTATCACCTGTGCACAGCACGCGGCGGCCGGGTGCGAAGACCCACGTCTCGTCGTCGGTCTCGCCGCGGGAGTGGTGGAGCTCGAAGTGCTGGCCGCCGACGGTGACGACCGTCTCGTCGCCATACGTGATGTCTGGGTACGTCCACGTCACGTTGTTCCAGGCATTGATGCCCTCCGGCAGGTTGAACTGGACGCGATTGATGAAGTTGTTCTGCCCCGGCATCTGGCGGTAGCGGTCGAAGCGCGCGCCGATGTCGCGGTGGCCGATCACGCGCGGCCGCGGCGAGCCGCTGGCTGCGGCTTCCTCGATGTACGTCTCCGCGCCCGTTACGTGGTCGATGTGGCCGTGCGTGTAGGCGATCGCCTCCACAGGCGCCTTGCTGAACTGGTCGCGCAATGCCTGTATCGTGCCGCGCGCATACCACTTCGGATTGGTGTCGACCATGAAGATCGCGCCGTCGCACACAAAGGCCGTGCAGTTGCCCTGGGTGGGCGAGAAGATCACGCCCTCCGCGACCTCCTCCAGCGGCCCGCGATAGTAGAACGCGGCCTCTTCCTTCTCCATGCCTTTCGCCGCCTCGTAGTCCAGCTGCGCCGTCTGCTTCTCGTTGCTTGCCATCGTCTCTGCTCCTCTCGTTCGCGGCGCGGCTACCCGGCCGTACGCATCGACTCGCTCAGCCGGGCTGCGTCCTCCGCTCCGTAGCCGAGTTCCGTGAGGATCTCCTCCGAGTGCTGGCCCAGTGCGGGCGGGCTGCGACGCACGCTGCCCGGCGTGCGCCCAAGGTGAACCGGCACGCCGGTTACGTTCAGCTCGCCCAATGTTGCGTGCTGCGTGGGCACGATCATGCCGTTGTGCCGGATCTGGGGGTCGTCCGGCACGTCCGCCAGGTCGTTGATCGGCGCGGCCAGGACGTCGGCGGCGTGCAGCTTCTTGAGCAGTTCCTCGCGGTCGAACGCCGCGCAGCGAGCGGCGATCTCGGCGTCGAGGGCGTCCTCGTTCTCCAGCCGCGCCTCGATCGTCGCATAACGCGGATCGTCCGCCCAGCCCGTGTCGAGCGCCGTACTCAGGTTGACGAAGAACTTTTCGCCGGGGCAGGTGAGGCAGACGCTGGTTCCGTCCTTGCACTCGTAGACGCCGGACGGAGCGAAGTAGAAGCTGCGGTTGCCCGTACGCGGCGTCGTCTGGCCTTTCAGAAAGATGCCGCCGAGGCCCGTGCTCTGCGCGTGGACGAGAGCATCGAGCAGCGACACGTCGATGCGCTGGCCCTGGCCGGAGGCCGCTCGCTCGTGGAGGGCGGCGAGCACGCCTGTGGCGACGAGCGTCGACGTCATGACGTCGACCAGCGGCACGGTGACGCGCACGGGCGGCCGGCCCGGCTCGCCGTTCAGCGACACGAGGCCGGCGATGCCCTGCGCCAGGAAGTCGATGCCCGGCCGCCCGGCGTACGGCCCGTCCACGCCGAACGCCGTAACGCCCACCCAGACGATGTCCGGCCGCTGCTCGCGCACGTTGTCGTAGTCGAGGCCGAGGCGGGAGAGCGCCGGCTCGCGGACGTTGGTTACAAGCACGTCCGCCGTCGCGACGAGCCGCGCAAACGCCTCACGTCCGTCATCTTTCGTCAGGTCGAGCACGATGCCGCGCTTGTTGCGGTTGACGCTGACGTACGGCACCCGTTCGCCACCGCGCTCCGGGCCGAGATGCCGCGTATCGTCGCCGCCGGGCGGCTCGACCTTAATCACATCAGCCCCCAAGTCGCCCAGCAGCGTTGCGCCGTACGGCCCGGCCAGCATCGTTGACAAATCAAGCACGCGGATGTCCGCCAGCGGGCCGATGTTGCTGTCAGTCACGGGGCCGGTCACAGGATCGCTCCGGCTTCCTTCAGCGCGATCACCTCGTCCCACGTGTAGCCCAGCGTCTCGACGAGGACTTCTTCTGTATGTTGGCCCAGCTCCGGGCCCAGCGTGCGGACGCTACCCGGCGTCTCGCTGAGGCCGACGGGCAGGCCGCGCACCTTGACGTCGCGCTGCACCTCTTCGCAGTAGGTCTCCGTGAAGTAGTCGTTGGCCCAGGCCTGGGGGTCTTCGGCCAGGTCCGCGAGGTTGGCGATCTCACTGGCCGGGATACCGAGCGGCCCCCAGCGCTCCAGCCAGTCCTCGACAGAACGTCCGGCAATCACTGCGGCCAGCGCGGCGGTGAGCGGCGCGGCGTTCTCGCGACGCGTGTCGGCGGTGGCGAAGCGCTCGTCTGCGGCCACCGATTCGTCGTCGAGCGTACCGGCAAAGCGCGACCAGGCGTCGCCTTCGTCCGCGAGGCACACGTATAGCCACCTATCCTTGGCCTGGTATGTATTCCAGAGCGCGCTTTCGGGTTCGCTGCGCGACTGTTGGCGCGAGAAGCGCTCGCTGCCCGTCGCAAGATACCCCTGCAGCGACGCACCTCCCAGCAGCAACTGCGCACCGTAGAGCGAAGCGTTGATGAGCTGGCCCTTCCCCGTGCGTCGGCGCTGGTGCAGCGCCATCAGCACGCCCCAGGCCGCCATCAGCCCGCCGATGGCGTCGCCGGAGCCCATGCCGAGGTAGATGGGCGGCTGTCCCGGCTCGCCGAGGCGCGTCATCAGGCCGGTGAGGGCCTGCACCGTCATATCAAACGATGGCTTGGAGTTATCGCCGAACTGGCCGTAGCCGCTCGCGACGGCGTAGACGAGCTTGGGGTTGATCTTCTGCACGTCCTCATACGACAGGCTCCACCCCGCCAGGTTCTCCGCGCTGAGGTTGGTGAGGAAGACGTCCGCGTCCTCCAGCAGCCGCCGCATGACGGCCTGGCCCTCGGGCAATTTGAGATCGAGCGCCATGCTTTTCTTGTTGCGGTTGATAACGAGGAAGTACTGGTTCCAGTCGCCGACGGGCACAGCCTTGATCGAGCGCACGCCGCGCGCCAGGTCGCCGCCCTGCGGACGCTCGACGTGGATCACCTCCGCGCCGAAGTCGGCCAGGTGCTGCCCGGCGACGGGCCCCTGGAACCAGACCGTGAGGTCGACGACGCGGACGCCGTCCAACGCGGCCTTTGTCGTGCCGGTCACGCCACCGCTCCCTTGGACCGCAGCGCAGCGATCTCATCGCCGCTCGCGCCAGCGAGCGACGATAGCAGTTCATCCGTGTGTTCGCCCAGCGCGGGCGCTGTGCGGGCGAGCTCCGCGAGGCTCTCGCTCATGTAGAGCGGGAATCCCAGCGACGGCACCTTCCCGTGGTTTTCCGTGTCAACGTCGATGATGAAGCTGTTGCGCCTGGCCTGCTCGTCCTGCGCCGGATAGGCGTAGTCCTCGATCACGTCCGCCGACATCTTCCGTTCGTTGAACGTATCGCGCCAGTGGGCCGCGGGACGTTTCGCGAAGGCCTCTTCCAGCGCGGAGATCAACTCCAGGCGGTTCTCTTCGCAGCGGCGTTCGTGGCTGTTGTAGCGTGGGTCTTCGACATCGAGTCCGACGATGTCCGACAGGTCGGGCCACCAGCGGTCCGTGTCCGGCATCGTGAGCGTCACCCAGAGGCCGTCCTCCGTTGGGTAGAGCGTGCCGGACATTGGATTGCCGGCGTCCAGACGGGACACGGGCTGGAGAAAGCGCTCGCCGCCCATGGCCAGGAAGGCCTGGATGTCCAGGCTGGCGCTGTACATGTTGCCGCCGAGGAGAGAGGCATCGACCTCCTGGCCTTCGCCCGTCTCGTCGCGGTGGTGGAGCGCAGCAGTAACGCCGAAGGCCAGCATGATGGTAGTGTAGATCTGGCCGGCGCCGGTATAGACGGGCGGCTGGCCGGGCTGCTGCAGGATCGGCATCATGCCGGTGCGGGCCGCGGCCAGCTCGTCGATCGCGGGCTCTTCGCTGTCCGGACCCTCAGGCCCCAGGCCGGAACCGCGAGCGTAGATCAGGTCGGGCTTTAGTTGACTGAGCGTCGCGAAGTCCAGCCGAAGCTCCGTAAGCGCGGCCGTCGGCAAGTCGGTGAGGAAGACGTCCGCAGCGGCCACGAGCTTCTCGAATGTGGCGCGGCCGGCATCGAGGTCGATCGCGAGGCTGCGCTTGTTGCGGTTAGCCAGCTCGAAGCTGTAGTTCCAGGTTTCGGGGGCATTCTGGTCGCGATAGCGGTCGCGCAGTTCGTGCGCGTCCGGCAGCGGCTCCAGCTTGACCACGTCGGCGCCGAAGTCGCCGAGCATAGCCGCCGCCAGCGACGACCAAAACTCTGTCGTCAGGTCGAGGACGAGGATGTCGTCGAGCGCCTTGGTCATCGCGCCTGCTCCGCAGCCGAAGTAAGAAGGCGCGGCGTCAGGACGACGTCGACCACTCCTTGACAGTGTCTAACGTCTTGTCCGTGAATTCCACCTTCTCCGGCAGCGGCTTGCCCAGCCATTCGCTGTAGAACGTGTCGAGGTCTGGCAGAAAATCGAAGTCCGGCGGCGTGCCGCGCGGGACGGCCTCGATCTCCAGCATGACCCCACAGCCGGGGCATGAGTACTCGCGGATCTGGGTCCACGATGGGTCCGGTTGCTCAGAACCACGGTAGACCTCTTTGAAGTCCTCTTCCGAATCGCGCACGTAAATCGAAGCGCTGAGCTTCCAGTTGACGCGATAATCGCCGAACTCCTGGCCGCACTTGCACTTGACGACGCGATTGTTGCCGTCCTTCTGGACGATAAAAAGGCTCGGCGTGAGCGGCAGCAGGATCGGCTCGGCCCAGGCCACCCGGCCTTGCAGAATCTTGACCCACATTTCGAAGCGGCCCGCGTCCTTGGCGTCCTTCATGATCTCCTGGACACGCGGCCACGGTAGCTCTCCGTCGATAAGTTTTTCGATTTCGCCGATATCGTATTCTGGCATCTTGGCCTCCTAGAACGTGAAGTCTTCGGGCAGATTCCAGAACGCCCGTAACTCTGCGCCGTACCCCGGGGACAATTCCATCGAACCTTGCCACATATTGATGATGGCAGGATCCATGTTCTCCTTCGCCTGCACTCTCTCGCGCTCCTGCGCCCACCACTCTTTGAACGGCACGCTGCGCTTCTTCCGTGCATCGCGCATCTCATTGCGTTTCGTCTCTGTCGCGGCCGCGTCGGCGCTCCATTCCTTCTCGGCCTCGTCGTAGGATACAACCACACCGTGGACGTCAGAGGCGATTCGCTCGCGTGTCCAGCCTTTGGTGAGGTCCCACGCCACCTCTTCCGGGTCGCGCTCCAACGGATCGCCAAGCGCCTGCGCGCCGGAGATCGGGTGCATGATCACGTCGTACTCCTGGAGTTGCTCGGGCGTGATGAACGGCGTAATGATGTTCGTCTCCAACACATTTGCGGTGAGAATGTTCGCCATGATCGGGTCTTCAGGGTCGCCGCGCTCGTGCACGAGCGGCTGCTGGTTGTCGATCAGTTCCTTCAGGTTGGTGCCGTGCGCGTAGCTCCCGCGGTCCGGCCAGACTGGATACGCGCCGTACATGCCATGGTTGGCGAGCACCTTGCTACGCATGCCGGCGCAGCCACACTGGTACTCAATGCCCGGCGTGTTCTTGACCATCCAGACGGCAGTGTGTCCGAGGCCGCCTCGGAAGGTTCCATAGCCTCCCGAATCAGGCTGGACGTTCCGTCCCAGATAGACAATCGGATACCACAACTCGGTCACCTCGGCGTTCCCAAAGTCGGCGTTCGGCGTGTAGATGCACCAAGCACTGTTCTCGCCATCTGCCATGCCGCGAGCGGGGGCTCCGTTGCTGGCCTGCTCCAGACTAAGACCCGCGACGTACGTTCCGTACTGGCCGACACCGGAGAACTCTGCGGTGAGCGTCGTCGCGGCGCCCGCGGCGACCTCCTCAATGTAGCCGCGCATGAAGTAGGCGCGGCCGAACGATTCGTAGAGGGAACTCATCCACATCACGGCCGGCGCCCACGCCACGCCCGCGGACGCAAAGTAGTTCACGGGGTACGGATTGGCCCACGAGCCTGCGGGCGGGTCCTCCAGCGTCCACGCCGCAGCGGGGCCCCAATTGGTCATATCGAACCCAACCATGTGGGAGTAGGCGTTAAGCAGCGCTGACTTGACGGCCGGCGGCGTGATGTTCTGCCCGAACGGCACCCAGCTGCTGGCGCCGCTGAGCGAGAAGGTTACGTGGGCGTCCTTATCGATATTGATCTCCAATGGCAGATTAAAAAGGAGATCGATGTCCTGGTTCGGCATGATCACGCGCTTGCCCTTCATGGCAAGGTCCTTGAAGTTGGACTTGCGCAGGCGGCCAGGGATCGCTTGGTTCTTCACGCGCGTGACGGCGTAGCGCCGGCCGTCCTCCACGTACTCCTTCATGACGTCCTTGAAGTAGTCAACGCCATACTTGTCGATCGCCTCGACCACCTTGTTGCGGATCGTCAGGCAGCCCGCCAACCGGCCACGAGCGTCGCCCATGACGAATTCAGGCACACGCGTTCGAGAAGTGACGCGCTTCTCGTACCAGGGGTGGAGTTGGTCGTTCTGGCCGATCCTCTCCATCGTGACCGGCATGCCGTCCGCGAACGAGTCCGGGTTCATGAAGCCGATCGACCCCGGCAGGATGTAGCCGCTGTCCATCACGTGGGTAACACCAGAGGCCCAGGCCACTAGCTCATCGCCGTAGAAGATCGGAATGGTGGTGTCAAAGTCGACAGGGTGGATGCCGCCGTAGTGCGGGTCGTTGTTCTCGAAAATATCGCCGGGGCTGATGCCGGGATTGTCCTCGTAGCCCGCCTCAATGAGCTGGCGCAGAAAGTGGGAGAGCAAGCCCGGGTGAGCCGTAATCCCGCGTGAGACCGCCACCGCTTCGCCCGTCGGGAGATGGAGCGCCCAGAGCGCGTCGCCTCCTTCGACCGCAATCGCCGACGACGACACGCGGCAGCCGACGTCCCAGGCAGTGTTACAGATATTGAGCAGGATTTGCCAGACGGCCTCGTAGCCACCAGGGTCATCCTGCTTGCGCTTGAGGTCTTTGAGGCCGAACAGGTAGCCCGTTTCCTTAAGGAGGTCGTCGTTCGTCGCCAGCAGGTCTTTGATCGGTGTGGCCTTCTCTGTTGGTGGAGCGGCTTCGGTTGTCATGAGCTCTCTCCCTTGTTGAGCCATATGATCTCATGTTCGTCCAGCCTGGCGTGCCAACCGGCCGGCACGTAGAGCGTGGTGCTGGGCGCTTCAACCACCGCGAGGCCGGTGATCTCGTTTCCGGCGCGCAGTTCGTCCAGTTCGAAGAGCTGGCCCTCGTGCCATGTGCCTTCGTAAAAGACCGGACGCGTGCCTTTGCGTGCCGCCTTGGGTGGTTCCTTGCCCTCCAAATCAACCTTGTTGACGGTGGGCTTCACCGTCGCGACTTCCGCGATCACGCTCACCTCGCCTATCTGGTAGGTCGGGACCGGCGGCTTACCCGCGAGCGTATAGGTCGTCGTGAATATATCTACGAAGCTCTCGACCAGCTTGTCGACATCAGCTTCCGTGTTCAGCCGCACAACCGGCGACGCCACTTCAAGGTCGTCCAGGTGGCCATAGTACTTCATGTAGGCGATCTGCCGCAGCGAAATCTGGTCCTTAGTAAAGCCTTCGCCGACCAACTCGTCTATGAGCTGGTTCTCAAGCTCCTCCCAGGCGCCGCTCACCGCCTGAGCGGCATACATCTTCGTGTCGGTGTCCGCGCCCGGGGGTATCAAGCCAGCGACGCTCTTGTGGCGGCGATGGCCGTAGTCCATGCAAGCGCCGCCCCAGGCCGAAAACGCGGCCGCATGCGGAACCGTCGCGATGCCCTTCCAGGGGTACTCGCCGGCGTAGCCAACGAGGTGCATCGGACCGGCGCCGCCGTAGCCTAGCAGCGTGTAATCGCGGATGTCGTAACCCAGCATGAGCGACCGTATCAGGTGCTCGCGCATCATGACGTTGACCAGGTCCACGCACTGTTCGGCAGCCGTCGGCACGTCGAGGCCGAGCGGGTCGGCGATCTTCTCCTTGAAGATGTCGTGGGCCTTCTGCTTGTTGACCGGCACGCGGCCCCCAAGGTAGTAGTCCTCGTTGATAATGCCCAGCAGCAGGTCGCAATCGCCGATGGTCGGGATTTCGTTTCCCTGCTCCTGAAACACAGGCCCGGGCGTGCCGCCCGCGCTGTCCGGGCCGAGCTTCAGTCGATTCGTTTCCGGGTCGAGACGAATGTACGTGCCGGTTCCGGCACCGATCGATCTGATGTCGAGCATTGGAACGTTCACGTACATCTTCTGGAACGGCGGCTCGCGGTCGATGGGCAGGAGGCCCTGCGTGATGCAACCGGCGTCGAAGCTCGTGCCGCCCATGTCGGCGCAGACCAGGTTCTCCAGTCCACCTATCGTGTTGGCAAGGTGCTTACCGCCCATAATGCCACCCACAGGGCCGGACATCACCGTCTCGAAGAGGCGCGGGTAGCGGATGTTGGTGACGCCGCCGTAGCACAGCACCGTCTTCAGTGAATGCTCATACCCGGCATCGACGAGCTTCTCCTCGATGTTGAAGAGCTGCTTTCGAGACGGCTCCGCGGCGTAGGCCTGGATCACGGTCGCGTTGGTACGCGAGACCTCACGCGAAATGGGAGCAACTTCGCTGGAGAGGACAAGCGGCACCTCCCTGCCAACCTCCTTCATCACCTCTCGTGCGATCTCGGCGGCCCGCGCTTCGTGCATCGGGTTCGTGAACGAGTAGAGGAAGACAATCGCCAGCGACTCGACTCCGTCGTCCAGCAGTTCCCGCACGCCGGTCCGCACGTCGTCCTCATACATCGGGATGACGGGCTGGCCGAACATATCGATGCGCTCCGTTACGCCGCGGGTGTAGCGGCGCGGCACCAGCGGCTCGCGGTGCTTGCGGTATTGCATGTGGCTAATCTCGGACCACTCATAGCCAATAAACGTCTGCGACCCACGGCCCTGGATGATGATGTCCTCGAAGCCGCGGGTGACGATCAGGCCGGTCTTCAGTCCGCTCAGGTTGATCAGCGTGTTGAGCATGCTGGTGCCGGTGTAGATGGCCGTCTCGGCGCTGCCGCAGACTTCCTTCTGGTTCTGCGCCAGGTCCCAGTACTCGAGCGCTTCATCAAGCGACTCTAGGAATCCGATGCTCTCATCCTGCGGCGTCGTCGGCGCCTTGCCGATGACAAACTTCCCTTCTTCATCGACAACGATGACGTCCGTCATCGTGCCGCCGGCGTCGCACGCCAGCAGATAGCGGCTCATGGCAACCTACTCTCTCTCCGTATGGATGGCTACGGCTGCTGCGATCGGGTTCGTTTTCAGTCGATTGATAGCACGGGCCTCTCAGATCCACCCCAGGTCAGCGAGGCTTGCGGCTCCTTGTGTATCACAACGCTGTCAACACAGTCAAGCGTGTTGCGACCGCGGAGCGGAGCCCTTCTACCTGCGCGCCGTTGGGTCACCGCGCGGGCCTCCGAAAGAGCCTGCGGACGGCGTTGACGATCGCGTTCCACGTGACGCGAAGCAGCAGCGGCAGCGCGCGGATCGGCTCCGGAGCCGCGGCGGCGGAATCGCCGGGATCGCCGGTGACACCGGCCTCCAGACGCTCCTTGGCGCACGCCGCAAACTGCTGGAAGATCTGCTGTGAGACACCCTGTATCATGCCGCGGCCGACCTGCATGATGCGCCCAGTGATGTCTATCGTCGCTTCGGCGACGACATCGGTTCCCCCGTCCGCGCGCGGCGTCAGGTTGCTGGTAACCGAGGCCCGGGCGGTACCGCCGCTGGTCTCCTTGCCCTCCGCCGTCATTTCGACGGTGTGGTTCTCTTCGTCGACGTTGGTGAACTGCACGCGGCCGGCGTAGCGGGCCGTCACTGCGCCGACTTTGACGCTGACGGTGCCGAGGAGCGTTTCGTCGTCCACCACCTCATCCAGAGCAGCGCCGGGCATGCAGGCGACGACCCGCTGCGGGTCCATGACGAACCGCCAGACATCTTCGACAGGCGCGTTGACCGCGAACGTCTCCCGGATATCGAATGCCATCAGTCTTGCTCCAGTGCATGCCGCGGCGTCGGCCCGCGTTCTGCAGGCGCGCGCGCCGCGAGCGCGCGTTCGTAGTCTTCCTGCGTGTCGACGTCCGCCAGCGCCTCGCCGTTCATCTCCACCTCCTGCAAATACTCGGGATGTTCGGCCAGCAGCGCCCGCACACCCTTATCGCCGCGCAACGCCGCTACCTCCGGCCACAGCGACCGCGCGATCACGACCGGGTGGCCGGGCATACGCGTGCCGTCCGGCGAGACGTAGACCGGCCGGATGACCGGTCGACCGCCCTCGGCGGATACAGCCGCCACGCGATCGATCAGTTTCGGCGTGATGTGGGGTTGGTCGCCCAACAGCACGACCGCCGCTTCCGCCAGTTTGTCCGCCGCGCGCAGCCCCGCCTGGAGCGACGTGCTCTGCCCGTCCGCGTATCGCTCATTGACGACGCAGCGGGCGTGAGCGGGCAACGTCAACGCCGCTTCGATCTCGGCCGCCGCGTGGCCGAGGACGACGATCACCTCGTCCAGGCGCGCCGCCGCGGCGGCGTCGACGGCGTACTGGAGGAGCGGCCGGCCGGCCAGCTCCAACAACTGCTTGGGCCGTCCCATGCGGGTTGAGCTGCCGGCGGCGAGAACGATCCCGGACAGCATCATCGGCCCTCCGACCGATCGTGGATCGGGTCGCTGATACGGGAGAGCGCGACGCCCGCGCGACCGTGGCGAACGGCCAGCATCTCGGCCAGGATCGCCAGCGCGATCTCCTCCGGACGGGTGCCGCCGAGATCGAGGCCGATCGGCGCGCGAATTCGCGCCAGGTCGGCGTCCGAAAATCCCTGGGCGCGCAGCGCTGCCAGACGCCGTTCGTGCGTCGCGCGGCTGCCCATCGCGCCGATGTAGCGCGCCTCCGACCGCAGCGCCGGAATCAGAGCGGGCAGGTCGAACTTCGGATCGTGCGAGAGCACGACGACGTATGAGTAGCCATCCAGCGTTTGCGGCGTCAGTGCATCCTGCGGCCAGGCTCGGACAACTGCCTCCACGTTTGGGAACCGCTCCTCGGTCGCGAACAGGCCGCGCGCGTCGATCACGGTGACCGCGAAGCCAAGCTCGCCGGCCATGCGCGAGAGCGGGATGGCGACGTGCGTCGCGCCGACGATGTAGAGCCGCGCCGGCGGCGTGAACGACTCGACGAAGACATCCGCGCCACCGGAGGGCAGAGCGATCACGCCGCTGCGATCCTCGAGGAGCCAGCGGCGCGCCTCATCCGCGATCTCGCCGTCGAGGTCCGGAGCGATGCCGCCGACGATGCCGCCGTCGGGCGACGCGGCCAGCCTGAGTCCCTGCAGATCTTCGGGCGCAACCGCCGTCGCCAACGCAACCGGCTGCCGTTCTTCGACACGCTTCCGCGCAGCGGTCCAAGCGTCGCCCGGGGCGAACGGCTCTATCAGGACGTGGATCGTCCCGCCGCAGCTTAGGCCGACGTCGAACGCCTGCTCGTCGTCGATGCCGTACGTCGCCAGAGCCGGCCGGTCCGCGTCCAGCACCTGCATCGCTCGCTCGTAGACGTCAGATTCCACGCAGCCGCCGCTGACGGAACCCGCCATGCCGCCGCCGCGCGTAACGGCCAGACGCGCGCCGGGCGGCCGCGGCGCGGAGCCGTCGACACGCACCAGCGTGGCGACGGCTATCTCGTCGCCTGCGCTTAGCCAGCGGTCCAAGTCCGCCAGGATCTCCTTCATTGCGGTCCCGTCTCCTTTGGGCGGCCTCTCTTTCGGCAGCCCATAACAGCACATTCTGGCTTTGCTTGACAGCCTACACAGTGGAGCATAAACTAACCGAATGGTTGAAGGAAAGCTCCTAGCTGGTGAGGAAGCGGCCGTGACCAAGATCGACCGGCGGCGCGCCATTCTCGACGCGGCGACCTCCCTCTTCGCCGAGCGCGGGTTTGCCGGTGTCTCCGTCCAGGAGATAGCCGACGAGGCGCAGACGCACAAGACTACCGTCCTCTACCACTTCGAATCGAAGGAGGCCCTCTACGGAGCTGTCTTGGACGAGACGATGGCTCGCATGGCGGATGTCATGCACGAGTTCCTGGGCGGCGGCTTCGAGAGCGCGGGAATGCGCGAGCGCGTCGCCTACCTCCTCGATCAGATCCTGGCGCACTTCGCCCAGCACCCAGCGCACGCGCGGCTGCTGGCCTGGGAGCTACTGGAGGTGGACGCGCCCAGCATCTACGTGGAACGTTTCGTCGAGCGGATCTACATGCCGGCCGTCGATGGCCTGGAGCGCGCGGTGAAGGCCGGCATCATCCGCCAGATAGACCCCGCGCAGTTCATCCACGACCTGCACGTCCAGCTCATCGGCTACTTCTGCCACAAGTCGCTGATGGAGCGGCTCAAGCCTGGTGACCCGTACTCGATCGACGCGCTGATCGCTCGGCGAAACCACCTGCTCGAACAGATCTTTTTCCAACTCAACCTGGGCGACGGGAACGACCCGTCGTAGGCCATGCCAAATAGCTCTGACAGCGAAGCCGGCGTCCTTTCCGCACCTCACGTGCTGGAGTACCCCTACACACGCAGCGTAGGGCCAATTATCGGCCACTTTCTCGGCGGCCTGCTGGAGCGCAAGCTGTTCGGCATTCGCCGGCCGGACGGGAGCGTGCTGGTGCCGCCTGCCGAGTACGACCCCGACACCGGAGAGGCGCTGACGGACCTTATCGAGGTCGGCCAAGCCGGCGTGGTGACGACGTGGACGTGGATCGCGGAGCCGCGGCCGAACCAGCCACTGGCGCGGCCGTTCGCGTGGGCCCTGATCCAGCTAGACGGCGCGGACAGCGCGCTGCTCCACGCAGTCGACGCCGGCGACGAAGCGAACATGCACACCGGCATGCGCGTCCGCGTCCGCTGGCGCGACGAGACCGCCGGCGAGATCGGCGACATCGTCTGCTTCGAGCCAGAGGCCGCGCCGTGACGGAACGGATCGTTGGTATCAAGACGCCCATCAAGTTGGAGTACACCTACACCCCGGGTCTCGCCTCCTCTCGCTATCTGAATGGGGTCGCGAGGGGAAAGCTGATCGGCCAGCGCTGCCCGGAATGCAGCAAGGTTTACGTTCCGGCTCGCGGATGTTGCCCGGCCTGCGGAGTGACGCTCGGGGAAGAAGTCGAGGTCGCGCAGTCAGGGACGATTACGACGTTCTGCGTCGTCAACCTGCCGTTCTACCAGGCCATCAAGCCGCCGTACGTCTGCGCCTCGATTCTGCTGGACGGCGCGGACATGGCGCTCTTTCACCTGATCCAGGAGGTGCCGGCGGAGGAAGTGCGGATGGGCATGCGTGTGGAGGCGGTCTGGGTCGAACCCGGCGAACTGGGCCCGACGATGGAGAGCATCAGATACTTCCGACCGACCGGCGAGCCGGACGCCGACTACGATTCTTACAAGGAGCACCTCTAGTGCGAGACGTGGCCGTCGTATCGTTCGCTCAGATGCCGAGCGTCCGCCGCGAGGCGCAGCGCAACGAGGTCGAGATGATCGGCCCCGTAGTACAGAGCGCGATCGAACGCTCCGGCATCGGCCGCAAGGAGATCGGCTTCACCGTCTCGGGCTCCAGCGACTACCTGGCCGGCCAGCCGTTCTCGTTTGTGATGGCACTGGACGCCGTCGGCGCGTGGCCGCCGATCCGGGAATCGCACGTCGAGATGGACGGCGCATGGGCGCTCTACGAAGCGTGGGTGCGGCTCCAACACGGCGACATCAACTCCGCGCTCGTGTACGCGTTCGGCAAGTCATCGCCCGGAAGCGTTCGCGACCTTATGGCGCTCCAGCTCGACCCCTACTGCGTCGCGCCCCTCTGGCCGGATGCGATTAGCCTGGCGGCGCTCCAGGCGCGCGCGCTGCTCGACCGGGGCGACTACAGCGAGCGCGACTTCGCCGAGGTCGCCTCGCGCGGCCGGGCCGCCGCGCGGGACAACCCGAACTCCCAAGTCACGGGCGGAGCCGACATCGATGCTCTGTTGGGCGAGCCGTACGTCGCCTCGCCGCTGCGCCGGCACGCCTGTCCGCCGATCTCGGACGGCGCTGCGGCTGTCGTCCTCGCCGCGGAGGACACCGCGCGCCGCGTCTGCGAGCGGCCCGCCTGGATCCGTGGCATCGACCACCGCATCGAACCGGCCGCACTCGGCGTGCGCGACCTGACCTCGTCGCCGTCTGCCGAGCTCGCCGCCGCAAACGCCGGCGTCGCGGACGGCGGCGTCGACGTCGCCGAGCTGCACGCGCCTTTCGCGCACCAGGAGCTGATCCTGCGCGACGCACTCGGCCTGGCAGACGGCGTTGCTATCAACCCCTCCGGCGGCGCGCTGACGGCGAACCCGCTGATGGTGGCCGGCCTAATCCGCATCGGCGAGGCGGCCCAACGGCTGATCGACGGCGACGCGACGCGTGCCGCCGCGCACGCGACGTCCGGCCCCTGCCTGCAGCAGAACCTGGTTTGCGTAATGGAGACGAAGCAGTGAGCGAACTCTGCGCTGTTGTTGGCGTCGGCCAGACGCAGCACTCCGCTAAGCGAGATGACGTGTCGATCCCGGGCCTCGTCCGTGAGGCGGCGCTGCGGGCGCTGGACGACGCCGGGATGACGTTCGCGGACATCGACGCCGTCGTCCTCGGCAAAGCGCCGGACATGTTCGAAGGCGTGATGATGCCGGAACTGTATCTCGCAGACGCGCTCGGAGCGAGCGGAAAGCCAATGCTGCGCGTCCACACGGCCGGCAGCGTGGGCGGTTCGACGGCGCTGGTCGCCGCCAGCCTCATTCAGGCCGGTGTCCACGGCCGCGTCCTCTGCGTCGCGTTCGAGAAGCAGTCGGAGTCCAACGCCACCTGGGCGGTCACGCCCAGCATGCCGTTCCAGCCCCCCGTCGTCGCGGGCGCCGGCGGCTACTTCACGCCGCACATTCGCGCCTACATGAAGCGCTCCGGTGCGCCGCCCGATGTCGGCATCAAGGTCGCGCTGAAGGACCGGTTGAACGCGATCCGCAATCCCTACGCCCACCTCCACATGCCGGACATCACCTACGAGATGATCGAGGAGTCGGCGATGCTGTGGGAGCCTATCAGGTTCCACGAGACCTGCCCCTCGTCGGACGGCGCCTGCGCGATGGTGCTGACAAGCGAATCGATCGCGGACGCCACGTCGAAGCCACCAGCCTGGGTCTGGAGCACGGCGATGCGCAGCGAACCGACGATGTTCTCCGGCCGCGACCAGGTCAACCCGCAGGCCGGCCGCGATTGCGCCGCGGACGTCTATGAGCAGGCCGGCATTACGAACCCGCGCGAGGAGATCGACGTGGCGGAAGTCTACGTACCGTTCAGTTGGTTCGAGCCGATGTGGATGGAGAATCTAGGGTTCGCGCCGCTGGGCGAGGGCTGGAAGATGACGGTGGAAGGCGCCACCGCGTTCGACGGCGACCTGCCGATAAACCCATCCGGCGGTGTGTTATCCTCCAACCCCATAGGTGCATCCGGCATGCTCCGCTTCGCGGAAGCGGCGCTGCAGGTGCGCGGTCAGGCTGGTGAGCATCAGGTCCCGGGTGCCAAGAAGGCGCTGGGGCACGCGTACGGCGGCGGGTCGCAGTTCTTTGCCATGTGGATCGTTGGCAGCGACAAGCCGGAAGGAAGGTAGCCATGGAGTTCAACCTCGCGGACCTGTTCGAGAGCGTCGCGGACGCTATACCGGAGCGTGAAGCGATCATCTGTGGAGACCGCCGCGTGACCTACGCAGAGCTGGACGAGCGCTCCACGCGCCTGGCGCACCACCTCCAGTCGCAAGGCCTCGGTGAAGGCGACCACATCGGTCTCTACCTCTACAACTGCGTCGAGTACATGGAGGGCACGCTGGCCGCGTTCAAGATCCGCGCCGTGCCGATCAATATCAACTACCGCTACGTGGAGGAGGAGCTGAAGTACCTCTTCGACAATGCGGACCTTAAGGGCATCATCCACCACCGCGAGTTCGCGCCGCGCATCGCCGCCGTCGCCGCCAACCTGCCACTGCTGCAAGCGTTCGTCTCGGTCGACGACGGCAGCGACGCCGACGTCGCCGGCCTCGGCGCGTCCGACTACGGCGAAGCAGTCGCGAGCGCTTCGGCTGAACGAGACTTCCCGCCGCGCAAGGAAGATGACGTCTACATTCTCTACACAGGGGGCACCACCGGCATGCCGAAGGGCGTGATGTGGCGCCACGCCGACCTCCTCTTCGCCGCGCTGATGGGCGGTAACCCCTACGGTCCGCCGCCAGAGACTCCCGAGCAGGTGGCGGTGAACGCCGCGGCTGGCCACGCGATGGCAGCGCTGCCGGCCGCGCCTCTGATGCACGGAGCGGCCCAGTGGGCGGCGCTGATCTACCTCTTCAGCGGCGGTAAGGTCGTCCTGACGCCGGGCAAGACGTTTGATCCCGAGAAGATATGGGAACTCGTCGAACAGGAGAAGGTCCAGTCGATGGCCATTGTCGGCGACGCGATGGCGCGGCCGCTGGCAGAGGCGCTGGCGAAGTCTGACAGAACGTACGACACCTCATCGTTGATCGTAATCGGCTCGGGCGGCGCGACGTACTCCGAAAGTGTGAAGGACCAACTGCGGGCGCAGCTTCCCAACATTCTGCTGATGGATACGTTCGGCGGTTCGGAGGGCGGCAACCAAGGTCGCGGCGTCGACGCCAACGATCCCAACGCTTCCGGCCCCCGATTCCAGGCCGACGAGACGACGGCCGTGCTGGACGAAGACCTGCGGCCGCTGCCGCCTGGCACAGGGACTGTCGGTATGCTCGCGCGCAAGGGCCGCATCCCGCTCGGGTACTACAAGGACCCAGACAAAACGGCCAAGACCTTCATCGAAGCGCACGGACAGCGCTGGGTCGTCGCCGGCGATATGGCAGTGCTCGAAGCCGACGGCACGGTGACGCTGCTGGGCCGCGGCTCCAACTGCATCAACAGCGGCGGCGAGAAGATCTTCCCGGAAGAGGTGGAGGCGGCGCTGCGCTCACACCCGGCGGTATTCGACGCGATCGTCGTCGGCGTACCGAACGAGCGCTGGGGCGAACGCGTCGCCGCCGTCGTCCACGCCCGTGAAGGCCAGACACCGACGCTGGAGGAGTTAGACGCCCACGTGCGCGAGCACATCGCCGGGTACAAGGTGCCGCGCGAGCTACACCTTGTCGACGCGATCCAGCGGCAGCCCAGCGGAAAGCCGGACTACAAGTGGGCGCGCGCCCAGGCCGTCGGCGCGGCCGCAGCCAAGGAGGGAAGCTAGCCGTGGCGCCAGCGCTGCTCACCGAACGTGACGGACACATCGTCACGCTCACCATGAACCGGCCCGAAGCGAAGAACGCCCTCAATCCGGAGATGCTCTGCCTTCTGGGCGACGCCTGGGACGAGATCGATTCCGACGACGAGATCCGCGTCGCTATCCTGACGGGCGCCGGCGGCGCGTTCTGCGCCGGCGCCGACCTCGACAAACTCGTCTCGCGCTCGATAAAGAACCTGCCCCCGGAGGACGATTACGAGAAGCGCTGCCGCGAGGACCCCGGCGTGATCTTCAAGGGGCTGCTGCGCAACCACCGCATCACGAAGCCCCTGATCGCCGCTATCGAAGGCCCCTGCATCGCCGGCGGAACCGAAATCCTGCAGACGACCGACATCCGCGTCGCCGGGGAGGGCGCGACGTTCGGCGTCTCCGAAGTCAAGTGGGGGCTCTTCCCCACCGGCGGTTCCACCGTCCGCCTGCGACGCCAGGTCCCGTTTACGTGGGCTATGGAGCTGCTGCTCACCGGCGACCACTACCCGGCCTCGGAGGCGATGCGCATGGGCCTGATCGGCCGTGTGGTGCCGGACGGCACGGCGCTCGAAGTCGCTCGAGAGATCGCGGGACGCATCGCGGCGAACGGCCCGTTGGCGGTGCAGAAGGTGAAGCAGTCCGTCCAGGAGACGGAGTGCCTGCCGGAGAGCGAGGCGATGGACGTCGAGCTCAAGCTCGGCGCGCCCGTGTTCGCCAGCGAGGACGCCCGCGAAGGGCCGAAAGCCTTCAAGGAAAAACGCACGCCCCAGTTCAAGGGTCGCTAGCTCACACATCAGAGGAAAGGCTAGAACGTATGCCGCTGGATTTCGAATTATCCGACGAGCAGAAGCTCGTCCGCACAGCCGTCAAGACCATGCTGGCCAAGTACCTGCCCCGCCAGAAGGAGATCTTGGCCCAGTCCCGCGCGGAGAAGCGCTTCCCGGAGGAGCTCTGGCAGGAGTACGCCAACGTGGGCCTCACCGGCTGCCTAGTCCCCGAGAAGTACGGTGGCAACAACATGGGCCTCGTCGCACTGGCACTGGGGTTCGAGGAGGTGACGTACAGCGGCTTCTCGCCGGGCCTCCTGCTCGTTATCGCCATGGACACGGCCTGCATCGTCCGCAACGGCACAGAAGAGCAGAAGCAGCGCTTCCTGCCGAAGATCGCGGACGGCTCCTGGAAGCTCTGCTTCGCCGTGACGGAGCCGAACGCCGGCACCAACACGTTCAACATCGAGACCGCGGCCAAGCGCGACGGCGACAGCTACATCCTGAACGGCCAGAAGACGTTTATCTCCGGCGTCGACAGCGCTGACTACATGCTCGTCGTCGCGCGGACGACGTCGCTCGAGGAGCTGAAGGAGCAGGGCAAGCCGAAATCGTTTGGCATGTCGCTCTTCCTCGTCGATACGAAGTCCAAGGGCATCGAGATGCACGATATCGCGATCCCGCTCAGCGAGGAACTGAACCAGTTTCAACTCTTCTTTGACGACCTGCAGGTGCCCGCCGACAACCTCGTCGGCGAGGAAGACAACGGCATCATGGCGATGTTCAACTCGCTTAACCCGGAGCGAATTCTGGCCGCAGCGATCTGCATCGGCATGGCGGAATCGGCGCTGAACAAGGCCGTGGCGTACGCGGGCGAACGCCGGGTGTTCAAGGACACGCCGATCGGCGCTTACCAGTCGATCGCGCATCCGCTAGCCGAGGTGAAGATCGCGCTGGAGGCGGCCAGGCTGATGACCTACAAGGCGGCGTGGGCGTTCGACAACGGCCACAACCCGCTGGAGGTCGGCTCCTACGCGAACATGGCGAAGTTCATGGCGGCCGACCTGGCCGTCAAAGCCATCGACCACGCGATCGAGACGCACGGCGGCCTCGGCTTCACGGAGGAGGTCGGCCTCATCAGCCAGTGGAGCGGCGCGCGGCTCTTCAAGACCGCCCCCGTTAGCCGCGAGATGATCCTCAACTACGTCGCAGAGCAGAACCTGGGACTGCCGAAGTCCTACTGAGCAGAGCAGCAGCGCCACAAGCATGGGAGAGTGCAATGGTCCAGCTATCTGATATAGATTTCTACAATCCGGACACGTTCGTGGACGCAGTCCCGTACGACGTGTTCAAGCAGCTACGCCGGGAAGACCCCGTCCACTGGAACCCGCAGAAGGAAGGCACCGGGTTCTGGGTCGTCACTCGCTACGATGACGTCATCGCGACGTCAGTCGACTACAAGTCGTTCGCGTCGGGCCACGGCGTGTTCGTCGACGACTCTGTGGGCGGCTCGGAGCTGATGATGGTCAACATGGACGCGCCCAAGCACACCGGCCTGCGCAACCTGATCAGCCAAGGCTTCACGCCGAAGATGATCCGGCGCATGGAACCGCACGTGCGTGACATCACGACGAAGATCATCGATAGCATCGCCCAGAAGGGCGAGTGTGATCTGGTCACCGAAGTCGCCGCAGAGCTGCCGCTGCAGGTGATCGCCGAACTGATCGGCATCCCGCAGGCGGACCGCCACCAGATCTTCGAGTGGAGCAATCAGATGATCGCGGTCGGAGATCCGGAGTACTCACCGACGATGGAGGTCGCGACGAAAGCGGCCGCCGAGGTCTTCGAGTACGCCGGCACCCTCACCGCGGACCGGCGAGAGAACCCGAAGGACGACCTGGTCTCCGTCCTCCTCGACGCGGAAGTGAACGGAGAGAAGCTGGAGGACATGGAGTTCAACTTCTTCTTCATCCTCCTCATCGTGGCCGGCAACGAGACGACCCGTAACCTGATCTCCGGCGGCACGCTGGCCCTGATGGAGAATCCGGACCAGCGGCGGCGGCTTATCGACGACCCGACGCTGATGCCGTCCGCGATCGAGGAGATGCTGCGCTGGGTTACGCCGATCATGTACTTCCGCCGCACGGCGACCGCCGATACGCAGATCAACGGCCAGCAGATCAAGGCCGGCGACAAGGTCACGCTCTGGTACGGGTCCGCCAACCGCGACGAGACGCATTTCCCTGACCCTGACCGTTTCGATGTCGGACGCACGCCGAACGCGCACGTAGCGTTTGGCGGGGGCGGGCCGCACTTCTGCCTGGGCGCCAGCCTGGCGCGACTAGAGGGCCGGGTCATGTTCGAAGAGCTGCTGCGCAGGCTGCCGGATATTGAGCTGAACGGCCCTGTTTCCCGCTTGCGCTCATACTTCATTAACGGGATCAAGCACATACCGGTCAAGTACACACCGGTGGAGAGGTAACGCCATGGCAAGCCGCATCTGCGACATGCTCGGGATCGAGTTCCCGATCTTTGCTTTCAGCCACTGCCGTGACGTCGTAGCCGCCGTCAGCAAGGCCGGTGGCATAGGCGTGCTGGGCGCCCTCGCCTTCACTCCGGAACAGCTCGAGATCGAGCTGAAGTGGATCGACGACAATATCGAGAGCAAGCCGTACGGCGTCGACGTCGTCATGCCGATGTCGTACGCCGGCTCAGTCGAGACCGAGCTGGAGAAGATGATCCCCGAAGGCCACAAGGCGTTCGGCCGCGGCATTCTCGAGCAGTACGACGTGCCCGAACTCCCTGAAGACGAGCCGCCGCCGATGGCGTTGCTGGGTTGGAGTAGGGAAAATGCCCAACCGCAGGTCGACATAGCGCTCGCCCACCCGATCAAGCTGCTCGTGAACGCCCTCGGCGTGCCGCCGAAAGAGGTGATCGACCAAGCGCACGCGCAGGACGTGCTGGTCGCCGCGTTGATCGGCAAGCCGGAGCAGGCCGTGCGACAGGTGGAGGCCGGCACGGACATCATCGTCGCCCAAGGCTACGAGGCGGGCGGCCATACGGGCGCGATCACAACGATGGTACTTGTGCCTGAGGTCGTAGACGCCGTAGCGCCGGTGCCGGTGCTCGCCGCAGGAGGCATCGGCAGCGGCCGGCAGATGGCCGCCGCGATGGCGCTCGGCGCGGACGGCGTCTGGACCGGCTCGATCTGGCTGACCGTCACGGAGAGCGACACGAGCGACATCGTGAAGGACAAGCTGCTCAAGGGCAGCTCCTCAGACACCGTCCGCTCGCGTTCGATGACGGGCAAGCCGGCGCGGATGCTGCGGACGCCATGGACGGAGGCTTGGGACGGCCCTGATTCGCCGGGACCCCTGCCGATGCCGCTGCAGTACATGCTCAACGCGGAGGCCCAGAGCCGCGTCCAGCGCAACTCCAACGTGGAGGGCTCCGGAGGCCAGCAGCTCGTGGGCTCGCCTGTAGGGCAAATCATGGGTAGGATGAGCAGCATTCGCCGAACGCGCGACGTGATCCAGGAGATGGTCACGGAGTACATTGAGGCGACTGAGCGCATCTCGGAGCTGCTGAGAGAATAAGCGTGAACATCATCTGGCTCGTCTACGCCAATGTGATCCGGAGGTACTACCTCTGGGTATTGGTAGTGGCAGCCATCGCGACGATCGCTCTCGCGTTCGGCGTCCCCCGACTGAAGTTCAAGACCACGCAGGACGGCCTGGTCAACGCCAGTTCGCAGGTTTATAAGGATAGCCTTCGCCTCCAGAGCGAGTTCGGGGGCGAAACGATCCTGGTGCTGTTCGAGGGCGACATCCGACAGCTCTTCGTCGAGCCAAACCTGAGTGAGCTACAAGCTCTTGACGGGGAGCTCAACGAACTGGTCGCCACAGACCAGGACAGCGATCAACTCCTGCACTCGGTCCTCAGCCCGCTGACGGTGCTGCAGTTCGGCGCCGACCAGGTGTTCCTCGCTGCGGAGCTGGCGCCGGCGGCGCTGGCGCGCGAGCAGGCGGCCGCCGCTACGCAAGACGAACGGGACAGGCTGGCAGAGGAGTTCGCGATCCGCATCGCCGCCGACGCAGCGCGCCTCGCTGTCGTTGGCGAGACGACAATCGATAACCCTGCCTTCGTCGAATTCGTGGTCTTCGACGAAGACGGCGCCGTGCGGCCGGAGCTGACAGCGGCGTTCAGTGACCCGGAACATGCCCTCATGGTGGTGCGGCTGAATGGCAACATGAGCATCAACGAGCAAGCGGAGGCGGCAACGGCCGTCGTCGAGCGCGTACAGACGCATGAGTTTGAGGGCTTCGACGTGCTGGCCACCGGCCCGGCCATTCTCCTCAAGGAGATCAACGACACGATGCGAGAGAGCATCGCCATCATGGGTGCGCTGGCCGTCGCGGCGATGCTCGTGCTTCTCTTCCTCACGTATCGCGCGCGCTGGCGCCTCCTCTCGCTCGGCGTCGTGCTGGTGGGCAACGTCTGGGCATTCGGACTGATGGGATATTTAGGCTTGCCGCTTACGCTGGTCACGATCTCCGGCCTGCCGATCTTGATCGGTGTCGGCGTCGACTTCGCGATCCAGATGCACAGCCGTTTCGAGGAGGAGGCCGAACGGACCGGCGAAGCAGCACCGGGCCTGCAATCCGCTTTGACAAACCTCGGGCCGGGCCTCGTCGTGGCCGTACTAGCGGCGGTCATCGGATTTCTCGCCTTGCAGACGTCCGACGTGCCAATGGTGCGCGACTTTGGAAGGATGCTGGCAATCGGCATCGCCGTGCTGTTCGTCGCGGGCGTTACGCTGCCTGCCAGTGTGCTGTACTGGCGCGACCGCAACCAAACGTTCAGCCAAACTGCGTCGCCGTCCAGCGTGCTGGACATCGAGCGCTTAGCCAGCGGCCTGACGTCGTCGGCGCAGGGGATGCGCATCCTGCCGGTACTGGCGCTCGGTGTGATCTTTATCGGCACCGGACTTTGGGCCGACCAACGGATCAAGGTCGAGACGGACGTCGAGAAATGGATCCCGCAGGACAGCGCGGTGCTGGCGGACCTGCACTACATCGGAGACACTGCCGGCTCGTCAAGCGAGCTCTCGCTCCTGGTCGAAGGAGACGATGTCCTCAAGACCGAAGTACTAGAGTGGATGACGGATTACGAAGCCATCCAGCTGGAGCGGCACCCTGCGGAACTCGCCCTCTCATCAAGCATGGGGTCGATCGTTAGCGCTGTCTCGCGGGCCCCTCCTACTAAAGAGGATGCGGAGGCGATCCTGCCGGTCATGCCGAATGCGATCTCCAACAGCTTCCTGAGCGCAGACCGGACGAAAGCGAACATTATCTTTGCCATCGGCAACGTCACGCTCGACGAGCGCCGCGTGCTGCTGGACGAGATGCAGGCCGAGCTGAACGCGCCAGAAGGCATCATTGTCACGGCCGCCGGCCTGGCTGTGATCGGCATTGAAACCGCCGATGGGTTTAGCTCAAACCGAACCCGCATGACCTACGTGGCTCTGATTGCGGTGCTCATCTGGCTGCTGGTCTACTATCGCAACGTCGTCAAGATGCTGCTGCCCCTCGTTCCGGCCCTGATCGCGGTCGGGCTCTCGTCGAGCGTGATCTACGCGTTAGGGATAACCATGAGCCCGCTCACTGCGCTCTCTGGCCCCCTCATCGTCGCCACCTGCACGGAGTTCTCGGTGCTGCTGATGGCGCGCTACTTCGAGGAGCGCAAGGGCGGCCTCGCCCCGGACGACGCGATCGCGCGAGCGTCTGTGCGCATCGGGCGCCCCTTCACAGCGTCAGGGCTGACGACTGTAGCAGGGTTCAGCATGCTCGCGTTCTCCGGCTTTCCTCTGCTTACCGACTTCGGCCTCGTGACGGCTGTCAGCGTCAGCGTCGCATTGATCAGCACGCTTGTCGTGCTGCCGCCTCTCCTGGTCTGGGCCGACCAGCGCGTCGGTCTCGTCCGCGTGACAGAGCAGGCGGACGCCTAATCCGCAGGCCGCAGCCCAGCTTCAGATGATTGCCACCGGTTCAGGGAGCTACGGAGGAGCGGCGCGTTGACGTCTCCGGCAACGGTTGGCCAATCTGCAGTCGAGCCACCACAACCGTCCTACGACATCCAGGGGCGCGAAGTACGACTGCCGGTCGACGTGCGCGATGCGACGGCGGCGGTCGCCTTTTACCTCGTATCGGCGCGTGCCGCGCAGAAGCTGATCGAAGCGAGCGGGCTGCGCATCGCGCAGGTGTTTCCCGGCCGCACGGTCTGCACCATCGGGACGATCAACTACAAGGACGGCGACCTCGGCACGTACCACGAGATCGCGCTCACGTTCTTCGTCCACGAACCGGGGTCACGCCCGCTGCCCGTCGTAGGGACGATGTGGGCGATGCTGCGCGGCCGCCTCAGCGCCTACGTCCATCTGCTGCCGGTGGATGGCGACTTCAGCCGCGAAGCCGGGCAGGCGATCTGGGGCCTGCCGAAGATCCTGAGCGAAATCGAAATCACACAGGACGGCGAGCGCGAGACGGCCGTATTGACGGTGGACGGACAACACGTGCTGACGCAATCGATGCGCACGGCCGGCAACCGGTCGTTCGGCGAGCGACGCCAGGTGTCGTACGGCGTGCGCGAGGGCGCGCGCTGGCGGTCGGAGTCGACAATGCGAGGCGAACGCGTCCGCGCGCGGCTCGGCGGCGCGACCCTAGAGTTGGGGCCGCATCCAGTTGCCGACGAGATCCGATCTCTTGGGCTGCCCAAGCGCGCGCTCTTCACCACGTACATGGGCAAGATGTCGGCGCGCTTCCACGGAGCGGAGAAGACCCGCCTCTAGCCGCTCGCTCCCAGCGAGGCGTCTGGTATTCTTTTGGCATTCCGACAGGAGGACGGCCCATGCAACTGGCAGACGTAGAACGCCTCATCGCGGAGCACAACGTGGAGGTCGTCCGCATCGGCGGGTCCGACATGGACGGCGTCTACCGCGGCAAACGCGTGCTGGCGGAAACATTCCTTGAGGGCTGCCGCAGCGGCGGCTTCCCCCAGTGCAGCGTGATCTTCGGCTGGGACATCGCGGAGGAGATTATCACGGGGCTCGAACTGGGCAGCGCCGACACCGGGTTCGAGGACATCATCATGCACCCGGACCTCTCTACGTTCCGCCTGGTGCCCTGGGAGGCCGGCTGCGCATCGGTGATCTGCGACTACGCCCACGAGGACGGCCGGCCCGTCGCCGAATCGCCGCGACAACTGCTGCGCCGCGTCATCGAGCGCGCGGCGAACGCCGGCTACGTCGCCAAGCTGGCCGTGGAACTGGAGGGCCGCCTCTTCCGCGAGGACCAGGCCACGCTGCGGGCGAAAGGCCACGGAGACCTGACGCCCCTCAGTCCCGGCCTCAACTGCTACAGCATCCAGCACGCCAGCCAGGACGAAGACGTGCTCGGCAACTTGCGCCGCCAGCTCATCGCCTACGGGCTGCCGATCGAGGGCTACAACCGCGAGCACGGCGAGGGCATGTACGAGATCAACCTCCGGTACGGCGAAGCGCTGGCGGCTGCCGATCAGGCGATGCTCTACAAGAGCGCGGCGAAGGAGGTGGCGGCGCAGGACGGCGTGATACCGACCTTTATGGCGAAGTACACCGACGCAGTCGACGGTGCCAGCGGCCACACGCACGTCAGCCTCTGGTCGGCGGACGACGACGCGAACGTCTTCTGGCAGGCCGATGCCGAGCACCACGCCTCCCAAACGATGACGGCCTTTACCGCCGGCGTGCTGGCCACGCTGCCGGAGCTGATGCTGCTCTACGCGCCTAACGTGAACTCCTACAAGCGTCTCGTCGCCGGGAGCTGGGCGCCGACGAGCGTGAGTTGGGGGCAGGATAATCGCACCGCCGCGCTGCGCTTCATCACGGCGTCCGAGAACGGCTGCCGGATCGAGAATCGCGTGCCCGGCGCCGACGTCAACGCCTACCTGGGCTTCGCCGCGACCATCGCCGGCGGCCTGCACGGCATCGAACGCGGACTGAGCTGCCCGCCGCCCGTCGAGGGTGACGCCTACGCGCAGGCCGGCACCGCGCCCGCGCTACCGCGCTCGCTCGCGGAGGCGCTCGAACGCTTCGAGAGCAGCTCCGTCGCGCGCGAGTACTTCGGCGACGAGTTTGTGGACCACTACGCGCGGATGCGGCGGTGGGAGTTGGAGCAGTTCAACCAGGCCGTCACGGACTGGGAGCGCCGCCGCTACTTCGAGCAGGTCTAAGGCGCGGACGCACCGTTTGGTTCAAGCTCAGGCGATTCCTGCGGCTCCGCCGCTTCGAAGCGGAAGCTGACGCCGCCGATCTCCAGGACATCGCCGCCATCCAGCACCGCCCACGTCGCCGCCGCGCCGTTGACCCGTACACCGGCGCGATCCTCCCCCCCTTCGCCGCCGTCATCGGCGCCGACGCCGTGGAGCAGGTGCCTGCCTCTGTGTGACCAGACACGCGCTTCGTCCCCAGAACGTGCGCCGTTCGCGGCCGTCACGATGTCGCACGTCGGGTCGCCGCCGATGCGCAGCGGCCGCTCACCGACCGCGTAGCGCGCGCCGGAGTCCGTGACGAGCCAGGCGCCGGCCGTCGCCGCGTCGTCGCCGGCGGCTCCGTTCGCCGCGTCCACGGTCCGCGGACGGCCCAGCGCCGCGATCCGGTCGTCCGCGCGTTCGAACGCCTCCGGCTCCGCCGCCGCAAGTTGCGCCGAGCTGCGACGCCAGTAGCGGTAGGCGACCTCCACGATCTCCGCGGGCGCGTCCGGCAGAACGAAGAGCAGGTCAAGCGGCGATCGCTCCCGCACGCCGACGCCATCCGCGCCGGCGACGTCCGCTGCCGGTTCCAGCGTCTCGAGCGCGGCGGCATAGGTCGACCGCATCGCATCGATCTCGGCGTCGGCGGTGGCGTCATCCGTCGCGGCCGATTCGAGTGTGCGCACGAGATAGTCGTACACGTCCGAGACGAGGCCGCGCGGCGCGCCGGGCCGCAGGTGCAGCGCGCGCAGGCTGTCCACGGGAGCCGGCGCGGGATCACGCGGTATCGTGCCGGGCTCCATCAGTTCGAAACGAACTCGATCACCGTCACGATGATCGGACCGAGGATGAAGATAAAGAGCGAGGGCATCAGGCAAAACACCAGCGGAAAGACCATCTTCACCGGCGCCCGCCTCGCCTCCTGCTCGATGCGTTGGCGCTGCCGCACGCGCATGCTCTGCGACTGCACCCGCAGCGCCTGAGCCAGGCTGGTACCAAGCTGGTCGGCCTGGATCACGGCGCTGGTGAAGATCCGCACATCGTCAAGGTCCACACGCTCGGCCATGTCTAGCAACGCCTGTCGCCGCGCCTTTCCGACCCCCATTTCCTGCAGCGTGCGGCGGATCTCCGCAGATAGCGGCCCCGGCTGCTTCTCCATCACCTGTGCGAACGCGCCGTCCAGACCTAGCCCCGCCTCTACGCAAACGGTGAGCAGACCCAACGAGTCCGGCAGCGACCTTAGAATCGCCCGCTGGCGCGCGCGCGCCCGAGACGAGAGCCAGAAAATCGGGAGAACCGCGCCGAGCGTCGCGAACATTGGCGCGACCAGCAGCGCCGCGACCGGCGGCGCTCCACCCGTTATCGCAAGGAGCAGCACGACGTAGGCCGCGGAAACGCCGCCCGCGCAGCCGATGACGAGCGTGAGAAAGGCATCAGTCCGAAGCGGCTCGCCCGCGGTGATGAGTTTCCGTTCCGTGCGCTGAATGAACGCGCCAGGCAATAGCGCCCCCAGCCGCCTGCCGAAGCCATCGACAGCGGGCGAGATGACACGCTGCGCGAACGGCAACGACGACGGTTCGCCGCCCTGACGTCGCTGCACTACCAGCGCTCGCAACCGCGCATCGGCGGGCCGGCGCAGGCCCTCCAGCGCCCACAGCGCGAACGAGAAGACGGCGACGAACGCCGAACCTGCGATAATGGTGTTGACGAACATCACCTCTCCCTACACGTCGATGCGCAGCGCGCGGCGGATGCCGAAGAAACCCACGATCTGCAGGCCCAGCGCCACCGCGAGCTGGAGCTGCCCGGCCGGCTCCGTTAGCAATTTCGACCAGATCGACGGCATGAGCGCTAGCAGCGCCAGCCCAACCACGACCGGATACGTCGATAGGATCAGCCCCGTCAGGCGCTGCTGCGCCGTGAACGTCCGCACGTCTCCCCGCACGCGCTCGCGGTCGCGGAGCGTCTCGGCGGTGTGGTCCAGGATCTCCGGCAGGTTGCCGCCCGTCGTCCGCTGGACGAGGATGGCCGTGATCACCATGTCGAGATCGACGCTGTCCACGCGCTGCCCCAGGTCTCGCAGCGCCAACGTCGTCGAGGCACCCAACGTGATGTCGCGCAGTGCGGCCGCCAGCTCTTCGTTCAGCGGCGGTCCGACCTGTTGCAGCGCCGTCTCCATCGCGGGCTGGAACGCGAAGCCGGAGCGCAGCGACGACGCCAGTGCGGGCAAGAATTCGATCAGCTGCTTCTCAATTCGCGCGATGCGCCGGCCTCGCGCCGACGCTACGTAGAGCGCGGGCGCAGCGAACCCCGCGAGCGCGCCTAAGACTCCCAGCGCGACTCCCGCCACGCCGCCCTGGAATGCGAGGAGCGGCACAATGAAGCCGATCAGTCCGACCAGCAGCCGCACAAGCAGGTACTCGCCCGGCCGCAGCGGGATGCCGGCCTGTCGTAGCCGCATCCCGGCGGCCCGCGCACCATCACCGCGAGCGAGCCAGCGGCCTACGAGCGCCCGTCTGCCCGGCCTAGAGCGCGGCAGGCCGAGCAACTCGCGCCCCACAACTTCCGCGTCAGGTTCCGTGCGCAGCGCGCGCAGACGTTGATCGGAATCGCCGCCGCGCCGGCCGCGCAGTGCGAGCGCTGCGCCGGTCGCGCAGCAGGCGAGGAAGACGAAGAACGCCGCGGCGAACGCGGTCACGACTGCCCCGCGCCGACCGCCTGCTCACTGCTGCGGCCGTTGCCGTTGCCCCTACCGCTACCAAACAGGCGACGCAGCACGCCTTCCCTGTGCGGAGCGGGGGATGCGCCGGTGAGCACCCCGGCCAAGTCGCGGAAGCTGACGGCTGCCGGGCTGGCCGGCGAGGCATCAACGACGGAGCGTCCGAGCTGGGCGCTGCGCCGAAGCTCGCGGTCGTACGGCAGCGACCAGAAGATCGGACGGCCCAGCGCCTCCTCCACGCTGGCCGGGCTGACGTCCGTGTCCACAGCCGTCGCGTTCAGCACGACCCGTATGCGCTCGTCTTCCAGTTGCAGGGAGCGGATCGCCTGCAGCGCGCGCAACGAGTCGTGGGCGCTGGCGTAGTCGAGCGTCGTCACCCACAACACGAGCGACGCCACCTCTAGCGTAGCGACGCTGATCTCGTTGAGCGTGCTGGCCGTGTCGACGACGACGAGGTCGAACTGGCGCGAGAGTTCGACGAGCGTGTGCTGGAGTTGGTCGCCAGAGATGCCGCGCCACTCGAACGGGCTCGCTGGAGCGGACAGCACAGCGAGTCCGCATTCGTGGTGGCTGAGAAAGCGCCTCACGTCGCCGCCAGAAGCTGCGTCGCGAATGGCGTCGGTAACGCTGTGGCCCCCGCCGATGCCGAGACTGGCCGCGGCGTCGCCGAAGGAGTCGTCGGCATCGACCAGCACCACGCTCTGCGTCTCCAGGCGTGTGAACGCAACGGCGAGGTTCGCGGAGAGCGTCGTCTTGCCCACGCCTCCCTTCGCGCCGTAGCTGGCGATGATGGTTCCGCGCGGACCCAGGCCGTCGCCGGACTGGCGCAACCGCCGTCGCTCTTCGGACTCAAGGGCGGCGGCCAGCGACCGCCGCAGCTCGTCGGGATGGAACGGCGCCTGGAGGAAGTCGCGCGCGCCGGCCAGCATTGCCTGGCGGACCAGGGCCAGCTCGTTGGACTCCGCGTACGCGATGAGGGGCGTCTCTGGCAGGTCGTGCAGCACTGCCTCCATGGTCTGCAGCGCGCGGCCCAGCGGCTGCGTGAGACCGCAGAGCACCAACTGCGGCCGCTGTTCATTGGCTAACGCGACGGCCTCCGTACCATGGCCGGCGTCGCCCCCGGGCTCGAATCCGGCCTCTTCGACGAGCCGCCGCATCTGGTACCGGACCTCCGGGTCTTGATCGATGATGAACACTCTCGGAACGCTTGCCATCTCGTCCTCGCTTCTACGGCGCCAGCAGCGCTTCGAGTTGCCCGATGTCGATCTCGTCCGCCGCTACGATCTCGTGGTCTCCCACGGGCCGCAACGAGAGCCACAGCCTGCCGCCCGTCTCCTGCACCAAGGCTATGTGCTGCGCCTGGCCCGGCGTGACGGCCAGCGTAGCACTGCGCGCGTCCGGCTGCTGCTCCACATCGTCTGGACGCAGGCCGCTCGACCCGGCGTCCGCGCCTCCGCTCGACGCAGCGGCCGCCGCAGGGATTGCTTCCAGCGCCTCCTCACCTACGGCGAGCACCTCGATGTCCTGCAGCAGCACAAATGATGTACCGACCGCGAACGTCTCTTCGGCCGACGAGCGAATACCGTTGGGGTAGACGGCGACGACATCGACAAAGTTGCCCGGCAGCAGCATCCCGCCGACGCCGGTGACCTCGGTCAGTGGCACGGACACGGCGCGCTTCCCGGCCGGCAGTATCAGCGCAACGTCGCCCTCATCGTCGATCTGTTGGAGGCCGACCTTGGCCGGCGTGAGCTGCTCTCCCTTCTCGATCGGGTAGCGCACCGGTAGGCCGATCACGGCTGCCGTGGAAGTGAACGCGCCGGCGAGCTGCGCGGCATCCGGCAGTTGCCGCACCTCCAGCATGTCTGCCGTCAGCTTCGTGTTCGCGGCGATTCCCTGCGAGGCGACGACGACGGGCGCCATCGCGACCGGTGCGGCGCTGCTGCTACCGCCGCCGTCCCCGCCACGGCTCTGCAGCGCGACGAACACCAGGACTGCCGCGATCAACGCGAAGAGCAGCGCCCCCGCCATCAGCGCTCTGCTCCTGGCCTCAGGCGTTGCCGTCATCACCGCTGCCATACTGTTCTCCTTGATCTGCCGCTGCCGTGCTGCGCCTACTGGAGCAGCCCGCGATTCGATAGCTCCAGCGCCACGTCCCGGAACGTGCCGGGCAGCTCTGGACTGGTCACGGGGAAGTAGTGCTCCGGCGACGTCGCGACGCACTTCAATAGTCTTTGGTTGGCGATGTTGTCGTGCGCATTGTCCAGGCCAATCGCGTTGCAGTAGCCGGGGCTGTCAATCGAATTTCCGTCCTCCGGGCCGCAAACGTTGTAGGCCACCACGTAGATCTCCGCGCCCAGTGCCTTCAAGTCGTTCGCGACCTGAATCGTGAGCAGGTCCAGCCGCAACTCTTCCGGCACGGGGCTTTCGCAGGCGCCATAACGCGGGGGCTGCGTCTCGTCATACGGCGCAGGACGGCATTCCGGCGGCGGGTAGCCGCGACTTTCGAAATACGTGTTGTGGTTGTAGCGATTGTCGCCGTCGGTGAGGAGGACAACGGCGCGGCTCAGCGTCGTTGGTTGCGCTACAAACATCTTTACCGCCTCCAGCAGCGGGAGGCAGACATTCGCCACGCCGCTGGAGTGAGCGTGCGTCGCGGCAATGTCCACATGCAGCAGCGCTTCGTCGTCCGTGAGCGGCGTGATCTCGTCCACGGGAACGCAGGGGTTATTCGGCCCGGAGGGCAGCGGGTAGTTTGGCGGTCCTTCGTAGCAATACGTGAACGCGGCGAACCCCACCTGGCGCAGTCCGTCGCCGTCCAGCAGCAGGTCTGTAAGCCCATGCGCTTCATTCCTAGCCAGCGTCATCGGGCATTCATCCGGATAGGTACCGCACAGGTTGCCCATGCGGCCCTGGGCGTCCAGCAGGATCACGGTCTGCTGCACGGCGCCGCCACCGCCGCCCGTCCCGCCGCCGCCGAACTGCACGCCCGCCGCCGCGGCAGCCGAGATGTCCGTGCTGATGCCGAAGATCGACGTGAATAGGCGGCTTGCCGGCTTGCTGATCGTCACGCGCAGGCTGTCGCAGTCGGCGAAGACGGGATCGGGAATGCAGTCGCTGCTGGCGGCGCCGGGCGCGGTTGTGCAGATGCCGTCCGGCGGCGTCGCGAGCTGGTTGCGGCAGAGCGGCTCCACGGTCACGGTCACACCATCGAAGCCGTCTTCATAACCGTTGTTACGTGCGTACGCCTTCACGTCCGTGTCGATGGTCGCCCAGTTTCGTTCGATGAACAGTTCTTGCGCGCCGGCCGCGGCGGCTAGGTCGGCCGCGCGCTGCATCGACCTGCGCTCGGCCATCCAGAGTCCGAAGTCGATGACGATTGCAGCCACGACGAGGATCACGGTGAACGCACCGACGAAGAGGATCAGCGCTTGGCCGCGTTCGCCGCGCATCGCCGCTAGCATCCGGTCGTCTCCATCGTCGACGGCACGTCTCCCGGCAGCGGCTGTTCGATGCGCGCACTGGCGCTGGGTTCCATCACGATGGGGGCCAGCCCCAGATTAAAGAACGACGTAAAGCCGGTGACGAAGGGGTGTTTGTACCTGACGTCGACTCTGACTTCTTCCCCTACATCACCGAAGCCGTTGCCGTTCGCATCGGCGTAACAGACATCAATGTAGTTGTCGCTGCCGGTCGCGCCGGCCGCGTCCGCAATGCCCTGAGACTGGCGCTCCGTGTACTGTTCGATTTCTTCCGCGGAGGCGGGCACGCCCGTGACGAACGCATCGCCGCCGACTGCCGCGAAGCGCGCGCCTTCTCGGACAGCGTGGTCGAGCACGATGCGGCGGTCGATGGCGATGCCGAAGTCGACGATCGCCAGCAGAAACACCAGCAGCAGCGGCGCGGCGAAGGCGAACTCCAACAGCGTCTGTCCGCGCTCGCGGCGGCCGTCGCGTGAGCATACGCGGGCGCTGTTCCACACGCGCCGGGCGGCGTTCCGCATGGTATCGAAACGCATCAGCGGAGCCCGGCCTTGCGCGCCGTCCCGAGAGGCCGCTTCCCGTCTGAGACGGGCAGCGTCAAACACAATTCAAGCGCCGTGCTGCCGGACAGCTCCATCCACAGCAGGCCGCCCTGGCGCTCGGCAGCGCGGGAGGCCGCCAAGATAGTGTCCGCTTGTTCGCCCAGCACGTGCGAGAAATCGGCAGGCCGTCCATCGATGCCGGCGGGGCTCGTCGCAGATACGCGCGCAAGCATCTCCGCGTCATCAGCGACTGCCTCGACGGCGATGTGGGTTCCGCGAGGCACAAGCGTGGCGGCGATCCGGAGCAGCGTGATGAGCATCCGGCGCATCCTTACCGGGTCGGCGTTGGCTCCTACCGCCGCCTCGCTTCCTCTCTTCGGCGGTGCCCTCGAAGGGGCTGCCGAAACGCGCAGACGCCGTCGCCGTATCTCCGACGAAACGGCCGCTTTCGCGCCTTCGACGAGCTCCTCGACATCCACCTGCCGGGTCTGCGCCACTGTGCCGTTCACAGCGCTACCATCCCCCGTATCGCAGCGATGTTACGGCAGCGCGGCTGTAACAGCACTGACGCTGGGCTTCGAATCGTCATCTTGTTCTCTCTCTCCGCGATGTCCTCCTATCCTGCCCGCGCCGCGGTCCGCGCCGGCCGGACGCGCGCCGACGGGCGGATAGCCCGCGCCGGCCTGCCCATCACGGCGTTGACGCGTGCGGCCAGCTCTCGCTTGGAGAGCGGACAGGCCAGGACGGTGTCCGCGCCAGCCTCCAGCCAGCCGATGACCAGGTCGGCGTCGTTCGTATCGATGGCGACGGCCAGCGGCGCGCCCTCCATCGTCCAGAGCACGTCCTCGTACTCCCGAGCCCGCCTGCTGCCCGCGTACACCACCACGCCGTCCGGCCGCTGCCGGTGGAGGAGCGCCGCCGCGGATTCGAAGTCCCGCGCCGCCCGCACATGGAACCCGCAGGCCGCCAGTTGCTCGCCGATGTCTGTCTCCGCCGCCGGCCCACCCGGCGACCCCGCGATGTCTACCACCAGAACGAGTGCGTTCACCCCAACCCCCCAGCTACTATTCTGTTGTCTGATCAACGAGTCTACGCGCCGGCGCGGCCTAGGAACGGTCACGGCCGGCAGGAATCAGATTGAAATCCTCTGAGGGAAATGTCAGAGGCCTCTAAGGGTTTCCGGCGCTCGATCGCGGGATCTCGCCTGGGATCCTCGTGCGACCTCCAGGCGGCGGCGCTGCAAAGGCAGCGTCGGCGCTGCAAAGGCAGCGGCGGCGCTGCAAACGCAGCGGCGACACCGTTCACTGAGGCGATTTCCGTTCTGGTACACTAGACCGCCGGCAGCGCATCTTGCAGTCAACTGCCGAGCCGCCGGGCGGCGTTCGTACGGCGCCGGTAGCGGCGAAAGGAGTCACGACAGTGTCCTCAGGCAACGGCACGAAACCCACGAAGACGAACGAACAGTTAGCTACAGAACTTCGCGAGCGGTTGGAGAGCCGCCTGGGCCGCGAGCGCACCGACGCCATCTGGCGCGACCCGGCGAACGTCGAACACGTGGTGGAAGGCGAGAGCGAAGCCGCGGCCGTCGCGGAGATCATGCTCAGTGCCTGGCGCGAATTGCCCGCCGGCGAGGCGGCGCCCTCGCGACGGCGTTCGCGATTCCGCCGCGGCCTGCGCATCGCCGTGATCACGGCCGTCGCTGTCTGGGGACTGTCGATTCTAAGAAAGACGCGCGGCGGCCAGGAGCAGTCGTGAACGGCATGACCCGCGCCGCTTCGCGGCACGAGTCGCGGGCGTAGGAGATCATGGCCGATCCAGAACACGTGGCCCTGGTCCGCAGTGGCACGGAGGCGGTCAACGCGTTCGCCGCCGAGAGCAGGAAGGCGTCGCTGGACCTGACCGGCGCCGACCTCCAGGGCATCGACCTGCGCGACACGAACCTGAAAGGCGCCAGGCTGCGCGGCGCCGACCTCCGCGACGCCGATCTGCGCAATACGACCCTCAACTCCGCCGACCTGCGCGAATGCGACCTCCGTGGCGCCGACCTGCGCGCCGCCAACATGCACCGGACGACGCTGGCCGGCGCCGACCTGCGCGGAGCGAAGCTGGACGCGATCGGCGTCGGAAACCAGCGCATGTGTATCGCACCCGCCACGTTTCAGGACGCTCGCTGGGAGCGTGAGGAGTTGGAGCGTATCCTGGAGATGATCAACCTCAACCCGGACTGGCAGGTGCGGTACGATATCGTCCCGCGCGACAATCTCAACACTCCGCCCAACGCTTCGGACTGAGGCGTTCGGTGCGCGCCCTGCCGACGCTGACGTTGTCGCTGCCGCACCTGCGGTTGGAGGGCCTGCGCGTCACGCCACTGGCGGTCTGGCTCGGCGGCATTAGCCTGCTCGCCCTGGCCCTGCGGCTGATCTGGGTGTTCTACACCGATACGATCCCGCTTGGCGGCGATCCCCACTGGTACTACGTCGTCGGCATCAACATCTCGGAGGGCTTCGGCTTCGTCGCCGACCGCAACGAGCTGTGGGAGATCCCCGGCCCCGGCGAGCCAACGGCGTTCTGGCCGCCGGGCTATCCGTTCGCATTGGGCGCGCTGTTTACGGTCACCGGCGAGAGCATCACTTCGGCGCAGGTGTTGAACGCTGTGTTGAGCGCCGCCACCGTGCCCTTCGTCTACGCGCTCGGCCGCCGCATCTTCGACCACCGCGCCGGCCTGATATCCGCGCTGCTGTTCGCGGTGTTTCCCAACGTCATCGCAGGTACACCGCTGTTATTCCCCGAGCCGCTCTTCGGACTGATCTTCAGCGCCGCGCTGCTCCTCATCGTCAGCGTCTCGCCGGACGGCGAGCGGAACTGGCTGCCCCTCGTCGCCCTCGGCTTCCTGGCCGGCCTCGCGACGCTGACGCGCGGACAAGGAGCGCTGCTCTTCCCCATCGCCGGCGTCACCTGGCTGATGCAGAGCGGCTGGCGACCGGCGATACGCGGGGTGGCGATCGCTGCGGTCGTCGCCGTGGCCGTCGTCGCTCCCTGGACGGTCCGCAACGCAGTGGAAATGCACGCCTTCATCCCGATCTCGACGAACTCCGGCGCCGCCTTGCGCGTCGGCCACAACGCCGAGTCGATAGGCACGACGAAATGGACGGACGACGACGTTGGCGGCTTCCGGATGTGGGAATCGCTCTACCACCCGGAGTGGGAGGTGCGCGGCTATCGCGAGTACACAGACCTGGCCATCGACTACGCGCTCACGCACCCGGTCGATGAGGTGCGACTCGCCGGCCTCAAGACCTACCACCTCTACCGATCCGATTCGACGGTGATCCCGTTCCTGACAACGCTCGGCGCGACGCCGCTAGAGCCGGAGGGAATGGAGAGCGCGCTACGCTGGGTGCTGGACGTCGCATGGTACGCGCTCGTCTTCGCGGCGGTGCTCACCCTGCCGTTCTGGGTGCGTCGCGCCGACGGGCGTCGCGCCGGCGTCGCGCCCCGCGACGCCGCCGCCCGGCTGCTGCCCGTGACGGTCGTCGTGCTGTGGACGCTGTTCCACATGGCGTTCCTCGGAGAGCCGCGTTACCACATGCCGCTCTACCCGCTACTGATTATCGCCGCCGTAGGCGGCTGCGCCGCAGCCATCGGCGGCGTCCGAGCCGCCGCGCCCCGAATCGGGGGGACGCTGCTGGGGCGGCTGCGATCGCTGCCGGCGAGGCCCTCGCCGTAGCGGGCGGGTTCACAGCGCGAACGGTTGGTATACTTGAGGCGCGTTCAACGAACGCGCCCGCGCGCATGCCCCCATCGTCTAGGGGACCAGGACGCCACCCTTTCAAGGTGGAAACCGGAGTTCGAATCTCCGTGGGGGTACCACTATTCAGATACGAAATTGCCGCCATCGGCTGGGTTGCGGGGCAGTCCGAAGTGCTGGCCTTGCACTGGTGACGCGGCCCTCTTCGCATTAGGCTGGTAAGCTCCTATTCTGCCTGATATCGATAAGTAGGGCTTAGCCTGTAGCGGCCGGAGAGTCTGCCGAGGCCCGCCATGAGCTTTGTTGCGTGGAGCCTAAGCGCTATCATATAGGGTCGTGGCGAGCCAATTCATCACTGAGGAGAGCCCAACGCCACAGAGGGCGTACTGGGAAGCGGTTTTTAGGGCCCGCTTTCTTGAACTGAGGGGTACCGCTTTCCAGGACTTCTTCAGTGAGCTAATGGAGTTCAGGTTTCCGGATGACTTTCAGCGGATTCTTCCCTGGGGCAGGCACGGTGACCGTAAGAGCGACGGTTACCTCGGATCTCAGCGTACAGTCTTTCAAGTCTATGCACCCGCAGAGATGGCTGCGAAGGAGACTATTAAGAAGATCGACGCTGATTTTGCTGGGTGTCTGCCCTATTGGGAGGAGTACTTCCACACCTGGACTTTTGTGCACAACTCGTACCACGGCCTACCCGCGGATGTCTTCCACCGGCTGCAGGAGCTTGACGCCGAACAGAAACTCAATTTGCAGGTCAAGCAGTGGGGTTTCCCAGAACTCCGGAACGTCTGCTTCGAACTCGAGGAGACCGACCTGGCTGCATTCTTGGGATCCGCGCCGACGCCGCAAATGATGGTAGACCTCGGTTACGAGGAAATCCAGCCCGTTATCGAGGCAGTCGCCCGCCAACGCCCAGCGGCTGACGCCGAGGTGCTCCCGGTCCCGCAAGACAAGATCAACGCCAACGGACTTTCGCCGGATGTAGCCGAACTATTGAAGTTCGGAATGATCCGGTCTCAGGCTGTACGCAAGTTCCTTGCCAGACACTATGATGCGACTCTCGGGGATGCTACCGCGGAGACGTTCAGGATGAAGTACCAAGAACTGCAAGCCACCATGAATGATCCTGACGGGATATTCACTGCACTGTGGAGATTCACTGGAGGCGATCAGAAGGGCCTGGCTGAACGTGAGGCAGCTGTCCTTGCGGTTCTGGCGTACTTCTTTGAAGAATGCGACATATTCGAACGACCTGCCGATGCTCCTGCCAACTAAGCACTTGCCTGAAGACAGGGCTCTTCTAACTGTGGCTGGGGAACTTGGTCAGTTCCTGGGAGCGCCGCGCACCGTCTCGTCACTCTGGCATGCTGCCCGGAGTGACCGTGGCGTCGGGGGCGGCGCGACCACTCTTGGATTTGACTGGTTCGTTCTGGCGTTGGACTTGCTGTTCGCTTTGGGAGCAATCGAGCTGGCGGACGGCAGGTTGAGGCGAACGCAGTGATTCATCGCGTGTTTAGCTCGCTCCCTAGCTTCAAAGAGCTTGAGCTGCTTGAAGGACTCAACATCTTGCTGGCGGAACAGAGGCCAGGGGCTACAGGACTAGATACTAGGAACAGAACCGGGAAGACGTCGCTCATCGAAATTGTCCACGCAGTCCTTGGGGCAGACATGCGGCCGTCATCTCCATTTAGGGGCGATGCACTTGAAGGATATGAATTCGGTCTGACCTTCGATTTGGCTGGAGAGACCATAGAGGCAAGGAGAACCGGTTCGCAGCATGGTCGCATTTTTCTGGATGGTAATTTTGACACTTGGCGTACAAGACCTGACGTGGCAGATGGAGAAGCATCTCTGCCTAACGTCACGTGGCGAGCACTTCTCGGGGAGTTAATGTTCGGTCTTGGCTTGGAACCGGGTGGCGAGACTCCCGGCAAGTTCTCTCCTACTTTCCGGTCTTTATTCTCGTACTTCGCACGAAGAGAACGCGCTGGTGGCTTTAGACGCCCGTTCAAGCAATCGGAGCAGCAGCTTACCTGGGATCAGCAGGTCGCAGTTTCTTTCTTGATTGGCACAGATTGGACCATTCCCCAACAACTGCAGGTACTCCGTCAACGGGAGAAGTCGCTCGCGGAATTGAAGCGTGCGGGGAACGAAGGCACGCTCGGACCAGTACTGGGAAGCGCCGGTGAGCTTCGCACCGAACTCGCACTACTCGAAGACCGAGCGCGCCAACAGCGTGAGGTGACTGACCAGTTCCAAGTGCTGCCGCAATATCGCCAACTCGAGGCAGAAGCATCTGGCCTGGCGCGCCAGATAGCTGGGCTATCTAATGACAATGTGCTCGACAAACAGCTTGTAGAGCAGTTAGAGGCGTCAACAGCCGCGGAGGCGCCACCCACACATCAGGACGTCGAACGTCTCTATGAAGACATGGGAATTTCGCTGCCAGATCTGACGGTGCGCCGCTACAGCGAGGTACGGGACTTCCACGATTCTGTGATTGAGAATCGGTCGTTGTATCTCTCAGGTGAGGTCGAAGCTGCCAACGCTCGAATCAGGCAACGAGAAGCCCAGAAGGCGCGGATGGACGGGCGCCGTCAACAGATCATGGTCATGCTCAATACACGTGGCGCGCTAGACCAATTCGTAGGTCTCCAAGCCGAGCTGTCGAGGATTGAGGCGGATGGGGAGGTCACGCGCCGGAGACTCGAGGCTGCAGAACAGATCGAAGGGGACAAGACCCAGCTTGAACTCGAGCGGAACGCGCTGTTTCTGCGACTGCAGCAAGACTATCGCGAACAGGGCGGTAAGCTCACAGCCGCAATCACTGCTTTCGAGGAGGTGTCATCCTCTCTATATGAGGACGCCGGCAGCTTAGTCATTGAAGAAGCAGAGACTGGCCCGTCGTTCGCTGTCTCGGTATTTGGCGACCGCAGCCGCGGCATAAGCAACATGCAGATTTACTGTTTTGACATGATGCTAATGCGCGTTTGGGCCGAACGTGGGTCAGGCCCAGGTTTCCTGATTCATGACAGCCACTTGTTCGACGGTGTTGACGAGCGGCAGATTGCCCGTGCTCTCGTGTACGGGGCGGCGGCGGCAAAAGAGCATGGGTTTCAATACATCGTCACGATAAACTCCGACGATCTCCCCAGCGCGTACCCGGGCGGGTTTGATGTCGACGAACACACTCTCGCTGTCACACTGACCGATGAAACCGAGCAAGGGGGTCTGTTTGGCGTCCGGTTCGAGTGAGCCCACGCACAGCGGCGCGTTAGACGTCCTTCACCAGGTCCATCACGCGGCCCAGCGTCTCCAGCTTGCCCGCCATGTCGTCGCCCGCGGGATCGACGCGGAGGGTGGTGACGCCGGCGGCCGCGTAGGCGCGGATGCGGTCGCGAACCATGGCCTCCGTGCCGAGCAGGTTCGTCTTCTGCACCAACTCGTCGGGCACCCGCGCCGCGGCCTCCTGGCGGTTCTTGTCCAGCCAGAGGCCCTGCACTTCCAGCGCCACGTCCTTGTACCCCGCGCGCTGAAAGGCCGCGTTGTAGAAGTTGTGCTCGCGCGAACCCATCGCGCCCAGCGTGAACGCCAGGCCGGGCTTGCGCGGCGGGATCAGCTTCTCGACGTCGTCGGAGAATGCCACGAATCCGCCCGCCTGCAGGTCGAGGCCGGCCAGCGAACGTCCCGCCTTCTTCGCGCCCGCCGCGATGTGCTCCAAGAAGACGTTAGCGTGCTCCGGCATGAATGACGTGCCCAGCCAGCCATCGGCGATCTCACCCGTCAGCTCCAGGCTCTTGGGGCTGAGCGTGGCCAGGTAGATGGGGATGTTCGTCTGCGGCGGCGCGCTCGACTTGAGTGCCTTGCCCTCGCCGCCCGGCAGCGGCAGGTCGTAGACCTGACCGTGGTACTCCAAGCGCTCGCCACGGGACACGAGGCGGACGATCTCGATCACCTCGCGCATGCGGCGGATGGGCCGGTCGAAGCGGATGCCGTGCCAGCCCTCCATGACTTGGGGGCCGCTGGCGCCCATGCCGAGCAGGAAGCGGTCGTTCGAGAGCGACGCGAGCGTCATCGCCGTCATCGCGACGAGGGCCGGCGTGCGCGTGCCCGCCTGGATAATGCCCGCGCCGAGCCTCATCGTCGACGTCTTCGCCGCCAGGTACCCGAGCGGCGTCACGGCGTCCGTCCCCCAGGCCTCCGCCGTCCAGACGCAGTCGACGCCAAGGCGCTCTGCCTCGACGATGTAGTCGCTCGACTCCCGCCAGTCGCCCTGCGTGACGCCGCCGCCGATTGACACTTTCATGGCCGTCTCCTCACCTATGCTCGCTCACGCTCCGGCCACTGTAGGCCACGCACGAAGCGATCGCAAGACGCGTCGCCCCAGCGGCGCGCCTATTGCTCCACGCGGGCGAGGCGGTACAGCGCGTAGTCGAACGTGACGGCGACGATCTCGCCGTCAGAGAACTGCGCAAACGACGAGATCATCCGCCCCGTCTCCGCCAGCCGCACCGGCTCCCCGTCCGAACGTGAATCGAACGCCCAGATAAAGCCGGTGCAGAAGTCGCCGTAGACGTACCAGCCGTCCAGCTCAGGCATAGAATTGCCACGATAGACGTAGCCGCCGGTTATGGAGCAGCCCTCCTCGTGGCCGTACTCCGCACGCGGCGGCGAAAGACCGGCCGAATCGCAGTCGGGAGGGCTGAGACAGTGAAACCCCTCGTATCGACTCCAACCGTAGTTGCCGCCCGCGATGATGCGGTCGATTTCCTCCCAGCGATCCTCGCCGACGTCGGCGGCCCAGAGATCGCCGGTCTCGGTATCGAGGCTGAAGCGCCAGGGGTTGCGTAAGCCGAACGCATAGATCTCCGGCCGCGCGCCGTGCACACCTACAAATGGATTGTCCGCGGGCACGTCGTAGCCGCCTTCGGTGGGATCTATGCGCAAGATCGAACCGTGCAGCGTAGCGAGGTCCTGGCCGTTGTCCACAGTCTCAAACTCCGTGTCGCCGTCACCCAACGCAACGTAGAGGTAGCCGTCTGGCCCGAACGCGATCTGCCCGCCATTATGATTCGTGGAGGGGTGCGCCACCTCCAGAATTCTGGTCTCGCTCGCGAGGTCGATAGCCCTGCCTGCGACGGTGAACCGAGCGACGACGTTGCGGTTCGGCCCCGACGCCGAGTAGAACACGAATACGGCGGGCTCGCGCTCGAAATCCGGCGGGAACGCCAAGCCCAGCAGACCCTGCTCCCATCCGTACTCGGCCCCGAGTCGGTCCGAGAGGTCGCCGAACAGCGTGGTGGGAAAGGCACCGCTCAGCGACACGCGCCAAAGCTGACCCGGCTGCGTCAGCACGACGATCGCGTCGTCGTCACCGGGTACGGCATAGGCGCCCGTCATCACCTCTAGTTGCACGTCGGGCAGGATGCGAGCGAGCCGGTAGCCGTTGGCCGGGGGTGGCGGAAGCGTCGGTGTGGCGGCGGTCGCCGCGCTCGCCGGCGGCTGCGTCGTGCTGGTCGCACCGGGCGTCCCTGTTGGCGCAACGTCGCCGCCGGGCTCGCCACCGCAGGCGGCGATGACGGCAGCGAGCGCTACCACTGCGCCGATAGCGGCGGCACTGCGGATGGACCTGTGAAACAGTGGCGTAGCGTTGTTCACTCCGCAAGGATATCCAACCTGCAAGCGGAATACTTGCCGAAATCACGTCTCACGGCGTGTTAGAATACGTGACCCTGCCTGTCCATATGCGGTATCTGTTGGTCTAAACAGCGGGGAGTTGACGGAAGCCCTAACCGAGAAAGGAATCGCGATGAAGGCACAAGAGCTACTGCGAGCGCAGTTCAAACAAGTGCGTCAATTAATGGAGATGACCATCGCCGATTGCTCGCAGGAAACGCTGGACAAGAAGGCGGATGAGTGGGCCATCAACTCGATCGGCGCGCTGTACGCCCACGCGGCCATGGCAGAGGACTCGCTGGTGAACGGTATCGTGCGCGGCACGCAGCCGCTGCTCGAACGCGACGGCTGGACGGAGAAGCTGGGCGTTAGCGACGCAACGCCGTTCTCCCTTGGGAAGAAGGTTGACCTGCCGGCGATGCGAGAGTTCGCCGCGGCGGTAGCCAAAGAGACAGACGAGTTCCTGGCCAACGCATCGGAAGACGAGCTGATGAAGGAAGTCAAGACGTTCGGCGGGCAGACCGGCCAGTTGGTCCCAGCCATCACCTTCCTCGCGAACATTGTCTCGACTCACACTGCAGGCCACTGGGGCGAGATCGCAGCGCTAAAAGGCGTCCAAGGGCTAAAGGGCCTGCCGTACTAGGACAGGACGACCGGCCTGGATACGCCGATTACCCGACTTCCAGCAGAGCAATGACGCCGATGTGGTCGGAGGGGAAGAGGTCCTTGTCCATCTTGCTCGGCGTGTCGAACGCAAGCGATGCGTCCGTGACAGCGGCGTCCTTCACGAAGACGTAGTCCAGGCAGCCGTGTGGCGAGGGGTCGTAGGTGTTGACCGGCGTCGGCCAGGTCTTCTCGGGCTCGTGGCCGTGGACGCTCTCGTACGCTGAAACGAAGTCGGCCTTCATCAGGTCGAGCGTCGGTTCGCCTGCGTAGGCGTTGAAGTCGCCGACGATGCACGTGGCGTCCGCGCCGCTCCACGTCTCGCTCCAGGCCAGCATCTTGTCGGCCTGGGCCAGGCGCTCCTGCGTCGCCTCCGGCGGGAAATGGAGATGGTTGTTATAGAAATCCAGAAGTTCGCCACCAGCGAGCCGCAGGCGCAGCCGTTGCGCGACGCCTTCGTAGGAGAGGAGATCGAGACCTTCGTGCGCCTCCAGCGGCAGCCGGGTCATCACCGCCTGCGCCAGGAAGTGCGCCGCAACGCCGGGCCGCGTCACGTGGTAGATGCGATAGTGCGGTTCGTCGGCGAGATGCGCGTTCACCAAGCGGCAGAGCGCCATGCCCTGGTCGATGGTGAGGTCGACTTCTTGCAGGCCGATGACATCCGGCGACAGGGCCACCATTTGGTCGACGACGAGCGGCATCCGCTCTGCCCAGCGCCCGGACTTGTTGAAGAGGTTGAGCGTCGCGACGCGGACGGCCGTCATGGCCGCTCCACCGCCGCCGGCGTCAGCGCGTGGCTGACCGGCTTCCGCTGCTCGAAGGACACGAACTCATCGTACCCGGCGTCCGTGGCGAGGGCCGCCAGGTCGTCGAAGCGCTCACCGACACGCTCCGGCCGGTGGGCGTCCGAGGCGAGCGTGATCGCCAGGCCGGCCGCCCTGGCGCGTTCCAGCACCGGCGGCGCAGGGTAGGCCTCGCCGCGCGGCACGTTGTAGCCGTTGCTGTTCATCTCCACGGCACATCCTCCTGCTTCCGCTGCTGCGATGATCGATTCGTGGAGGGGATTGAAGCTGGCCGGCCGGTGGCCGAAGAGCTTCGGCAGGTCGGGATGCGCCAGCACGTCGACGAGGCCGCTCGCGCCCAGCTCACGCTGGAGCCCGCCGTAGGCGGCATGGACGTCATCGATGTCGCGCACGTCCCACTGCTCGTAGTGCGCGGCTTGGTCGTCGGTATCGATCGCCCACGCGCCGATCCAGTGGACGCTGCCGAGCACGATGTCCCAATCGTATGGCTCGAGAAACCGCCGCAAGTCCTCCTCACGGCCGTGCAGCCAGTCCATCTCCAGCCCCAGCAGCACCGGCAAGCCGTCCGACTTCGCTTCCTCGATCAGCCGCACGTAATCGGCGATCGAGAGGTTGACGTGATCGTCGAAGTACGCGCGCGTGGCCGCCGCGACGGCCGGCTCGTCGCCGCACTCGTCCCACCAGCCGTGGAGCGCGTCGTACGCTTCCCTGAAGCGGAAGAGGTGCTCCGTAAACGCCACCTGCTCGACGCCGTTCTCCTGCGCGACACGCACGTAGAGCTCGATTCGCTCGCGGTCGACGGGCGGCCGCTCGCCGTGGGGCTGCAGGTGGACGTGGGAATCGACGTACATCGTGGTCAATCTAACAGATCGTCCTCACTCGGAGGCCAGGACTGTCCGCCGCTGAGGCGAAAGCCGAAGCTCAAAACTATGGCGCGAGGCTCAGCGTCAAGACGCCGCCCAGCACGAGCAGCGCGCCGCCGATGCGCGACGCGCCGAAGCCTTCGCCCAGGAAGACGACGCCCAGCACCGCGCCGAGGACGATGCCGACCTCCCGCGTCGGGCCGATGTAGCTCACCTGGCTCGTCGTAAGCGCGGCCAGCACCATGATGTACGCCAGCGGCGCCAGGACACCGGCCGCGACGATGCCGCGGCCGTTCGCGATCCACTCGGAGCGCAGGCGCGCCCCGCTCGTGTGCATCGCGAACGGCAGCATCAGGAACAGATAGCCGGTGAGGTTGAACTGATTAAGCACGAGCGGCGTGACGTGGTCCAGGGCGGCCTTGTCCCAGACAGAGTAGCCCGCGATGAAGATACCCGTCAGCAGCGCCAGCCTGCTGGACGGCAGCGCCAGCGCTCGCGCCGGCTGTAGCAGATCGCGGAGCGAATGAGGCTGCACCTGAACCGCGTAGATCCCGGCCAGGACGAGACCGATACCGGCGACCGCGGCGGCCGAGATGTCTTCGCCAAGCACGCTGACACCAAAGATGGGGATCAGCATCACGCCCATGCCGCGCGCCACCGGGTAGCCCGCCGAGAGGTCGCCCAGCTCGTAGGTGCGGGAGAGCGTGATGCCGTAGGCGCCGTGAATCGACGCGCTGCCCAGGCCGAAGAGGACACCTTGCCACGTCAGGCCATCGATGACGAGGAAGACGGTAGCCGGAATCGCGAACACGAAGAACGAGACAACCGTAAACGACCAGAAGAAGACGGCCTTGTGCTCGCTCCGTTTCAGCAGCAGGTTCCACGTGGCGTGCGCGAACGCGGACGAGAGGACGAGGAAGAGCGCAGCGGTCGTCATCGAGACGCGCTCACGCCGTCTTGCGCCGCACGCGCCTGGGCAGCGGCAGCCGTTCGGTCCACACTAGCGGACGCCCGCCGCCGCTGAACCATCTACGCCGTCGAGGTAGGTGGCGACGATGTCGATGTCGCTCAGGCGGTCTGGGTCGGCCGTCCGCGGATCCGCGGAGAGCAGCGTGAGATCGGCCGCCTTGCCGACTTCCAGACTACCGCGTTCGTCCTCCTCGAACATCCCGTAGGCCGCGTCGAGCGTGACGGCCCGGATCGCGTCGTCGATGGCGATCCGCTGGTCGCCGCCGATCAGCTCGCCGGCCGCGCGCGTCTTCCTCGCTACGGCCGTCTGGACCGGCCGCAGAAACGAACCGAGCGGCCCGAACGGCGAGTCGTTGTGCAGCGAAAACCGCAGGCCGTGCGCCTTGGCAGACGCGGCCGGCATCCAGCGCTCGGTTCGTTCGGGGCCCATCAGTTCATCGCGGAGCACATCGCCGTAGTAGTAAACGTGGTTGATGTAGAACGAAGGCACCAGCCCCAGCTCTGCCATCTTCTCCAGATGCGCTTCGCTGGCCATCGCGCAGTGCTCGACGCGGTGCCGGTGGTCGCTGCGCGGCCAGCGCCCCAGCAACCGCTCGAACACGTTGAGCACCACATCGAACGACCGGTCGCCCTGCGTATGAACCGCGATCTGCCAGCCGTCCTTGTGGAACGGCTCGATCATCTCGAGCAGCTCGTCCTCGGCGAAATTCATGTCGCCCAGGTGGTCGTGGCCTAGCTGCATGCGCTGCTGCGTCGTCTCGGTGTTCAGGTACGGCTCGCGCAGCCCAATATTGCCGACGTAGGGTGACCCGTCCGCCCAATACTTCACACCCAGCACCTTGAATTTCTCTGGCGCGCTGCTTCCGCCCGGTGCGCTCGGCGTACCGGCCGCAGGAGACCAATTCTGCAGGTGCCAGGGCTGGAGATAGGCCCGCATCCGCACCGGCGCGCGTTCGAGCTGTTCCTGCACGATGTCGAGGTAGTCGGAGACGATCGGTATCAGCGGACAACCCAGCGTCGTAAAGCCCATCTCGCCGTAGCGGGCGAACGCCCGGCCGAGCTGCGCCGCAAACGTCCCGCGCGAAGGCTGCGGGGCGCCGCGCAGGATCAGTCCGACGCCGGAGAGCTCGATGAACTCGCCGGTGATGCGGCCGCCGGCGTCGCGGCCAATTCGGCCGCCAATAGGATCACGCGTGTCGTCGCGGATGCCGGAGAGCTCCACGGCCTTGCTGTTGGCGAAGGCGTTGTGCCCCTGCTGCGTGAGGACGACGACGGGGTTGTCCGGCGCGAGCTGATCGAGCTCCGCCATCGATAGCGGACGCAGTTCCGGCTGCAGGATCAGGTCGTAGCCGCGCGCCAGAACCCACTCGCCTGCCGGCGCGCGGTCGATGGCTTCGCGCAGCGCGTCCATCACGTCTGCGGCGCTGTCGTGCGTGAAACCGCTGAGGTCTACGCGGTCCTCGAACTGCGCGACGACGAGCGGGTGCGTGTGGGGCTCAAACACCCCGGGCAGCAGCGCGCCGCCTGCCAGATCGACGGCGTTCGTCTCCGGCCCGCGCAGGTGCATCACGTCGTCCGCATCGCCCACCGCGACGATCTTGCCGTCGCGCACGGCTAGGGCATCGGCCGACGGCTGCGCATCGTTCACCGTGATGACGCTGCCGCCGTGGAAGATTACGTCCGCGGCCCGGTCATGTTCATCGTTCATTTTTCTTCGTCGGACACAGATCTCTCGTTGCCCTTCACGATGACTCGTGTGGGGCCCGTTCAATCACCCCTAACGGTCTCGTGTGGCGGTCGTGTAAACAGCATGAGTGTAGCACCAGGCGCGCGCGGCATCGTCAAGCACGTCGTGTATAATGGCTCTGGCCAACCGCCAGCCACGCCAAACGCACGCTCTCAACGCAAGGAGAAAGAACGCATGGAAGCCGTCCGCACGCCCGACGACAGGTTCGTCAACCTCCCCGGCTACGACTTCGAACCGCAGTACGCCGATGTCGGCGGACTGCGCATGCACTACGTCGACAAAGGCCCGCGCGACGGCGAGACGGTGCTGATGCTGCACGGTGAACCGTCGTGGTCGTACCTCTACCGCAAGATGATCCCGATCATCACCGCCGCCGGCCTCCGCGCCGTCGCGCCGGACCTGATCGGCTTCGGCCGCTCCGACAAGCCCGTCGAGCGCGACGACTACACCTACCAGCGCCACGTCGACTGGACCACCGCATTCGTGACGGCGCTGGACCTACGGAACATCACGCTCTTCGGGCAGGACTGGGGCGGCCTGATCGGCCTGCGGATCGCCGCGGAGCACCCAGAGCGCTTTAGTCGCATCGTCGCCGCGAACGCATTTCTGCCGACCGGCGACAACCCGCCCGGCGAGGCGTTCTTGCGCTGGCAGAAATTCTCCCAGGAATCGCCTGTGTTCGACATCGGCCGCCTCGTCCAGGCCGCCACGAAGACGGAACTGCCGGACGACGTCGTCGCCGCCTACGACGCGCCGTTCCCCGACGACAGCTATAAGGCCGGCGCCCGCAAGTTCCCGGCCCTGGTGCCGACCTCGCCCGACGACCCCGCGGCCGCCGCCAATCGCAAGGCGTGGGAAGTGCTGGAGAAGTGGGACAAGCCGTTCCTGACGGCCTTCAGCGACTCAGACCCGGTGACGGCAGGCGGAGACCGGGTCTTCCAGTCGCGCGTGCCCGGCACCAAGGATCAGCCTCATACGACGATCACGGGCGCCGGCCATTTCCTCCAGGAGGACAAGGGCGAAGAACTGGGCAAGGTCGTTGTCGACTTCATCGCTGCGACTTAGGCTCGAGACGGAGCGATAGGTGGAGACGTACGGCCCGATCGTCGTCGGCGCAAGATCGGCGCACGCCGTGATCGCCGCGCGGGCCAGCGAAAGGACAATCTAGGCGCGCAGCGCGAAGCGCGGCCGATAGAGCGCCAACCATGAATATCTCCGAGATACCGACACCCGCACTCGTGGTTGATGTCGAAGCCATGCAACGCAACATCGACCGCATGGCGCGCTTCTTCGCGGAGGGCGGCTGTAAGCTTCGGCCGCACTTCAAGGCGCACAAAACACCGGAAATCGCACGAAGGCAGCTAGCGGCCGGGTCGTGTACAGGCCTCACCTGCGCGACGATCGGCGAGGCGGAGGTCGTCGCCGCCGAAGGCCTGACGAACGACGTGCTGATCGCTAACGAGATCGCCGGCCCGGGCAAGGCGGCGCGGGCTGCTGCGCTGGCGCAGCGCATCGACCTCACCGTCGCCGTCGACTCCGAGTACGGCCTGCGCGACCTTGAAACAGCCGCGCGCGCCGCCGGATCGAACGTCGGCGTGCTCGTCGATATCAACGTCGGCCTGCCGCGCTGCGGCATCGCGCCTGGCAGCGACGCGCTGGCGCTGGCCCAACAGGTCGACGCGTCGGACGCCGTGACGCTGCGCGGGCTGATGGGCTACGAGGGCCACGTCGTCGGCATCGAGGACCGCGGCGAACGCGAGGCGCGCGCGGCGAAGGCGATGTCGCGGCTGCTGGAGACGGCGCAACTCCTGCGCGACAACGGCCTGCCGTGCGAGATCGTCAGCGCCGGCGGCACCGGTACCTTCGACATCACGGGACGCATGGAGGGCGTCACGGAGATCCAGGCCGGTTCGTACGCGCTGATGGACACCGCCTACGCCAAGCTGGACATTCCCTTCGAGCAAGCGTTCAGCGTCCTCGGCACCATGCTCAGCCGGCCCCGGCCGGACCAGTGCGCCGCGGACAACGGCCACAAGGCCTGCAGCCAGGACCATGGCAACCCCGACGTGAAGGGCATCGAAGGCGCGCGCGTCCTCTTCCTTAGCGACGAGCACGCCACCATCTCGCTGCCGGAGAGCAGCACGCTTGCCGTCGGCGACAGCATCGAGCTCTGGCCCTCGCACATCGATCCCACGATCAACCTCCACGACGTGATGTACGCGGTTGAGAACGGAGAGGTGACGGGCGTCTGGCCGATAGCCGCGCGCGGCTACCCGGAACAGAGACAACGTCCAGTGGCGCTCTAGCGTCCCTTGTCGCCGCGGGCCAGCAAGCGGCGGTGGCACGACCGACGCAGCGCGGATTCGACGTCAAATCGTATCCCCTGCAGACCTTGCCGCTCTTCTCGATTACGTGGTATTATGGTCGAAAGTAGGAATCCTCGTCCTCGAAATCCCGCGGCACGTTCGTATCGCGCTCGACGACCAGGAACAGCGACTCAGGAGGTCGTCTAGTGTCATATACAGAACGAACGCTCACGTGCGGAGACTGCGGGCAGGAATTCCCCCACTCCGCGGAAGACCAGGAGTTCTTCGCGCAGAAGGGCTACACCGACCCCAAGCGTTGCCCCAACTGCCGTCAGGCCCGCAAGGCCGAGCGCGGCGAAGGGGGCGGCTACGGTGGTGGTGGTGGTTCGCGCCAGCTCTTTCCGGCGGTCTGCGCCGAATGCGGCCAGGACACGGAAGTGCCGTTTGAGCCACGCGGCGATCGCCCGGTCTACTGCCGGGACTGCTTCTCCAAGCGGCAGCCCGTCCGCGACCGCTACTAGGCCGGCCGACTAACCCAACGACATTCAGTTCATACTCACCTGAGAGGCGCGCCTCCCGGGTGAGTATGGCTGCGCCTGCGCGCGGCAACGCCACGGGCTCAGGCTCGCAGGCTTGTGCCCGCGCGCCTGAGCCTACTGGCCAACGCCCACGCGAATCCTCATTCGGTTCCGCGACGGCGGCGGCGCTGCTGCATTAGTCTACTGTAGAGCAGCAAATCGGGGTCGCTGTAGGCGGCCTCACCCGCTTCGGTGCCTTTGCGCAGCGCCTTCATCGTTGCCTTCGTCATCGCGACCGGCAGGGCCGGCATCTTGATCACCTTCTCCGCGATGTCCTGCGCCGTCTCCATCACATGGTTTTCGTCCGCCAGGTGCGTGAGCAGTCCGTAGTCCAGCGCCTGTTGCGCACTGAACCGCTCACAGAGCACGGTCAGCTCCAACGCCTTGGCATGGCCGACAATGCGCGCCAACCTCGGCAGCGCATTCCAGCTCAGCGGGATACCTAGCTCGATCTCTGGGATGGAGAGCCACGTGTCGCGGCCGCCCACGCGGAAGTCGCAGGCCGAAGCGAAGACGACGGCACCGCCGACGGCGAAGCCGTGCACTGCCGCGATCGAAATCTGGTCCAGGTTTTCCAGCGCGGCTGAGGTGCGGCTGCCAATGCCGGACTGGCTACGCAACTCCAGCTCGTTGTCAGGACCGGCCATCCCCCACTCGCTGGTGTCGGCGCCGGCCGAGAACGCCGCTCCTTCCCCGGCGAAGATCACGACCCGCGTTTCAAAATCGTCGGCAAGGTCCAGGCAGGCCTGTTGGATGTCGCGGTGCATCTGGCGGTTGATGGCGTTGCGCTTGTCCGGCCGGTTCATCCGCATGGTCATCACCGCGCCGTCACGTTCGATTGCTAGCGTTTCGTACTTCATCGTGCGCTCCTCATCACGGCTATCCCGGGATTCCCTCCCGCGGCATCCGGTTGGCGTTCCACATGCCCGTTGCCGTTCCAAATGATAAACGAAGGCCCTCGACGAATCGAGGGCCTTCGTGTCGTTCGCGGTGGGAAGCCGTCTAGCGGTGCGGCTCCAGGTCGCTACCCGGCGCGGAATCTAGCTGCTTGTTTGCCAGCTCCTGGCGCGCTGCTATCAGCCAGCTCATCGCGCGGCGGCGCGGCAGGCTACTGCTGCTACGGGAGGCGTCCAGCGGCGGCGTGGTCAGTACCTCCGCGCTGTCTCGGGACCCAAACGGACCGGCCGAAGTCGGGCCTGGCGCCTGCTGGCGTCCCGGGCCGTCCTGCTTGTCCCGGCGGGATCCGGTGATGGCCGCCAGGCCTGCGCCGGCGGCGCCGGTGCTCAGCCAGGCGATGCCCGCGCCAATCAGGCCGGCGATGAGCCAGATCTGAATCGTGCTGTTGTCAAGACCGCCCGGCCCGGTACCGGCCACGGGCAGACCCTTGCCGCTGCCTGTCGCGGAGGGAAGATTCTCGCAGGCGATGCCGTCGTCATCGGAGTCCAGGTTAAACGGGTCAGACGTGTCGGCGTTGTAGACGGACTGCGCTTCCTGCTGGAAGTCAAAGTCGCTGCAGTCCACGCCCGGATTGCGCTTCGGTAGGCTGTCGCAGGCAAAGCCGTCGCCGTCTGCGTCAAGGCCAGCCGGGTCGGTTGGATCAGAGTCCAGCGCCGCCTGAGCGTCTTCCTGGTACGTGAACGAGGCGCAGGAATCGCCGGTGTCGCCGCCAGGCAGAGGCGTGGCCGTCGGCGGCGCCGACGTTGCCGTGGCGCTTGCGGTCGTACAGGCGAACGTGCCGTTCTGAATCGCCGCCGTCAGCGGCTGCGGGTCGCCCACGGTCGCGTCGGCGAGCACGTCAATGATGACAGTCAGGGTGGTGACGCCTTCCGCGAGGCAGCCAAACGTGATGCCAGCCAGCTTGGTGTCACCTTCCAGCCCGCCCGCGCTGGCGCCCGTGAAGCGGACGACACCGGCGGCAAAGGCCGGGTTGCAGACGCCACCCTGCTCCGCGATGCAGCTATCGGCAGAGACGACGGCGGCATCGTACTGAATATCAACTGACCAGGCGCCGAGGCCCGGCGAGTCGAAGCTTAGGGCGTTCACGTCTACGGCCGCGCTGCCGCCCGGTGCGACCGTCGCCGAGTCCATGGCGATCGTCTCGCCAACCGCAGATGTCTGTTGGGCTGAGATTCCGATCATCAGCGCGATGCTCATGGCCGCGCCGGCCAATCCAATGCCTAGCTTCTTAAGTCCGGTCATGTCTGTCCCTCCGCTAACGGATCTTCCCCTCAAGTTCCCAACACGTTCTGCCAATTGCCGTTACAGAAGCGTTTCCTCCAAATCGAGATTCGCCGACGAATTGCGATTCGCCGAATCCGGATTCACAAGGAGTGCGACAGGCCACTGCTCCAATCGGCGTTGGCCCGCTACCAGCGCAGTTATTATACACGCGGCCCGTAACGGGTCAACAGACGGCCTGCAGCGTCCCACCGAGTGCGAAGACGCACGCTGTCCATTCGGATCGGAGCTTGGACCATCGCACGTAGCTTCACCAACTTCGATTCAGACGCTTCGATAACTCTGTAGTATCTTCGGCTTCTTGGTCGCCTCACTTCAGGTCTGTAGAGGAAACTAACGCAGGTACTAGGCCCCATCTCGATTGCCCCAGCCCGGCCGCGACAATACTTAGCTTGACAATAGTACATGCGTTCTATTATCCTGGGCGTTGCCTCCCCTCCGGTACGAAACCAGCTAGAGACTTCATTATGCGCACCGCCTGTATCGCCATCCCGTCCTTCGCCGTCGCCGTCGAACGCCGCGCCGACGCACGCCTGGCGGAGCAGCCGCTCATCGTCTACGAACGCGGCGCCGTCATCGACGCATCGACCGATGTCGCCAGCGCCCGTGTCCTCACCGTCCGCCAGGCCAAGGCGGCCTGCCCTCACGCCGTCTTTGTCGAGGCCAACCACGCGCTCTATCGCGACGTGGGCGAGGCGCTGCTGGATGCCGTGGAGGGGATCAGCCCTCTCGTCGAGCCGGCCGAAGCGGGCACCGCCTACGCCGATGTACTGGGGCTGCAGGGCCACTTCGACGACGAGTTCGCCCTCGCCGCCGCGCTCGTCGAAGCGGTGCGCGCCGCGACGGGGCTGCTGGCCGGCGCCGGCATCGCTGACGGCAAGTTCGCCGCCTCCGTCGCGGCGACGATCACGCCGCCGGGGGACGCCGGCATCGTCCCGGCCGGCCGCGAGCGGGAGTTCCTGCACGATAAGGACACCGCGCTGCTCCCGTTCAACGCGAACACCACCCAACGGCTGCACCTGCTGGCCCTGCAGACGCTGGGGAAGATCGCCGCGCTGCCCAAGACCGCCGTCGAAGCGCAGTTCGGCCGTAGCGGCGCCCGGCTCTGGGAGCTGGCCAGCGGCATCGACCGCGAGCCGCTGCGACCGCGCACACTACAGGAGGCGCTGCACGAACGGCTCAGCTTCGAGACGCCCGTCGTCGCGAGCGAGGCGATGATCATGGCCGGGCGTCAGCTCATCGGGCGGCTGGTACGGCGGCTGAAGGGCCGCACGGCCCGTCGCATGCACCTGCAGCTCCTGGCCGACGAGCGCATCGTCTGGGAGAAGCTGGAGACGTTCCGGGAGCCGACGGGCGACGAGCGGCAGATGCTGCTGATCCTGAAGACGCGGCTCTCGCTGCTGGAGCTGCCCCAAAGTATCGATACCGTCGCCGTCACGTTCACCGGCCTCGGCCGCGAGATGGCGAAGCAGGCCAAGCTCTTCACGGACACCCAGCAGAACCTGAACCAGATAGCGGAGGCGATCCGGCAACTGCGCGCCCGCTACAACAGGCCGATGATTTATCGAGTTGCGGAGGTGGACCCGAGTTCCCGGCACCCAGAAGAGCGGAGCGTCCTGGTGCCCTACGATGCCTGAACGCTCCCCGCGCGGCAGAGGTGGCCCCGCGCTCCGGACATCGAGCGATACGAAGCGCCCCGGCAAACTACGACGCCTGAACGCGCCCCGAAAGGCGGATGTGCGAACGGACGCAGACGGCCTGCCTTGCGCCGTCCGGCGCGGCGGCCAGTGGCTGGCCGTCGACGAGTTGCTGGACCGCTACCGCACCGACGACCGCTGGTGGACGGCGGAGCCGGTCGCCCGCGCCTACTACGATCTGCTGCTGGAGGACGGCCGCGCCGTGACGGTCTTTCGGGACGAGATCGGAGCGGGGTGGTATGAGCAGCGGTATGGGTGAGCGCTACTCCCACTTAGCTCCGCCAAGGCGTCAGCCGCGGGATCCAGCGCGGCACGTGCTGCCTGTAGCGACGGTAATCCTCACCAAAGCGACGCTCAAGGCCGCGCTCCTCAACCAGCGGCATATAGATCGCGTTGGCGACGAAAAACACCACGCCCCAGTAGAAGAGCGGCAGCGACCCCAACAGCGCCGCCTCGCCAAGAATCGCACAGAAGACGCCGCTGATCATCGGGTTGCGTACATGGCGGTAGACGCCGGCGACGACCAATCGTTGCGTCGGGTCCCACGGCGCCAGCGTGCCCTCTCCCGCGGAGCGGAACATGGCAACCGTCCAGACGAGCAGACCCAGCCCGCCCAGCAGCAACGCCACGCCGAGGACGACCGGCGGCACGGCCAGCGGAGCATCCAGCTCCCAGCCGATCTGCACATCTTCCGTCCAGTAGAGGATGGCCAGCGGGATCACCGCGAGCGCCATCGCCGGCAGCAGAGCGATCGCTCGCAGGTGACGCCACAGCTCCATCATGTGCCTCCGATGCGCTCCCGCCGGCAGTATAGATGATGGCCGAGTACGTAGAGCTCCACTGCCACTCCTGCTTCTCGTTCCGGGAGGGCGCGTCGACACCGCTGGAGCTGGTGCTGCAAGCGCGCGCGCTGGGCTACCCGGCGCTGGCGCTGACCGACCACGACGGCCTGGCCGGCGCGATGGAGTTCGCACAGGCGGCGAAGGAGTGGGGCGTGCAGGCGATCATCGGCGCGGAGCCGACGCTCCGGGACGGCTCCCACCTAACACTCCTCGCAGAAACGCCGCGCGGCTACGCCAACCTGAGCCGGCTGCTCTCGATTGCTCATCTAGAGAGCCCCCGCGGCGAACCGGTGCTGGACCCCGCGGCGCTGGAAGGCCGCACGGAGGGCCTGATCGCGCTCTCCGGCTGCCGCGAGGGACAGGTGCCGCGCCTGATCGCAGCCGGCGATGCGGCAGGCGCACGACAGGCCGCCGCGCGCTTTCGCGAGCTCTTCGGACGAGACAGCTTCTTCATCGAACTGCAGCAGAACTTGGTCCACGGCGATAGCGCGCGCAACGCGGCGCTGGTGGCGCTGGCCAGCGACCTGGGCCTACCCGTCGTCGCGACGAACAACGTCCACTACCACGAGCGCGCGCGCCATCGGTTGCAGGACGTGCTTGTGGCCGTACGCCACCGGACGACGCTGGACGCCTCCGAGCACCAACGGCGCAAGAACACGGAGTTCTACCTGAAATCGCCGCAGGAGATGGCGACTCTCTTCGCCGATCTTCCAGAGGCGCTGCGGAACAGTGTCGCCATCGCCGAACGTTGCGTATTCGACCTGACGCGCGACCTCACCTACCGCTTTCCGGACTTCCAGGCGCCGGACGGCAAGACGGCCGACGAGTTCCTGGAGGAGGTCTGCCTGGCTAGCGGCCGCGAACTCTACGGCCGGGCGGCGCCGCAGATCGAGGAGCGGCTGCGGAAGGAGCTGGAGTTGATCCGGCAGGCGGGGCAGGCCGGCTTCTTTCTGCGCAACTGGCAGCTCATGCAGTACGCGCACGACAACAAGCTGCCGGCCCGCGGCCGCGGCTCGTCGGTCGGCTCGCTCGTCTGCTACCTGCTGGGCCTCTCCGGTATCGATCCGATCAAGTACAACCTCTTCGTCGGCCGCTTCCTGAACGAAGCGCGGCGGAAGGAGGACGTGCCGGACATCGACCTCGATTTCGCCCGCGAGGCGCGCGAACGGATGTTCGAGCACGTCTTCGCCACCTACGGCACGGAGCACGCAGCGCTGGTGGCCAACGTCATCTCCTATCGCTACCCGATGGCCATCCGAGACGCCGGCAAGGCGCTCGGCCTGCCGGAGGGCGACATCGACAAGCTGGCGAAGAAGATCCGTGGCCGCTTCGCCGGCACGCTCAGCGAAGAGATGCAGGCGCTGCCGGAGTTTCGGTCGAGGATGAACGCACCCGTCTGGCGTCAGTTTGTCCAGCTCGTCGAGGAACTACGCGGCAAGCCTCGCCATCTCAGCCAACACTCCGGCGGCGTGATCATCTCCAGCACGCCGATCGTCGAGCAGGTGCCCGTGCAGCCCTCGGCGATGGCTGGCCGCTACATCTGCCAGTGGGACAAGGACTCGGTGGCCGACGCCGGCTTCATCAAGATGGACTTCCTGGGCTACCCCAGCCTGGGCCACCTGCAGCGCGCGCTGACGCTGATCGAAGAGCGGCACGGCAAGCGTATCGACCCCGTCCGCATCCCGTTGGACGACCCGGCCGTCTACGAGATGATCCAGCGCGGCGATATCCTCGGCATCGTCCAGATCCAGAGCCGCGCCCAGCTCCAAGCCATCATGCGCCTCAAGATTAGCTGCATCGAAGACTTAGTGATCCAGGTCGCGCTGATCCGCCCCGGCCCCATCCAGGGCGGCGCCGTCAACCCTTATATTCTGCGCTGCCAGGGCGTGGAGCCTGTCACGTACGACCACCCGTGCCTGGAGCCGGTGCTGGCCGAGACGAAAGGCGTGATCATCTTCCAGGAGCAGGTGCTGGAGACGGCGATGGCCGTCGCCGGCTTCACGGCCGGCCAGGCCGAGACGCTGCGCCGGGCGATGAGCCGCAAGCGCTCGCGGGAGGAGATGGAGAAGCTGCACCAGGAATTCATCGAAGGCACCCGCGAGCGCGGCTTCGTCGATGAAACGACGGCGGAATCGATCTACGAGAAGATCCTCGCGTTCGCGGAGTACGGCTTCCCGAAATCGCACGCGGCGGCGATGGCGGAGACGGCGGGTAAACTAGCCTGGGTCAAGCGCTACTACCCGCTGGAGTTCTACTGCTCCTGGCTGAACGAGTGGCCTTTTGGCTTCTACAGCCCCGGCGTGATCACGAACGAAGCGCGCCGCAACGGTGTCGAGGTGCTGGGCGTCGACGTCAACCGCAGCCGCGGCGAGTGCCTGATCGAAGCGACCGGCGACGGCGCAGAGACGAGCGACGACGAGGCGATCCGGCTCGGCTACAACTACGTCAAAGGCATCGGCGCGGCGTGGCGGCAACAGCTCCACGAAGAGGCCGCGCAGGGGCCATACGACTCGCTCTGGAGCTTCTGGCGTCGCACGAGGCTGCCAAGAGAACCGATCGAAACACTAGTCCGGCTGGGCGCGTTCGCCTGGACCGGCCTCCACGAGCGGGAGCTGATCTGGCAGCTAGGCCTCTTCTACCAACCGTTGAACGCGCAGCTCCCGTTAGCGCTGCCGTACGACGCCGAGATGGTGCCGTTGGAAGAGATGAGCGACGGCGAGCGCATCCGCGAGGACGTGCGGCTAACGGAGGGCGTGATCGCCACGCGCGGCCACATCATGGACCTGACATCGCTCCATGAGGGCATCACGCCCAGCCACATCGTCGCCACGCTGGAAAACGGCGCGGCTGTCACCGTCGGCGGCTTCGTCGCCGTGCGCCAGGCGCCGGGGACGGCGAAAGGTTTCGTCTTCCACACGCTGGAGGACCGCTACGGACTGATCAACGTGATCACCAAGCCGCATCTGGTGCAGCGCTTCAAGGAGCTGGTGACGGAGGCGGGTTCGCTGATCGTCCACGGCCACATCGAACGTCAGGAGCGAACGGTGAACGTGGTGACCGAGCGGATGGAGCCGCTGCCACTGGCGGGTGGTCGTGTCCCAGGCGAGCGGACGCACAACTTCGGCTAGGCGCTAGACGGGCTCGACCAGGCTGGGGTTGTCGTTCTTAACGCTGTTCACGTCAGGCGATACAGCCGTGCTGACGAGCAGGTCGTCCCGGGCGGGGACCAGCAGGCCGCGGAGCTTATCGAAATCGGTCTCCTTGGGGAAGAGCCAGTCGTCTACGCGGTCCTCGGGCAGGATCACGGGCATCCGGTCGTGGACGCCGCCGACGACGGCGTTCGCTTCCGTTGTGATGATCGTGTAGGTCGGCTCCCAGACGTCCGGCTCCGGCTGCCACGATTCGTAGAGCCCGGCGAACAGCAGCAGCCCCGCGTCCGGCCGGTGGAACCAGAGCGGCATCCGCTTGCTCTTCTGACCCGTCCATTCGTAGAAGCCGTCCGCAGGCACCACACAGCGCCGCTTCTTGAACGCGTCGCGGAACGACGGTCGCTGGTGAACGGTCTCCGCGCGGGCGTTGATGGTGCGGAACGCCGACTTACCGTCCTTTGCCCAGCGGTTGATCAGACCCCAGCGCGCCCGCAACGCCTCGCGGTCTTCGAGCTCCATGCGGACGATCCACTGGCGCTGCGTCGGCGCGATATTGTAGCGCGGTTCGTACTCGGCCAATTGCTCTATCGGTACGCCTAGCTCCCGAGCGAGCTGCTCCGCCTGTCGATAGGTGAGCGTGTAGCGGCCGCACATGGCGGCCTACGCGGTTGTGGCCGTAAACGCGGACACGGGCGCCGAAATCGAGTCGGCCGACGGCAGATGGCTGATGATGCCGGCCACGAACTGCAACACGAGCGCGACATCCACGGCATCCAGAGCGCCGTCACCATTTACGTCCCCCGTCGGGCCCTGGCACGGCAGCGCGGCCAACAGACCAGCGTTTCGCTGCAGGATCAGCGCTGCGTCAACGGAGTCCAGACGGCCGTCGCAGTTGGTGTCGGCGTTCGGCCGCTCGCCGAACGGCGTCGGCGGGATGGTCGGTGTCGGCGTCGGCGTCCTGGTCGGCGTCGCCGTCGGCGGGGTGGTCGCGGTCGCCGTATGAGTAGGCGTCAGCGTGGGCGACGGCGTCGTGGTGGGTGACAGTGTCGGCGTGGCAGTGGGCGTCGTCGTCGGCGTGGGCGTGGGGCAGCCGACTTCAGAGATGTCTTCACCCGCGATGTCTTCGAATACCACGCCCGTGATCACAACGTCTCGCGCCATCCAGCCTTCGCAGTCGATGCTGATGCCGTCGCCTCGCGCGGTCGCGCTGCTGGACTCGCGGATCAGGAAGTTGCCGCCGCCGTTCAGCGTGAAGTCGAAGCCGTTGTTGGAGGGACTGACGAGCAGCAGGGCATCGCAGCTAACGGGTACGCCGTCGTCGTTGACGTCGCCATCCAGGACAACGCCTGCGTTCTTGGAGTCGATGACGACGTCGACCCTGATCCCGGGCAGGCAGCCATCGGCCGCCTCGATGGGGATCACGCCGGGGCCCGTCCTCGTGAATACAGATGTGTGGAACCCGATGCGGTTTGAGAGGCCTTGATTGACGTAGTTGATGGCCTGTCCGAACGTGCAGGTGCCGACGAGAGGCGTCCCGCAGTCACCGACATCCAGATCCGCGTGGATGTTCAGGGGGCTGTTGACGATGACGGTCTCCGGCGGTGCCCCTGCGCTGGCGTCCCGCGAACTGTTCAGCAGCGTGACCGCGATGCCTACGGCCACGGTGACTCCGATGACGGCCAGCACTGAAGCGAGAGTCGAACTCCGCATCATGGCACGATACTACCAGAACTCCACCTTAGACACCGCAAAAGGGCTGGGGTGCTGTGGCGCGCTCGGAGGGATTCGAGCAGTGAGCAGCGGATCCGGAGTCGACAAGGTCCTGGAGCAGTTGCGTAATTGCTGTCGGAGATGCCGGCTTGGGGCGTTACGTTTGAGCGATTACGCGCCGCGTGGGCGCTAGTGAGCTGCCAGGAACGACTGCGGAGTACCCACTTTTTTGGCTATAGAAGTTGTCGGCCGCGCAGCCGATATTTAGTCAGGAAGGGCGGAGACCAGAACGCCGGCGAGGGCAAATCGCCGGGGAGGGCTCCTCTCCAACAGGTCAGGGGTTCAATGCACCAGCACCTGCGGTCGGCTGCGGCCAGCTTCGACGCCCGCTTCCCTCTGGCTCTCAAGCTAGCGGTGCCCATGCTTCTGCTGGGCAGCGTGGGCATCATCGCAATCAGCGCGATCATATATAGGTTTGAGTCACACCGTATTCGAAGCGACTTTGAGGGCCGGGCGATACTCCTCGCAGCTGCCATCGAGCAGGACATGGCCAGAGAAGAACTGGTCGGAGGGGACGACATGCTAGCGTCCGCACTCCAGTCCCATGTCGATTCATTTGCTCAAGTGGACGAGTCTATCGTGCTCTACAACGCGTACGCGGTTATCGATGGAGTTTCGGTTATCGTAGCCAGCACCGACGTTGACATCGTCAGAGGCGCGGGCGACGCGCAGGAAGATGTGGAGGCGGACACGCGCGCCCTCTTCGCCGCTGACATCTTCACCGACGAAGAGACTATTGGGGGACAGCAGGTAATGGAGGTCGGCGTACCGTTGAAGCTAAGCGGCCTTCCTCCTCTGGGAATGGGACTGTACATGTCCACGGCGGAGCGGGACCAGAAGATAGCGGCGCTGCTGCGCGTCGTCGTATTCAGCGGAGGAGCGGCGCTGCTTGCGATGCTGTCTGCGTTCCTCTTGGGGCTACGTGTGCTCATCAACGCACGCCTGCGGCCGGTGATGCTAGCCACCGAGCGGATGCAGGGCGGCGACTATACCGCCCGCGTGGGCGGCATGCACCCGCCGGGCGCGCGCGATGAGTTGCTGCGCTTGGGTTCCCAATTCAACGCCATGGCCGAGTCGATCGAGACGTTGCAGGAATCACTAGTAAAGCAGGCCACAATCGATGAACTTACCGGTCTCTACAACCGCCGCTACGTGATCCAAGCGTTGGAGCGCGAGATCGTGCAATCGCGGCGAAACCAGCGTTTGCCCGGAGTGATCATATTCGACCTGGACGGCTTGAAGGACATCAACGACTTGTATGGCCACGGCGCTGGCGACGAGGCGCTCTGCAATGTGGCCAAGGTCATGCAGGAATCCGTGCGCGCCGGCGAGGTCGCGGCACGCTTCGGCGGGGATGAATATGTTGTGATGCTCCCAGAATGCGATCGCGAGGCGCTGCTCTCGGTCATGGAGCGCATTCGCAGCGGCGTGGAAGAGCTAGGTTCCACCTGGATGGTCAAGGGGCAGCAGAAGCGCCTCACGGTGAGCGCGGGCGGTGCGCTCCTGCAAGACCGCGACACGTCGGACACATTGCTCGAACGGGCTGACATCGCGCTCTTCCAGGCGAAACGGGCGGGCCGCAACCAGGCGCAGCTAGCGGCGTAGGCAAACAGGAGGCCGGCGAGCAGCGGAGCCGCTATTTGGGCGTCTTGATAGCCGGCGCTGTGCTAACGCCCTTCGCTGCCGTGACTCCGATGACGGCCAGCACTGAAGCGAGAGTGGAACGCTGCGTCATGGCTCGATAACGCGAGACCACGCGGTTAGACTCTGTGATGCGGTGTGGGTTGCTGTGGCGCGCTCGGAGGGATTCGAACCCCCGACCCTCGGTTCCGAAGACCGATCCGCCTTGTCCACTGGCGGCCAGCCTTGTATCTCCTCTATCTGCATCTGGCACAGACTCAGCAAAGGTGTCCGCTGGCACACGCCACCGTCCGCCCAGGTTGTTGTCAAACTGTTGTCAAAGGGGGCACTGACAACGAGCAAGGTCGAGGTGGGCCCCAACTAGAGGTCTAAATGTGGTACGGAGGCGAGCCCCTGTGATTCGGCCAACGCTGCGGATCTCCGAGGTTGACAGGCTAAAGAACTGTGCTAGGCTCTATGCCGAGGGTTAGGGATGGCGATGCTAAGTGATTCCGCGACGACGAAGAAGTGGTATCAGCGAACGTGGCTAGCTGTCGCGATGCTGATCATCTCCTTTCCTGTCGGCCTGTTCCTCATCGTGTTCTCCACGGCAGCGAACAGTCCTGAGACGGCGTCCGTTCCCGATAGCGCGGGCGATGTTGGCCGATATACCTCGCTTCAGCTTGATGCGGACGAGTACCCGGTCGTCAGCTACTATGAACGGACGACCAACGGTGACGACCTGAAGATTCTCCATTGCCAGACGTTGCTTTGCGATGGCGCAGACTCAATCACCACACTGGACACAGCGCTCGGTTCTGGAGCCGGAAGCTCGCTGGAGTTGGACAGTCAGGGCTTTCCTGTTGTCAGTTACAGCGACGGATCAGTTGGTGATCTCAAGCTTCTTCGCTGCGATGATCCACTCTGTAGCGGAGGCGGTGACACGATCACGATTGTGGACAGTGCAGGGTTGGGCGGAGGCTACAGTTCGCTTGCCCTTGATGTGAACGACAACCCTGTAATTAGCTATGACTATCACGATGGAACGTACTCCAACCTAAAGGTCGTTCACTGTGGCGATCCAACATGCACAGCCGGGAACGTCTTTGCTACGCCATATATGGTTGCGGGCAGCGTTGCTGGCGGTTCCGCAATCGTACTTGACGCGAGTGGCAACCCTGCCATCGCGTTTCGTGGTGCCAGCACCGGAATCTTCGGCAACACCTGGCTAGGCATGCTCAGCTGCGGTGATCCAAACTGTCAATCTGGCAACTCCATCGGACTTGCGGGAGGTGTTGTACAGCAGAACACGGCGGGCGTTCCAACCAGCCTCGGTGGCCAATACCTTTCCCTCGTCCTGGACAGCGCCGGGTTGCCTGTTCTCAGCCACTTCCGCGTGGGTGACAGCTCCAAAGCATTCTTCATAGTCACACGCTGTGCGACCATGGACTGCGGAAGCAAGACTAGCACGACTGTGACAACAGAGAACGTTAAGTACACGTCGATTGCCCTGGATCCCAGCGGTCTTCCTGTCGTGGCCTACCATGCAAGAAACAGTCAAGATCTTCAGATCCTGCAATGTTCCAATCTCGTATGCGATGGTAATAATCGCATTATCGTGGCGGACACGGACGACGATGTTGGGTACTGGATATCGTTAGTGCTGGATGGAGACGGCTATCCTGTCGTCAGCTACTACGACTTAACGAACGGTGAGCTGAACATCCTGAGGTGCCAGAACGCCCTATGCGGAATCGGTGATTGGGACGGAGACGGATGCCAGGACGACGCGGAGCTGCAAGCAAACCCTGAGACCGGCGGAGGCCGCGATCCCAAGAACCCCTGGGACTTCTTCGACGTCGCGGGCTACGAGGATACGACGGACGGCCAAGTCGATCTACTCTATGACATCCTGAGCGTCGTCAACCACTACTCGCCGACGGGCGCGGCACCATATAATGCGCATTACGACCGAGGGCCTTCTTCTGGCCCCAACGCCTGGAACATGACTGCGCCAGATGGGGTCATCGACCTGCTGAACGACATCCTGGGCGCGATTCGGCAGTACGGCCACCGCTGCACCTGAGCCTCAACGCCTGGCTCCTGATCCAGAGCGTTCAAGCGCCAGAGAACTGTTACCGGTCTACCGAGCTAGCCCCAAGATAGCCTTCCGCCATGGTCAGGCCGAGCGATCCGCTAGAGCGCTTCAGCGGCGATCCTGCAGGCGGGCCCGAACTAGACTTTCACAATGTGCTGAACCTGGCCAAGAAGCAACCGGCACGGCTCACGTTGCTGTCACGGTTGTTGTCAAACGGCAACTACGTGACACGGCAGATGCGCCATGGACCCAAAATCAGTTTCGAAATGGTGGCGCGCTCGGAGGGATTCGAACCCCCGACCCTCGGTTCCGAAGACCGATGCTCTATCCACTGAGCTACGAGCGCCCAAGTCTTTCCGCCCCGCCTAGCGCCTCGCCTTGTTGCGCCAACGCCGCGCGCTGCGTACAGTGGCGACCTAGGGTGCAGGCCGATTGCACACAGTGCATGCGTAGTCTATCATAGCCGCTCTCGCGCCCTCAATTTGAAGCCTTCTGGACGAACTCTGGCGACAGCCCGTCACCGACTAGCGCAGACCGAGGCCCCCCATTGCCCAACGAATCTAACGACCAGCACGACCAGGACGACGGAGCGCGCCGCACGACGCTGGAGCTGCTGGAGGCCGGCGAAATCCAAAACGGACTCGCCCACCTGGGGTCGCTCCACCCCGCCGACCAAGCCCATGTCCTCAGCGCGCTGGACCCGTCCCTCCGCGCGCCGCTGCTCACGCAGATATCCCACGACGCGATGGCGGAGATCTTCGACTACCTCAAGGACGACCCGCGACAGGCCCTAGCCGAGGAGCTTGAGGCCGCACGGCTCGGCCCCCTGCTCGACCACGTCGAACAGGACACCGCCGTCGATATCCTCCACGGCCTGCCGCCGGAGCGCGCCCAGCAGGCGATGGCGGAGATGGCCGACGCGCCCGCTCTGGCACCTCTCCTGCAGTACGGCGACGAGACGGCCGGCGGGCGCATGACGACGGACTTCGTCGCCTTTCAGCGTGACTGGACGGTGGACCAGGCGCTCTCCCACTTGCGTCAGACGCACCCTGGTGCCGAGCAGGTCTTCTACCTCTACGTCGTCGATGCAGGTGAACGGTTGGAGGGCGTCGTGAGCCTGCGCCAGCTCGTCGTGTCGTCGCCTGAGACGAAGATCAGCGACTTGATGACGACCGACGTGATGAGCGTGGCAGCGATGACGGACCAAGAAGAGGCGGCTCGGCGCGTGCAGCACTACAACTTCATCGCACTGCCCGTCGTCGACGCCCAGCAACGCTTGATCGGCATCGTCAGCTTCGACGACCTGATGGACGTGGCTGAGGAGGAGGCGACGGAGGACATGTTTCGCATGGCCGGCCTGGCAGAGCACGAAACGCTGCAGCGGCCCATCGCGCAGTCCGTGCTGCCGCGGCTGGGCTGGCTGCTGGTGGCGCTGGTCTCCGTCATCGCCGCGGCCGGCGTCGTCAGCGCTTTCGAAGGGACGATTGAACAAGCGGTCGTGTTAGCGGTCTTCATGCCAGTCGTGGCCGGGCTGGGCGGCAACGCGGGCGTACAGACGATCACGCTCGTCGTGCGTTCGCTCGCGCTCGGCGATGTGGAGCTGCGGGACGTCCGGCGCGTGCTTGTGCGCGAAGTCCTGATCGGCGTTACGAACGGCTTCGTCGTCGGGCTGATCCTGGCGCTCGTGGTCTACGCCTGGAAGCAGAACGTGGGGCTGAGCGTTGTTGCCGGGGTTGCGATGCTGCTGAACATGACGACGGGCGTGACCGTAGGCGTGCTCGTGCCGGTGACGTTGCGCCGCCTTCGGCTGGACCCGGCGCTGGCGTCCGGCGTGCTGCTGACGACCTTCACCGATGTGCTGGGTTTCTTCTTCTTCCTGGGCCTCGCCACCCTGATGATCGACCAGATCGCCTAGGGCGATTCGGCGGGCGTCGCCCGGGGCGACGCGACGGGCGACGCGCCGCCTTCCGGCTCCTGCCCGGATTCCAACTCGCCTGCGTCCAGAGGCTGGCGAGCCGGGTTGATCTGCACCTGCAACCGTACCTGGGTGTAGCTCCGGTCGGCGGGCAACGGCTCAGCGACGACGTCACCCTGGATATCCGCCAGGTCGTCGCGGAAGTCGATGCGTCCCTCCACGCCGAACGCGGCCGTGTCCTGCACCGTCCAGCCGCGGTCCTGGAACGCCTGCCGATAGAAGGCGAGCACGTCCTCGTCGCTTTCGCTAACAAGGAAGATCACAAGGAAGCTCTCCAGGCCCGGCTCACGGAAGAAGGCGCTGTCCGTGATCGTCGCGCCCTCCATCAGCGGTACGTCCGGCGGAAACGCGAACGGCGCGTCGCGCCCCTCAGGCAGTTCGAATGGCGGCAGCTCATCGACGAAAGCACCGGCATCCTGCATTGAGATCAGCACGCTGGTGCGGCCGTCGTCCCCGCCCGTCGCGATGGAGACGACGCCGGAGAGGTCGATATCTGCCACGTTGAAGAACTGCAGCGTGTCCAGCTGCGCAACGGAGAACGCGCTCTGCAACTGCCAGGGGTCCTCGTCCAGGGTATCTTCGTAGAAGCGGCGAACGTCGTTCGCGTCGCCGGCCGTGTCCAGCACGATGAAGTACAGCACCGGCTGGGCCAGCAGGTCGCCGTCCGCGAGCCCGTCCGCAGCAGTTATCGAGGCCTGCTCTCGATTCGACACGACGATGTCCGCGCCGGGGTAGATCGGGGGCGGCACAAGCAGCCCCTGCGGCAGCTCACCCGGGAAGGTATCGAGCGACGATGCGCCCTCCGTGGTAGAGGCCAGCAGCAGCCTGTGAATGATACCGGGGGCGTATTCCTCGCCGCCGTCGCCGCCGCTACAGCCGGAGGCGACAATCGCCACGACAGCGAGCAGCGCCAGCAGACCGGCGAAGGGGAACGTTCGCACGCGAGGTGTTCATCCTTCTTCTTCCGGGCCTTCTTCAGCGCGGGCCTTGCTAACGGTGGCCTTGCTAACGGTGGCCTTGCCAGCGCTGGTGTATCGGCGGGAAGATCTGGGGCGTATCATGGGGTGGACGGAGGGATTCGAACCCTCGATCTCCTGGGCCACAACCAGGTGCCTTAACCGCTAGGCTACGCCCACCATGGCTGAAGTTCGGCGTATCTGTGCCGAACCTCGCTGCGCGCAGTCTACCATGCAGTTTAGAGACTTGACAAACCTGGCCAGATGGAGGATACTCAGCTTGCTGTATTGCGCTTCACTCAGGCAGGAGCGCTGGTGGTCTTCTCCCCGCAATTGGTTCTTGAAACGGGCTGTGTATGCCTCGTAGTTGTCTATATGCAGTAGGCGCCAGTACGAGCGCTTGCTGCTGCCAGTTTCAGTTTGTTAGGGCCTACGGTAACGCAAGAAGGCGAAAGGAGGGGACGCTAGGCTTCAGCTAACCGGACAATCTGTACGATCTCGTACATCAGTAAAAAGAAACAGAATCGATCTTTAGGAGGAACACGAATGAGAAGCACGCACACACGGCACCTGCGGCTAGGCGTTGGCCTGGTTGCGATGGCAGCTGTGATGGCGTTGGTGGTCGTTCTCGCCGCGATAGGCGGTAACGGCGGCACGAAGTCCGTGTCCGCGATCGGCACCCCAACACCTGACCCGGCGAAGCCCGCCGCAGACGGCAACCTGAGTGGCATCTATGACCTTCAGGTGCTCGGCGGTCCATTCACCATTTACCATTGCATCTCCCGCATGGACCACGAAGCAGCGACCGACGATGTCAAGATCGCTGTGCAATGCTACTCGGACACGGAAATCGGCGACCCGGCCAACGTTCTGTCCGAGGTCTATGCCTATCCGAATGAAGTGCCTGATGGCATCGGGGGCACCGCCGGACCGCCCGTGCCGCCACCGTACACGAACCTTCAGGTCTTCAAGGGACTTGGCAAGTACGACGCGACCGGCGCGGCCACCGAATGTGCCGGAACACCTTGTGTCTACTTCAACGCCTGCGTAGCACGAACGGGCGCCGGATCGCTCGGCCCGAACCTGCTTATCCGCGCTGTCCTGGATAACCCGAAGGCGGGTGACGTGGACACCGGTACCGCAGAGTTGTACCCTGGCGCGAACAACAAGGACTGCGACAACCTACTCGTTCCGACGGGTGGCGCTGCGCTACCCCTTACGGCAACTTCGGCTACTGCCGCCACCCCGGTCGCGTGGCGCACCAGCGCGACGGACTTTGACGGCGACGGCTGCACCGACTTTGACGAGTTGTCCAAGCATTTTGCCAATCCTAAGGGCTGTGGCGACGACCCGTACAACCCGGGGGACTCCAACGAGACGGACTTCAGCGGCGGCTACAGTATCAATGTAGAAGTGGCGCGCGCCGACGTAACCGGCGGCCTCTACTTCTCCTGCCTGGCCGACATCGTGCAGGACGGCACTGGCAAGGACACCAGCACGACGACACCGGGCCTGGAGGCCCGCGTGTTCTGCTACACCGACGGATTCAGTGTAGTGAATGCCCTGGGTTACCCGGGCGTCCAGGGTGACGGCTTCCCCGGCGGCGGACCTGCCTGGGGTGCCATCCCGCAAGAGGGTGCAGCCGCTGAGACCATCTGCACGCGCTTCGGCGCCGTCGATGAAGACGCCGACACCGTCGTCAACGACGGTTGCCCGTCGGATGGCTTCAACGACGTGGACTCCGAGCAGACGGCGCTAGCGGGGTACGTCGACAACGCCGACAACACCCTCAAGATCCGCGGCTGCTTCAAGGACGAGGACGCGTCTAGTTCCGTAGGCAACACCTACGTCGAAATGGCCGTAAACCGCAACACCGGAGTCGGAGCTGTGGACATCTGGGCGCTACAGGACCCGACCGACTGTGCGGGCAGCTACGCATTCGGCGGCTACAGCGCAATCGGCGGCGTACCGCCGGCAGCGTTTAACCAAGCCCTGACCACGATCGTGCGACAGCCTGGTCCTGGACTTCGCGGCCACGACCGCGACACGGACCAAGACGGTGCTACGAACGCGGAAGAGCTGCGTGACGACGGTGCGGATTGCGGTCTTCGCGACCCGTACAACCCGTACGACTGGTACGACGTGAACTCGGATGGCGTCATCGACCTACTGAACGACATCCTTGGTGTCATCCAGCACTACCAGCCCGCTGCTGGTGGCGCACCGCCGTACGA
>JAJCYW010000003.1 GCA_029262675.1 Chloroflexota bacterium | reverse complement strand
CTCGCCGACGGCGCCGACGTGACTATCCAGCCAGCGGACTTCGGCTACGCGCTGAGCGGCCCGTCGGACGACGGCCAGCCGCGAACCAAGTTCTACGATACTCTGGCCAATGCCCAGAGCGCGGCCGCTGGATCGCCAAGTCACATCTTGGCTTACGATCGATTCCTTCGCACGGCCAACGGCTTGGCCGAACAGACGAACTACTACGTCTATGATCTGGCCGGCGACACGATGAGCATCCAGGCCGCCATCGACGCCGCCACCGGCGGCGATATGGTGAACGTGGCGGCAGGGACGTACAGCGAGCAGGTGGAGATCGACAAGGCTGTGACGCTCACCGGTGCGGGTGAAGGCAGCACCTTCATCCAGGGATTCGCCGCCATGCCGCTGTTCTTCGTCACAGCCGGCCCGAACAGCAATCATCCGGTGGTCTACGTCCACGACACGACGGGTGTTGTGATTGAAGACCTCACGGTCGACGGCGACGGAAAAGGCAACACCAATTATCGCTACGCGGGAATCGGCGTCAACAACGCCGGTGTAACTATCCAAAACGTCACGGTCATCAACGTGCAAGATACGCCGTTCAGCGGCTCCCAGCACGGAGTGGGCATCTACGCCATCAACGATGACGGTACCGACCGGACGGTGACGGTGGACAATGCCACCGTATACGACTTCCAGAAGACCGGCATTGCGATCAACGGCGCCAATGCCATCGGTCAGGTCCAATACAGCACCGTCACCGGTATTGGCCCCACCCCCGCCACGGCCCAGAACGGCATCCAGTTGGGCTCTGGCGCACGGGGCCAGATCCTGAGTAACACCGTATCAGGGATGGTGTGGACCGGAAGTACTTGGGGGGCCACGGGTATTCTGGGTTCGGGGTCCGGAGCGATCAGCATCGATTGGAACGATGTCACCGCCAGCAGCGGTGGGATTCGCGTCGATAACTACACCGGCGTGACCACCGGAGTGGCAATCAGCGACAACACCGTCGACGGCAACGCGTTCAATACCGTCTGGGGTGCCGACACGGTCACCATTGAACGCAACAGCTTCGACGCCGGCGGCGAGGGGCTGTGGATCATCGACTCCACGAATGTCACCGGAAGCGACAACTCCTTCAATGGTAACGACTACGGTCTCATCATCGACGGGGCGGTTGACGGCGTCGTCATGTCCAACTCGGAATTCAGGGACAACACCGGCGCCGGCATTGTCGTTGAGCCCTACGGGGCCGACCCGATCAACATCTCGATTACGACCTCGAATATCTCCGGCAATGGCACCGGCCTGGACAACACGTCGGCCAACGAAGTCCTTGCCGAGAGAAACTGGTGGGGCGCCGCCACCGGCGCAGACCACGCGACGAACAACCCGCATGGCACCGGACAGGGCGGCGATACGGCCAGCGACAACGTGGACTTCACGCCGTGGTACGCAACCAGCACGACGACTCCCAGCACTGAGAACGTGACGACCACCCACAACCCCGTCATCGCCCTTTCCGACACCATCCAGGGCGGGATTGACGCGGCTCTGGATGACGACACGGTCAGCGTCGCCGCGGGGACATACAACGAAGATGTCCTTCTGAACCAGGCGGGCCTAACTCTCGTAGGCGCGGGCGCCGCGTTTACCACGATCGACTACGTGGGCCAGAGCGGCCACAATAACGCCGGCATGTACGTCCAGGCGGACAACGTGACGGTCCAGGATTTGACGCTCACCGACAGCGGCGCCCCCGATTCGACGCCTCGCTATGGCCTGAAGGTCGGCACCTACGACGGCGTGACAATCGACGGCGTCACCGTGAACAACAGCTACCGCACCGGCCTGGACGTGCTAGGTGCCACCAATATTACGATCGATGGCGTCGCCTTGACCAACAATGGCGGCCACGGAATGCAATTGTTGGACGTTACCGGTGCGTTGGTCAGCAACGTGACCATCTCCGGTACCGGCTGGAACGACATGTCGGTGGCCACGTGGGGGCGATACTCGCCTCTGGGCACCAGTGGCGTGGTGATCAACGGCACGAACAGCTTCGGGGGCAATCCGACCGACGACGGCGGCCTGCAATTGGAAGAGGGCAACTGGGCCGTCCCGGCCAGCCCGCAGGCGATCTCCTGGAGCACGCTGCTCGCCGACGGCGCCGACGTGACTATCCAGCCAGCGGACTTCGGCTACGCGCTGAGCGGCCCGTCGGACGACGGCCAGCCGCGAACCAAGTTCTACGATACTCTGGCCAATGCCCAGAGTGCGGCCGCTGGATCGCCAAGCCACATCCAGCCTAACGACCGATTCCTTCGCACGACCAACGGCTTGGCCGAACAGACGAACTACTACGTCTATGATCTGGCCGGCGACACGATGAGCATCCAGGCCGCCATCGACGCCGCCACCGGCGGCGATATGGTGAACGTGGGGGCAGGGACGTACAGCGAGAACGTAGATGTAAACACGGACGTAACCCTGACCGGCTTGAATCCTCCCGACGGTGTTAGCGCGGCAGTGGTGGATGGAACCGTTGACCTCACCGCCGACGGGGCAACGGTCAAGAGCCTCAAAGTCGTCCCGGGTTCCGTGACCGGCAATGAGAGAGCGATCGCGGTGTATGCGGGCAATACGACCGTTACCGGCAACCTGATTGACGGAATGACCGGCGACGGCACGGGTTCCATCTACGGCATCGGCGTCCACAGTGGAAGCAAGCCCGCGCTTCTGAACATCAGCGTAACGAACAACGTCATCAGGAATATCGATAATCAGCAACCGGGCGTCCCATATAGTGGCGCTACCGGCATCCAGGTTCAGGGAGTTGTGAACCAAGTCAATGTCATAGGCAACACGATAGAGGACATCCACTCCGCCGGCTGGGCGTTCGGCATTGAGGTCACGCCAACGGCCAGCGCCACATCGAACCCGCCTCAGAACGTCCTGGTGCAGCTGAACAGCGTCGGTCTGGTGAACGACGGGAGCGTGTACAATGTCTTGCTCAACCCATTCCTAGCGCCCTATCCGGGCATCGGGTTCGGCCTCGATGAAGCTTCGGGCGTCCCCGGCGACGCGAGCCAGGTAACAGTCACGAACAACTCCTTCGCGCCCCTGCTACTGGGTGCGATCAACAAGGACACAGGCCACATACTGAATGCCGAGAACAACTGGTGGGGCGCCTGCGATGGGCCGTCGGGCGAAGGCCCCGGCAGCGGCGCCTACGTGGGCACAAATGTCGACTTCGATCCATGGGAGGCGGGCAAGTGTGACAAGGACAACGACCTCCTGACCGATGATGAAGAGACCTTCGTCTACTTCACTGACCCGAACAACCCCGACACGGACGGCGATGGTTGTATCGACGGCCGTGAGGTGCTGCCCAAGATCAACGCTGCGATCGGCGGCGGGCGCGATCCCCTAGACTCCTGGGACTTCTACGACGTGAACGGTGATGGCGTCATCGACCTCCTGAATGACATCTTGGGCGTCGTTCAGCACTACTCCACGGACGGCTCCCCGCCGTACGACATCGTCTTCGACCGTGGGCCGACAGCGGGGCCCAATGCTTGGAACATGACGGCGCCGGACGGAGTGATCGACCTGCTGAACGACATCCTGGGTGTGATTCAGCAGCACGGCCACGATTGCACGTAGCCGTCTGTTCGCTACTCCTACCGAATTGGTGGCCAGGGCCTCATGGCCCTGGCCACCACTCTTCTGACACGTAGCCAGTGGACAGGTCGGGAACAGCTATTTGTACGTGCGCCCAACGAAATGCGGATCCGCGCAACAACGCGCCCCGCGGCGTGAAACCAACGCCAATTTCACACTACGGGGCGCGCCTCTCGGTAGGGGCGGGGGCCTACCGGGCCCGCGACGGGAGCTCCGCCAGACCAAGTGAACCATAGCTAAGCAGCGTTCAAGAAGAACGAGTAGAATTACTCATTCTGTGGCGATGGTCTGCTCTGCAAGAAAACCGCCTATTCCGGTTCGGAGCGACCTAGGAACCAGGCGATGGCGGCCGTTCTGTTCGTAACATCGATCTTGCGGTAGGTCTGCTGAAGATGATTCTCGACGGTCCTCCGGCTAACGAAGAGCACGTCCGCGATGTCTTGGTTCGTACGACCTTCGGCCAGAAGGCCCAGAATCTCCCACTCACGTTCCGAAAGCCCGGCAGGCCTGCGTTCACCGCGTTCGCCCGAGACCTTGGGGAGCAGGCGTTCTGCCTTGGCGCGCGGATAGTCCATACCTAGCTCTGAGAAGAGAGACACGGCTTCTTGTGCAATCGCCAGCCCCTTGCGGCGGTCGTCCGGCTGCCGCCGCAGCAAGAACATAGTTCCGTGGTAGTACTTCGCCAATGCCAGGAAGCAGGTTAGTTCATTCTCCTCGCAGTGGGTGGTGGCCTGCCGAAAGCACTCTTCAGCTCGACTCCAGTCTTCGAGAAGCGTATGCAAGCGTCCCATCTCTATGTCGACATGGAACCAGTCGAGTAAGCCTCCTGCATAACGCTGCAATCCAGGCAGCCACTCTCGCGCGTCTCTGTCCTGGAGCGTTACTTGAGCGGCAGCCAGCGGTAGCGCGACCGAGAGCCAGAAGAGACCGCTACCCTCGGTAGGAACGAACTCCTTGATGCTGTCGATGAGACTCGCAGCTTTCTGCTTATCTCCTCGTTCTGCCAATAGGAACGCCTGGAGTGGTTCGTTTCGTAGCGAGGACGAAGGCCCCAGGATCTCCTCATCAATCTCGGATCCCTCCTGCCAGAAACGCTTCAGCGCAAGCGCCCGCGGAACGAACTGTCCATAGACGGTCGCCCCGCCCATCTCCGAGCTCATTGCTTCCCAACGCGTTCCTGCGTCAAGAGCCTGCTCCCACCGGCCCCGGTGAGTGCTTGTCAACACACGATACGCGCACAGTTCGGCACTTACGTTTACGCGTCCCGTTCGCTCTGCCAACCGAGTGCTTTCGGCAAAGGCCTGGCGGGACTCCTCGCAATGACCGAGTAGATAGGCGGCAAAAGCGTGATCAACTGCAATCTGTGCAGCGGTCGCGTCGTGGCCGATTTTCAGGAAGTGCACACGGCATTCTTGAAAGTGTTGCATTGCCCGACTCGGGTCTCCTATCCCCCAACTGTGATGTCCCGCCGCCGCATGGTGCGCCAGAGCCGTTGTCTCGTCATCGAACGCAAGCTGCAAGAGCTTTTCGGACCACTCGGCAACCTCTTGAAATTGGCCGCCGACTAATGCGGCGAGGACGTGCGCTCCCACCAGCGCCACATATGTGTGCGTGCGTGCCTCGGTAGCGTGAGAAAGCGCTCCCTGAGTTGTGGCCAACGCGCCTTCCCAGCGCCCGTACTGCAACAGCGTTGAAGCGATCCATCGACTGCAATCGACTATGCCTTCCTCATCCCCTAAAGCCTCATATACCGCCAGAGCTTTCCGGTATATCCTTACGGCCTCGTCCGGGCCGGCTATCATCGTCTCCGCATATGCCGAGTCTATGAGCAGCCGAGCGCGGTCACGGTCAGAGGGTTCCGATGCGAGATCGAGAGCCGCGAGCCCGGCATTCGCCAACCGGCGCATCTCTTCAGGGGCGAACAGGATACGTGCTTGGCGAGCTCCCGCTACGCAGTAGTGAAGCGTCCGAGCTGGATCAGCAAGCCTCCCAGCCGATATCAGGTGGTTCGCAATCTCTCGTGCGTGATTTGTGGCCTTCTCCCCATAGTTCCGCTCCAGCGCTGAGGCGACCTCTAGGTGGATCTCCAATCTGTTCAACGCAGAGATTTCTGAATAGATCACTTCTCTCATTAGCGGATGAATGAACGTGAAAACACCGGGAGAAATTTCCTTCATGACTGACGACCGGAGACATTCCTCATGAGCGGCCGCCAGGCTAGACTGCTCCATACTGGCTATTTCGTCGATGAGGAAAAGGTCGAAATCCCGGCCGACGCACGCCGCTATCCCAAGGAAGTGCTGACTTTCGGCGCCAAGGTTCGAAAGACGCTGAGTCATCACTTCGCGGATAGTTGGTGGTACGTCTTCCCGGAGAATGCGCTTGAATTCGCTGTGTGAATTCGACGCCGAATCGCATTTCGTCAAGAACTGTCTTCCAATCTCCTCGACAAAGAGCGGATTCCCTCTTGTCAACTCCCATATCTCTTCTGCCGTTGCATTGTCGAGGCGGCTCCCGACGGCGCGCTCTGCGAGTGTGCGAACTTCTTCCAGGCCCAATCCCGACAGCGCGACCTCTTCAAGGTTCGCGCCGTTCAAAGCAGACAACGTCCGACCTAACGGATGCACTGGGCTAGCGCCCTCGCCGCGGTACCCGGCAAGGATGAGCAAAGGGAGTTCACGAACGTTGCGGCCAAGAAACGCCAGCAGATCAATACTGCCCGAGTCGGACCACTGAAGGTCATCGAGAACGAGAACCACGGGCGGCCCGATAGCGCAGATCGTCTCAACGAGTAAGAGAACTCCACGCCACAGCCTGTATTCGTCGGGAGCCTCTGCGAGCCTCGATGCTCTTAGGCCTAGTGTCGACGCGAATTCAGGGCTTAGATTTGCGAGCGGCTGCAAATACGGCGAGTGGACGTCGAGGGAGTGGCGAAGCGCCTCTTCATGCTCGTTGACCAGCTGAGCGACGCATTCAATGAAGCCAGCATACGCGGGTACCTGGGGGGCCTCATACCATCTACCCGCCGCTACCACACACCCACGCCGACGCCCGAGCTTCGCCACGTGTTGGATAAACTGAGTCTTCCCGATACCAAGCTCGCCGTGGACAAGGACGATTGCCCCGTTGCCGATAGCCGGCTTGCCCAAATGACCTAGAACCGCCGTCAGCTCTGCTTCTCGTCCGAGGAACTCCACTACGTCACGGTGCCGAGGTCTACCCGAAGACCTGGCGACGAAACACGGTCGCGGATTCGTATCCAGGTAGGGTTGAATGACACAGAAGATGTCGTAGAGTAGATCCACGACGCAGTCCGGCAGTCGTCACAAGAATCGTTGCGATTCCGAGAGCTGCTGAGATCGCTCATATCCGGATTGCTGCACGTCCCCGAATGCGGCCAATGGTGAGCGCCTCGCCCTCGCGTCGCGCCATGTCGTGCCCGCCCTTGGCCAATATTTGTCCGCCTAAGAACCGCGTCCCTGCCGTCAGAAGGCCGCCTGTGTGGGCATTATATGCCGTGAATCGAGATTGTCAACGCGATTCTTATGCGCAGGGCGAATATCTGAGCCGCCTCCGGCCGCCACTTGATGTAGGCGGCTGCGGAAACAAGCTGCATCTTGACAGCGACCGTTGGCGGGCGAAGATGGGGGCTAGGACAGATCTAGCTTCGTCGGCGGCCTTGCACGGACGGTGGCGAACGGGCTGGCTCTAGTTCTCAAGCAGAGGGTCCCGAGTTTAACCTTCGCTTCCCACTCCAGCACCGTCATCTAGCGATCAGGGCCGGAAGCTACAGGTGGCGGGGTCCAGCGGCGCTATGGTGATACAACGAACGCCGTGAAGACCAACGGTTCGTCCCCCTCCAGGCTCGCGATTCGTCCTCTGACACGCTCGCCGTTGTAGGCAGCCGACCAGCTAACAACAGTAGTTTCCGGCACGGCAACCCCATCTTCGCACCCGCGCTCGATGGTCTCTGTAGTCGTGGCAGTGGCCGTTCCGCTCAGTGCGCTTACGCCGTCAAAAGATCCTTCCAACGGCCCAGAGAACCCGAAGACGAGAGTGCATATCTCGCCCTTGTTGCAGAAAAAGTCCTTTTCTCCAGTGCAGATGGGAAAGTAGATAGCTGCCGTGAAGGTGCCGGTAACGGCGCCGCCATCAGACGGGAAGCTGAGAGAAATCTGGTTACCTCGGTCGAAAGGAGCATCGAAGCTACCGCTGGCCTGTATGGTCTCCCCGGTCGTTGGCGGCTCAAAGAACGTCTGACACTCGCCGATCGCCTCGCTCCGGCTAGCGCCGCGACGAGCCGCCGCGGTCAGGCAGTCGCGCAGATCGTCACCGATGACTTCCGCTACTTCCTGCGGTATGTCCCCGCCGACAAGGACGGCGATCGTGTCCTGTACGACGCCCTCAATCCAGCTGAGGTCGGGCGTTGGCGCGGCCGATTCGACGGTTGGAGTAGGTGCGCCGCCGTCTACCGTGGCCGTCGGTGTGGCGCCGGCGCCGGGCCCGGGCACGACCGTCGGCGTCGGCGCCGCAGCCGATGTCGGCGTCGCCGCGGGAGGCACTACCGTCGCGGGTTCGCACGCATCGCCGATGCCGTCGCCGTTGGAGTCCTCCTGCAGAGGGTTGAAATCGCCGATGCAGTTGTCGAACGGCCTGTCGACGACCGCATCGCCGTCCGCGTCCGGTTCGCCGATGCCAACAGCCGCGTATCCGTTGATCACGGAGGAGCAATCGGCGAAGTCGATATCGATGGTCGTCACCAGCAGGTCGAGGCAGGAACGGAGGAGCGCGTCCTTCGCGTCGTCGAAGGTGGACGTGGAGGTTAGATACTCGGTCAGAGCCTTGTAGTAGATGCGCTCTGCCTTGCCGCGGCCTATGCCGTTCACGGATATGCCACTGCTACTGTGCGTACCGCCTTGGACGATCAGATAGGCGGCGTAGTTGGGGATGCCGCTGTTTGTGTGGACGCCGCCGTGGTCCCTATCAAGGGTGGTGCTGAGGAATTGGTCCATGTGGTGAGGCTGATTACGGATGGATGGCGGGTTCTGTAGGCTGCGAAACGCCCGCCTCTCTAACCGGGTACCAACCTGCCGTAAGGCGCCCTCGCCCATCAGCCAGTCGTTTCCTCGCTCGATGAATATCACACCGAACACGTCGGCGAATGACTCGTTGAGCGCCCCCGACTGGTTCGCGTAAACTAGCCCTGCGCTGTTCCGGATCACCCCGTGCGTGAACTCATGGCCGAAAATGTCGAGCGTGACGAGGCCATCCATGAACCACATCGCTCCGTCATACCAGAAGGCGTTGTCTCGTGTAGTGTCGAAGTGCACGTATGTATAGAGCGGCCCGCCGGCGTTGTCGTAGTTGTCCCGGCCATGGGTGTCGCTGTAGTAGTCGTACACCCGCCCGGCGTACTGGTGGCCCAGTCGCATCTCCCGGTCCGGGGGATCTGTGCCCTCCACGGGCCCGGCTTCCGTGATCCTCAGCTCGCTATAGATATAGGAAGTCGCGAAAAAGTAGCTGGAGTTGTTGGCAGTGTAGGTCTTCCGGTCGCGGTCGGCCTGCAGGTCATCGTAGCTCAAGATCAGCTTGCCGGTGGTTGCGTCGACGAAACTGACCGGCACCGCAAGCGGATCGGCTACCGCAAGGTCGATCCTGACGGCCAGGACGCTCTCCGTGCGCTCACCCGTGATCAGCCCCTCGTTCAACACCAGCACCTGCGATCCCAGCACCTCGACTTCGGCCTCAGCGCCGAGCCCGAGCGCCTCGATGGCCACGATCGACGCTTCGGCCGTGTCGACCACGGGCTCAACCGGAACATCGATCTCGTCCGACGGGAGGGTGGCGCTGACGTACGTCACCTCGTTGTCGGAGTTGATGTGCACCCGCACGTCCGACCCGAACACCTCAAACTCGCCCGCTCGCTGCTGGAAGGACACGACCTCCTTGTCATCCGGCGCGTCCAGCACCTCGGCCAGGAATAGCGCGTCATCTGGCTCATCCAACCCGTACAGGTCACGATAGGTGTCGAGGAAGAACCGAGCCTTATCCTCTGGATCGTCGCCAACTGACGCGGGGATGGGCACACGGGCACCGAGCGTGCGTGGAACGCCATCCTCAACCCGAACCTGTACCGACACCGTGGACGCCTCTCTAAGCTGCTCCAGGGCCCTGCGCTGCTTCCCCGTGAGCCCATCGGCATCGCCACCGCCGCCACCGGCGAGAACGACAACTATGACCACCACCACGGCAAGGACCGCCGCGATGCCGCCGCCCAGCCACAGCCCGCGCCGGTCTCCGCCGCGACCCGCCGTTTCCGCTGGTTCCGTCAGCGACGCACCACACGACACGCAGAACGTCGCGCCAACGGGCGTCTCCGCGCCACACGACGGGCAGCGGCGCACGGCGTCGATCGGCTGCGCCAATTCGGCCGGCAGCGCGGCGCCGCATGACCGGCAGAACTTGGCCGACGGCCTGCTCTGCGCGCCACAAGCCTGACAGCGATTCGAGGACGGCATCGTTCAACCCCCGCGGGTGCAACAGATCGGCTCATCAGCGCGACTATACTACCATCGACAGTCAAGCTGTAGGCAAGCGCCGGCTCCAAGGGCATGGCCTCGGGCCATGACCCGCCCGCCTGCCCTCAACACAGCCGAAGGCCTCTCATGCAGGGCATGTCTCCCACATGCCCAAGGACATGCCGCAGCATGGCCCACCCGCCCTGCCGCGGAAACGTAGGGGCGGCGCTTGCCCCGCCCACATGCAAACCCAACGGCCACGCCCCGGGGGCGTGGCCCGCACGCCCCCAGACCCAAGCGCCCAGGGAATGCGCACGGCGGCTGTCCAGCCGCCCGCATTCCCAAAGGCCACGCCTCATAGGCGTGGCCCAAGCCCAAGCGCCCGGTGTATGGTCTTTGGGCCATACACCAAGGCCACGCCCCGTAGGCGTGGCCCAAGGCCATGGCCTCCGGCCATGACCCGCTTGCCACCGCCCAAACAGTTCCCTAGGATGGCCAGGAAGAAGATGGACAGGAAGCCATGAGCCACACGACCAACTGCCCCAAGCCCAAGCGGCCTGCGTATGGCATCTGGGCCATACCCGAAGGCGACGCCCAGAGGCGTCGCCCGATTGCCTTCGCCCACAAGGGCGGGGGTGAGGTGTGGCCTGAAAACACGCTGTTCGCGTACCGGCAGGCAGAGGCGCTCGGCTTCCGTTATTTCGATCTCGATGTTCACCTGACGCGCGACGGCGTGCTGGTCGGCTGCCACGATTCGACGCTGGAACGCACAACCGACGGCGCGGGTCTCATTCGCGAACACACGCTGGCCGAGCTCAAACGCCTCGACGCGGGATACCGGTTCACCCCTGATGGGGGCGCCACGTACCCTTTCCGCGCCCAGGGAGTCGAGATTCCGACGCTGGCTGAAGTGCTAGAGGCCCTGCCAGATGGCCGCTTCACTATCGAGATCAAGCCCAACGATCCGGCAGCCGTTGGCGCGCTCCTGGACGTGCTCGACGCCCACAACGGCCGGGACCGGGTGATCGTGGGGTCGTTCCAGAGCGCGATGCTCCGCGATCTGCGGCGGCGTTCTGAAGGCACGGTGGCTACGTCCGCCGGCCCGGCGGAGGTGATCAGATTCTGGTTGGCGGCCCGGACGCGCTGCCAGCGATTTCTCTCCCCCGGCTACGACGCACTCCAGGTGCCGGAAAGTTACGGCCGGTTCCGGGTTGTCACCCCGGCGTTCATCGCTGCGGCGCACAGCCTCGGGCTGCAAGTCCACGTCTGGACGGTCGACGACGCGGCGGACATCCGTCGCATCCTCGCGTCCGGCGTCGACGGTATCATGTCGGACAGGCCGGACGTGTTGATGCAGGTCGTGGAGGAGTTGGCTGGCGGCGCCGAGTAGGGACGGTGCCCGGGGGTATGACTCTGGTCATGCCCGAAGGCGGTTGTCCAACCGCCCGCACACCCGCAGGTGTGGCCCGCATGGCCCGCATGGCCCGAGGCCATGACCCGACTGCCCACACGCCTGCTCATCGCGCATTGTGCGACGTGTCGCATTGGCCTCCCGCGCCGGGCCGGTGTCGAGCAAGGGCCCCGTTTGTGTAAGATTCGCGTGAGGCCTAATATGAGCACTCCGTATCACGCGAGCTACATTGCTCAGGAACTGACGCGCCGCCGACCAGCGGCAGGCAGTGACCGCCTATCGATGTCGCTGTTTGACGCGATGGTCGACCTAAACCCACACCAGATCGATGCCGCCCTTTTCGCTCTCGAATCTCCTCTTCGGAAGGGCGTCGTCTTTGCCGATGAGGTCGGACTGGGCAAGACTATCGAGGCAGGCCTCGTGCTCTGTCAGTACTGGGCAGAACGTCGGAGGAGGCTACTTGTCATTTGCCCGGCCTCACTGCGAAAGCAGTGGAGTATGGAACTAGAGGAGAAATTCAACCTACCCACGACTATCCTTGATTCCCCAACGTACCGCCAGGCCCAGCGGGACGGGAACCCGGATCCTTGGTCAAGTGATGCCGTCGTCATCACATCGATCAATTTCGCCAGCGCCAGGGAGACTGAAGTGCGCGCAGTGCAGTGGGATCTAGTCGTCATCGACGAAGCTCACAAGTTACGGAACGCGTACAGACCTAGCAATAAGATGGGGCAGCGCATCCGCTGGGCACTAGAGGATCGCCAGAAGATTCTCTTGACCGCCACGCCGCTCCAGAATTCGCTGCTGGAGCTATACGGGCTCTCCTCGATAATTGATGAGCATCTCTTTGGTGACGTCGGCGCATTTCGATCCCTCTACATGCGTCAGGACAGTGATCTCAACCAGCTCCGGTCAAGGGTAGAGCACTTCACGAAGCGTACGCTCCGCAATCAGGTGCTCGAATATATCCGCTACACGGAGCGCCATCCGATCACTCAGCCGTTCCGTCCCACGGATAACGAACACAAGCTCTACGAGGCCGTCTCTGAGTTTCTGTTGCGTCCTGACACACACTCAGTGCCGCATCGCCAGCGACAACTGGTTGTACTAGTCTTGAGAAAGCTGCTCGCTTCCTCATCCAAAGCCATCGCCGGAACGCTCGACTCCATTCGGGCGCGGTTGATCCACCTGCGTGAGGAAGGCGTGGCGGTGAGCGCGGAGGACGGGCTCGACTTCATCTCGGCCCTCATCGATGGCGAGGAATTGGAAGACGATCTCCTCGACGAGACCGTCGAGGACGAAGAGGAAGACGCTGAGACTCTCGAAGCCCCAACATTCGACGCTGCAAAGCTTGATACCGAGATCGAAGAGGTCGGGCGGCTAGCGACGTGGGCCCACAGCATCGGCGTGGACACAAAGTCGCGTGCATTGTTGGACGCTCTCTCCATCGGCTTTGCTGAAATGGAGCGCATGGGTGCGCGACGAAAGGCAGTCGTGTTCACAGAGTCACGTCGCACGCAGGACTACATGAAGGAGTTTCTGGAGGCCAACGGATTCGCCGGGAAACTAGTCTTGTTCAACGGATCGAACAATGACCCAGAGTCGCGTCAAGTCTACGACAAGTGGCTGACATCCAACGCAGGAACTGGCCGATCATCGCACTCACGGCAAGTCGACATACGCACGGCTCTGATCGAGCATTTTAGAGACGACGCGGAAGTCATGATCGCGACCGAGGCAGGAGCCGAAGGCATCAACCTGCAGTTCTGCTCACTGGTGATCAACTATGACATGCCGTGGAACCCGCAGCGTATAGAACAGCGCATCGGACGCTGCCACCGCTACGGCCAGGAGCACGATGTCGTGGTCCTTAACTTCCTCAACGAGCGAAACCATGCCGACAAGCGTGTGCTGGAGCTGCTAGAGCAGAAGTTTAACCTGTTCAACGGTGTGTTCGGAGCGTCCGATGAAGTTCTGGGCGTCATCGAGTCCGGTGTGGACTTCGAGAAGCGAATCCTTGCCATCTACCAGGAGTGCCGCGCACCGGAGGAAATCGACGCGCGCTTCGTGCAACTCCGTTTCGAAATGGACGAAAGCATCCAAACGCGCATGGATGATACCCGCCAAAGGTTGCTCGAACGTTTCGATGAAGACGTTACGGCGCGGCTACGAATGCAGCTCAGCAACGCGCGCGAGCAACTTGACATGATGGGCCGTATGTTTTGGATACTCACCCGCTATGTTCTCCGCCAGCAGGCCGAGTTCGACGATGATGGTCTGACCTTCGATCTCAGATCGCCTGTGGAAGTGGAAGTGCCGGAAGGGCGCTACCACCTGATTTCCAAGACCGCGCCTAACATCGAGGGCGAATTCCTGTATCGTTTGTCGCATCCGCTGGGTGAGTACGTCATCGATGCGGGCAAGCGTGCACCAACACCAGCCGCCCACGTCTCGTTCGATATCTCCAACCACCCTTCGCGCATCGCGGCGGTGGAGGAACTGCGTGGCCGGAGCGGCTGGCTCATGCTTCAGCGCCTGACCATCGAGTCGTTCGAGCCTGAGGAATACCTGCTCTTCTCTGCGTTCGACGATGGAGGTCGCGCTATCGACCAGGAGACGTGTGAGAAGCTCTTCCGCTGCGCCGGTTCGGTGAGCGAGGCTGCCGACCCAGCCGAGGCGCTAGGCCGCCTCCAGCCCGATGCCAAACGCCACACCGCCGCGACGATTGCACGTTCTTTGGAGGTCAACAACGAGCTCTTTCAGCAGGAACGCGAGCGGCTAGAGCGGTGGGCCGATGACAAGGTGCTCGGCGCGGAGAAGGAGCTGGCCGACACGAAGGCCCAGATCAAGGCGCTCAATCGTCAGGCCCGCCTCGCGACCAGTAGCGAAGAGCAGCACACTCTCCAGGCAAAGATCGCTGAGCTGGAGCGCGAGAAGCGCAGACAGCGACAGCATATCTTCGATGTTGAGGACGAGATCATCGTGCAGCGTGATAAGCTCATCGAAGCGCTGGAAAAGCGGCTAAGCCAGAGCACCACGGCGGAGCCTCTGTTCACTATCCGATGGAGCGTGGTCTAAGGGGAGCAAGGACACATGGCTGATACGAATTTCGACCGAATGCGCCGCGTCCTGGACGAGGTTTTCATGCTCGACCAGGCTGACCTCGACTTCGGCATCTACCGCATCATGAATGTCAAACGCGACGAGATCACGCGCTTCCTCGACAGCGATCTGTTGCCTCAGGTGAAGGAGACGCTCGCTGGCGTTGACGAAGGCCTGCGCGCGCAAGTGAAGCAGGAGCTCGACGAGCTCGAAGCGAGTGTGACGAAGGCAGGCATGAAGCCGGGCGACTCGCCGAAGGTTCAGGAACTCCGCGCAAAGTACAAGGCAGGAACCGATATCGAGGCGCTGGAGAACGAGGTCTATTCGCACCTCGCCAGCTTCTTTCGCCGCTACTACAAGGAAGGCGACTATCTCTCACTTCGGCGGTACAAGGAGGGCGTTTACGCCCTCCCGTACGAGGGCGAGGAGGTCAAGCTCCACTGGGCCAATGCCGACCAGTACTACATCAAGAGCACCGAGCAGTTCCGCGACTACGCCTTCAAACTCGGCGACGGTCGTCGCGTCCATTTCAAGCTAACGTCCGCTAACACAGAGTCAGACAACAACAAGCCTGCCGTCGGCCAGGAGCGGCGCTTCATCCTCGCCGAGACGGACCCAGTCGCGGAACAGGACGGCGAGCTAACCATCTGCTTCGAGTACCGCCCTGATCCGGAAGGGCGGAAGCGCGAGGCGCTCAACGCTGAAGCGGAGCCCGAGATCATGGCCGCCGTGCCCAATCCCTGGAAAGCTGCATTGACTGAGAAACGGCCCACCGAGAAGAACCCCGACCGCACGCTCCTCGCCAAGCACCTCAACGACTACACGGCGCGCAACACCTTCGACTACTTCATCCACAAAGACCTAGGCAGCTTTCTCCGCCGCGAGCTGGACTTCTACATCAAGAACGAGGTCATGCACCTCGATGACATCGAGAACGAGACCGCGCCGAAGGTAGACAGCTACCTCGCGAAGATTCGCGCTATCCGAAAGATCGCCCACAAGATCATCGACTTCCTCGCGCAATTAGAGGATTTCCAGAAGAAGCTCTGGCTTAAAAAGAAGTTCGTCATCGAGACCAGCTACTGCGTCACGCTGAACCTCGTACCAGAGGGGCTGTATCCGGAGATCGCCGCCAACGGGGCGCAGCGGGAGGAGTGGGTGCGTCTGCTCGCGATCGACGAGATCCAAGCCGCCCTGACTCAGCCAGCCTACTCAGAGCCTCTGTCCGTCGAATTTCTGAAATCACAGCCGCATCTCGCACTGGATACACGGCATTTCCCTGACGACTTCTCCGACATGTTACTAGATAACCTGACCAATCTGAACGAGCAGACGGACGGCGTTCTCATCCACAGCGAGAACCTCCAAGCGCTTTCGCTACTGGACGCTCGCTATCGCGACCAGATTGGTTGTGTCTACATCGATCCGCCTTACAACTCGAAGACCACTGAGATTGCTTACAAGAACACGTACAAACATTCGTCTTGGATTACGCTCATGGAGGGAAGACTTCGTCTGAGCAAGCGACTCGCGCGAACGGAAGGTTCGCACGTTGTGGCCATTGACGAGAATGAGCAGGAAGTTCTCGGCCAGCTGTTGTCCTTGATATTTCCTCTAAGCGAGAAGATCTGCGTTGCCGTAATCCATAACAAAAAGGGGATTCAGGGAGACTACTTTTCATACAATCACGAATACGCCTTTTTCTGCATCCCACCTGACCTGCCGACAACGCATGGCGAGCAAGTGCCAAAAGAGGAGTGGGATTTCGACAACCTCAGGAAATGGGGTCGTGAGTCTGAGCGAAATACGGCGAAGAACTGCTTCTACCCGATCTATGTTGAGGGCAAAGAGATCGTTGGGTTCGGTGATGTATGTGCCGACGATTTTCATCCGGGTGAGGCAAACGTGCCGGATGGCCCGCGCTTGGCCATCTATCCGGTGGATTCGAAGCTCGCCGAGCGAAAATGGCGCTATGCGAGGGATTCAGTCGTTAAGATTTCGCAGCTGCTTAAGGTTCACGTCACTACTTCCGGTGAAGTGCAGATCCACAAAGCCAAAGCAGAACTGCCTATAAAGACTGTTTGGGACGCCTCGAAGTACATTGCGGGCGACTATGGCACGAAATGGCTCACCGACCTTGGACTCAAGATAAGCGAAGACCTGTACCCGAAGTCTGTTCACACCGTGGAGGATTCCATCTTTGCACTAACGGAGCCAGATGCCGATGTTCTGGACTACTTCGCTGGTTCAGGCACCACGGGCCATGCCGTCATCAATCTGAATCGCCAAGATGGCGGCAACCGCAAGTACATTCTTGTCGAGATGGGTGATTACTTCGATACCGTTCTCAAACCGCGAATCCAGAAGGTTATCTACTCCAAGGACTGGAAGAATGGAAATCCGATCTCACGCGAGGGCTCCAGCCACATGTTCAAATGCATCCGTCTGGAGTCGTACGAAGATGCGCTGAACAACCTAGAGCTCAAGAGCACTGAAACGCAGCAGAAGCTGCTCTCTGAGCACCCCGACCTGCACGAGGACTACACGCTGCGATACATGCTTGACGTTGAGGCTAAGGGCAGCGCATCGCTCCTCAACATTGATGCGTTTGAAGACCCGTTCTCCTACAAACTGAACGTCGCGAGCGGCAGCGCCGGCGAGACGCGGCCGGTCAACGTCGACTTGGTCGAGACGTTCAACTACCTGATCGGCCTGCGCGTGAAGACCATCGATCACATCCAGGGCTTCCGAGTCGTTACGGGCGAGAGCCCGGCCGGCGAGAAACTCCTCGTCATCTGGCGCAACTCCGAAGAGAAGTCCAACAAGGACCTCGATGAGTTCTTTCGCAAGCAGGGCTACACGACGAAGGACCAGGAGTTCGACGTCATCTACGTCAACGGCGACAATAATTTGGAAAACCTGCGACGAGAGGACGAGACCTGGAAGGTGCGGCTCATCGAGGAGAACTTCCAACGGCTGATGTTCGACGTGCAGGACGTACAGCCGTGCCCCCAAAGAAGAAGGCTGGTGCGCTGCGGTTCGACCAGCGGCTGGTCCTCAACCAGTGGCTCACATCGCTCTTCGAAGTCCCTAACTTCGACGACCTGATCGAACCGCTGCACCGCGCAGATTTGGAGGGCTACGACGAAGAGAACGTCTCGCTCTTCCATAAGCAGATCGTATTGCGCCTACATCACGAGCTTCTGCCGGACGAGCTGCTGCTCGCCCACGACGCCAACATCGTACGCCACTGGCAGCGCATCACCGAGCGGCGTACCGAGGGCCCGCAACTGTACATGAAATACTTCCAGTACCTCGCGCTGCTATTCACGGAAATCTACCTCGACCGCTATTTCAGCGACCGCGAAGCGTTGCTGGAGGCCCTCAACCGTCACGTCGCAACCTTCAACACGGGCAAGGCCGCTGGCGATTTGGTTCCTGCTTTCACACCCGATTTGCTCAACAAGCTTGCGTTCTGGATGGCAACCGGCTCCGGCAAGACGCTGCTGATGCACTGCAACATCCTCCAGTTCCAGGACTACCTGTCACGCAAGGGCGACGCGAAAAGCCTTAACCGCGTGATTCTCTTGACGCCGAACGAAGGCCTCTCTAGCCAACACCTTGGAGAGTTCGAGAAGTCGGGCATCGACGCGGAGCTGTTTCAGAAAGAAGGGCGCGGTCTCTTCGCCGGCCAGGCGGTCGAGATCGTCGACATCTATAAGTTGCGCGAGGACCAGGGTGAAAAGACGGTCGCCATCGACGCCTTTGAGGGCAACAACCTCGTGCTCGTCGACGAGGGGCATCGCGGTGCGGGCGGCGAAGAGTGGATGGGTACCCGCAACCGGCTTTGTGAGGACGGCTTCTCGTTCGAGTACTCGGCGACGTTCGGCCAAGCGATGAAGGCGGCGAACAAGCAGGCGCTCACCGACGAATATGCTCGCTGCATCTTGTTCGACTACTCATACCGCTACTTCTATCGCGATGGCTACGGCAAGGACTATCGCATCCTCAACCTTCCCGCCGACGATGACGACGAGAAGCGTCGCCTGTACCTGACTGCTTCCCTACTGACCTTCTACCAGCAGGGACGGGTCTACGAAGAGGAACGACAGAAGCTCGTACCGTTCCTGCTTGAAGCGCCGCTCTGGGTCTTCGTGGGTGCGAAGGTCAACGCCGTCCGCACCGATAATAAGCGCCAAGTCTCGGATGTCGTGGACATCCTGCTGTTCTTGGACGAGTTCATCCGCGACCGAAGCCGCTCAATCGCGGACATCAAGCGGTTGGTTAGTGGGAACACCGGTCTGCTCGATACCACGGGCCGCGACATCTTCGCGCAATCATTCGCGTTTCTTGTCGGACTCGGCCTCACCGAGGACGGCATCTTCGCCGACATCTTACGCACCGTGTTCAACGCTACCAGCGACGCATCACTACATGTTGAAGACCTGAAGGGCGTCGAAGGGGAGATCGCGCTTCGTTTGGGCGACCACGAACCCTTTGGCGTCATCAACGTGGGCGACGCATCGAAGCTCCTCAAGCTCTGCGATGTCGCTGGCCTTACTGTCACAGACAAGGAGTTCGCTGGTTCTCTCTTCCAGCAAATCGACAAGCCGGGCTCCACTGTCCGCATGCTCATCGGCTCAAAGAAATTCACGGAGGGCTGGAGCAGCTGGCGCGTCAGCACGATGGGCTTGATGCACGTCGGCAAGTCCGAGGGCGCAGAGATCATCCAGCTCTTCGGCCGGGGCGTGCGTCTCAAAGGGCATGGCTTCGGCCTCAAACGCAGCGGTCATGTAACAGGTATTAAACGTCCAGCGCACATCGGCGTGCTTGAGACACTCAACGTACTAGGCGTGCGTGCAGACTACATGCAGCAATTCCGCCAGTATCTTGAAGACGAAGGGCTCTCTCCCGACAAGGAGAACGAAGAGTTCACCATAGCCACGGTCGCCTTAGGCGGGCTGGAGAAGAAGAAGCTCCGAACGATTCGCGTCATGGAAGGCGTCGACTTCAAGCGTGACGGACCCAAGCCCGCGCTCGGGCCGCTCGACGAACTCAAACTACATCCGATTGTGGTGAACTGGTATCCGCGCCTGCAGGCCGCCATTGCCAAGGAACTCCGCGCGGATGCCGACAAGGCAGCCCAGAACGAAGACAAGCTGACCGCCGCCCATCTCGCCTACATTGATTTTGATGCGATCTGGTTCGACTTGTACCGCTTCAAGAACGAACGGGCCTGGTACAACTTCGACTTGCCGCGTGAAACCCCTCAAACCCTAATGGAGACACCTGTCTGGTATCGCCTCTACATCCCGCCGGAGGAGCTGGAATTCGGCAGTTTCGACCGCTTCCGCCGATGGCAGGAGATAGCACTTGCATTGCTCACAAAATACTGCGACCGCTTCTATAAGCAGTCCAAGGCCGCGTTCGAGTATGACCACATGGAGTACCACGAGCTCACGCCCGGCGATCCGAACTTCGTCGACGAGTACAAGATCCTCGTAGAGCAGTCCGAGGCTACGGTCATCGCGGCGCTTCGCAACATCAAGGACGAGCTAGATGTCGGCAACCTGCGGGTATTCCGATTCGGCAGCCATCTTTACAACCCGCTGGTCTACGCTCGCAGTGGCCTAATCGAAGTAAGGCCGGTAGCGCTCAACGATGGGGAGCGTGACTTCGTGCTCGGCCTAAAGGCCTATTTTGAGAAGAACACCACGTACTTCAATGATAAAGAGATGTATTTGCTGCGCAACCGCAGCCGAACGGGCATCGGGTTCTTTGAGGCGGGCAACTTCTATCCGGACTTCATTCTCTGGCTGCTCACTGGCGGCAAGCAATACGTGACATTTGTTGATCCGAAGGGAATTCGCAATCTCGATGGCCCCGAGGACCGGAAGATCCGGTTCCACAAGACGATCAAGGAGCTTGAAACGAAGCTCGGCGATCCGCAAGTCGTATTGTACTCCTTCATCCTCTCTGTTACGCCTTTCGCCCAAGGTGGCTGGTGGACGGGCAGCCTAACCAAGGACGAAATGAAAGCGCGAAATGTCCTTTTCATGGAAGACGGCATTGAGCCGGTCATAGACAACATGCTTCGACACATGCTCAAGTGATTGTCTCCGGCCCATTTCACGTACCAGGGCCACCATCCCCCCGTAGTGTGTAACTCACTAGAGTCAGCCCAGCGAAGTCGGCTTACCTCTCGCCACTCCACTCCCCCTCCCCGCTTGAGCCCAGCCGCACACCCGTGCTATTTCAATTGACATCGGACCGGTTACAGGTTAAACTGTCTTAGCGTATACACAGTAAGTACAAGTGCGTTTCACTCCTATTCCCGGAGGTAACCACTAATGAGTGTAGACAGTAAAAACACCGTTTTGGCAAAACAAACGTCCCCCGCCGCTTCAGGCGTCGCCCCCAAAGCCCCGGCCAAGCGCAAGCCGCGCCGCACCCTCAGCCCGGAGGCTCGCAGGTCCGAGAAGCGCTACAACGCCCTCAAGCACGGCATCACCTCCAACAGCCCCGTCATCCCGGGCATGGAGAATGAGGCCGCCTGGAAACGCCACCGCGATGGCATCGTCGCAAGTATCGAACCCGTCGGAGGCCTTGAGGAATGCCTCGCGCAACGCGTCGCAAGCCTCCTCTGGCGTCTCAACCGCGTCCTACGCTACGAGGTCGCCGCCACCATGCACTCTGTTGAGGGCACCGCCGGTGAGATGGCCACAGCCGAGATCCATCGCGCAGCGATCAACCCGCCGGGCGAAGACATCGTCGAGCCAGGGCCCGAGGTCTTCGAGGAGCAGATGGAGCTTCGTATGCTGCCATCGGATCGCTACCTCGAACGCATCACGAAGCATGAGCGGCACTTCCACCGCCAGTACATCCAGACCCTCCACGAGATCGAGGCCCTTCAGGCCCGCCGCAGAGGCCACCCCGTCAACCTCGCCCGCGTCGATTTCAGCGGTTCTCCAGCCGCATGACCCAAATGCCCAGGGAATGCGCACGGCGGCTGTCCAGCCGCCCGCATTCCCAATGGCCACGCCTCACAGGCGTGGCCCCAAGGCCATGCCCCCCAAACCCAAGCACCCAGGGAATGCGTACGGCGGCTGTCCAGCCGCCCGCATTCCCAAAGGCCACGCCTCACAGGCGTGGCCCCAACGCCCAGCGCCCAGGGGAATGCCAAGGCCATGGCCAACTACCCGGGGGTATTCCCCGAATACCCCAAGCCCACGCCGCAAAGCATGACCCAAGCGGCCCTGGGTATTGCCTTCAGGCCATACCCAATGGTCATGCCGCAGCATGACCCCTTGACCCACGCGCGATGCTGCTAGTATCCTCAGCGCGGCCATCCGGTAACTGACTACTCAGACGTGAGGGACGAACGCGTCCCTCCGCTCACTCAGGAGGTGGCGATGACACAGCAAGCAGAGTCCGTCATCACGGACGAGATGCGGGCCATCATCGGCAAGGAAGGCGCAGCGACAACGCTGGAGGTGGAGAATGGCGGCTGTCGAATGTTCGCGCGCTCCGTCGGCCACACCGACCCGATCTTCTACGACGAAGACGCCGCGAAAGCCGCCGGCCATCGCGGCATCGTCGCGCCACCTGGCTACCTGGGCACGCCGGTCTTCAATCCCAGCCGCGGCGAACGCAGCCCCGCCGAAACCGCAGGTAGCGGCTACAGCATCCCGTACAAGCGAGTGCTCAACGGCGGCACGGACTACGAGTACCTGGACACCGTCTGCGCCGGCGATCTGCTCACGGCCCGCACCAAGATCACCGACTTCGCGGAGCGCACCGGCAGCATCGGCCCCATGCTGATCACCAGTCGCCAGACGACGTTCACCAACCAGGACGGCAAGGTCGTCGCCAAGATGCAAGGCCGGACGATCCAGTACTAGCCGCCGCTAGGAGGAGATTCGATATGGCAGACCAGGTCTATTTCGAAGACGTCAGCGAGGGCGATGAGATCCCCAATCTGAAGAAAAACTGCTCCACGCAGCAGTTGGTGCTCTGGGCGGCCGGGTCCGGGGACTTTTACCAGATCCACTACGATAAGGACTTCGCCCAGTCGACCGGCCTCAAGGACATCATCGTCCACGGCGCGCTCAAGAACGCCTTCCTCGGCCAGCTCCTGCACGATTGGGCCGGCGCGAAGGGTAACGTCAAGAAGTTCGGCTGCGACTATCGCGGCATGGACGACGCCAAGCAGGACATCGACTGCCGCGGCGTCGTCACCAAGAAGTACCAGGACGGCGGCGAGAACCTCGTCGAGCTCGACATCTGGACAGAAAACCCGGACGGCAAGAAGACGACACCGGGCACCGGCCTCGTCGCGCTCCCCGCCCGCGCCTAGGAGAAACGAAGACTTGGATGCCAGGCTGTAGTAGATGACCAACGGCGCGCTCACAGACAAGGTTGCCATTATCACGGGCGCCGGCCGCGGCATCGGCCGAGGCATGGCCATCTTCTTCGCCCAGGAGGGCGCCAAGATTGTCGTCGTCGACCCCGGCGTCGCCGCCGACGGCACCGGCAGCGACAGCAGCACGGCGGACGAAGTCGTCAGCGAGATCAATGACGCGGGCGGCGACGCGACGGCGTCCTACGAATCGGTCGCCACCATGGACGGCGGCGAACGCATCATCCAGACCGCGCTCGACACCTACGGCAAGCTCGATATCCTCGTCAACAACGCCGGCATCCTCCGCGACCGCATGATCTTCAACATGACCGAGGACGAGTGGGACGCCGTGATCGCCGTTCACCTCAAGGGCCACTTCTGCTGCACCAAGCCGGCATCGATCCTGATGCGACAGCAGCGTTACGGGCGGATCATCAACTTCAGCTCCGTCTCCGGCCTCGTCGGGATTCCGGGCCAGTCGAACTACGGCGCGGCCAAATCCGGCATCGCCGGATTCACACGCGTCGTCGCGCGTGACCTCGGCCGCTACGGCGTCACCTGCAACGCGATCTCTCCCGGCGCGGCAACGCGCCTCACGGCCAGCGTGCCGGACTCCGCTCGCCAGCTCCGCGCGAAAGCCGGGATCGGCATGCCGGCCCAGTCGGGCCAGAACAAGCCCCAGGCCGCGCCGTCGCGCGACCCCGACCTGATCGCGCCGATGGTCGCCTACCTCTGCAGCGACGACGCCTGGAACATCAACGGCTACACATTCGCTGTCGCGGGCGGCAGCGTCAGCGTCAACAACCATCCAACCCCCGAGCGCACGATCTGGAAGCCGGGCCTCTGGACGCTGGACGAGCTGATCGAAGCCGTCCCTCGCGACCTGCTGGACGGCAAGACCAACCCTGCGCCCCCGCCGCCCGACCTCGAGATCCCCGGCCGCACGGCCGTCACCGAGGAGACGACATAGCGATGGCCAGCCGCTTCGACGGCAGGACTGCGGTGGTGACAGGCGCGGGCCGTGGCATCGGCCGCGAGGTTGCCTTGCTGCTGGCGACGGAGGGCGCCAACGTCGTCGTGAACGACTACGGCGTCGCCATGGACGGCAACGATCCTGGCGCAGGCCCCGCCGGCGAGGTCGTTGCCGAGATCGCGGCCGCCGGAGGCAGAGCCGTCGCCAACCTCGACACCGTCGCAACGGTCGAGGGCGGCGAGAGCATAATCCAGACCGCCGTCGATTCGTTCGGGCGGCTCGACTACCTGATCAACGTCGCCGGCATTCTCCGCGACCGCATGATCTTCAACATGACCGAGGAGGAGTGGGACGCCGTCATCGCTGTCCACCTCAAGGGCCACTTCGCGACGACAAAGCCGGCCGCGATTCTGATGCGACAACAACGGTTCGGACGGATCGTCAACTTCTCGTCTGGCTCCGGCCTCAACGGCAACCCCGGCCAGGCCAACTACGGCGCGGCGAAGGCCGGCGTCGCCGGGTTCACGCGCGTCGTCGCCCGCGACCTCGGCCGCTACGGCGTCACGTGCAACGCTATTTCGCCCGCCGCCGCGACACGCATGACGCAATCCGTCTCCGAAGACGCCAGGCAACTCCGGGCCCGCGCCGGGATCCAGACAGCAGCGCAGTCAGCCAGTGGCGGCGTCGCGGCGATGCGCGAGCCGTCCTACATCGCGCCGATGACGGTCTACCTCTGCACGGACGAAGCCTGGGACGTCAACGGCAAGGTCTTCGCCGTCACGGGCGGAACCATTTCGCTGGTTCACGAAGAGGTGGCGATGCGCACGATCACCAAAGACGGCAAGTGGACCGTGGACGAACTGCGAGAGCTCGTGCCGGCTCGTCTGATGCTCGGCCTGCCGAATCCGGGGCCTCCGCCGCCCGAACTGGACCTGCCGGGCAGGCCGGCTCCGGCCACCGAAAGCTAACGGACAACGCCGCAGCTAGCTGGCCGCACCGTCTGGCCTGGGAGATCGCGTGCGTGCTGGGGGCCTTACTAAGACGTAATGAAGTCGCCGGCAATGTCGTCCGGCGCGTCCGCATCAGCGGACGCGTCCGCATCAGCGAGCGCATCCACGAGCCACTCCCGCCGGATCTCCATCAGGAAAAAGCTGTTGCCGCTGCGATAGGAGCGGCCGCACTCGCTGAAACCGGCCTTTTCGAAGCAGCGGCGGGCGCGCTTGTTCCAGGAGAGCGTCTTCAGGTGCATTCGCCTGAAGCCCTTCCGCAGCAGTAGCACTTCCACAAGCAGCCGCGCCGCCTCCGTGCCGTAGCCTTGGCTCCAGCTATCGCGCTCGCCGATCGTGATACCGAACTCGGCCTCCTGCCGCACAGCGTCGATGTTGTAGTACATCACGTTGCCGATGTGGCGGCCGTGCTCGTCCTCGATCGCCAGGCTGCGCCGGTACGGGCTCGGGTAGAGCAGCTCCTCGCGGTAGAGCGCCAAGTACTCCTGATAGTTGATCGTCAGCGGCCTCGCCGCGTCGTAGCGGCTCAGCTCGGGTTCGCTCCGCCAGCGAAAGTCGTCTATGGCATCGCCCAGGCGCTTCTCTCGCAGGACGAGCCTGCTGCCCCTCGCGACCTCTCCATACACCGCTGTCGTCATTGCCGCTTCCATACTCCAATCAACGCGTCGCTGCCCGAACAATATCACGCCGGCCGGAGAAACGCACCCCGTAAACCGAACGCTACGACGGCGTCTGAAACGCGAGCGGGTCATCCATGAACGTCAGCGCCTCCAGCGCCTCCGCCGCAGCCTCACGGACGGGCTCGTCGCCGCCGCCGGCCAGCTCCGTCAGCGCCTCCTTTGCCAGCCCGCCACCGATCTCTCCCAGCGCCGTGATGGCGGCCTCCTGCACCTCCGCGTCCTCGTCCTCCAGCAGCGACAGCAGGCGGGTTGCCGATTCCTCAGCCGCGATCGCCCCGATAGCGACCGCCGCCTCGTAGCGCACTTCGCCGTCCTCGCTCTCCAGTTCGGTGTAGAGCGCCGGCAGCCAGGCTTCGTCGCAACTCCGTCCCATGGCGTTAAGGGCGCTGATACGCAAGCGGCGGACGCTCGAACCGTACGCCTCTTCGATCAGGTTGCGCACCCACGCGTCGTTCCGCGCACCGAGCGACTCGAGCGCGCGGCCGCGGACCTCTGGCTCCTCGCTCTCGTCGGCGTACACTTCTAGCAGTTGGGCGTCTACGGCTTCGGCGAGCGGCTGCCGCACACCTTCCAGCTCGGACTGCAGCACGACCCGCCCCAGCGCCAGTGCCGCCTCCGCGCGCACGCCCGCGTCCGAATCATCCGTGAGCAGACCAAGCAGCGCGTCCGTCAGCCTACGACTCTCATGCTCCCACAGGCCCCGGATCGAATCACGGCGCACCTCGGCGTCGCTGTCAGACAACCCGACGAAGTAGACGGCGTCGAAGTTCATCTCCACGTTGTCTTCCGCCATGTCGATCAGCTCCTGCACCAGCCGCCGGCGCTTGCGCAGTTCCATCTCCCGCCAAGACTCGGCCAAGAGCGCGCTCTCCCCCTCATCCAGCGCCGAGAGCCGCACCAGCTTCGAGAGCGCCATCTCCTGGCCTGGATCGATCAGCTCCGCGATCATCTCCTCGATGCTCATTCCTTCTTCTCGTGAACTACTGCGAGCGCGGCCGAACTGCGCTCGCGAGCAGTTCGGTGTCGTATCTTCTTGTCCCAATTCACGTAGTCATCACATTGGCGCAGAGGCTTCTTCACTTCAATTCGTTCATCAAGTTCGGCTGCCCGGTCATAAGCAGCTTCTCTGGCCGCTGGGGCCAAGTCAGCATCGGAGATCGGGACTAACCTAGCCGATGACTCTTCCAGATGACAGTCCTGACAGAGAAGCTGAAGATTGTCGAGGGCATTCGACGGCCCTCGCATGTGATGAATCTGTGTGCCGGGCTGCCCACACCTTACGCACTGGCCCTGGTCGCGAGCGAATACTTCATCTCGCCGTTTCTTCGGGATAGGGCGCTTGGAGTATCCACCGGCAAGAATGTGCCCTCTCTCAACAGCTATCGCCTTTTGCACGCGTTCTTGGTTAATCCGGCCATCAAGCCGACAGCCGCGGACATAGCGTATGTGACGTGCAAACTCCGAACACCTATCTGAGCAGAACATATAGGGATGGCCACGATCTCGCGGCAACAGGCGGTCGCAATTCAGGCAAGGCAGCGCTGAAGGATCTCGACGAGGAGGTTTTGTCCGCTGCTTGCGTTTCTTCTGCCACAAGTGCTTGTGGTCAGAGACGATCTTCAACCCATCGAATGCGCTCATACCGGCTTCTCTTCCCTCTTATCGCCGCCCTCCCCCATACGCGGCTCCGTGCCCGCAATCAGGCGCCGGACGTTGTCGCGGTGCAGCGCCACGATCAGCACGGCCGCGATCACGGCGTACGCCGCGTACGGCCACGGCGTCATATCGAGCGCGGCCAGCACGACGAAGACGGCGGCCAGCACCGGCGCCAGCCCCACCGATAGCAGCGATACGATGCGCGTCACGGCAAGGACGCCGATCGCGAATGGCAGCAGCGCCAGCGACGCGATCGGGTTCAGTGCCAGCGCCACGCCGTACGAGGCCGCTACGCCGCGCCCGCCTCGAAAGCCCGCGAACACGGGCCAGTCGTGCCCTATGGCAGCCCCCAGCCCCGCAACCGCATGCACATACGCGTTGTCCGAAATGACGAACGCGATCAGCACCGGCCCCGCGCCCTTCGCCAGGTCACCGGCGAGCGCGACGACGCCCCATTTGGCGCCGACGGTACGCAGAACATTGGTGAATCCCGTCTTGCCGCTGCCGAACTCCCGGATGTCGATACCGCGCGCGACGCGACCGACGATCAAGCCAATTGGAATCGAGCCGAGCACGTACCCGATCGCGACGCAGACCGCCAATTGCCACCACATTCGTTAGGGCCCTCTCCTGCTGCGGAACGCCAGCCGCAGAGACACGCCTTCAAACCCGTAACGCTCGCGGATAACGTTCTCCAGGTAGCGCCGGTAGCTGAAATGGACGATGCTGGCGTCGTTGACGAAGATCACGAACGTCGGCGGCGCGACTTTGGGCTGCGTGGCGTAGAAGACCTTCAGGCGCCGGTTCTTCACGATGGGCGGCTGCTGGTCGACGACAGCGCGCTGGATCAGCGCATTGAGGGGCCCCGTTTCGACACGCTTCTGGCGCGCATCGCAGATCCGCAAACCCTCCTCGAGCAACGGGGCGATCCCGGTCCCCTCCAACGCAGAGATGATCCGAAACGACACCCACGACGCGAACTTGAGCCGCACCCGCGCCTTTCGCTCGAACTCGGCCAGATCCGCGCCGGGCAACAGGTCCCATTTGTTCGCAACCAGCACCGCACCCGTCTTCGCCTTCAGCGCGAACCCCAGTATGTGGACGTCTTGCGCCGTCAACCCCTCAACGGCGTCGAAGATGACGAACGCCGTGTCCGCCCGCGCCAGCGCGTCCCGCGCCCGCAGCGTCGAGTGGTGTTCCACATCTTCGTGCACCTTCCCCGGACGGCGCAGGCCCGCAGTGTCTACCATCACCAGCTCGCGATCGCGGAACGTGAACGGCGTGTCGATCGCGTCCCGCGTCGTCCCCGGCACCGGCGATACGATCACGCGTTCCTCGCCGAGCACTGCGTTCACCAGCATCGACTTGCCGACGTTTGGCCTCCCTATAATCGCCAATCGCGGCACCGCGACGGCCGTCTGTGGCGGGGCATCCGGCAGCGTCTCCCGCACTTTGTCCAGCACGTCCGCAATGCCCAGGCCGTGCTGCGCGCTCACGGGCAGCGGCTCGCCAAGGCCCAGCTCGTAGAACTGGACGGCGGCGTGGCGGCGCTCTTCGTTATCGACCTTGTTGGCAAGGATAAGAACCGGCTTGCCCGAGCGGCGCAGCACGTCGGCCACCTCGTCGTCACCGGCGATCACGCCGGCCTTCGCATCGACAACGAAGAGCAGCACAGAGGCTTCCGCCACCGCCATCTCCACTTGCCGCCGGATCAGGTCGGACAACGTCCCCTCACCTGCAGCGGCCAGCCCACCCGTGTCCACGAGGCGAAACTGCCTGTCCAGCCACGTAACGTCGCTGTACAAGCGGTCCCGCGTCGTACCGGGCAGGTCCTCGACCAGCGCCCGCCGCTGGCCGACCATGCGGTTGAAGATCGCCGACTTGCCGACGTTCGGCCGGCCCACGAGCGCAACAACGGCCAGAGCCTCACGTTCAGGAGCCGTTGCTTCGCCGGCGGCCGCCGTCGTCCCAAGATCGGAAGGTATGTTCACTGCGTCCTCATGGCCCGCTCAGCGTCACTGTCGTTTCGATCGGAATCAGCGACGCCACAGTCGCGCCCGGCGGCGGTTCGATATCGATGGGCAGCAGGTGCGCACCGGCGCTCAGGCCGTCGACGTCGACGGTGGCCTGGATGTCTGACGAGGCGATGGCCGCCAGGTCCGGCAGCGAGCCACTGAGGGTGACCAGCACCACGTTGTTGCTCAACTCGGCGGCCAGACCGTCGCCACGGTTGACAATGGCGAGCGGGACGCTGTACGTCAGCGACCCCACCGTTGGCGCGATCAGCACGCGCACGGTCACGCGCGGTTGCTCCACTGCCGCTCCCTCCGGGAGCTGCAGCGTCACCGGCCGTACTACATCGGCGCTGGCGTCCGCGATGCTGACCGCCGCCGTGCTCACGCCGTCGATCGTGTCGATGCTCTGGATCACCTCTGCCGGACCGCTGACGACGACGAACGGCGGGTCGACTTGGATGGCGTTGACGCTGAAGCCGTCCGCCGGGTTGCCCTGCACGTCCGGCCGCACGACAACGGTGACACTGATCTCCAGTTGGGTGATCTCGCCTTGCACGTTCACGCTCTCCGGCTCCACGTTGACGCCCTGAATGTTGGCGCCCAGCTCGTCGCGCGCCTGCAGCAGCTGTGTCTGCTCATACGCCGACCGCAGGTTAGTCAGGTTGATGTCCGCCTCCACGGCGACAACGCGGGCAACGAGGCTCTCAGGGCCGGTTACTACGGCCTCCTCCGCCTCCAGTGTCATCTCGCCGGGTTCGTAGCCGCGAGGCGGAACGCCGACGAGATTAGTCCGAACAGGCACGGAGCGGGAGGTGACATCCTCCAGCCGCACCGTAATCTGTGCGGGGGAGATCTCGATGATCTCCGCCCGCGGTTCGTTCGATTGGACGAACACAGGCACCGTCGCCTCGTCCGCCGTCACGTCGGAGAGGTCGGCCGTCGCCTGGAAGTCCTCCGCCGTAAGCTGGCCCAGCACGCTCTCGGGCGCCCGCACCTGCACCGTCACAGTCTTGGTTTCGCTACAGGACGGCACGGCAGCCTTGCCCAACGGCACGTTGACGCACTCGACAGGGATCAGGCTGGAGACGCGCGCCGTGAGCTCCGGGTCGTTCTTGTCGGTCACGAAGATCCAGAGCGTCACCGCCAACACGACAGCCAGCACTGCGATACTCCAGTTGTCCCGCAGAGACAGCACGCCTGCGCGCAGCATCATGAACAAGCTGCCCAGAGTCTCCCGCAGCCTGCCGTGCGCGCGGTCCGTCATGACTTCCCCCGCAGCGCTTCGTCGGCGGTCTCCGCTCCCAGCAGCCGTTCGAGCAGGCCGCGCAGCCGCGCTTTGTCCAGGCGCGACCGGAGCCTGCCATCTGCGGCGACGGCCACCTGGCCCGTCTCTTCGGAGACGATCAGCGCCACGGCGTCAGTACCCTCCGTAACCCCCAGGCCGGCGCGGTGGCGCAGGCCCATCTCGCCGGACAGCCGCGTCTCGGACAGCGGCAGCGTGCATCCGGCCGCGACGATCCGATTCTCGCGCATGATCACGGCGCCGTCGTGCAGCGGCGAGTTGGGGTAGAAGATACCGCCCAGCAGCTCCTTCGACAGTTCGGCGTCCACACCAACGCCCGATTCGACGAATCCCTGCAGACCCGTCTCGCGCTCGAACACGATCAGCGCGCCGTGCCGCTGCCCTGCGAGCTCGACTGCGGACGCGGCCACACTATCCAGAAACTCGTTGAAGCCCGGCTGTTGCCAGCCCCGCAGGCCGGTGCGGCCCACGCGCTCCAACGCCCGCCGTATCTCTGGCTGAAAGATGATTGGGATGGCGATGATCAGCCCTGTCAGCGAGTTGCGGATCAAGGCATCGAGCACCTCCAGGTCGAGCGAGCGGGCGAGCAGGATGATGACGACGAGGATCACGCCGCCGCCCCGCAGCAGCGCGATGGCCGGCGTGCCGCGCAGCAGCAGGAACGCCCCGTAGATAATCAGTGCGATCAGCAGGACATCGAGCACGTCGATGCCATCGACGCGATCCAGGATGTCCTGAATCTCGTTGGTTATCTGGTCCATCCGCGCCTACTCCGCCACTTCGCCCAGCAGCAGCAACAGGACAGCCGCCTGGGCGTGAAGCCTGTTCTCCGCTTGGTCGAACACGACCGATTGCGACCCCTCGATCACCTCATCGACGATCTCCTCGCCGCGATGGGCCGGCAGGTCGTGCATGAAGATCGCGTCAGGCCGCGCCAGCCGCATCAGCTCCGGCGTGACTTGGAAACCCTCGAATGCGGACAGCCGCCGCTCGTAGCTATCCTCTTGGCCCATGCTCGTCCAGACGTCGGTATAGACAACATCGGCTCCCTCGACCGCCTCCTGAGGCACCGCGATCACGCGGAAGCTGCCGCCCGACGCCAACGCGTTCTCCTCCGCACCGATCACCACGTCCTCGGGCAGCCGATAGCCGGACGGCGACGCTATCGTCACATGCGCGCCTGCCAGCGTACCGGCCTGCGCCAACGACACCGCGACGTTGTTGCCGTCACCGATGAACGCGATGCGCACGTCGCGCACGCCGCCCTTGCGCTCCCTGATCGTTAGTAGGTCGGCCAACGCCTGGCAGGGATGGCTCTCGTCGGAAAGGGCGTTGATGACGGGCACGTCGGCGTGTTCGGCGAGATCGACCAGTGTCTGGTGGGCGTACGTCCGCGCCACGATGCCGTGCGCGTAGCGGCTCAGCACCCGCGCGACGTCAGCCACAGGCTCCCGCTGGCCGAGGCCGACTTCGCTTTGTGGCAGGTAGACAGTGTGGCCGCCCAGCCGCTGCATGCCGACATCGAAGCTAACGCGCGTCCGCAGCGACGGTTTTTCGAACAGCAGCGCCAGCGTCCGGCCAGAGAGCGCGTTCGGATAGCCCTCGTTCTTCAAACGGGCAGCCGTGGACAGCACCAACTGCAACTCATCGGCAGTCAGTCCTTCGATGGAAATGAAATCGCGGCCACGCATGCGGCGGATGATTCCTCTCTCGGTTGCAACCGCGTAGTAATCGCAGTATAGCACCGTGTTGGGCGCCGGCCCCCAGCGCCCGACGCTCCCTTGCCTTCGCGCCGGTGGCGTTGGTATAGTCTTTGCAGATCGACCGCTTTAATCCGGTCCCGAGAGGCCGGAAAGAGGACGACCCGCATGCCACCACACTACCCGACTGCATCCGCGAGCATCATCTTCGTGCCCCGCTGCGCGTCCGCAGCGGCCGCCTGCATGTCCGCAGTGGCCGCCTGCATATACGCGGCGGCGTGCCACGCCGAGCGCTGGAGTGTGCAGCATGGCGAGTAATGGCGTCGTCATGTCCGCTGCCGAGGTCCGCCGCGCCATCGTGCGCGTCGCGCACGAGATCGTCGAGCAGAACGGCGGCTGCGATAACCTGATGCTGGTCGGCATGCGCACGCGCGGCGTGCCGCTGGCGCACCGCATCTCAGAGGCGATCCGCGAGTTCGAGGGTGAGAGCGTCGGCGTCGGCGCCCTTGACATCGGCCTCTACCGCGACGACCTCCCGGCCCGCGGCACCGAAGTTCATATCCAGCCCAGCGAGATCCCGGATGACATCGCGGACAAGCGCGTCGTCCTCGTCGACGACGTTCTCTACACCGGCCGCAGCATCCGCGCCGCGCTCGACGCCCTGATCGACTATGGCCGTCCGGAGCGCATCCAGCTCGCCGTACTCGTCGATCGGGGCCACAGAGAACTGCCGATCCGGCCGGACTTCGTCGGCAAGAACGTCGCCACCGCCCGCTCGGACGACGTGCTCGTCCAGCTGGAGGAGACCGACGATGTGGACCAGGTGCTCGTCACGGAACGGAGGGATTAACCATGGCGAAAAACGCAGCCAGCGCCCGCCGAGCGCCCCAGGGCGCGCCTACTGCACCCGCTGGACCAGCCCCGGATCCGGCCCTCGCACCCGCTCCCGCGCCGGCCGCGCAGATCGCTCCCGCGCCCGGCTGGCGGCGGCGTCACCTCCTGGACATTGACGACTTCTCCGCAGCCGAGATCGAGCTTGTTCTGGATACGGCGGACGCGATGAAGGAGGTCCTGGCCCGTGAAGTGCCGCGGCTGCCCACGCTGCGCGGCTCGACGATCGTCACGCTCTTCTACGAAACCAGCACGCGAACGCGATCTTCATTCGAGCTGGCCGGCAAGGTGCTGGGGGCGGACGTGATCAACATCTCGGCGAGTTCCAGCAGCGTTCAGAAGGGGGAGGCGCTCACGGACACGATCCGCACCATCCAGGCCATCGGCGCCGACGTTGTCGTCCTCCGCCACCCGGCCTCCGGAGCGCCGTACGTTGCCGCCCGCGAGGCCACGTTCCGCGTGGTCAACGCCGGCGATGGGTGGCACGCCCATCCAACGCAGGCGCTGCTCGACGCTTACACGATCCGATCGCACCTCGGCGACATCCGCGGCCGCAAGGTCGTCATCGTCGGCGACATCTCGCACAGCCGGGTCGTCCGCTCCAACCTCTGGGCGCTGACGGCCCTCGGCGCGCAGGTCGTGGTCTGCGGCCCGCCGACCCTGTTACCCGCCGGCCTCGGCGACAAGTATGAAAGCGACAGTGGCGCACGCGAAGGCGACCTGCCGCCCGTCCGCGTCGAGACCAACCTCGACGCTGCGATCGAAGACGCCGATGTCGTGATGGCTCTGCGACTGCAGAGCGAACGCCAGCACGCCGGCCTCCTCCCCAGCCTCCGCGAATACGCCCGCCTCTATCAGATCACCGCGGCACGGCTGACGCGGGCGAAGCCGGACGCGCTCGTCCTCCACCCCGGGCCGATCAACGAGGGCGTCGAGATCTCAACAGACGTCGCCCACGGCGCGAAGTCCCTGATCGAAGAGCAGGTCGCGAACGGCGTCGCGGTGCGCATGTCCGTGCTCTACCTGCTGCTGCGGGGGGAGACGGCGGCCTGAACGTGCTTAACGAGCGAAGGGAATCGTGAACAGGCTACTGATCCAGAACGGCCGCCTGCTCGATCCCAGCCGGAACGTCGACGTAACCGGCGACCTGCTGATCGTTGACGGCCGCGTCGCGGAGATCGGCGGCGGCCTGTCGCCGGACGGCGCGGACGTCATGGACGCCACCGGCCTCATCGTCGCGCCAGGGTTCGTCGATATCCACACCCATCTGCGCGACCCCGGTCAGGAGTACAAGGAGACGATCCAGACCGGCACGGCGGCTGCTGCCCGCGGCGGCTTCACCACCGTCTGCGCGATGCCGAACACCGACCCGCCGATGGACACCCGCGCGACGGTCGAGTACGTCCTTCGCACCGCCGCCGGCGCCGACGCGCGGGTGCTGCCGATCGGCTGCGTGACCAAGGGCCGCGCCGGCGAGGAGCTGGCGGAGCTCTCCGACCTGGCCGGCGCCGGCTGCATCGCCTTTAGCGACGACGGCGCACCCGTGCCGGACGCCGGCATGCTGCGCCGAGCGCTGGAGTACGCCGGCATCACCGGCCTCCCCGTCATCGACCACTGCGAAGATTCCGCCGCGGCCGCCGGCGGCGTCATGCATGAAGGCTGGGTATCGACACGCCTCGGCCTGCGCGGCCAGCCCGCCGCCGCCGAAGAGACGGCCGTTGCCCGCGATATCTCCGTGGCCCTGCAGACCGGCGCTCCGCTCCACATCGCTCACGTCTCCACACGCGCGGCTATCGAACAGGTCCGCGCCGCCAAGGAGCGGGGCGCGCCCGTCACCGCCGAGGTCACGCCCCACCACCTGACGCTCACGCACGAGGCCGTGGCTTTTGGCGCGGGTGGAAATGGTGGCTCGGACACCCTGCACTACGACACTAACGCCAAGGTCAACCCGCCCCTCCGCACACCGGACGACGTGCAGGCCTGCGTCGACGCGCTGCGCGACGGCGCGATCGACGCCATTGCCACCGACCATGCGCCGCACGCTGACTACGAGAAGGACTGCGAGTTCGATGCCGCCGCGCTCGGCATCAGCGGGCTCGAGACGGCCTTCGGGCTCTGCATGTCGCTCGTCCACGGCGGCCAGATAGATCTGGCAACTCTCATCGAACGGCTGACGTCCGGTCCCGTCCGGGCGCTCGGCCTCGAGCGCAGCGTGCCCGGCCTCGGCTCGTTAGCGGACGGCGCGCCCGGCGACGTCGTCCTGCTCGACCCCGACGCCGCGTGGACGGTCGAGCCGGAGCGCTTCGCGTCGAAAGGCCGCAACACGCCCATCGCCGGCCGCACGCTCACCGGCCGTGTCGTGGCCACCGTCCTCGGCGGCCGCGTCGTCTGGGCAGAGGAGAGGGTGAAAGCATGACCGCCGCCCACCTCATACTCGAAGACGGCACGGTGTTCGGCGGCACGGCGTTCGGCGCGGCGGCCGAGGCGACGGGCGAGGTCGTCTTCACGACCGCGATGACGGGCTATCAAGAGGCCCTCACCGACCCCTCGTTCGCAGGCCAGATCCTGACGATGACCTACCCGCTGCAGGGCAACTACGGCGTCAACGACCTCGACAGCGAATCGGCGCGGCTCCAGGTTCGCGGCTTCGTCGTCCGCGAGGACTGCGAGCTGCCCTCGCACTGGAACAGCACCGGCACGCTGCACGGCTTCCTGGCCGACGCCGGCATCCCTGGCATCGCCGGCGTCGACACGCGGGCGCTCACGCGCAAAATTCGCTCTGCCGGCGTCATGATGGGCGTAATCAGCCACGGCGACTCCCCCGACGCCGCGCTCGCAACGCTGCGCACCGCGCCGCGCTACGATGGCAGCGACTTCGTGCGCGAGGTCAGCGCGACCGAAGCGTCGACGTGGCCGCACGGTGACGCAGACGCCCCGAGGCGCAACATCGTCGTCCTCGACCTCGGCGTCAAGCACAACATTCTCCGCATCCTCACTCGCCTCGGCTGCGAGGCCACCACCGTGCCTTACACGACAATCGCAGAAGACATCCTGGCGATGAAGCCCGACGGCGTCGTTCTTTCGCCGGGCCCCGGCGACCCGGCGCTGCTCGATGCGCCGCTGGCGACCGTGCGCGGCCTGATCGGACGCCTGCCGATCTTCGGCATCTGCATCGGCCACCAGGTACTCGCCCGCGCCTGCGGCGCCGGCACGTACAAGCTCAAGTTCGGACACCGCGGCGCGAATCACCCCGTCCGCGACGCGGCCAGCGGCGCGGTGACGATTACGTCACAGAACCACGGCTACGCCGTCGACCCGGACGGACTCGCATCCAGCGTGGAGGTCAGCCACGTCCACCTCAACGACGGCACCTGTGAGGGGCTGCGGCACCGAGAGCTACCGGCGTTCACCATCCAGTACCATTCGGAGGCGTCGCCGGGGCCGCACGACAGCGAGTTCCTGTTCACACGTTTTCTCGACATGGTGGAGGAGGCCGCACGATGACCGATCCGACCTATTGCCAGGCCACAACAGACGACGCCGGCGTCATCGCCGGCATCATCAACGCAATCGTCAAGGAGCCCAACCCGGTCGGCTTCGACGGCGAGACGACGCCGGAGCGAGTGGAGACCTGGCTCACGCGTCTGGGCGACGCCGGCGGCATCTTCCTCTGCCTGCTGGAGGGCGAAGCCATCGGCTTCAGCGCGCTCGACTTCGACACGCAGCAGCCGGAGACCTCCGTGCTAGGCGTCTGGCTGCTCCCCGAGCACCGCCGCAAGGGCCTGGGCACCGCGCTCGCCGAGTGCGCGCTCGAGTTTGCCCGCGACAAGGGCTACAAGCGCATCCGCGCCCGCCTGCCGGAGCACAATCAGACCGCCCTCAGCTTTCTCTCCGGCATCGGTGCGCTGGTACCAATGTACAACCCGGACACCGTCTTCGAGCTACCCCTCTACGAGGAGAGCGGCTAGCATGCGCCGCTGCCCTGCTGCTCCGCAATGACGTTCACCAACGTTCCGTGATCCGCCGAATCGATCCGATAGGCCGCGTCGCCTACGGCGCGCTCTGCATCGCCGGCATGTCGGCGCTCGCCGTGCCGGTGCTGCTCGTGTTTGGCCTTGTCAGCGGCCTGATTTTCGCGCTCGACGGCGAAGGGCTAAAGGGCCTCTTGTTCGGACTGGCTTCGCTCTCCGCCGCCATCTTCGCGGCCGGTCTGTTCCTCGGCATCTTCTTCACGGCCTGGCCACTGGCGTCCGACTGGATCATGGAATGGCCAGGGTACGCCACCGGCTTCGTTGTCGGCGGCTGCGGCCTCGCACTGATGGCACTGCTGCTCTTCGTCGTGCCGGTGCCAATCTACGTCGCGGTCGCGTTACCGCTCGCCGGCGCGTTCACCGTCGGTTTCGGCATTGCCGACAGGCTGGCCGGCCTCGGCGCGCCTGCCGCGCAGCCGCGTGTGCGCGCCCGGTCCATGAGAAGACGATGATGTGGGGATGACCAAGCCCTCAAAGGTCCTCATCATCGGCTCCGGCCCCATCATTATCGGTCAAGCCGCCGAGTTCGACTACGCTGGCACCCAGGCCTGCAAGGCGATGAAAGAGGAGGGCGTCACGTCTGTCCTCGTCAACTCCAACCCGGCGACGATCATGACCGACGCCGACGTTGCCGACGTGATCTACATCGAGCCGCTGACGGTCGATGTCGTCTCCCGAATCATCGAACGCGAGCGGCCGGACGGCCTCCTGCCCACGCTGGGCGGCCAGACCGGCCTCAACCTCGCGGTCGACCTCGCCGACGCCGGCGTGCTCGATAAGTATGACGTCCGGCTGCTCGGAACGCCCCTCGAAACGATCCGCAAGGCGGAAGACCGCGAGCTCTTCGGCAAGCTCCTCGCGGAGATCGGGGAGCCGACGCCGGAGAGCGAGACCGTCACATCGCTGGCGGACGCGAAGGCCGTCGCAACGCGGCTCGGCCTGCCGCTCGTTATTAGACCCGCCTACACGCTCGGCGGCACCGGCGGAGGTGTCGCAACGACGGAAGAGGAACTCGAGCGCACGGTAACTTCTGGTCTCGCTGCCAGCCCGATCGGCCAAGTCCTGGTCGAACGCTACCTGCGCGGCTGGAAAGAGATCGAGTACGAGGTGATGCGCGACGCCAACGACACCTGCATCACGATCTGCAATATGGAGAACTTAGACCCGATGGGCGTCCACACCGGCGATAGCATCGTCGTCGCGCCCAGCCAGACGCTGACGGACAAGGAGTACCAGATGCTCCGCACCGCCAGCCTCAAGATCATTCGGGCGCTCGGCGTGGAGGGCGGCTGCAACGTCCAGCTTGCCCTCGCGCCCCGGCCGGAGATCGCCCCGTGGCCGCTGCCAGACGATGGCTACCCACCATACTACGTGATCGAAGTCAACCCGCGCGTCTCCCGCAGCTCGGCGCTGGCGTCGAAAGCTACCGGCTACCCCATCGCGCGCGTAGCGGCCAAGATCGCCGTCGGCAAACGCCTCGACGAGATCCAGAACGCCGTTACGCAGAAGACGACTGCTGCGTTCGAGCCCGCGCTGGACTACGTCGTCGTCAAGATCCCGCGCTGGCCCTTCGACAAATTCCCGAAGGGCGACCGCACCTTAGGCACACAGATGAAGGCCACAGGCGAGGTGATGGCCATCGACCGCTCCTTCGAAGCCGCCCTCCAGAAGGCCGTCCGCTCGCTGGAGCAGGGCAACCGCTCGCTGCTCTGGGAAGACCCCGCCTGGCAGGATAACGGCGCGCTGGACGGTTCCATACCTGCCACCGACGACCGGCTCTGGCGACTGATGGCCGCTCTCCGCCGCGAAACGCCGACTATGGACCTTGCGCTCCGCACCGGCATCGACCCCTGGTTCCTGGACAAGCTGGCCGGCATCGTCGCCATGGAAAGGCGGCTGCTCGCGGAGCCGCTGGCGCCGGAGCTGCTCCGCGACGCCAAGCGACTCGGCTTCTCCGACGAGCAGATCGGCGTGCTGGCCGGCGAGCTCACGGAGCGCGTGCGCCAGCGCCGCATCGAGCTCGGCATCCGGCCCGTCTACAAGACGGTGGACACGTGCGCCGCCGAATTCGACGCCGCGACGCCGTACTTCTACAGCACCTACGGGGAAGAGAACGAAGCGGAGCCGCTGACGGGCGATAAGGCGCTCGTCATCGGAAGCGGGCCGATCCGCATCGGCCAGGGGATCGAGTTCGACTACTGCTCCGTGCACGCCGCCTGGGCGCTCCAGAAGGCCGGCTACGGCGCCATCATCGCCAACTCCAACCCCGAGACCGTCTCCACCGACTTCGATACCTCCGACCGCCTCTACTTCGAACCGCTGGACGAAGAGTCCGTCCGCGACATCCTCGATAACGAGGCCGGCCCGACGCAGCAATTCCCGCCGTCAATTGTCCAGTTCGGCGGCCAGACCGCCGTCAACCTCGCGACGCCGCTGTCGTTGGCCGCCATACCCATCCTCGGCTCCAGCGCGGAAGCTATCGATATGGCAGAGGACCGCAGCCGCTTCGAGGAGTTCCTCGCCAAGCTCGCCATACCCCAGCCGCCAGGCGCCGCCGTTACCAACGTCGACGACGCACTAAAGACTGCCGACGTCATCGCTTACCCGGTGCTCGTCCGTCCGAGCTACGTCCTCGGTGGCCGCGCGATGGAGATCGCGCAGAACGCCGAGGAGCTTGCCCGCTACGTTGAGATCGCGGCGGAGGCCGGGCCGAACAAGCCCGTCCTGATCGACAAGTACCTGGAAGGCCGCGAGATCGAAGTCGATGCCGTCTGTGACGGCGAACAGGTGCTGATCCCGGGGATCATGGAGCACATCGAGCGGGCCGGCGTCCATTCAGGCGATTCGATGGCCGTCTATCCCCCGAACCACCTCACGGACAGCGAGATCGCAACCATCGTCGACTACACGGAGCGGATCGGGCTCGCTCTCCGGGTGAGCGGGCTCATGAACATCCAGTACGTCGTCGTTCCGTCCGAAACCGGCTCGGACATCTACGTGCTGGAGGTCAACCCCAGGTCATCGCGCACCATCCCGTTCATCGCAAAGGTCACGGGCGTGCCAATGGTCGGCCTCGCGGCGCAGGTCATGCTGGGCCACTCGCTCGCGGAGCAGGGCTATCGGGGCGGGCTGCAGCCGCAGCAGGACCTCGTCGCGGTAAAGGCGCCGGCGTTCTCGATGTCGAAGCTGGGCGGGGTCGACACCTACCTCGGCCCCGAGATGAAGTCGACCGGTGAGGTGATGGGCGTCGACCACACGTTTCCGGCCGCGCTCGCAAAGGCGCTCGTCTCGGCGGAACTGGCGCTGCCACCCGGCGGCGGCGTGCTGCTCAGCATCGCCGACAAGCACAAACGGGAGGCCGAGCCCATCATCCGCCGCCTCGCGGACGCGGGCTTTCGCCTGTTCGCAACGGAAGGCACGGCCGCGATGATCGCGGCCTTCGGCCTGCCGGTCGAGCAGGCGACGAAGAAGCTGAGCGAGGGCCACCCCAACGTCGTCGACGTGATTCAAGACGGATCGGTGGACGGCGTGATCAACATCTCCGAGGGCCGCATTACGGGTACCCTGCGCGACGGGTTCCGCTTGCGCCGCGCGGCCGCCGAGCGACGCATCCCCTGCTTCACCAGCCTCGACACCGCCCGCGCCGCCGTCGACGCGCTGATAGCCGGTGACCAAGCGTACACCATCCAGCCGCTTGCGGAATACCTACGATGAAACAGATTGTCGCCACCGTCACGGAAAACGCGCGACTCTACGGCAATACGTACGTCACCTGGTTCGCCGCCCCAGAGCTGCTGCGCGCCGCCGTTCCCGGCCAGTTCCTGATGCTGCGCGTCACCGTGGCGGAGCCGGACTGCCGCCTGCCCTGCGACCCGCTTCTGCCACGGCCGTTCAGCTTCCACCGCCTCCGCGAAGGCCCCGACGGCACCGAGTGGTCGCTTCTCTACGACGTCGTCGGCCGTGGCACGCAGTGGCTTGCGTCCCGCACGCCCGGCGACGCCGTCGCCTGCTGGGGCCCGCTCGGCCGGGGTTTCAGCGTGCGGCCCACATCGCAGCAACTCTTGCTCGTCGCCGGCGGCGTCGGCGTCGCGCCGCTCGTCTGGCTCGCCGAAGCAGCGCTGGCAGACAATAAGAGCGTCACGCTCGTCCTCGGCGGCCGCAGCGCGGAACAGATCTACCCGGCCTCGCAACTGCCAGCCGAGGTCGAGGTGATCGTCACCACGGAGGACGGATCGCTTGGCCGCCGCGGGCTCGCCACGGAGGACTTCCTGGAGCACCTGGAGTGGTGCGACCAAGCCTTCGCCTGCGGCCCCAACCCGATGTTCCAGGCGATGGCCCGCGTCATGCACGGAAACGCGCCCCGCCGGCCCGTGCAGGTGCTGATGGAGGAGGGCATGGCCTGCGGTGCCGGTATCTGCTACGGCTGCGCGGTCGAGACGAAGAAGGGCATGCGACTGGTCTGCAAGGACGGCCCCCGGTTCGACCTGCGGGATATCTTCTAGGAGACTGCGGGAATCGGCCCGCGGATGGATTCGACATGACTAGCCCGCTCTTCCTGCTACAGATGGCCGGCGTGCCCGGCTCCGGCAAGAGCGCCCTGGCGCGACTGATCGGCCGCAGCCTCGACGCCGCCGTCATCGACAAGGACGTGCTGAAGTCAGCGGCGCTCGAGGCCGGGGTCGAGAATAGCCTCGCCGGGAGCAGCGCCTACGAATCGATGTTCGAGCTCGCCGACCACCTGCTCGGTCAGGGCTGGAGCGTCGTCCTGGACAGCCCTTCGTTCTGGGAGCAGATCCCGCGGAAGGGCCTCGCACTCGCAAGCGAGCGCCACGTCCCCTACCACTTCATCGAGTGCTACTGCCCAGACCGGGACGAGCTCGGCCGGCGGTTACGCGAACGGCCGCGGCTGCCCAGCAACCCCGGCGAAGAGGTGCTCGACGAGCACCGCTCCTCAATCACGCCGCCGGGCGCGTATCTGCGGATCGACACTACGCGGCCAATCGAACGCTGCCTCGAACTGGCGCTAGACTACGTCGGCGGCGATACGGAACGCGGCGATGGGGCGAACACCGAGCCGACGCCGGACGCCTAATCGGCTGTTGGCGGTTGACCGGCCTGATCCACGCAGGTACCATAGCGGTTGAACAATTGCCTGTGGAGTACGTAACTACGGAGACGTGCCGGACGGTTGAAGAGCCCCAAGCCCAACCAGCTACTCACCGGCGATTGCCTGGAGAGCATACGCTCCTGGCCGGACGACTGTATCGACCACTGCATCGCCGACCCGCCGTTCGGCATCGCCTCCGGACGCGGCAGGCACAACAAGCGAGGCCTGGGCTGGGCGTTCTCGTCGCACGTGACGATTCAAGAGGCCTGGGACCAGTTCGGCGAGGACGAGTACCTCCAGTTCACGGTCGACTGGCTGCGCGAGGTTTGCCGCGTCGTTAAGCCGAACGGCAATATTCTAGTATTCGGCACGTTCCACAACATCTACCTGCTCGGCTTCGTCCTCGGTCACCTGCTCGACCGCCGCATCCTCAACTCGGTCGTCTGGTTCAAACCGAACGCCCAGCCGAATATCACGGCCCGCATGCTCACAGAGAGCACAGAGCAGATCATCTGGGCTGTCAACGAGACGCCGAAGCGGGCGAAGAAGTGGACGTTCAACTACTGGGACGCCAAGGAGATGAACGGCGGCCGCCAGATGCGCAATCTTTGGGAGTTTCCCGTCACCGCCAAGCGCGAGCGCGTGAACGGCCCGCACCCTTCGCAGAAGCCGCTGGCGCTCCTAGAACGAGCCGTACTGCTCGCCTCCCAGCCCGGCGACCTGCTGCTCGACCCGTTCGGCGGCTCCGGCACGCTCGCGGTCGCAGCGGCGGCCAACGATAGGCGCTGGCTGCTGATCGAGTCGGTGCCGGAGTACGCTGAGCTGGCGCGCCGCCGCATCGATGAAGCCGCCACCGTGGAAACGACGTAGGGACGACCCGAAAGTCGCCCCTACGGTGATGTACAGCAAAGCGGCGACGCTCTTTCGACTGCCTTTACAGATCCTCTTCCGGCAGCCCTAGCGCTTGCCGTACGGCCGGCGCCAGGTGGACATCAACGTCCACCTTATCGATCAGCGGGATCGCAAACTCGGCCGCCCGCTTCTTCACATAGCTGTAGCCCGCCTCGCCCGTCTGCATGATGATGGGCAACTCAGCGCCACGGTGCTCGCGAGCGGCGGCTATCACGTCCCAGCCGGTATTCACAGGCATGTCCATGTCCGTAATCAACAGGTGGAGGTCTTGCTCGCGATCCTTTAAGACTTCGATCGCAAGCCGTCCGTTCTGCACGGGGATGCAGTTGAAGCCGAACGGCTCCAGCAGCGCCAGCAGGCGCGCTCGGAAGTCCGGGTAGTCCTCGGCGATCAGGACGCTGGTCTGGCCCGCCATACTACTTGGTAACGCGCAGCTCTTTCAGGTGGGCGTTCAGGTCGGTGTACTCGTCGGCCACTGCCCGCAGCTCGGCCGCTGTGCTGTTACCAAATGCAACGACCTCGACGCGCACGCCCTTGCTCTCAACGAGCTCCACTAGGCGGCGGAAGTCGCCGTCACCGGATAGCAGTACCACGGTGTCGAGTCTGTCCGACATCGTCAGCACGTCGATCGCTAGCTCCACGTCGAAGTTGGCCTTGATCGTGCCGTTGGCAAAGCGCTTCAGCGGCTTCGTCACGATGCGGTAGCCGAGGTCAACAAACGGCTCGACGAACTTCTGCGTCTCTAGCTTCTCGTCGGGGTCGTCGCTGATGGGCGCGTAGGCGCTCGCTCGCACGAGCTCGCGGTTGCCGATGATGTAGTCCAACACCTTACCGTAGTCCAGCACGACGCCCTCGCGCTCGGCCCCGTACATGATGTTTGGCACGTCGACGAAGAGCGCCACGCGCGGCCGGTCGGCCAGGGCCGACGAGCGGTCGCCGCCGCCCTTCAGCCGGCTTTCGATCGCCGCAAGCGAACCCTGCAACCCCTTCAGCGTCTCCATCTGCTGAGTTGCAACGTCCTGAGCCGTCGTCGGCTGCCGACCTCGCGACCGCGTGGCGGGCCTCGGCGCGCTTTCGGCCGGAGGCGCCTCGGTGGTGTCTGCGGCTTCGGCGGCTGGCGCGGCTTTACTGCCGCTGCGCCGCGCACCGCCGCGCCGGCCGCGTCGCGTTCGCGGTTTCGTCGGCTTCTCTTCTTCGTCGGGCTTCTCAGCCGCGCTCGGCTTGGGACGGGAGGGTGTTTTCTTCTCGTCCGGCGCCTTCTGGGTCTCGGCGGACGCCTTGGACGGCGTCTTGGCCCGGCGGCCACCCGCGGAACTGGAACTTGACGAACTGGGACGCCTTCTGGGTGATGCTTTCTTTTCTGGATCCGCCTTCTTCGTGGGCGGCTCGGTCTCTTCTATGTCTGCATCGCCGGACTTCCGGCGAAAGAATCGTAATGTCATAGCTTCCTACTCTATACCGGCGGTGGCAAACTGCAGCGTACTGCAGCGCGCCGCCACTTGTTCAGCTATCCGCAGGAATGCCTGCGCCTGCGGGGAATCCGGATCGGACTCCGTAATCGGCACGCCGGAATCGGCGCCCTGTCGTGTCTTGGTGTCCAGGGGAATCTCCCCCAGAAACTCCAGCCCCAGCTCCTCCGCCGCCCGCCTGCCTCCGCCGTGACCGAAGATCTCGGAACGCTCATTGCAGTGGGGACAGTGAAAGTAGCTCATGTTCTCGACGACGCCGAAGACCGGCACGTTCAGCTTATCGAACATCGCCACGGCCTTGCCAGCGTCCTCCCAGGCCACGTCCGCCGGCGTACTAACGATGACGACACCCGAGATCGCCGCCTCCTGGGCCATGCTCATCGATGCGTCGCTGGTACCCGGCGGCAGGTCGATCAGCAGGTAGTCCAGCTCGCCCCAACGGATGTCGTGCAGCAGCTGCCGCACGGCCGTTCCGACCATCGGGCCGCGCCAGGCCACGGGCGACAGACGCGGCAGCACAAACCCGAGCGAGATCAGCCGCACCCCGTACTTGTCAACGGTTTGCAGGCCCTTGTCACCCTCCGCCATGAATCCGGCCTCGAAGCCCATCATGATCGGCACGTTCGGCCCTGTTACGTCGGCGTCCAGCAGGCCGACCCGCGCGCCCTGCTTCGCCAGCGCGACGGCGAGGTTCACCGAAACGGTCGTCTTACCGACGCCGCCCTTGTTGCTGGCCACGGCGATGATGTTGCGCACGCCCTCCACCGGCTGTGCGTTGCCCGTCGATTGGTTCGACCGCACTTCAGCGTCCATCTCCACGCGCACCTCTTCTACGCCCGGCAGCGCACGCAGCAACTCTTCGGCCTGCTGCTTCATCTCCTCGCGCACCGGGCAGGCGGGCGTCGTCAGGACGATGCGCAGGCTGACGCTCGAATCCGTCACCGCGACATCCTGAACGAACCCGAGTGACACGATGTCGCGGTTCAGATCCGGGTCGAGGACCTGTTGAAGCGCCGTCATTACGTCTTGTTCACTGGGCATCCTCAGCTCACCTTCTGCGCCGCTGGCGCCGCTGGCGCCGCACCAACGGCAATCGATTCCACTGTGTAACGGCAGCACTGGCCGGCGCCGTCATCACACGGTTCCACATGTACGTCTGAACCAAGCATACGGCTCAGCAAGCTCCCGTGCCACTTGCATGCTTCCCCCGCCAGCAGCCGGTGGAAGAGACAGTTGTAATCGCGAATCTCGTAGCCCTGCTCGATCTCCTGCCACTCAGCAAACCCGCCGTCAGCCTGCATCATCTCCGTCACGAACACCACTCGTTCGCGCAACGGCCAGCCCTGCAGGAGCGACGCGTACTCCTCAGCCAGATGCTGCGCCAGCCTATCGAGCACCAGGTTCGTCTTCTCCATTGAAGAGAGGCCCTCGAGGTCGCTGCCGACGAGATGACCGACTTCGCGCACAAGTAGCTCAACGAGGCGGTCGGAGCGATACGGGAACGCTTCGGTTTGGCCCTTGACCGTCAATCGAAACACGTAGTGGGGCCGGCCTGTGGTCTGCGCCTGGCTCTCGGTAACCCCGTTCTCGGTAGTGAGCAAGCCATCGCGCTCAAGCCGCGTGAGGTGCTGACGAATCGTGACGGGAGCTAGATTCAGGGACGAAGCGAGTTCGTTGACGCTACGGCCGCCGTTGCGCTTGAGCAGCGCCAGAATCTCTTCCTTGGTATTCTGCATTGTGGAACGTCGGCGCCATCTCCGGCCCGAACGCAGGTATTATATCCAACGTAGCTACGAGCCGCAATGATTAACGAAACTTAATACTTATGTTATCGTTATAACCTTGACGCAGGAAAAGATCGTGTGCTAAATTGCGATTGCTGTTTTGGGATTCATCGGTAAAGGGGTGATTTCAAGACCTGGGGGAGGAACAGGAGAGCAACCATGAGCGAACGAATCGCCGTACCTGCCAAGCAACGCCGTGCGGCCCGCAACTGCCAGCACCGCTGGGTCATCGAGACGCCGCACGGCAAGACCAGTCGCGGCCTCTGCAGACGCTGTGGCACCTCTAAGCGCTTCCCGAACGCACAGGAAGACATCATCGCGCGACAGGGAAAGGGCGGCCTCGGCCGCTGGTCCGGCCAAAACAACGCCGCCCGACCGAAGCAGCTCGCCCTTTCTGGAAGCGACGACGCGGCAGTCTAGCGTTCCACCCATCCTCGCCAACAACAGGGGTTCCGCAGCGGAGCCCCTGTTCCGTTCTATTCGATCACGGCTCGCGCCCTCCGTATAATGGGCCCAGTGCGCGGACCGCGTGTCCGGACGAAGAGGAGCCCCGTGAACCTGCAACTAGAGCTGCCCGGCAGGAAGCAGAGCCTACTGCTGCCCAACCCCGTGATGACGGCTTCCGGCACGTTCAGCTTCGGTCTCGATAAGGGCCACGGGTTCAACGTCCAGGACTTGGGCGCCATCGTCACGAAAACAGTCACCCTGCGTCCGCGCGCAGGCAACCCGCAGCCGCGCACCGCCGAAACGCCGGCCGGCATGCTCAACGCCATCGGCCTCCAGAACCCGGGCGTCGGCGCGCTCGTGCGCGACATCGCGCCGAAGTGGGCGCGCTGGCGCGTTCCCGTCATCGTCAGCATCCTCGGTGCCACTGTCGAGGAGTACGGGCGCCTCGCCGAGCGACTCGAAGGCATGCCCCACATCTCCGGCATCGAGGTCAACATCTCCAGCCCCAACGCCACGCGCGGCGGCATGGAGTTCGGCCAAGACCCGCAGGCGGCCGCCGCCGTCACCGCCGCCGTCGTCCGCGGCACCACGCTGCCCGTGATCGTCAAGCTGACGCCCAACGTCACAGACATCACGGAGGTCGCCCGCGCGGTCGTCGATGCGGGCGCCGATGCGCTCTGCGTCATCAACACCCTCCAGGCGATGGCGATCGACGCCGAAGCGAGAAAGCCCGTGATCTCCACGGTCTTCTCTGGCCTCTCCGGCCCCGCGATCAAGCCCGTCGCGCTGCGCATGGTCTACCAGGTCGCGTCCGCCGTCGACGTGCCCATCATCGGCTGTGGCGGCATCGCCTGCGGCACCGACGCTGTCGAGTTCCTGCTGGCCGGTGCGTCCGCGGTGCAGGTGGGGACGGCGACGTTCGTCAGCCCCTCCGCGCCCATCGATGTGCTAAACGGCCTGAAGGCCTACATGGCAGACCACGGAATCGATGACGTTGCCAGCCTCGTCGGCGCGGCCCGCGTCTAGGGCGCGGTCCACGATACGCGCAGGTGGCGTGCAGGTTGACCGGCGGTTCACCCGCTGGCTATCGTGACTGCATCGGGGTGTAGCTCAGCCAGGTCAGAGTGCTTGCTTTGGGAGCAAGAGGCCGGCAGTTCGAATCTGCCCACCCCGACCACATCGCAGACCTGCCCTGTCCGCCCTCGCGCCCGCCAGGACACGCTGCAACCACGGCGTATGATTGGTGGCGCTTGCCAGAATCACTCTCTATACTGGAAGTAACAAGGTGCCGAACATACTACAGATTCCGTGGGAAGTAACGTTCCGCCTGCGGCACATAGACCGCAGCGATGAAGGTGGCGTTCCACTCGCCAGAAGGCGGGCAGCCCCGCTCATCCGCAGACATTACGCCGACGGGCAAGCAGCGCCCTGGCGGCGAAGGAAAGGCTGGTAAGCGGCACCGTTGCTGGCAGACAAGATCGTCTCACTGAAGCTCCCCGACCCCCTCTTCGTCGCCACCGGATCGAGCGTCCGCCACGTCATCGAAACCGTCCAGCTCCACCAGGCCGGCGCGGTTCTCGTCGTCGATGGCAAGCGCCTCCTCGGCATCATGACCGAACGCGACGTCCTCATGAAGGTAGTGGCGCGCGACGTCGACTACGAACAGCCGGTCGACCGCTTCATGACGCCAAACCCCCGCACGCTGACGAGGGACCGCACGATCGGCGAAGCGATCAGCCTGATGAACGACGAAGGATTCCGCAACATCCCTATCGTAGACGAGAAGACGGGCGAGGCAATCTCCGTCTTCCGCGTCCGCGACGTGATCTACCACCTGGCGGAGGCATTCCCGAAGCACGTCCTCAACCTGCCGCCGCAGCCGAATCAGAAGTTGAAGACGGCGGAAGGAGCCTAGGAGCGACTATCGCACCATGACGGCGAGCAGCGACGACGTACGAGAGCTAGAACGAGTCACCATCCGCTTCGCCGGCGACTCCGGCGATGGCAGCCAACTCGCTGGACAGCAGTTCACCAACACTGCCGCCATCTTCGGCAACGACGTCAGCACCGTTCCGGACTACCCGGCGGAGATCCGCGCTCCCGCGGGCTCGCTGCCAGGCGTGAGTTCGTTTCAGGTCAGCTTCTCCAGTCACCAGATCTACACCCCGGGCGACAGCCCGAACCTGCTGGTCGCGATGAACCCTGCCGCGCTGAAGACGAACCTGCAGGACCTGCCCAAGGGCGGAACAGTTGTCGCCAATTCAGATGAATTCACCGAGGCCAACCTCAGCAAGGCCAACTACGAGACGAACCCGCTGGAGGACGACTCGCTTGCCGGCTACCGCGTCATCCGGGTTCCGATCACGTCCCTGAATGCGCACGCGCTCAAGGACAGTGGCCTCTCCAACACCCAGATCGACCGCTCCAAGAACATGTTCGCGCTCGGCCTGATGTTTTGGCTCTACGAGCGCTCACTTGAGCCGACGCTGCGCTGGATCGACGCCAAGTTCTCCAAGAACCCACAGGTCGCTGAGGCCAACGCTAACACGCTCAAGGCCGGTTTCAACTTCGGCGACACCGCTGAGCTCTTCCCCGTCCACTACCGCGTGCCGAAGGCCAACCTGAAGCCCGGCCACTACCGCACTATCACCGGCAACGAGGCGACGGCCCTGGGATTCCTGGCCGTCGCCGAACTGTCCAAGCTGCAACTGTTCTACGCCAGCTACCCGATTACGCCGGCCAGCGACATCCTGTCTGAGCTCGCCCGCTTCAAGCGCTTCGGCGTGAAGACGATGCAATCGGAAGACGAGCTGGCCGCCATTGGCGCGGCGATTGGCGCTGCGTTCGGCGGATCGTTAGGCCTCACCGGGACCAGCGGACCCGGACTGGCACTGAAGAGCGAGGCGATCGGCCTGGCCGTTATGACGGAGCTGCCGGTCGTCATCGCCAGCGTCCAGCGCGCCGGCCCCAGCACGGGCATGCCGACGAAAACCGAACAGACCGACCTGCTGCAGGCGATGTTCGGTCGCAACGGCGAGTCGCCGGTCGCAATCGTCGCACCCGCGACGCCGGCCGACTGCTTCGCCATGGCGATCGAAGCGTTCCGCATCGCCCTGCTCCACATGGTGCCGACGATCTTCCTCTCGGACAGCTACCTCGGCTCCGGCTCTGAGCCGTGGCGCATCCCGGATGTCGACGGCCTGCCGCAGATCGACGTCACGTTCGCGACCGACGCCAAGGGCTTCCAGCCCTACGCCCGCGACGAGAAGACGCTCGCGCGGCCCTGGGCTGTACCGGGCACGCCGGGTCTGGAGCACCGCATCGGCGGCCTGGAGAAGCTGGACGGCGCCGGCACCGTGAGTTACACCGCGGAGAACCACGAACGGATGGTCTACCTGCGAACCGAAAAGGTCGCCAGGATCGTCAACGATATTCCTGACGTTGAGGTCCAGGGAAACGAAACCGGCGAACTGTTGGTCCTCGGCTGGGGCTCGACGTACGGCGCCATCACGTCGGCCGTGCAGCGCGCGCAGGCCGAGGGTCTCTCGGTTTCATCTGCACACCTCCGTCATCTCAACCCCTTCCCCGGCAACCTCGGCGACGTGCTGTCGCGCTTCGACCGCGTCCTCGTCCCTGAGATGAACCTCGGCCAGCTACGGATGCTGATCCGTGCCCGCTACCTCGTCGATGCCGCGGGTTTCAATCGCGTCACCGGCAGGCCGCTCAAGACGGGCGAGATCGTCGAACGGATCCACGCGCTCGTCCAGAGGAAAGTGAACGTCGTCGCATGACCGCTCCGCAGCCGCTTCCCGCTCTCTCGCGCAAGGACTTCGTCACGGACCAGGAGGTTCGCTGGTGCCCAGGTTGCGGCGACTACTCGATCCTGGCGCAGACGCAGAAGCTGATGCCGGAACTCAACATCCCCCAGGAGCAGATCGTCTTCATCTCGGGCATCGGCTGCAGCAGCCGCCTACCCTACTACATGAACACGTACGGCTTTCACAGCATCCACGGCCGTGCGCCGACGATCGCCACCGGCCTCAAGGCGTCGCGGCCGGAACTCAGCGTCTGGGTCGTCACAGGCGACGGCGACGCACTCAGCATCGGCGGCAACCACCTGATCCACGCCATGCGCCGCAATATCGATCTCGTCATCGTGCTCTTCAACAATCGCATCTACGGCCTGACGAAGGGCCAGTACTCGCCGACGTCCGAGCAGGGCAAGGTGACAAAAACCTCGCCGCTCGGCTCGATCGATTACCCAATCAATGCCTGCTCGCTCGCCCTCGGCGCCAACGCGACGTTCGTCGCGCGATCGATCGCGACCGACACGCACCACCTGATATCCACCCTGGAGCGGGCCTCACAGCATAAGGGCACGTCGTTCGTCGAGGTCTTCCAGAACTGCAACGTCTTCAACGACGGCGCGTTCGATTCGTTCGCGGACAAAGCAGTTCGCCCGGACCGTACCGTCCTGTTGGAGCACGGCAAGCCGCTCGTGTACGGCAAGGAGAACAACCGCGGCATCCGCCTGAACGGCACGGTCGCCGAGGTCGTTGAAACCGGTAACGGAGTCTCTGAGGCCGATTTGCTGATCCACGATGAGAAGATGGACGATCCGACAATCGCATCGATTCTCGCCCGCATGGAATACCCGGAGCACCCCGTGCCGCTAGGCGTCCTCCGGGCCTTCGAGCGGCCGTCCTACGACGAGCTAATGGAAGAGCAGATCAAGGATGCCGTCGCCGAGCAGGGCGAGGGCGACCTTGCTACACTCTTCTCCGAAGGCGACACCTGGGTCGTCGAGTAGCGACGGCGAGGAAACCGCATGATCTGTCCCAACTGCCATACTGACAACATCCCCGGCACGGATACGTGCGAGAGCTGCGGCAGTGACCTGCAGAACCTCGACCTGCCCGTCGCGGAGGACGTGTTCACCGAACACATTCTCGCCGACAAGTTGTCCGACGTTGAGGCCGAGGTTCCGCCCACGGTGGCCCCGGGCGATCCGGTGGCCTTCGCTATTCACGGCATGCAGGAGGCCCGCGTCGCCTCGGCGCTGGTCAAGGAGAACGGCAAGCTGGTTGGCATCATGACGGAGCGCGACGTGCTGCTGAAGGCCGCCGGCGAAGACGTCGATCTCAACGCGCTCGCCGTGCGCGACCTGATGACGCCGGACCCCGTCGTCCTAGACGAGAGCGATACGCTGGCGATAGCTCTGCATAACATGTCTGTCGGCGGCTTCCGCCACATTCCCGTGATGTCTGGCGGCGAGGCCATGTGCGTCCTGTCGGTCCGCGATGTCGTCCGCCACATCAGCCCGTACATCCCCCGCGAGGCATCGCCGGACAACGGCGGCTAGCCGCCCTCCACGGCCCCTGAAACGACAAGGCCACCGGGTCATCGACCCGGTGGCCTGTTAGTGTCGATGGCGACCGCGAGCGGATTCGAACCGCCGATCTCCTCCTTGACAGGGAGGCGTGTTAACCGCTACACCACGCGGCCGGAAGCCAACGTTGAAGCACACTTCAACGATATCTATATTAGCACGATCTCGCCCCCAACGTAATCCGCTATGATTGCGCATACGCCTCGTAGATATCTACCGCGCTCGCTGTTCGAACAAGGAGGGCTACACATGGATCCCCAAAACAAGGTCGCGGTGATCACCGGCGGCGCGTCCGGCATCGGCCTCGCCACCGCCAAGCTGCTCTCGGCCAACGGCGCGAGCGTCGTACTCGCCGATGTCCAGGCCGATCTCGGCGCCGGCGCCGTTCACGAGATCGAAGCCGCCGGCGGCCGCTCGCACTTTGTCGAGACGGACGTGCTCAAGGCCGCCGACCTACAACGGCTGATGGACAGCACCGTCGAGACGTTCGGCCGCGTCGACATCGTCCACAACAATGCCGGCATCAACGAGCGCGGCGACTTCCTCCAGGCCGGCGCCGACGAGTGGCAGCAGACCCTCGCCATCGACCTGCAGGCCGTGATCCGCGCGACGCAGATCGCCGTTGTTCAGCTTCGTAAGCAGGGCAATGGCGGCGTCGTCATCAACACGGCCTCCATGGGCGGCATCATCCCGATGCCGACGAGCCCGATTTACGCCACCAGCAAAGCGGGCGTGATCCAGCTCTGCCGCTCGCTAGGCTACCTCGCCTCGGAGGGCATCCGCGTCAACGCCATTTGCCCATCGTTCACGGACACCCCAATGGTGCGCGCGGCCGGAGAGGCGGCGATTGAGAGGATGGCGCAGGAAGTCGGCGGCATCCTCAAAGCAGAAGATATCGCTGCTGGCGTACTGAAGTTGGTCGAGGACGACTCACGCGCTGGAGCCGTAATGCGCGTAACCGTGCGCAACGGCCACGACTTCGCGTTCGAGCGGCGGCCGCGCTAGCCGGCTGCATCAGCAGCCGGCCCTAGGCCCCCGCCTAAGACGGCGAGCTGAGCGTCTCCCGTCCGCCCACGTATGCTCGCAGCGCCTCCGGAACGCGCACCGTGCCGTCCGCCTGCTGGTGATTCTCCAGCAGCGGCACCAAGATCCGCGGCGTCGCGAGGGCGGTGTTGTTCAGCGTAAACATGTGGCGCACCTTGCCCTCAGCGTCCCGATACCGCAGGTCCGTGCGCCGCGCCTGCCAGTCGTAGTACTCGGACACAGAGTGCGTCTCGCGATACTGCTCCTGGCTGGGGATCCAGCACTCGATGTCCCACGTCCGCACTTTGCCCGCACCCATGTCGCCCGTCGAGAGGCGTATCACGCGATACGGTAGCTCCAGTGCCGACACGATCGCTTCGCCGTTCGCGAGCAGCATATCGAACCAGCGAGCGGACTCGTCTTTGTCGGCCGCGCAGGCGACGTACTGCTCCACCTTGAAGAACTGGTGCACGCGCAGCAGCCCGCGCACGTCGCGGCCGGCCGCACCAGCCTCGCGGCGAAAGCAGGGCGAAAAGCCCGCGTAGCGGACGGGCAGATCAGCGACCGAGAGTATCTCTTCGCTGTGCAGCGAGTTGAGACCGACCTCGGCCGTTCCGGAGAGGTAAAGGTCGTCCTCACCGAGTCGGTAGACGTCCTCCTGTCCGTGCGGGAAGTGGCCGGTACCGACGAAGGCCGCCTCGCGTGCCATCGCCGGCATGCTGATAAGTGTGAAGTCACGCTGTTGCGTGAAGTCGAGCGCGAACCGCCAGAGCGCCATCTCGAGCAACAGTAGGTCGCCCTTCAAAGCATAGCTACGCGAACCCGCGATCTTGCCGGCGCGCCCGATGTCCGCCCAGTCGTGCATCTCCAGCAGGTCGACGTGGTCGCGGGCCGCGAACGAAAACATGGGCACGTCGCCGACCCTACGCAGCTCGACATTGCTCTCTTCGTCCGGCCCAACGGGCTCATCCGCACCGGGGATATTCGGTACCCGAAGCAGCAGCAACTGCAGCGTCTCCTGCTTCTCGCGCAGCGGCGTCTCCAGCTCCTTGATCCTGGTACCCACGGCGCGGCTGCGCTCGATCAGGTCGCCACGTTCGTCGGCGCTCGCAGACCCGGTCTGCTTCGACAGGACGTTACGTTCGTGTCGTAGCTCCTCGACCTCGCCGACCAGGACCTTCACCTCTTCGTGCAGCGCCAGCAGCGCGTCGAGGTCGAGGTCGACTTGCTTCGCCTCGATCGCGGCCTTGACCGCGCCTGGGTTCGCCACAATGAAGTCGATGTCAAGCATATGATTTCTCGGTCGGCAGCTCCTGTGCCTATTATTCGACGTGTACGGGTTCTCGTAGCATCCTACGCAGAAGCCGTGACTCCGTCCAGCGGATGTGCGGGCGCACGACTACCACGCGCGTGGCGGGAGACCACTCCCCGCCAGCGTCATCTCTCCCATCATGCCTTCACCGAAGAGTCCTTACCCGGCAGCTTGAGCTTGCGCTGCACCAATCCGTCAAGAATCCGGTCCGGCACGATCTTCGCGAGCACGCGCTGAACCTGCGCGTCCCGCCCGACGACGTAGCGCGTCTTCGGCGTGGAGGCCGTCAGCGCATGCTGCACGAACTTGGCCACCTCGTCGGCCGGAATACTGTCCTTCTCAAACTCATGAGCGGCTTCACGCATTGCGATGACCATATCACCGTAGAGCATCATCGCCTCTTCCGGCAGGTTCTGCTCCATCTCGTCGGCTCCAGCCTGACCCTTTTCCCAGATCGGTGTGCTGATGCTGCCCGGCTCGACGATCGACACGTGAATGCCCCACGGTCGCAGCTCCTGCCTCAGCGAGTCGGTCAACGCCTCCATCGCGAACTTCGAGGCGCAGTACGGCCCTATGAACGGCGTCGCCATCCGGCCGCCGATCGACCCGATGTTGACGATGCGGCCGCGCGCCGTGCGGATCTGCGGCATGAAGGCCTGCGTGACGGCGATCTGGCCGATCACGTTCACCTCTAGCTGACGTCGTAGATCTTCCAGCGGGAGAAACTCCATCGGCCCAGCGACCGAGATGCCGGCGTTGTTAACGAGCCCCGCCAGTCCGCCCGCGCCGGTCTCCGCCGCGACGCGCTCGCCGCAGGCCGTGATCGAGGCCTGGTCTGTAACGTCGATTATTACGGGCGTTAAGCGTTCAGAGCTCTTCTCTTTCAGCGCCGCGCCGTCGGCCTCCTTCCGTACTCCGGCGAACACGCGCCAGCCCTGCCCGTCCATCCGCAGCGCGCACGCTTCACCGATGCCCGTCGATGCGCCAGTGACGACGACCGACCGTGATCCGTTTGTTGTCATGCTTCGACTCCTTTCGACCTAGACAATTCCAAATTAGGTCTCTTCACGCCAGCGCACCTCGTATAGCCGCACCGGGTCCTCGAACCCGCGTAGCGCCGTATCACCGCGATCGGAGAAGAGGAACTGCCTTCCAGCAGCTAGCTCCCGCACGACGTTCGATGCGAGAATCTCCCCCGGCCGGCACTGATCGCAGATGCGCTTGGCCAGATCGACCGACGTGCCGAAGAGGTCGCCCTCCTCCGCGATCGGCTCACCCGCGTTCAACCCGATGTAGACGCTCAAGGGCGCGTTCGGCTCGCCCTCTCTGTACGCGGCGACTGCCCGCTGAATCGTCACCGCGGACTGAAGCGCCTGCGAAGCAGACGTGAACGACGCCATGATGCCATCGCCCATGTGCTTGATCTCGCTCCCGCCGTGCGCCTTGAGCGCGTCGCGGACGATGCTGTCGTGGACGTGAACAATCGCCTGGGCCTTCTCGTCGCCGAGCTGCTGCCGTATCGACGTAGAAGACTCCATGTCGGTGAAGAGGATGGTGTGGACGTCGATGCCTCCCGCGCTTGCCGCAATGGCGACTGGCCCTCGATCTAGGCTCGCGTCTGCCGCCGCGGTGACTGGCACCTCGCGGCCCGCATCCAAGAACTCTCTGATCGGCTTGAGCGCCTGTTCGGGCTGAAAGTGGATGACGCCCACATCGCCCTCCAGCGCGACGAACCGAGCATCCGGGATCAGCGCGGCCGCGGCTCGACCCGCTGCGATAGGGATGTTGTGCTGGAGACGGCGGTGCAGCACCAGTGTCGGCGCCTGCACCCGGCTGGCGAACGCTCTCACGTCCAGGCTGAAGACGAACTCCAGGTGCTTCGCCGCAACTTCATTCGACATAGCCTCGCGGAGGTAGCTCGACGCCCATCGCCTCAACTCGGCCGGGCCGTTCGGGAGGTAGAGATCTGCAATGGTTCTGCGCGCTAGCGGCCAGTTTGTCCGCACCAGATCAACCAGACTGCGGCCTGCGTCCGCCCCGACAACGTCTGTACCGTGTACGATTGGACCCCAGAGCACGAGCCGTCCTACCTGCGCAGGGTGCTCGGCGGCGTACGCAATGCAGAGCGCCCCTCCGTCCTCTACTCCGCACAGATCGAAGCTCTCCAGCCTCATGGCGTCGATCACGGCGGTCAGATCGGCAAGCTGCGCTTCAAGCGACATGTCCTCGACGTCCCGCTGTGACGTGCCGACGCCTCTTCGCATCGGCCAGACCAGCATGCGGCCCTCCGCAAGACCTTCCATGTAGGTGCGACCATCGGGCCGCTCCCAGTCCAGCTCCATGTTTGTGGCCCACGGCCCAAGGTGAACGAGCGGCGGCCCTTCGCCTATCGTGCCGTAAGCGATGCTGGTGCGGTCGGCGCTCGTACAAAAGCGCGCTTGGGGTGCCATATCTGCCCTACCCTACCCTGCCAACCAGGATCGGAATCACGCCGCGGCCAACGCTAATCGAACTCCCACCCCGTGCCACCGTCCTTGAACGTGCGTAGGATCCTCCGCGCGACGACCATCCGATGCACTTCGTCCGGACCGTCGTAGATGCGGGCGGCCCGGGCTTCGCGGTACATACTGGCCAGCGGCGTGTCCTCGGATACGCCCAGCGCGCCGTGCACCTGGATCGCGCGGTCGATGACGTCGTGTAGCACCTTGGCACCCCAGAACTTGATGATCGAAATCTCGACCCGCGCCTCGTCGCCCTGATCGATCTTGTGCGCCGCTTGCAGCGTCAGCAGCCGCGACGCCTGGATCTCGGCCGCCGAGTCGGCGATCCAGTTCTGAACCGTCTGCTTGTTGGCCAGCGCTTCGCCGAAGGCCTGCCGCGATAGCGCCCGCTTGCACATCAACTCGAATGCGCGTTGCATCTGGCCAAGCCAGCGCATGCAGTGGTGGATGCGACCCGGCCCCAGCCGCTTCTGCGCGATGCGGAAGCCGTCGCCTGATTCACCGAGCGTGTTCGTCACCGGCACGCGACAGTCCTCGTAGCGGATCTCGCTGTGCGCGCCCCGCGTCTCGCCCATTACGGGCACCGGGCGGATCAGGTTGAAGCCCGGCGCGTCCGTCGGCACGATGATCTGGGACATACGTCCGTGCGCCTCCGCGTCCGGCTCCGTCACGCACATCACTATCGCGAAGGCCGCGCCAATCGCGCCGCTGGTGAACCACTTGTGGCCGTTGATCACCCAGTCGTCGCCGTCGCGCACAGCCGTTGTCTGCAGGCCAGTCGGGTCGGCGCCGGAGACATCCGGCTCGGTCATGGAGAAGCAGGAGCGGATGTCGCCTGCGACGAGCGGCTTCAGCCAGCGATCCTTCTGCTCCGGCGTGCCAAACTGGTGCAAGATCTCCGCGTTGCCCGTATCGGGAGCGGCACAGCCGAACGCTCGCGGCGCGTACGGGCTACGACCGAGGATCTCGTTCACGTACACATACGGCAGGAACCCCGTTCCCGTGCCGCCCGCCTCCGGCCCGATGAACACCGCCCACATCCCCTGCGCCCTGGTCTTCGCCTGCAGCTCCGCCATCAGCACACCCGCTTCGGGTCCACCCTCATCCAGCACGCTCTCGTTGGGATAAATGTCAGACTCCATGAAGGCCGTCACCTTCTTGCGCAGCTCCCTGATCTCCGGAGACGGGGCGAAGTCAACCATGCTCAGCGCACCTCACGAATATGTCGCTTGCTTCCTATAGGCGGGCGGATTGTACCATAGCCGCCTTGCGCCGTACCGCTGAGGCGGCAGCATACGCCCGGTCGTACGACCGTCAGTGGCTCCTGCTCCGTATTCGCGACTATACTAGGGCGAGCGCAGGAGCGAGGCGAGACACGAGAGGCCAGGCACAAGATGGTCGATAGCCGCCGGCGATGACGCCCATCCTTCAGGTAGACCGTCTTACCAAGTCGTTCGGCGGCGTCCTGGCCGTCAACAACTGCTCTCTCACCATTTCCGAGGGCACCATCACCGGACTGATCGGCCCCAACGGCGCCGGCAAGACCACCCTCTTCAACCTGATCACAGGCGCGGAGAAGCCGAACGCCGGCCGCATCCGGTTCCGCGGCCGCCGCATCGATGGCCTGGCGCCCCACCGCATCTTTCACCACGGCATCATCCGCACGTTCCAGGTGCCGCGCGAACTGAAGACGATGACCGTGCTGGAGAACCTGATGCTGGTGCCAGCCGGCCAGCGCGGCGAGCAGATATGGAACCCCCTGCTCTTTCCCGGCAGCGTCGCCCGCCAGGAGCAACGGAACTACGACAAGGCCATGGACGTGCTCGACTTCGTCGAGCTCTCCCACCACCGCGATGAGTTCGCCTCCAGCCTCTCCGGCGGCCAGAAGAAGCTGCTGGAGCTGGCCCGCACGCTGATGTGCGACCCCAAGCTGATCCTGCTCGACGAACCCGGCGCTGGGGTCAACCGCGTCCTTATGCAGAAGCTGGTCACCAAGATCGAGCTGCTGCGCGAGCAACTCGGCGTCACGATCTTCATCATTGAGCACGATATGGACCTCGTCTCGCGGCTCTGCGACCCCGTCATCGTCATGAGCGAGGGCGCCTATCTGGCGGAGGGCACGATCGACGAAGTGAAGCGAGACGAGCGCGTGCTAGACGCCTACCTCGGCGGGCAGTATCGATGAGCGCTCTCCTAGAGGCGGACGGCATCGTCTCCGGCTACGGCGAGGTCGAGATCCTGCACGGTGTGTCGATCTCCGTCGCCGCGGGAGAGATGATCGCCGTGATCGGTCCTAACGGCGCCGGCAAGTCGACGCTGCTCAAGGCTGTCTTCGGCCTCATCCCCTGCGCCGCGGGCACCGTGCGCTTCGACGGCATCGATATCACGAACCAATCGCCGGACCGTATCGTCGCGCAGGGGATGTCGTACGTTCCACAGACGGAGAACGTCTTCCCCAGCCTCAGCATCAACGAGAACCTGGAGATGGGCGGATTCATCCGCCGCGAGCGCCTGCAGGAGCGGCTGGAGCACGTTTATGGCATCTTCCCGGACCTGGCCCACCGCCGCGGCGATTCCGGCGGCAAACTTTCCGGTGGCCAGCGACAGATGCTGGCGCTGGCACGGGCGCTGATGCTGGAGCCGCGACTGCTCATGCTGGACGAGCCTTCCGCCAGCCTCTCGCCGAAGATGGTGGAGTCGTTGTTCCAGAAGATCGACGAGATCAACCGCGCGGGCACCGCCGTGCTGCTCGTTGAGCAGAACGCAAAAGAAGCGCTCTCCCTGAGCGACCGGGCCTACGTCCTCGCCACGGGCGAGAACCGTCTGGACGGCGATGCGAAGACGATGCTGGAGAGCGAAGACGTGGCCCGGCTCTACCTGGGTGATTAGCGGCATGTCGATTATTCCCGCCCGCTACGCCGACTCCTTCAGCGAACTGCGCGACCGCTATCGCGCTCTCGGCGACCGCCCCGGCGCGATCGGGCTGTGGGCCCTCATCATCGCGCTCTTCGTCTGGGCCGCCGTGTTCCAGACGCAACTCTTCGTCGTCGGCATCATCGTCGGCAGCATCCTGGCGCTGGGCGCGATGGGCCTGACGCTGGTCTATGGCATCCTCAAATTCGGCAACTTCGCTCACGGCGATACGATGATGCTGGGCAGCTATATCGCCTACATCCTGCTCACCGGCACCGTCGTCGGCCGCCAGGCGAACATCGACACCGATATCGGCATCAGCCTCGAGCAGTTCCCGGGCGCGACGACCGGGATCGGCGACCTCAGCTTCGGCTACGGCCTGCTGATCGCGATCGCGCTGGCCGGCTTGGCGATGGCGCTGATATCGATTGCGCTGGACCGCGTCGTCTACCGCAGATTGCGGCAGCGCAAGAGCGGGATCGTCATCTTCGCCATCGCATCGCTTGGTATCGCGTTTTCGACGCGGGCGCTGATGCTCATCATTTGGGGGCCGGATCCGCGCCGCTACGTCTCCGGCATTCACTACGCCAAGCACTATCCGTTCGACGTCGTGCTCAAGACCGACCAGATCTTCATCTTCTTCGTCGCGTTCGGCCTCGCCGTAGCGCTCTACGTCCTGCTCTTCCACATGAAGCTGGGCAAGGCCATGCGCGCGATGGCAGACAACGCGGACCTAGCACTCGTCAGCGGCATCAATACCGACCGCATCATCGTCTGGACTTGGGCGATCGGCGGCGCGCTGATGGCGGTCGCCGGCGCACTGCTGGCGGTGCAGGCGTCGCTCAAGCCGGACCTCGGCTTCGGCCTGATCCTGCCGCTCTTCGCCGCGGCGATCCTCGGCGGGCTCGGCAAGCCGCACGGCGCGTTCATCGGTGCGATGGTCGTCGGCGTCACGCAGGAGGTCTCTATCGAGTTCATCTCCGCCGGTTACAAGCCAGCCGTCGCCTTCATGATCCTGGTTCTGATCCTCTTGCTGCGGCCGCGCGGCCTCTTTGGGAGCACCAACTGATGCGCGCCGGCAAGCTGATCACGCCGCTCACGCTCGTTGTTGTCACAGCATTCGTCATCCTGATCCCGATGGAACGCTCCGGCTGGGTCATCAGCCTGGACAGGGGCGTCATCCCGTTCCTGGCTGCGTTTCTCACGACCGTTGCCATTTTCGCAATCCTGGCGCTGGCGCTGAACGTCCAATGGGGCTACACCGGCGTCTTCAATTTCGGCGTCGCCGCGTTCTTCATGGTCGGCGCATATACCGCCGCGATCTTCGTCAAAGGCCCTCCGGAAGAGGGGTCGTCACTGCGCTACGTCGGCGGCTTCGGCGAAGCGCTCTCGCCGCCCATCCTTGACAGCGAACAGTGGCTGCCCTTCGTCATCGCCGCGCTGGCCGCCGGCGCCGTCTCCGGCCTGCTCGCGCTCGCGCTGTCGCTGCCGACGCTCCGCCTGCGCGAAGACTACCTGGCGATCACGACGATCGGTGTCGCCGAGCTGCTGCGCCGGATCGTGATCCAGGAGGACGGCCTGGTCAACGGCAGCCGCAGCCTGGTCGGCATCCCCAAGCCGCTCAGCGGCTACTTTTCCTCAGACACCGAACGCTTCGTCGATCTTGCCGTGATGGCCGTACTCGTCATGATCGTCTTCCTCATCGTCGAACGCGGTATTCGCTCGCCCTGGGGACGCGTGCTGCGGGCATTGAAGGAGGACGAAGTGGCCGCGGCCGCGAGCGGTAAGAACGTGTTCTCGTTCAAGATGCAGGGGTTCGTCATCGGCGCCGTAATCATGGGTATGGGCGGCGCCTTCTTTGCGTTCAACCGCGGCGCCGTCGGCCCGACGACATTCGACCACTTCTTCGCCACATTCATGATCTGGGCGATGCTGATGGTCGGCGGCAGCGGCAACAACTGGGGCGCAATCGCAGGCGCCTACGTCGTCTGGGGATTCTGGACCACTACGCTCCAGATCAACGGCTACGACCTGCCGGATGTGCTCCAGAGCCGCATCTTCTACATCCGCGACTTCGTCGTCGGCTCGCTGATCGTCATCGTGCTGCTCCTGCGCCCGCAAGGCCTATTCCCCGAAGAGCGACGCGTATCGATCTGGCTCGATCACAGGATGCGTCGGGGCCCGAGACCCGCCGACGACGCGACTGCAGAAGCAGAAACGTGACTCCGCGCATGTCAGCGGCCCCGCATGGCAACGAGAGAGGCCCCCGCCTACGGCGGAGGCCTCTCTGACTATCCTTTGGTCGCTAGCTCAGTCTTCTAGGTCGAGGATCTCTCCCGTCACGAGATCGACTGAAACTCGCCGGATCGTGTCGAGCGATTCGCCCGCCGCGTTTACCTGCCATACCTCAATCGCGCCAAATGCGATGTCACCGGCATCGTCGAAGTCGACCGAACCAGAAGCCCCCTGGTAGTCGATGTCATCGCCGGCGGCGATGGCCGCCAGCGCCGCAGCGATGTCGTCCTCGCCCGGGCCGTAGACCGTACCCGGCGCGTTGGCGGAATCCCGCAGGCTGTCGCGAATGGCCGTCGCGTCGGTGTTGGTTCCGGCCTGCTGCGCGCCCAGCGCCATCGCGATGACAGCGTCGTAGGACTCACGCACAAATGGCGTCTGGTAGATCGAGCCGAACTCGGCGATGAATGCCTCATCGAACGCATCACCAAAGCCGCTCTCCAACGCACCCGGCGACGTGCCGAGCATGCCATCGAACAGGTCCCAGCCCAACGTTGCAAAGATATCGTCTTCCTTCGTGCCGTCCACGAATACGAAGTTGTCGATTACGTCGCCTTCCAGCGCCTCGCGCAGGTAGACCATCGCCTGCCCCGTCGGGTAGCTGATGGCGACCAGAGCCTCCGGGTCGCCGCTCGTGCACTGCGTCAACTCCGAACTGTAGCTGATCAACTCTGCGTCGTCGTGCGGTACGCCGGCCGTAACCGTGCCGCCCAGCGCGGCGAACGATTCCGCGAACTGGTCGCCAAGTCCCTGGCCGTATGCGTTGTTCACGTACATGTAGCAGACGCTCGTCAGCCCCAGGTCCTCCGAAACGAGCTGTGCCAGCACTACGCCCTGCGCCGCGTCCGAAATCGGCGTGCGGAACAGGAAGTCGTTGTCAACCACGTCAGTCAGCGCCGGCGATGTCGAGGCCGGCGAGATCTGGATCACGCCCGCCGGAATCGTCACGGTCTCGGCAACCGCCAGCGATACGCTGCTGGATGCCGCGCCGAGGATGCCGACGACGCCTTCGATGTCAACCAATCGCTGCGCCTCAGAGACGCCCTGCTCCGGCGCGGTTCCCGTGTCACCGGTAACGATGACGACCTGCCCGCCGTTCACGCCACCCGCGTCGTTGATGCACTTCGCCGCCAGGTTCGCGGCGTTGATGTAGTCCGGACCAAATGTGGACAGCGGGCCCGTGCTGGGTACCAGCACCCCGATGATGAGGTCATCGCCGTCCTGCAATGACGCCGAAACGCCGCTGCCGCTGCCGAAGCCCGATACGCCTGCGCCTCCTTCACACGGCGCCTCGACAACAACGTCGGTGGGCACTGGTTCGCTCGTCGGCGTCGCGTCCCCGTCTTCGTCGTCGTCGCTGCAGGCGGCCAGCACCAACAACGCCGCTAGTCCTGCAACCACCAAAAACAACCACCGGTGGCGCGAGAAGACTCCCTTCATTACGGTTCTCCCTTCATGCTTACGTCCGGGCACACATGCTACCAGGACTGCCAAAAGGCTACGCCTAGGATGACTTTGGGTCAAGCTACCGCGGGTACGTTATGGCGACTACAACAAGTGCGCCAAACAGCCAGTACGTGGTGATGCAGTAGGCCACGAGAAGCGGCGAATGGCATACCCGCGATGTCGATCTCGAGCCAATAGGCTAGTCTTCGGGCCCCCAGGCAGGCTGCGTGCCGCGGGCGACGACCGCAGAGGCACCAGTCACGGCATCAATGACAAGGATACCGCCCGCGCCATCGGAAACGACGATAAACCGCCCATCGGGCGACCAGTCGGGTTCACAACGCCCCTTCGCGTTTGGGATGCCTGTTGGCTGCAGGGCCAACAACGGCTCAGATTCGCCGCCCTCGACGGCTGTGATGTAGATGGTGTACGGCGCCGCGAACGTCGACGCGCTCCGCGCGCAGAACGCGATACGATCGTCCGTCGGCGACCAAGCTGGAGGGCCCAAGCCGGTCAGCGGATCATCGTCGCCTGCGCGGACAAGGAGTGTTTCTAAGCCGCTGGAGAGCTCCCGGACCGCTAGCTCCTCGACATACGGGTCTCCGAGTGGGTTGCCCCGCCACAAGTACGTCACGCCTTCAGCACCGTCCGGTGCCCACGCAAAGCCGTAAGCATATCCGCCCTCCGGTTCGCCCGTTCCAATCCTGAGTTCGGCGAGCTCACCGGTCGCTTTATCGAGCAGCGCGGTGAAACCGCAGCACTCTGAGAAACGAATCTCCGATACTGTGACCGCGATCTGTGCTCCGTCAGGGGAAACAGTTAGCGGTGCCGTGATTACGAGTCCGGCAAAACAGAAATCAGGACTCTCACACTCCGCCGGCTCGAATGGCCGCGGCGGACCGGTTTCGTTGAAGCTGCCAGGCGCAATGTTGTACTCGGTAATGCGTCTTAATCCAGAGCCGTCTGGCTCGATAGCATAAAGTTCGTTCGCATTTACGAAAGGCCGTCTTTGATCTTGGACGGCTGCCGCGCTCAGAGCGAGCGTGTCGCGGATAGAAGCGAAGATGATCTCGCCGGTTGGACTCCAGGTCGGCGAGCTGTTCATCCTTTGGTCCAAGTCGAATATTTCCTGCTCCGTGGGCGGCTGATCCTCCGGAACGCGAAAGAGAGTGACTTGCCCGTAATCGATCTCAGTCGGTTCAGTCACCCTAGAGTGAGCCTTGCCGTCCGCGCGCATCGTCCAAACTTGGCCCTCGCATATGAATACGATCCGCCCCGGCGCGTCAGCGAGGCCCGGCAACGCTTCAAGCGCATCTGCACTCAATCCGGCTTCGAAGCATGGGGCGTCGATTACAGCGCCCGAAGGCGTGCTGGTTGGCAAGTCTGAGAGAGTGGCCTCTGGAGTTGTCGTGGAGCTTATCGCGTCCGACGACCCGCCTCCGCTACTGCACGAAATAGCGATCGCCCAGATCGCTGCCAGGATGGCTGTTGCCAGTAGGGAGCTTCGCACGACACGCCCCTTCTTCTACTGAGAATCGATAAGATCGTAGGTGCATGCAGCTAGACTGTCAAGGCGGCAGCCGGGACACGACAATCAGCCCTGCCCGAAATGGTTATTGACGTCTTACTGGGACCGAGTGCCCGCCGAACACCGCTATCCGTCAGTCGAAGCAGCCCAGCTCTCGCGCGATAATGTGCTTCTGGATCTCGCTCGTGCCCTCAGCGATTGTTGCCGCTCGGATGTCGCGGTAGTAACGAGAGACCGGCGTCTCATCCATATAGCCCAGTCCACCGAAGATCTGGATCGCCTGGTCGGCCGTGCGTTTCCCCATCTCCGTGCAAAAGAGCTTGGTCATGGCGGCCTCTTTGGCGTACGGCTGGCCAGCATCGTGGAGCCAGCACGCGCGGTCCCGTACGAGCCGGCCGAGCTCGATCTCCAGCGCCATATCCACCAGCATCGCCTGCACATGTTGAAACCGCGAGATCGACCGCCCGAAGGCCGACCTCCCTTTCGCGTGGCCGAGGGCGAGATCGAAGCATTCTTGCGCAACCCCTAGCGCCTGCGACGCAAGATAGAGGCGCGTCAGCATGAAACCCGAGCCTACGACCGATCGGCGTCCTTCGCCTGATGCGCCAAGACGGTTCATTGCCGGAACGCGACAGTCGTCGAAGAAGAGCTCGCGGGTGTCAGACGAGCGCAGCCCCATCTTACGGAGGGGTTGCCCCATCGTATAACCGGGGGCGTCCTCTGGCACCATGATGAGCTCAAACCCGCCCTCAGGATTGCGTACGAGCACCATGACGAACCGGCAGTTATCCAGACCGGCGTTGCTGATGAAGATCTTCGCGCCGTTAATCACCCACTCATCGCCGTCCCGCACGGCGGATGTGCGGAGCGCAGCCGTGTCGGAGCCTGCATCAGGCTCGGTGATAGCGCCGCCGCTCAGGGCCTCGCCGCGAACCGTCGGCAGGATCCACGAATCCAGCCAGGTCGCCTTCTGCTCTTCCGTCCCGCCGGTGACAATCGATCGCGCGCCAATGACGCCGACCCACATCGTGATCGCGAGCGACATATCCACGCGGCTGAGTTCTTGAATCGCCAGGCAGAACGTGAGCGTATCGGTGTCGGTGCCGCCATACTCCTCAGGGAATATCATCCCCGTCAGGCCCAGGTCTCCTAGCTGGCGATAGAGGGCGTAATCGAACGTCCGCGTCCTGTCGCGCTCCTCCGCGCCCGGAGCAACTTCCTTGCGACCGAACTCTCGTACGACGCGTTGGATGGCAAGCTGCTCATCGCTGTAGTCCGTGCTGGTCGCCTGGCCGGTCATGATCCCTCCTGGCTCGCCGACAGCGTACCAGCAGGCGACGCAGGGCTGAGGGAACGAGAGAAGGCCGCGACTGTTTCGGCAAGCTCCTGCCGAAATTCCGCATGCGAGAATGGCAGCGCCCCGTCGCTTGCGGGCTCGGCAAGCAGCTTCTCCACCATCGTCCCCAGGAGAAGCCGAACGAGAGCCCCAGACGACCGCTCGACGTCGTCCACTTCAAGGGTGCCTTGCGCGGCATAGAGGCTCAGCAGCCGGCGCATACCGGCATGCCACCGATCCATAATGCGCCCGTGCAGCTCACGAGCGCTGCGGTCTCCGGCCAAGACCTCGCTGAACACGATGCGCAGGAAATCCGAATTCTGCGCCCACAGGTCGGCGCTCGCCAGCGCGGTCAGCACGAGCTGGCGCTCCAGAGGCCGGCCACTGGTGAGATGCTCGAGGACTCCGATGCCATGGTAAAATCCCCGCTCCTCATACAGGGCTTCGAGGATCTCTCGCTTGGAGCCGAAGTGATTGTAGAGCGCCGCGTCCGTCACGCCGACAGCCCGCGCCAAGCGCTTCATTGATGTCCGCGCGTAGCCGTGTTCGGCGAAGAGCCGCTCCGCCGCTTGGAGGATGGCGCGACGACGGTCTCGGGAGCGCCTCCGAGGAATGCTAACGGCGGAAGAAGTGGCCATAGTATAAGCCCCCGCTAATATATCCCCAACCGGCCCGTACTGTCAATACGACATAACCCCTCTCAAAGGGTTGACAGGGCATGCCAATGGGCATTATATTAGTGACCGCTAACCTCTGCCTTATTGAGGGAATCGACGAAGGAGAAGCGCATGCCGGACTATCAAGACTACGAATACCTGCTGATCGAGGTCAACAACGACGGCGTTGCGGTCGTGACGATGAACCGCCCTGAGAAGCGGAACGCGATCAACAACGACATGCACACCGAATTAGAGCGGGTCTTCAGAGAGATTGGCGATGATGAAGATATCCGCGCTGTCGTGCTTACCGGTGCCGGCAAAGGCTTCTGCTCCGGCGGCGACGCGTCATCGATGGACGACGGCTCCTTTGAGCGTCGCACGAAAGGCCCGACGACACCGTTCCGGGCCGTCCGCACCCTGCTCTACAACATGCTTGAGGTCGAACAGCCTATCGTTGCGGCGGTGAACGGAGACGCCGCCGGCCTCGGCGCCAACCTCGCCCTCTACTGCGACATCGTCATCGCGTCGGAGACGGCGCGTCTCGGCGATACCCATGTCCGCATGGGCCTCGTCGCCGGCGATGGCGGTGTCGTTATCTGGCCGATGCTGATCGGCTGGGCGCGTGCCAAAGAGTACCTGCTCACCGGCGACTGGGTCACCGGTAAGCAAGCAGTGGAGATCGGACTGGTCAATCGCGCCGTCCCTACCGAGCAGGTCCTGCCGGCGGCGATGGAATGGGCGACGCGCTTCGCGGCGGGTCCGCCACTGGCGCTCCGCTGGACGAAGTACGCGATGAACAAGATCTTGCGCGGCCAGATCAATACAGCGCTCGACGTTTCTACATTTCTTGAGGCGACCACGATGCACAGTGATGACCTGCAAGAAGCGGCGAATGCGTTTCTCGACAAGCGCGAGCCGCAGTTCAAAGGCAGATAGGAGAAAGCAATGCGCACACCAATGACCGACCTGCTCGGCATTGAGCATCCGATCATCCTGGCCGGCATGGGGAACATCTCCATGGCCGAGCTCGTCGCCGCAGTCTCCAACGCGGGAGGTCTCGGCGTCCTCGGCGGCGGCTTTCTCCCACCGGAAGAGATCCGCAAGGAGATCCGAAAGGTGAAGGAGCTGACCGACAAGCCCTACGCCGTCGATCTACTGGTCGCCGAAGGGATGCCCGGCGTCGACGAACTGCTCAGCGTCCTCTACGAAGAAGAAGTCCGCATCTTTCTCTCGGGCCTCGGCAACCCCGGCGGCCTCGTAAAGCAACTCCACGACCACGACATGCTCGTGATCGCCATGATCGGCAACACGAAACACGCGCGGCGCTGCGTCGAAGCCGGAGTCGACGGCCTCGTGGCGCAGGGAACGGAGGCGGGCGGACACACCGGCCGCGTCGCCACGCTGCCGCTCGTGCCGGCCGTCGTGGATTCAGTGAAACCGTTGCCGGTCGCCGCGGCGGGCGGCATCGGCGATGGACGCGGCCTCGTCGCCGCCCTTTCGCTGGGCGCTTCCGCAGCCGTCGTCGGCACGCGCTTCGTCGCGACGCGTGAGGCCCGCAGCCACGAAGCCTATAAGCAAAGCATCGTGACGGCGAACGAAGAGGACACGATGGTCACGAAAGGCTACACCGGCAAGTCGTGCCGCGTGATCCGCAATGCGTACGCCGATTCGTGGGTGGGCCGCGAAGGCGAAATCGAGCCCTTCCCTGCTCAGCTCTTCAACAACTGGGACAAGATGCAGGCCGCCATCGAGAGTGGTGACACCGACGTGGGGATCATGCCCGCCGGCCAGGTCTCGGGGCTGATCGACGACGTGGAGAGCGCGGCCGATGTCGTCGGTCAGATGATGGCCGAGGCCGAACAGATACTGGACGAACTAGCCGCGATTCGCGAGCTCCAGCCGGCCGGCCGCTGAGGAATGCGAACGTGCAACTAAAGAATCTGACGTACGAGCGACAGGATCGTATCTCCGTTGTCACGATCAGCCGGCCGGAGCGGCTGAACGCGATCGATGACGCCACCAGCGTCGAGCTGCGTGAGGCGTTCAGCGCCTTTCGCGACGATCGCAAACAGTGGGTCGCGGTCCTCACCGGCGCCGGAGAGAAGGCTTTCTCCACTGGCGCAGACCTCGTCGCCATGGCCGAGACGATGAAGGCAGGGCGCGGCCTTCACATGTCCGTGCCTTTCGGCGGCATCACCAGCGACTTCAAGTGCTGGAAGCCGATCATCGCAGCCATCAACGGCTACTGCCTGGCCGGTGGCTTGGAGTTGGCGCTCGCCTGCGACATCCGCATCGCCGCCGAGCACGCCCAATTCGGCCTGCCCGAGGTAGCGAGAGCGATCATCCCCGGAGCCGGGGGCACACAGCGACTGCCGCGCGTAGTGCCGGCGGCGGCCGCGATGCAGCTCCTGCTCACGGGCGGCCGTTTCGACGCGGCCTGGGCGCTGCGCTTCGGGCTCGTCACGGAGGTGCTCCCTGCCGGCGAACTCCGCCAGCGGGCGCTTGCTATCGCAGAAGAGATCTGCCGTAACGGGCCGCTCGCCGTTCGGGCGGTGAAGGAGGCCGTGCTGCGCGGGCTGGAAGGGACGCTCGCCCAGGGTTTGGACATAGAAACCGACTTGGGCCGGCGCGTGATCCGCAGCGAAGACGCCCGAGAAGGGCCTCGCGCCTTCGCTGAGAAGCGCCCGCCGAACTACACAGGCAAATAGAACCTTTCCGCCAACTGAGGAGGTTCCGTGGATCAAGACACCAGCCCAGACCCCATACCGGATTCGGCTACAGCCACCACTGGGCATCCATCGCCTGAGGACGCCTACCGGGCGAGGTGGCGCTGGGACAGCGTCTCCAAGGGGACGCACCTTCTCAACTGTTGGTATCAGCGCAGTTGCGCCTACAACGTCTACGTGAAGGGAGACACCGTAGCGTTCGAGGAGCCCGTCGCGAAATACCCTCAGACCAACGCTTCTGTCCCGGACTTCAACCCCAGAGGCTGCCAGAAGGGCGCCTGCTACGCCGTCAACATGAACCAGCCGGCACGCGTCACCCATCCCCTGAAACGCGCCGGCGCGCGCGGTGACGGTGAATGGCAGCAGGTCAGTTGGGACGAAGCGCTCACCGACATCGCGGATCACATGCTCGACGCGCTTGTGGACGCCGGGCCGGAGGCCCTCGTGTTCGATGGTAACGCCACCGGCTTGGCGGCGGGCACGGCGGTCGCCCGCTTCGCGAGACTCCTTGGAGCCATCACCCTCGACCTCAACACCGAGGTTGGCGATGAGCAACAGGGCGCCGCCGTCACATTCGGCACGCCGGTCGCCTGTCGATCAGCTGACGACTACTTCTACTCCGACCTGATCCTGATCTGGGGTGGGAATCCGGCATACACGCAGATCCCAAACTTCCACTTCCTCACAGAAGCGCGCTACCACGGCGCGCGTATCATCAACATCAGCCCCGACTTTAACGCCTCCGCCGTCCACGCCGACCGCTGGTATTCGGTGCGGCCGGGCACGGATGCGGCGCTCGCGCTCGCCATGGCGCAGGTCGTGATCTCCGAGGACCTGTACGACGCCGACTTCATCCGCGAGCAGACCGACCTGCCCCTGCTGGTACGCACCGATACCCGACGGTTCCTGCGCGAGTCGGACGTGAAGCGCGGCGGCAAGGATGACGTCCTCTACATGTTCGACGAAGGCGAGAAGCGCGTGGTGAAGGCGCCGAGACAGAAGCTCCGCCTGGGCAAGGTCCTCCCAGCGCTGGAAGGCGAATACGAGGTGCAAACGCTGGACGGTACGGTCCAGGCTGTTCCCGTGTTCCACTTCCTGAGGGAGAGCCTAAATACGGACTACACGCCGGAGAAAGCGTCAACCGTATGTGGCGTCGATCCAACAGACATCCAATCGCTCGCGCGGGAGGTCGCACGGGCGCGCGCCGTCTCCGGCGTCGCCGGGGCCAGCATCTCAAAGTACTACCATGGCGACCTGATGATGCGCGCTCAGATCCTGCTCTTCGCGCTGTGTGGCCAGATGGGCAGGAAGGGCGCTGGCTTCGACACCCTCCCCTACCTGATCGTCGAGGGCACGATGACCGCGCCTTCCGCGACAGGATTCGGCCTTCTGGACACGCTTCGAGCGGTGGCCCCAATATTGCCTTCATACGTCGCGTTGAGGCTGAAGGGCCTCACAAACGAGATGGCTTTGTTCCGGCTAAGCCGAGATGAGGCATCTAAAGGCTTCGTCAGCGCCGTCCTCTTCTGGTACTACCACGGCGGCCTGAGGGAGATCAGCGGCAGGAGCAAGGAGTGGGACCCCTACCTGACCAGAGACGTGGATGACTATCTCGCGGATGCCGTGAAGTTCGGCTGGCAATCGCCACCTCCTGCCACGCCACCAAGAGTCTTGTTCTCCACCGGGGGCAACCCGCTCCGCCGAGTCCGCGGCGGCCATCGTCTGCTTGAGCACATGCTGCCCAAGCTGGACTTGCTCGTGTCCGTCGACTTGCGCATGAGCACAACCGCGATGAACGCCGACTACGTCCTCCCCGCGGCATCCTCCTACGAGAAGTGCGACGTGAACGACTGGTACACGCCGCTCATGCCGTTCGCGCACATCACGGAAGCGGCCGTTCCGCCGCCGGGCGAGGCGAAGCCGGAGTGGGAGATCATGGTGCTGCTGGCGGAGAAGCTACAGGAGCGCGCGCGCGAACGAGGAGTTACTCAGTACTCAGACGCCAACGGCAAGCAACACCGAATCAACGACTTCGCCAGCAGACTGACCTTCGGAGACAAGTTCTCCGCCGGCGACCACGAGAAGGTCGCCGAGGCGATCGTGAACTCGTCGGGGCATCTCGGAAAGCCCCGCTGGGAGGAGTTCAAGAAGAAGGGCTTCCAGCGCTTCGAAGGACTGGGGTTGCACCCCGGCAGCGCCGGCAACGCAGGTGACCTATCGCCCGACGAGACCTTCACGCCTCAAACCTGGCGGACACAGAAGAAGATGCCCTGGCCGACACTGACCCGCCGGATCCAGTTCTACATCGACCATCCGTGGTACATGGAACTGGGCGAGGAGCTGCCGGTCCACAAGGATCCCCCAATGTCGGGCGGAGACTTCCCGCTGATCATGACGGGAGGCCACAACCGCCACAGCATCCACGGCTTCTTCCGCACGAACCCGCTGACGCTCGAACTCGAGCGCGGTGAGCCCATCATCTTCATGTCCGACGCCGACGCCAAGCAGCGTGGCTTAGAGGACCACGAACTCGTGCGCGTACACAACGAAATCGGCGAGTTCCTCATCCGCGCCAAGGTCACGCCCACCGTCCGTCCAGGCCAGGTGATCGTGTATCACGCGTGGGAAGGCTACCAGTTCCAGGGTGGCGACGGACACAAGAACGTGATCCCCACACCGATGAACCCCGTCGAGCTAGCGGGTGGCTATTTCCACATCCAGCACACGCCCGCCATCCTCCAGCCCGGTCACAACGACCGCGAAACTCGTGTCGAAGTGACCAAAGCAGAATGAAACAGCGCAACCATCCTACGAGCATGTGCGCGAAGAGCCTCGCTCCGTCGCGAAGAACCGCCTACCCGTATTCAAAGACCGCTGGGAGAACACCATGAAAGCCGCTCGCTTCCACGCACCCGGTGAGCCGCTCAAGATCGAAGAGCTGCCCGACCCGCAGCCCGGCCGTAGCCAGGTTGTCGTGAACGTGGAGGCCTGCGGCATCTGCGGCTCCGACGTGCACTTCTGGGAAGGGCACGCCCCGGTTGCGCGAACACCCATCACCCTGGGCCACGAGCCGGCTGGAACCATCGAAGAGGTCGGCGAAGACGTGGATGGTATTGAGCCGGGGCAGCGGGTCGTCGTCAGGGCCGGCAGCAGTTGTCGGCGCTGCGCCGCATGCCGAGCCGGCCAGGACGGGCTCTGCGAGCGGTCGCAAGTGTTGGGTATGCACATCGATGGCGGGCTTGCGGAGCAGCTTCTCGTCAACGCGAGCGAAGTCCTGCCCGTGCCGGATGCCGTGCCGCTGGACCAGGCGGCCATCATCGGCGACGCGGTGGCCACGCCGTACCACGCGCTCGTTGAGCGCGGCGGCCTGTGCCCCGGCGAGACCGTCGCCGTTTTCGGCTGCGGCGGCCTCGGCTATCACGCAATACGCATCGCGCGTCTGGCCGGAGCCGCTACGATCATCGCCGTAGATGTACGAACCGCCGCTCTCGAGCGGGCGGCCAGCGCTGGGGCCGATGCGACGGTGAACGCGTCCGAAGAGCGTGCCTCGCGCTGCATCCGAGAGCTCACCGGCGGCGTCGACCTGGCGATCGAGTGCATCGGACGGGCCGAGAGCATCGGCGAGGCTGTGAAGAGCCTGCGGCGCGGCGGCCGAGCCGTCGTCGTCGGCATGGGGCCGGAAGCGATCGCGCTCCCGCCGCCGAACGTGTTCACCTGGAGCGAGTACTCGCTCATCGGCTCCTTTGGCAGCTCGGCTGCGACGGCCGAACTGCTTCTGGCGATGGCAGCGAGCGGCCGCCTGGACCTTTCGCAGTCGATCACGGAGCGGCTGCCGCTGGAAGATGTGAATCGCGGACTGGAGTTACTGCGGTCGCCGGAGAGCGACGTCGTACGCATCGTCGTCGAGCCGGCAAACTGAGGAGACGCGACATGGCTACCAAGTATGAAGTCACGTGGCCGGACCGCCACATCGGCCAGTATGTGGAGAGCGGCGACTGGAGCGACTACTGGCGCACGGCCATCAGCGAGGCTGACGAAGGCCGGATCCTCGTCCGAGGCTACCCCATCGAGGAGATCATCGAAAAGCTGACGGCCACTGAGGCACACTGGCTGCTGCTCAAGGGAGAACTGCCCACGCCCAAAGAAGCCGAGATCTTCGATGTCCTGCAGCGTTGCAGCATGGACCAGCAGTTCATCAGCTCGGCTGCCTGCGCGACGCGGTTCGCTGCGTCGGCTTCGCGCTCGCCTGTCAGTGCCGTCGCCGCGGGCATGCTGGCCAGCGGTGTCGTCACCGGCTCACCACGGCCGGCGATGGAGCTGCTATACATGGCGGCTGACCGTATGGCGAAAGAGAATCTGACGGCGGAGGAAACGGCCGGCCGGCTGGTTGCAGAGCATCGCGAGCGCCACGAGCTGATACCAGGCTTCGGCCACCCGATGCACCGCGACGGCGTCGAGCCACGGGCGGTGACGCTGCGACGCGTGGCCAAGGAAAAGGGTGGCTGGAGTGAACACGGCGAGCTGCTGGAGGCGATCCAGGCGGAGCTACAGCGCGCGCTCGGCCGAGAGGTAACGATCAACCTGGCCGGCATGATAGCGGCCGTCTACTGCGACCTCGACTTCGACCCGCTGCTAGCCGAGTCGATCGCTGCCGTTGGCTACGGTTGGGCGCTGACCGCTCACGCCGTCGAGGAAATCCGCGACGGCGTGCCGCTGCGGGTCATCCCATCCGAACTCGGCGCCACGTATACCGGCCCAGCCGAGCGCCACATCCCAGATCGTCGGGCCACACGCACGCCGTAGAGAGCCGCTGAGGAGGGAGAATTCGTATGGGTTTCGACAACATCCTGCTGGAGCAGGACGGGTCGGTCTATACCCTGACAATCAACCGTCCCGAACGCATGAACTCGATCAGCATCGAGACGGTGCCAGAGCTAATCGAGGCGCTGTCGCAGGTCGAAAGCGACCGCGACGCCCGCGTCCTCGTAATCACAGGGGCCGGCGGCCGAGCGTTCTCTGCGGGCGCTGACGTGGCGAATATGGTTGAGCGCCCCGCAGCCGAATCTGCGGCCATCGTTCGCCTATACCTCGATTACATCATGGCGATCAGAAACCTGCCGGTGCCCGTCGTCGCGAAAGTGAACGGTGCGGCCGCCGGCGGCGGCTGTTGCACGGCGATGGCGTGCGACCTGCGTGTCGCCTCTGAGCAGGCCCGGTTCGGCTTCGTCTTCGTGAACGCGGGGCTGACGGGCGCCGACATGGGCGCCACCTACTACCTGCCCAAGCTGGTCGGCTTCGGCAAGGCCTGCGAACTGCTGCTCACTGGCGCAATCATCGACGCGAGAGAGGCGGAGAGGATCGGCCTCGTGAACCGCGTCGTGCCTCACGAGGAGCTAGACGCCGCCACAGACGAGCTGGTGCAGGAACTGGCCGCCGGCCCGCCCATCGCGATGCGCTTCACGAAGCAGGCGCTTCACAGCGGACTCGATAAGGACATCGCGTCGGAGTTCGACTTTGAGACGTACGCGCAGACGCTTTGCATCGTTTCAGAAGACCACATGGAAGGCGCGCAGGCGTTCCGCGAGAAGCGCACGCCCGTCTTCCAGGGACGGTAGAGACCCATGGCTATCGATCTTTCGCTGACAGATGAACAATCGCTCTTTCGTGACGCCATCAGGCGCTTCGCCGAGGAAGAGATCGCTCCCATCGCGCGGGAGTACGACGAACGCGAGGAGTTCCCGCTGCACGTGCTTAAGAAGCTCGGCGAGCTGGGCTACTTGGGCCTTCGGTTCCCGCGGGAGATGGGCGGCTCGGGCGCCGACACGGTCACGGCCGCCATCATGGCCGAAGAGCTGGGATACGCGTCCCCCGGCATCTTTCTCGGCATCTACGTCCACGTCTTCCTCGCCCTCAACGCCATCGCTCGCTTCGGCAGCGACAGCCAGAAGGAGGCCTATCTCAAGCCGGGGATCGCAGGCGACAAAGTCGGAGCTTGGGCCTTCGCCGAGCCGGACGCCGGCTCCGACCCTGGTTCGATGACGACCCGCGCTGTCGTTGACGGCGATGGGTACAGGATCAACGGCACAAAGCTGTACATCACCAACGGCAGCATCGCGGACTTCGTTGTCGTTACCGCCGCTACGGACCCCGAACGGGGGATAAAGGGGCTCAGTCTCTTCATCGTGGAGAAGGACGCTCCCGGCTTCTCCGTGCCCCGCCGGCTACACAAGCTGGGCGTGCGCGCATCCGATACCGCCGAGCTATCTTTCCAGGACTGCTGGGTCGACAAAAGCCAGATCCTGGGCGAGGAGAACGTCGGCTTTGCGAACGCGATGCGCACGCTGACAGAGGGTCGTATCGTGTCCGCCGCCTTCGCGCTCGGCGCGGGCCGCGCCGCGTTCGATCAGAGCTTGGCGCACGCAAAGGAGCGAGTGGCGTTCGGCCAGGCGATAGGGAAGTTTCAGGGGATCCAATGGCAGTTCGCCGATATGGCCCTGGAGCTGGAAGCCGCGAAGCTGCTCACCTGGCAAGCCGCGTGGCTCGCGGATCAAGGACTCCCCCACATCAAGGAGTCGTCGATGGCCAAGCTCTACGCAACCGAGATGTGCGCCCGGATCACCGGCCAGGCCGTTCTCCTGCATGGCGGCTCTGGGTATATGATGGACTCCGACGTGCAGCGCTTCTACCGCGACGCCAAGGTTATGGAGATCGGCGAAGGCACGTCCCACATCCAGCGCAACACTATTGCCAGACAGCTCGGACTCTAGCTGCTGATTGGAGGAACCCATGGCCAACGAACTGCTGCTCATCGAGCGCAACGAAAACATCGCGACCGTCACGCTGAACCGGGCCGAGAAGCGCAACGCCCTGAATACTCAACTGCGCGACGAGATCAGCGCCGCGTTGGAGAAGCTAGAGGACGACGACGCCGTCAGCGTCGTGGTTCTGACCGCCGCCGGCCCCGTGTTCTGTGCCGGCTTCGATACAAAGGAGTTCGAGACCACACCGCCGGCCGAGGTGTTCGCGGGCGAGTCTGCGCGCCGCTATCACTATCGCGTGCAGCACTTCAAGAAGCCCCTCGTTGCGGCAATCAACGGACCGGCGATGGGCGGCGGCTTCGACCTCGCCGTGCTTTGCGACGTACGCATCGCCGCGGAGGCGGCTGCTTTTGGCCATCCAGAGATCAAGTTCGGCGCGCCGACGCTCTACGGCCCGCTGGCCGCCGTCATCGGCGGGGGGTTGGCGCGGGATCTCTGCTTGAGCGGGCGCAACATCGATGCCCAGGAGGCGCTGCGTATCGGCCTCGTGAGCGCCGTCGTCCCGGCAGACCAACTACTAGAACACGCGATGGCGGCCGCCCATACGATCGCGGAGGCGCCCGCCGCCACGCTGCAAGCAGTCAAGTCCAGCATCGTTGATGCAACGGTCTGGAAGTTCGAGCCGTGACGGCTGACTATTCCTGCCTCTCGGCGGAACTGCCCGAACAAGGAGCGGCATAGCAATGCCCGGACCGCTCGACGGCGTCCGCGTATGTGACCTGACCATCGCGCAGTTTGGTGCTCACGCCACGATGATGCTCGCCGACATGGGCGCCGAGGTCGTCAAGATAGAATCGCCTCGCATAGGAGATCCTGGGCGTGGTATCGAGCTGCAGCCCAACGGCGTCTCGCCGTTTTTTCAAGCGCACAACCGCAACAAGAAGAGCATCGCAGTCAATCTGCGCCGTCCCGCCGGAAAGGAAGCGGTTCTGCGCCTCGCAGAGCGGTCCGACATCTTCGTCCAGAGCTGGCGGCCGGGTGTCGTGAGCCGGCTCGGCCTCGACTACGAAGCCGTGCACCTGCGAAAGCCCGACATCGTTTACGCCTCCGCCACAGGCTTCGGGCCAAAAGGGCCCCGTGCGAGACTGCCGGCGATGGATATGGTCGCTCAGGGCACCGGCGGCCTCGCCATGGCGAACGCCGGGGACGACGACGCCGAGCCGATGCCGGCAGCCGCTACGATCGCCGACCAGACCGGCTCGTTCTTGCTGGCCTATGGCATCCTCCTCGCTCTTTGGCACCGGCAGCGCACGGGCCAGGGGCAGGAGGTCGACGTATCTCTCTTAGGCGGCCAGATCAGCCTGCAGGGCTGGAGCATCACCAGCTACTACCTGACCGGCCGCAACCCCCAATCGGGATCGCGCACCGAGCGATCACCCCTCTTCAACTTCTATCGCGCCGCTGATAGCTGGCTCGCGATTACGATCATCGATGAGCGTCAATGGCCTGCCCTCTGCCGGATCGTGGGCCTCCCAGAACTGGCCGAAGACGCACGTTTCCAGGGCCGGGACGAGCGGCAGAAGCACGCCTCGGAACTCGTCTTCCTCCTTGACGTTGCGTTTGCTGATCGCGATCGCGAAGAGTGGCTGGCGGCGCTCCAGGCGGAGGAGATTCCGTGCGGCCCGGTGAACACCTACGGCGATCTAGCGGATGATGCGCAGGTTCAAGCCAACGACTACCTGGTGGACATGACGCTGCCGGAAGGCGCAACGGTAAAGCTGCCCGGCCCCGCCGTCGGTCTCAGCGAGACGCCGGGTTCCGTCCGCACGACAGCGCCGGAACTGGGCCAGCACACCGAGGAAGTGCTCCTAGATTTGGGATACGGCTGGGACGAGATCGCGACGCTTCGGGAGGAGCGCGTTATCCTGTAAACTCGGCCGCCCTTCACAGCGCACGAACCCCAGACCGAGAACGATACCCTGACACGAAACGTACGCGCGAAGAGCGAATGAGGAGCGAATATTGATGAAGACCCGTGCCGCAATCGTCGAAAACAGAGAAGACGCGCTTCGGATCGACGAAGTCGAACTAGCCGATCCCGGTCCTGGCCACGTGCGCGTCAGGATCGAAGCCTGCGGCATCTGCCGGAGCGACCTCCACGCCATCGACGGCGGCGAGAGCATCACCTTCCCCGCGGTGCTCGGCCACGAAGCAGCAGGCGCAATTGAGGCGTTAGGTCACGGCGTCGAGGGCCTGACGGAGGGAGACCGCGTGATCCTGTCGTGGACGCCGGCCTGCGGAGCGTGCCCGCCATGCCGTCGCGGTGAAGTACAGCTCTGCCAAGGTCTCCGGATGAGCGTTGGATCAGATGGGCCTCTGACGTGGAACGGGCGCGGAGTAGATCGATTCATGGCCCTGGGGGCGTTCAGCGAGCATGTCGTCGTCCCCACCTCGATGGCGATCCCGATCGCCGGGTCGATCCCCGCCACCGAAGCCTGCCTAATCGGCTGCGCCGTGATGACGGGATTCGGCGCGACCACCAAGACGGCCGCCGTGCGCTGGGGCGAGTCAGTCGCCGTCATCGGGTGCGGCGGCGTGGGCCTGTCGGCGATCCAAGGGGCCCGCATCGCAGGGGCCAGCAGGATCTTCGCCATCGATCCTATTGAGGAACGCCGAGAGGCGGCTCTTCGGGTAGGCGCCACCGACGCACTCGACATCGGCGACGTGGTCGGGCAGGTCGTGCGGGCCACCGGCGGGGGCGTTGACGCAGCAATCGAATGCGTGGGCACGTCTGGAGCCATGATGGATGCGTTCAACATGATCCGGCCGGGTGGGCGCGCCGTCGTAGTCGGACTGCCGGCGATGAGCGACACGTTGAACATTCCAGCGATCATTCTCCTGGCCACCGAGAAATCGGTGAAGGGTTCGATCTACGGCTCCGCCAATCCGGCCGTCGACTTTCCAAAATTGGTCGGCCTCCACCAACGTGGCCGGCTCGACCTGAGCGCCCTCGTCAGCAAGACGAGACCGCTTGCAGAGATTAACGAAGGAATCGCCGAGATGCGCGAAGGAAAGCTGACGCGAGTTGTCCTAACCTTCTAGGCACCGTGCCGGGAGCGTCACGACGGGACTACAGCCCAGGATGTGGTAGCGTTTAAGAGGCCCGGATCGGCGATCAGGAGCTGTGGATGGTAGTTGAGAAGCAGGCCGAGAGTCTCGCGGAGAAGCGGGAGTCCTGGGAACGCGCCGCCGCCGCCCAAACCGAACGGCGGCCTACGTTCACGTCGGCTTCCGGCCGCCCGCTCCAGCGCATCTACGACCCGGACGACGTTCAGGATATCGATTACGCAACCGACATCGGATTTCCCGGTGAGTATCCGTTCACTCGAGGCATCCATCCGACCGGGTACCGAGGCCGCCTCTGGACGATCCGAATGTTCACGGGCTTCGGCACGGCAGAGGAATCGAACCAGCGCCTTCGCTACATGCTCGACGAAGGAGAGACCGGACTATCGATCGCGTTCGACCTGCCGACGCTGATGGGAATGGACGTGGACGACCCGGCCGCAGCAGGCGAGTTCGGCCGCTGCGGAGTGGGCGTCTCGTCGCTGGCCGACATGGAGGTCCTTCTGGCCGGCATCCCGCTCGATAGCGTCTCGACCTCCATGACGATCAACTCTCCGGCGGCTGTCATCTGGGCGATGTACATCGCCGCCGCGGAGAAGCAGGGCGTGGAGCGGGCTGCCCTACGCGGCACGCTGCAGAACGACATCCTCAAGGAGTACACGGCCCAGAACGAGTACATCTTTCCTCCTGAGCCGGCCATGCGGCTGGTGACCGACACAGTCGAGTTCGCGACGCACGAGCTGCCCCTCTGGAACCCGATCAGCGTCTCCGGCTACCACATCCGCGAGGCGGGGGCGACCGCGGCGCAGGAGCTGGCGTTCACGCTGGCAGACGGCATGGAGTACGTCCGCTGGGCCATAGACCGCGGTCTCGACGTCGACGCGTTTGCGCCCCGCATTTCCTTCTTCTTCGACTGCCACAATGACTTCCTGGAGGAGATCGCGAAGTTCCGGGCGGCCCGGCGGATCTGGGCTCGCGTGATGCGAGAGCGGTTCGGCGCGAAGGACAGTCGGTCTTGGTGGCTTCGATTCCACGCGCAGACCGCCGGATGCTCGCTCTACCCGCAGCAACCCAACCTCAACGTCGTCCGTACCGCGTTCCAGGCGCTCGCTGCGGTGCTCGGCGGGGCGCAATCGCTGCACACGAATTCGCTGGACGAAGCGCTCTCCCTCCCTAGCGAGGAGGCCGCGCTCCTCGCGCTGCGGACGCAGCAGATCGTTGCCCACGAGACCGGCGTGACCGACACCGTCGATCCGCTCGGCGGCAGCTACGTCATCGAGCGGCTGACGGAGGACATCGAGCGAGACTGCTACGAGTACTTCGACCGCATCGCAGCGGCAGGCGGGGTGCTGCCGGCACTGGAAGAGGGCTTCTTTCAACGCGAGATCGCGGACGCGAGCTTCCGCTATCAGCAGGAAGTAGACCGCGGCGAGCGCATTCTCGTCGGCGTGAACGACTTCGTAAGCGAAGCGGCGTTCGAGGTGCCTGAGATCGTATTCGACCCGGACGGCGAACGGCTACACACCGAGCGTCTCCGACGTGTACGATCGGAACGCGACGCGACGCGGGCCCAGGCCTGCCTGGAGCGGATCAGGGCCGCCTGCAGCGGTTCTGAAAATGTCATGCCCGTGCTCTTGGAGGCGGCCCACGCCTACTGCACGCTCGGCGAGATCTGCGGCGTGATGCGAGAAGCGTTGGGAGAGTACCAGCCGGCTGCCTGGGGCTAGCCCGGCGTGTTCGCTGGCGAGGCCAGCCTCTCTAGAACCAAGCCCGTACCATCACAACTCTCTCTGAATACGCTTGCACTCCAAGATCCGTGCGGCAAGTGATCCCACCGGCGGATGGCCAGATGCGCGAGGAACGGGTCTATCTGGCACTTCCCCGCTCTGGAATGAGCCGTCAAAATGATCTCAGGGGGCAGTAGGCTTCTAGACCCCCAGGGAGGTCGATGTGCTATGCGTTTCCTACGCCGACTAAGTCTCCAGTACCAGATCGCCGCGGGCGTTATCCTGGGTGTTGTCGTGCTCTTATCGATTTTCGGTTGGCTGGCCGTTCGGACGATCGGAGAGACGAGAGACCTCGCTCTTGAGGGACGCCTCGCTACAGCGCATGCCTCCGCGCACGCTCTCGATGCGATACTGGTGCACGAGGCAGAGGAGCTTGAGCACGCCGCCGAACAAATGGCAGCCATGGATTCGGACCAGTCCGAACAAGACCTCCTCCAGCAGATCCACGCGGTAATTGACGAGTTTGCGATCATTGTCAGGCTTGATGAACGTGGTAAGCCTCTCTGGGCGGCGCCGTCATCTTTCGATGCCAGCACTTGGGCTCTTGCATCCGATCAAGCGGTCTCCAGCGCCATACAGCAGGGCACGACGGCCATCTTCCGTCCCAAGGCGGCCGATACTGAGCGCGCTCCATTCGCGGTCGTGGTCGCGCCAATCGAAGACGAGGCTGGAGATAGAATCGGGTTCCTCGTCGGCGAACTAACCGGCGAGGAGGAACATCTCATCCCGTTGACCACCCTGAGTGAAGGGGCGACTGCGTTCCTCGTCGATGATAGCGGAGAGGTCATCGCTCAGGCCGGGGGCGAACCGCTCACACCGGATACGTGGGAACCGATCACGATCGAGCACCTCGTTGCCAGCAAGCAGGCCGGTACGGTAATCGACAGGGAGCACGGGCCGAGTCATGTCGAGGCCTACCACCCTCTCGAAACGCTGCCGGCCGGCGTCGTCGTGGAAGAGAGAGAGGACAGGGCCCTCGCCATTCCCCAGCGCATGGAGCGTAACATGCTGTGGATTGGGGCCGGTGCCCTCTTCGTAGCATCGGCGGGAGTTGTGCTGCACAGCCGGAGCGTAGTGCGGCCGCTTCGCCTTCTGACCGATGCATCGGCTAAGATCGCCGCCGGTGCGCTGGGCGACCCCATCCACATGCGCAGAGAGGATGAAGTAGGGCAACTTGCACGCAGCTTCGAGACCATGCGGCAACGTCTGCAAGAATCTCAGGAACAGCGCCTGCGCTGGGAAGAAGAACTGGAGTCACGCGTGCGCCAGCGAACTCAGGAAGTACAGTCTCTGTTGAGAAGGGTAATTTCCGCCCAGGAGGAGGAGCGGATGCGCATCGCTCGAGAGCTCCACGACGAATCAGCCCAGGACCTGCTAGCATTGCTTGCGGGCGTCCAAGCCGCAGAGATGGCCCTGCCGGACTCCCCACAAAGGGCTAAGGAGGTACTCATAGGGGTTAAGCCATCGGCCAAGCGGGCGCTTGAGGACATGAGGAAGAGCATCTTGGAGCTACGACCATCCGCGCTCGACGATCTCGGCCTGGCTCCCGCAATTCGCGGGTTTGCGGAGAGCCGTCTCAGGCCGGCCAATATCGAGCTGCGTTGGGATGCGGTTGACGAGCTTGATGACCTGCCCGAGCCAACCACGATAACGCTGTTCCGAATCACTCAGGCGGCCATCAACAACGTTGTGCAGCACGCGCAGGCCAGTCACGTCGGAATACGCCTGTCATCCACCGAAACTCATGTCGCCATCGAAGTGCAGGATGACGGTCTGGGATTCGACTACGCCGGCCTGCGGCACTCTCCATCTGACACGCGGGGACTCGGTATCCTAGGAATGAAGGAACGGGCCAACCTGATCGGGGGCACTGTCGAGTTGGATTCGGTGCAGGGGCAGGGCACCACCGTTCGTATCAGGGCGCCGATTCAGCCGGGAGCCGGTAACCATGACTGATGCGATTCGCCTGCTGCTGGTGGATGACCACACACTCGTACGCCAAGGCATACGTTCTCTCCTGGAGACCCAGGATGACATGGAGGTGGTAGGCGAGGCATCGAGTGGACACGAGGCGATCGCCGTGGCCGGAGACCTACGCCCGGACGTGATCTTGATGGACCTCGCGATGCCCGAAATGAATGGCATGGAGGCGACGCGCCAGATAAGGACGCAGCATCCGAAGATTCAGATCCTCGCCCTCACGATGCACAGCACCGATGACTACCTTTTTCGGGCGCTGGAGTCCGGTGCATCCGGTTACGTTCTCAAGGAGGCGGACGCGGGAGAACTGGCTACTGCTGTCAGAGCCGTGCATGCCGGTGGGGCATTCATCTACCCGCCTCTGGCAAAGCGGCTTGTCGAGCAGTTTCTGTTGAGAATTGGCTCCGGAGAGGAGCGGTCGAGCTACGGCAGCCTGACATCGCGTGAACAGGACATCCTTCGATTTGTCGGAGATGGGATGACCAATGAGGAGATCGCCGAGCAGCTCGTTCTCAGCGTGCATACCGTCCAAACCCACCGTTCGAACATCATGAAGAAACTGGGGCTCCACAATCGCGCCCAGCTCGTCACCTACGCGGCGCGAGTCGGTCTCATCACGCCGGGTACTCGATAAGTACTACTCGCAGAGTACGTCTCCCCCGGCAAAACTCATAGATTCGTACTAGACCGCTGCCGCCTCATCCTCTACGTTCTTGGCCTGTGGGATACCTCTCATGTCCGATGTCGGCGCACCTGGCAAGTGCGATACTTGTAATGGAATTCACAAACATCTGCCGTCATTGAGGTGAGAACATGCCGGACGAAGCAGAGACGGAGAGCAGGACCGCTGCTGTGGCCCGTCGAGCAGTCTCGCGCCGGCGGTTTCTTCAAGGACTTGGCGTGGCAGGTGTGGCAGCCGGCGCTGGCGGAGCGCTGATCCCGCTCACCGCGCTGCCGCAGCGCGAGCGGGCGCTAGCCGAGAACGCAGAAGACGAAAAGATCGCCGCGCATCAGTGGGTGATGGTGATCGACATGCGGCGTTGCACCAACGAACGCGACTGCATGAGTTCCTGCCGGAAGAATCACTATCTGCACGAGGGACAGGAGTGGATCAAGACCTACACGATTGAGACCCACAACATTGAGGATCCCCACGGGCACTCGCACTACATGCCCACGCTGTGCATGCACTGCCAGCAAGCGCCCTGTGTGAAGGTCTGTCCGGTGGGCGCGACCTTCAAGTCGCCGGATGGGGCGACGCTCGTGGACCAAGATCGCTGCATCGGCTGCCGTATGTGCATGGCGGCCTGCCCTTACGATGTGCGCACCTTCAACTGGGACGACCCGTTGCCTGCCCCCAACGTGCTCGGCAAGCCAGCACCCGAATACCCAGTTCCACAGCGCAAAGGAACCGTAAACGTCTGTGACATGTGCACACACAACACCCGTAACGGCGAGCTACCTCACTGCGTGGACGCCTGCCCCAACCAAGCGATTTTCGTAGGCGATCTCGCCACGGACCTTGCGACAGACGGCAAAGAGACCGTCAGGCTCTCCGAGCTGCTCCAGGACAATGATGCCTTCCGATACAAGGAGGAACTCAATACTCAGCCGCGGGTCTTCTACATCGCCGGTCACGGGCAGGATGAGAGCTAGAGATGGTGGCTGAGATGAGACAGGCGCACGTCGCACAGCCGGCAGTCCGGGAGGCTGCGCTCCGATCGCTCGGCGGAGGCGGGCTGACGTTCTGGCTGATCGCGACTCCGCTGTCCTTGCTAGTGGCCCTGGGCGTCGCCGCTTTCGCGTACCAGCTCAAGGAGGGCCTGGGCGTCACCGGACTGAATGACCAGGTGTTCTGGGGAATCTATACAGCTAACTTCGTCACCTTCATCGGCATCAGCTACGGCGGTGCCGTGATCTCTGCCGTTCTCCGGCTCTCGGGTGCCTCCTGGCGCGCGCCGATCACCCGGCTCGCGGAGGCCATGGCGGTCGTGTCGCTCGCCGTCGGCGGACTTTTCGTCATTATCCACCTTGGTCAGCCGCTGCGCGTTTGGAATATGGTCGTCCACGCTCAGATCAGCTCGCCGCTCTTCTGGGACATGGTGGCAATAAGCACCTACCTGGTCGGTACCATCGTCTTCCTCTACCTTCCGCTCATTCCAGACATCGCCGTATGCCGGGACAGAGTCGATCAGTCTGGCCTACGGCATCGGCTGTATGCGTTCCTAGCGCTGGGATGGAGAGGGACATCCGAGCAGCGCCGCATCCTGACGTGGGGCGTGACGTTGATGGCGGTGATAATCATCCCGCTGGCCGTCGCTGTGCACTCGGTACTGGCGTGGGCCTTCGCGGTGACGAGCAGAACAGGCTGGCACAGCACGATCTTCGGCCCCTACTTCGTGGTGGCGGCGCTCTTCTCCGGAGTTGCCACGGTGATCCTGGTGATCGCAGCCTTTCGAAAGGCCTACCACCTGGAGGCGTACATCGAAACGAAGCACTTCCAGTATCTGGGGTACATGATGATGGGGCTGGGTGTCCTCTATCTCTATTTCACGTTTTCAGAGTTCTTGACCGAAGGGTACGTACTGGATCAGGAGGTTCAAGGCCTGTACGAGTCATTGCTGGTCACGACATACGCACCGATGTTTTGGGCGTTTGTCATCGGCGGGATGGCCATCCCGATCGGGCTCGTGGCACTGCCCCGTACGAGGACGATCAACTGGATCGTATTCGCAGCGGCGCTGGCTGCGATCGGCATGTGGCTGAAACGCTTCCTCATCGTCGTGCCCCCGCTCGCGGGCGACTCTTCGTATACACCATCGTGGGTGGAAATCGCGGTGACCGTGGGCGCGCTGGCGGCGATCCCCCTATTCCTAATGATCTTCGTTCGCATCTTCCCTGTTCTCTCCATCTGGGAAATGGAGGAGGAGAGCATGGTGGAGGAGCCTGAGAAGCGCGCAGAGAGCGTACCCGAGTTCGCAGTGGCGCAGGAGGTAGTGTGATGGTTCGCATCATAACTTGGCTAGGAATTGGCGTAGCGGTCGTGTTGGCTCTCGGCTGGCTCGCCCACGGTCCGTCCGGCACCGCCCTCGCCGATGAGGCGATCGCGAACGCGGAAGCAGGACTAATCTTCGATGAGGCGCTGCCAGCAGGCGACGGAGTTTCGCTGTCTGTGCGCCTAACGACTGCCGGCGGACAACCGCTGGCGCGAGAAACGGTTAGCTTATTCGTCACGCCGGACTTCTTTGGCGAGCAACCGGTGTTGCTCCAGAGGGTACTCACCAACGCGGACGGCATTGCGGCGCTGACCTACACGCCAACTTGGAACGGCACCCACGCGATGACAGCCCAATTCGACGGGAGCACAGATTACCAACCGGCGGAGACCACGACAGTCATGAAGATTTCCGGCGTGGCCCTGACACCCGTACCCGATACCGCCTCTTTGGGCGCCGTGCGTTTGTGGGCGGCCCCGGCTGTGACGGCTGCCGCCGCCATCGTCTGGCTCATCATCGCAGGAGTCATGGCTCGCGTTGGGTGGGGCGTCTGGTACGCCGGTCGCCGTGTGGAGTGGGTACCAGCGCTGCCGGCAACCACGGCGAAGAGGCCCGCCGGCAGCACCTATCGCTGAGGTCGTTTCGCTGACGCACGGGTAGAGGCCGACGAGGAGGTAGCATGAACACGCAAAATCGAAGTAATAACCGCCTTCTGGTGCTGTTCGGAGTTGCGCTGGCGATTGGCGGCCTCGCGGCAATCGCCTGTGGCGGGGATAGTAACGATACCGCTGCGAAGACGGAGCCGTCGACTCTCACCATCGAAATAACCACAGATGTACCCCCCACTGCCGCGTCCGAGCCGACCGCAGCTTCGCAGGGCGCAGGCGGCGGTATCACCTTCGAGGCCGCCTCCGCAACGTTGATCGTCGATGGCGATACGTCCGACTGGGAAGACATCGAGGGCGTGACAGTTACTTTGGCGCAGTTCGATCTCCCGCCCGGCGTGACGTTCGACAGCTTGGACTGGGACGAGCCAAATCCTCTCGACCCCGTGGACGCGACCGTGAGGGTTGCCATCGATTCGGACAACCTCTACATGTTGCTCGAGGTTCCCGACGACTATGACTACGTTCCGGACGATCACGGTCTATCGGCATCGCCCAACGTGATGTTCCTTATCGACCCAGAAGCGGGGCCCCATATGGGATCGGGGGACGATAACTACGAAACCAGTCTCGGCATGGTCGATCTCTGGCACTGGGAGCTCGACTGCGGTCCGGGCGTACTGTCCGGCGGCGGTGACCCGGGCGGCGGTGACGACCCCGACTGCAACCTAGACGACGAGTTCGCCACCGATCCTGAGGACCGCGAAGACGACGGTGGTGGAAACAGCCCTAACCCCGCTGCCGAGAACACCCTGGCAGGCGTCTGGGAGCACACCGGGCGGGCGAGCGGAATCGGCGCGGACGGTACGTGGATCTTCGAGATGTCCCGGCCGCTGCAGACCGGCGACCCAGAGGACGTTCAGTTCGCAAGCGGCGGCACGGTGCTGATCGCACTCGCCTACTACGACGCCGACGAAACTAACGACGGCTGGACTGGTGAAGGCCACTTGCAGAGTGCGGGCGAAGGCTGGATCGAAGTGACGCTGCCCTAGTTCGCTCCATTTAGCTGCTAACGCTAAGGCGCACGGTCCACCTCCTTTGCTGACCGTAAATCGGCCAGATCTAGATATGAGCCGTGCGCCTGATTGCTCTGCTGGAGCGGAAGACGAGATTCGAACTCGCGACCCCCTCCTTGGCAAGGAGGTGCTCTACCACTGAGCTACTTCCGCTCGACATGTAGTATACACCCTTCGTCAAAACGACAACACTGGACCGCTGCGCCTGCGATTCCGTGCGTCCAGATTAGCTTCGCCTGGATTGACGCCCACCCGCCCTGCCGATAAGATACCTCCGCCCATGCCGAGCAAGACCAGCGAATCAACAGCCGATATCATCGCGACCGCGCGCGAGCAAGACCGCACCATCCTCTCTGAGGTGGAGGCCAAGCAGTTGCTCGCCGAGGCAGGCGTCCCGGTCGTCGAAGCGCGGCTCGCAAAGGACCGCGACGAAGCCGTCGCCATCGCCGGCGAACTCGGCTTCCCGGCCGCGCTGAAAATCGTCTCGCCCCAGATCACGCACAAGTCGGACATTGGTGGCGTCAAGCTCGGCCTTGCGGACGCCGATGAAGTCGCTGCAGCCTACGACGCCATTATCAAGGCCGCGAAGGCAGCGGACGCATCCGCCAAAATAGAGGGCGTCTCCGTACAACGCATGGCCGACGCGGGTATCGAGGTGATCGTTGGCATGACGACTGACGCCCAGTTCGGCCCCGTCCTCATGTTCGGACTGGGCGGCGTAATGGTCGAAGTGCTCAAGGACGTTGCCTTCCGCGTCGTGCCGATCACGGAACGCGACGCCGGCGACATGATCCGCGAGATCCAGGGCTTCCCGGTGCTGGAGGGCCACCGCGGCGCGGACCCGGCAGATATCGCTGCACTGCAGGACCTCTTGGTGACGCTCTCTTCGTTCATCGAGGCGCACGCTGAGATCGCGGAACTCGACCTCAACCCCGTCTTCGCTTACGCAGACGGCGCCGTCGCCGTGGACGCCCGCATCGTTCTCAGGTCGCCGCAGGACGGCACGACGTCTGCAGACGGCGCCTAGCCGGCAACAGTAGCCCACCGTGCCCGACCCGACAGCCAACCTCGCACGAACGCTCAAACCGAAGACAATAGTCGTTGTTGGCGATAAGCGCGCCAACGGTTACATGTGGCTGCGCAACAACGCGGAGTTCACAGGCGACCTCTACTCCGTGCAGGTTGACCCGACCGAAATCCCCGCGATCGAGGAGATGGGCGTCAAGAATTTCACGTCGCTCGCCGACGTGCCGGGCGAGATCGACTACGTGCTCTGCGCAGTTCCTCGCCAGATCGCGCCGCGCATCATCGCGGACTGCGCGGCGCGGGGGGCCGCCGGTGTTTCGCTCTTCACTTCTGGGTTCGCAGAGACCGGCGAAGAAGAGGGTTCCGCGCTCCAGGCCGAGATCGGCAACATCGCGCGGGAGGCCGGGCTGGCCCTGATCGGTCCCAACTGCATGGGGCTCTACAATGCCAAGCTGGGCGTCCGCCAGTCCGGCGAACAACTCACCGGAGCTGCCGGACCCGTCGGCTTCATCTCCCAGTCCGGCACCCACGCCATCAACTTCAGCCTCACCGGCGCGGCACAGGGCGTTCGCATCAGTACGTCGGTTAGCTGCGGCAACGCGGAGGTACTGGACGTACCAGACTACCTCGACTACCTGACCGACGACGCCGACACCAGCGTGATCGCCATGTACGTCGAAGGCACCAAGAACGGCCGACGCCTGGTGGAATCGCTGCAGCGGGCTGCGGCAAAGAAGCCCGTCGTGGTCTGGAAGGGCGGCGTTACCGAGGCTGGCGCGCGCGCGACGCAGTCGCACACGGGTTCACTCGCGACGTCGAACCACGTCTGGGACGCCGTCGTCCGTCAGGCCGGCGCGATTACGACCGAAAGCCTGGACGACACGGTGGACGCGCTCAAGGCGCTGCTGCTCTGCAAGCCCACTACGGGCGCCGGCATGGGCCTGCTCGCGATGACGGGCGGCCAGTCGGTCGTGATCACGGACGCATTCGTCCGCGCCGGGCTCGACGTTCCGCTGCTCACCGAAGCCAGCTACAAGGAGCTCGCCAGCTTCTTCAACATCATCGGCGGCAGCTACCGCAACCCGCTCGACATCGGCGGGACCATTGGCTTCGGCGGCCAGCAGGAGCAGCTCCAGCGCCTCCTCGACATCCTCGACGCCGACGACAACATCGACGCTCTCGCAATAGAACTGGCGTCCGGCTTCATGGCCCGCCGCTGGCAGGCCGACCCGTCAAGCCTCGATTCCCTGCTCGACCAGCTCGTCGCCCAGCGCGACCGCTCCGCCAAGCCGCTCGTCACGATCCTCCACCCCGGCCACGTAGAGGAGATCGCCGCCCAGGCCCGCGCCCGGGTCGTCGAGCGCGGGCTGCCCGTGTTCCATTCGTTCGAGCGCGCGGCCGCTGCGCTCAGCAAGGCCGTCGCCTACTGGCGCAGCCGGGACGCCGCCTCCGCGACCTAAGCTCCCCTACCCTCTCCCCACCCGTGCGCTCCGTCACCTGTGCTGTATACTAGCCCGCAACAAAACGTACACCGCAGCGCATGGAGTTGACTATGCCTATGACCCTGCTAGTAGGAACCAGGAAGGGTGCCTTCATCTATCGCTCTGACAACGCTCGCAAGGAGTGGCACGTCTCCGAGCCGAAGTTGTCCGGATGGAACGTCCTCCACATGGAGGCCGACCTGCGCAAGAGCCCGCCCCGGCTCTACGCCGCCGCCCACCACGCAGTCTGGGGGCCCAGCGTCGCCAAGAGCGACGACGGTGGCGAATCCTGGGAAATCCGCAGCGAAGGGCTCGGCTTTCCGGAGGACATGCAGCTCGCAATCCACTCAGTCTGGCATGTCCGCCCCGGTCATCCTAGCCAACCCGGCGTCGTCTACGCCGGTACCGCCCCGGCCGGCCTCTTCCGCAGCGACGACTGGGGCGACACCTGGCAGTCAGTCGAATCGATCGACCGCCACTCGTCGCGCCAGTTCTGGCAGCCTATCGCCGGTGGCCCGACGGAAGGTGGCCCGCCCGCGCAATCAATCGAGATCGACCCGCGCGACCCGGACCACATGTACGTCGCCATCGCCGGTTCCTACGTGACTATGGACGGTACCGACTCCTGGCACTACATCTCACACAACGCGGTCTCGACGTCGGATCAAGCCAAGATCTTCATCTCGCAGCAGGCGTCGAACACGCCGCCCGGCATCGACCCGGCCGCCGCGCACGATATGCACCGGCTGCGGATCGATCCCAAGAACCCGGACCGGCTCTGGACGCAGGCCCATGTCGGCGTCTTCCGCTCCGACGACGGCGGCCGTTCGTTCGTCGACGTCACGGAAGGCCTGCCGTCGTTTCACGGCTTCCCTATCGCCATCACCCGCCGCGAGCCAGATGCCGTCTACGTCGTGCCGCTGGAGACGGGTAGCGACAACTTCCGCGCCTGCCCGGGCCAGTTCGCGGTCTACCGCACGCGCGACCAGGGTGAGAAGTGGGAGCGCCTGACGAACGGACTGCCCGGCCCCAAGGACTACCAGAGCGCCTACCGCGAGAGCATGGACACCGACGGCCTCGATCCGGAGGGCGTCTACGTCGGCACCAGCAACGGACAGGTCTACGCCAGTTCGGACGGAGGCGATAACTGGCAACGGCTGCCCGGTACGCTGCCGCCCGTACTCTCTGTCACGTGCACCGAGTTCTGACCTACAGGAGGGTTACCAAGGCATGACTACAGTACAACTGCTCGTCGGCACCAAGAAGGGCGCCTTCATCTACACGTCGGATGAGAAGCGCGAAGACTGGCGGCTATCCGATCCGATCCTTCCCGGCTGGTCCATCTACAACATGGCGGCAGACATGCGAGGCGACGAGCCGCGCCACTACCTGGCCGGCAACCACTGGGCCTGGGGGCCATCGGTCGCGAAGAGCACGGACATGGGTAAGACGTGGGACTTCAGAAGCGACGGCCTCGCATTCCCGCCGGACATGAGGAGCCCGAGTCCGGGCGGTCGCGGTGGCGCCCCCGGCGAGTGGGATAACGCCCCGCCGGGCGCTATCGGCAACGTGTGGAGCGTCACACCCGGCCACGAGAGCGAGCCCGGCGTCGTATTCGCAACGACCCAGCCAGCAGGCCTCTTCCGCAGCGAAGACTGGGGGCACTCGTGGCAACCGGTTGAGGGCATCAACCGTCACGCCAACCGCCAGTACTGGACGGGCACTGGCGGCGGCGATTCGTGCATGCACTCGCTCCACGTCGACCCCCGCGATCCGAAGCGCATCTACCTCTGCGTCGGCGCCGGCGGTTCGTACAAGACGAACAACGGCGGCGAGACCTGGGAACTCTTCTCGCACAACGCGATCGTCACGAATTTGGGCGCGAAGAAGCTGCTGGCCCAGTTCGCGCAGGAGGGTGACGGCGCCTCTGCGCTGCCGCCGGACAAGGACCCGGCTGGCCTGGACGAGCTTCATAAGATGCGAGTCGACCTCAAGAACCCCGACCGCATGTGGGGACAGGCACACTGGGGTGTCTTCCGCTCGGATGACAACGGCGACACCTGGGCGGACGTGACTGAAGGCCTGCCCTCGTTCCACGGCTTTCCCATCGCCGTGACGAAGCGCGAGCCGGACGCCGTCTTCGTCGTTCCGCTGGACATGGGTCAGGACAACTTCCGTGTGACGCCCGGCCAGTTCGCCGTCTACCGCACAACCGACAGCGGCGCGACGTGGGAGCCGCTCACCAAAGGCCTGCCCGGCCGAGACAGCTATCAGAGCGTCTACCGCGAGGGCCTGGACACGGACGGCCTCGATCCGGAGGGCGTATACGCCGGTACCAGTAACGGACAGGTCTACGCCAGCTCAGACGGCGGCGACAGCTGGCAGCGTTTGGATGGCGATCTGCCTCCTGTGCTCTCCGTTTCCTGTGCTGTACTCTGAGTCCGACCCGCTCTCGAAGCAGACAAGGAGACGTCGATGCGTTGGTTGATCGTAGTTCTCACAACAATCGCGGCGGTGGCCGTTGCCTGCGGCTCTGATGGTGGAGGCGAAGGCGGCGGCGACGACGCAGAGCAGATTCGCGCCGTAATCAGCGGCTTCACGGAAGCCATTAACGACAGGAACTACGACAAGGCCTACGACTTCCTGGCGCAGGAGTGCCGGGAAGATGTCTCGCAGACCGAGTTCGCGACAGCCATGGCGTTCGCGGGGATCTTTCTCGGGGAGATCGAGATGGGCGTCGGTGACGTCACGATCCTGGAGCTCACGGAGGACGAGGCGACCGTCGCAGTGGAGGTCACTTTCTCTGGTGACCTGGAAGGCCTGACTCCCGAGCAGGACCAAGAACCGAGCCAAATGGTCAAGGAAGACGGCACGTGGAAGACGACCGACTGCGGAGACTTCTCAGGCATAGACGCAACCGACCCGTCCTCCGGCGACGAGCCGCCGCCGACCGGGCCGGGCGCCAACCGCGCGGAAGCGGTGCCGCCCGGCGACGCCGTGCTCACTCCAGACGGCCTGGAAGTCACCGTCACCGATGTCGACGACGACGCCTGGCCTCTAATCGAATCGGAGAGCATGTTCAACGAGCAGCCTGCGGAAGGCAACCGCATGGTGATGATCAGCGTCAGTGTCACGAACCGCGCCACGGCAGAGGAGTCGCAGCAGGTCTCGTCTGGGGACTTCCTGCTCACGGGCTCTAACAACTCCGTCTACGAACCCTACAGCCAGGAAACTTCCTGCGGCCAGATCCCGGACGAGATCCAGGCCGAGCTCTTCCCGGGCGGCGCCACGACGGGTAACGTCTGCTTCCAGATTCCGGAGGAGGAAACCGACCTGATCCTGATCGCCGAGTTCGCCTTCTCGTTCGATCAGAACGACCGCCGCTACTTAGCGCTGGAGTAGCCGGCCGTAAGCGACGCCGCCTCGCCTTCGCCTCGCCTCCAATTGACGGCGCATACCCCCAGCGGGTATGATCGACACGCTGTACGGAATACAGTGTTAGCTTCATGACAGACTCGATCTACCTTGATTACGCCGCCACCACTCCGCTTCGGTCAGAAGCGCGCGAAGCGATGCTGCCCTACTTCGGCGAGCGGTTCGGCAACCCCTCCGCCACATACAGTCTGGCCGCCGAAGCGCGCGACGCCATCGACACGGCGCGCGAAACAGTAGCCACCCTCCTCGGCACCACGCCGAACGAAATCACCTTCACCAGCGGCGGGACGGAGTCGCTGAACGCGGCCATCAAGGGTGTCGCGTTCGCCCAGCAGTTGGCCCGCGTCGGCGATCACATCCTCACGTCATCGACCGAACACCACGCCGTGCTCCATAGCTGCCAGTATCTGGAAAAGTTCGGCTTCGAGACAAGCCTGCTGCCTGTCGGCCGCGATGGCTTGGTCGAACCAGAAGAGGCGGCGAAGGCGCTGCGCAAGGACACGGTTCTCGTTAGCGTGATGACGGCCAACAACGAGACCGGCGTAATCCAGCCGATAGCCGAGATCGCCGCCGCCGTGCGGGAGCGGGCGCGGTCGCTCGGCCGCCAGATCATCGTACACACAGACGCCGTCCAGGGCGCGAACGCGCTCCGTCTCAACGTCGATGAGCTCGGCGTCGATCTGCTCAGCCTCTCATCGCACAAGTTCGGCGGGCCTAGAGGCGCCGGCGTGCTCTACGTCCGCCGCGGCGCGCCGTTCCTGCCGCAACAGTCGGGCGGTGGCCAGGAGCGCCAGCGCAGGGCAGGCACAGAGAACGTCGCCGCCATCGTCGGCACGGCGCACGCGTTTCAGCTCGCACAGCAGGAGCGGACGGCCTACGCGGAGCGCTGCCGCGCGCTCCAAGAGCGGCTCATCGCCGGCATCGCCGCGGCGATGCCCGAGGCGCAGATCAACGGCCACCGCGAGCGGCGCCTGCCAAACAACGTCAACGTCAGCTTCCCGGACGCCGATGCGCGCGTCATGCTGCGGCTGCTGGATGAAGCTGGCATCGCCGCCAGCGCCGGCTCAGCCTGCAACGAAGAAACGCTGGAGCCGTCGCACGTGCTGTTAGCGATGGATGTCTCGCTCAACTACGCCGTCGGCACGCTGCGCTTCACAGTCAGCACGTCCACCGAGGAGAGCGAGATCGACCGGCTCCTGGACGTCCTCCCGGATATCGTTGAGCAGGCGAAATCCGCCACAGGCGTCGCGGCCGGCTAAATCAAGCTCCCACTCCAATTCCCCTCGGGCGCTGTGTTATCATCTGCCCGTGGCAGACCAACGTATTCCTCTACGCATCAAGGATGACGAGGGCGCGGTCCACGCCGGCGAAGTGCTCGTCGTTTCTGCCTATACAGCTGAACTACAGCTCGCACCGAACGCGGCCTTTAGCATCGTCCTCAGCCTGAAACCGGTCGCACCGGAAGATCGAGGTCGGCTGCCTCGCACCGCCGTCGTCTGCTCTCCGCAGTCGCGCGTGCGCCTGCCCTCACTGGTATCGGAAACTCGCGAGTCATACAGTGACGGAGGCGCTGACGGCGATCCGCAGCCGCTGCAACTACCGCTGCCGGCCTCCGCGTCGTTCGCGGCCGGGACGCTGCTGGCGAGCGTTGCGCTCGAGACCACCGCGAAAGGTCTCTTCGCCGCTGACGGCGCCACGCCGTTCGATGCGCTCGCTCGCGAGCTCGTCGCGGCCGCCGTCATTGCCGGCCGCTGCTGGGCCGCCCTCGCGGCGGCGCTGGCACAGCCCAATCCGCCGCCTGAGCGCATCTCGCAAGAGCAGATTCGAAACAAGCTGAGCGCCCTCCTGCGCCGCCCCGCCGCAGATGACGTGGTCGCGCAAGCGGCGGCCCGGTTGCAACGCGTCGTCGACGGCGAGGAGCCGGCCGACTGCGCGTCATCGCCCGCCGAACTGGCCGACGACGTCGCCTGCGTCCGCTATTTCGACGAGCGTCCGGAGCAGGCCCGCGCGCTGGCCGCCATGCGCGACTACATCGACCGCGTCGCATTCGGCGGCGAGGAGGGTGAGTTAGGAAACGACTTCCACTACACCCGCGAACAGCTATCCTACGTCGCCATCATCCAGCGTCCGCACGAGATCGCCCGCATCGGCGCGATGTTCGAAGCCCTCCGGACCCGCTACACCGCCGCGTATGATACGCGCCACGCCACCTACTGGCGAGAGGTCGCGGGTCTCGCGTCCGACATCGCTGCCGCCGCGCCGGCCGCGCGAGCGCTGGCCCGCCTCAACGACCTTCCCGCACTCGGCCGGCCGCTGGGCCGGGAGGCGCTCCAGGCCTACGTTCGCCTCGCCGCAGCGCCGAGCGATTGCCCGCAGACCGAACTCGCCGCGGCTCTCCAGTCGCAACCGGTCTGTCCGCAGTGCGGCGTCGCCATTGGGCGGGAGACGCCGGCAAACGCCGTCGCGAACACGCTTGCCACGCTCGACGACGCGTTGGCCCGCCAGCAGACCCGCCTGGCGAGCGAGGCGGTTCGCCGCATCCTTGCACGCGGCGGGCAGCGGCTGGAGCAGTTCATCCAGATCGTCCAGGCCTCCGACCTCACCAGCTTTGTTCGCGTGCTGGACGGCGACGTGCTGGTGTTCCTCCAGGAGTTGCTGTCCGAACCCGTGACGCCGACCCCTGAAGCGCTCGACCTCTTCGAAGAGCTGGCCCGCAGCCACCCCGTCATCAGCGAGGAGCACGTCGAAGCCGTCACCCGCACGCTGCGCGAGTTGATCACGGCCCGCCTCGCCGCGCTGAAGGAAGACGATCCTGAAGCCTTGGCCGCGTTCCGCCTAGCGGCCTTCCCACCGCCGTCGTGACCGGCGGCCTTGTTGGAAAGCTGCGCGGACTCTTCGGCGGCGCACCGGCCGAAGACGGCGAGTACCGCGTGCGGCTGATCGTCGGCCTAGGCAACCCCGGCGGCGACTACGCCGGCAACCGCCACAACGTCGGCTTCTGGATCGTCAACCGCCTCGCCCGGCGCAACGGACTGGAGTTCAAGCACGGCAGCCAGGCCTCCGTAGCCACCGGCAGCATCGGCGGCCGCGAGGTGACGCTCGCCAAGCCACGCACCTACGTCAACAAGAGCGGCGTGGCCGTCTGGAACTTGATCAAGCGCTTCGAGGTCGATGACGCGCAGGAGTTGCTCGTGGCCTGCGACGACATCGACATGCCGGTCGCCAAGCTCCGCATCCGCGCGTCGGGCGGGTTCGGCGGCCAGAACGGCCTCCGCTCGATCATCCAGACGCTGGGCACAGAGCAGTTCCCGCGCGTGCGTGTCGGCGTTGGCCGGCCGGAGGTCGGCGGCGAGCCGTCCTACGAGCCCGAGGTCGTCGGCGACTACCTGCTCTCCGACCCGCCGCCCGACGAGCGCGACCAACTCGATGAAGCGGCCGAACGCGCCATCAGCGCCATCGAGCTGATCCTCTCCAGCGGCGTCAACGCCGCAATGCGGAAGTACAACTAGCCTACACCCCAGCGCTAGAGGTACCGGTGGCCGATTCCGTAGCTGGTACAATAGCGGTCAGCATTGGCGCACACAGGGCTGACCGAACGGGCTCAGCCCCGTTTTCGCGTGTCCAGATCGGACCTGTGACTCGGGAGACGAAGTGAACCTGACCAGCCTCCTGCCGACAATCGATGATGCCTGCGACCTGGCGTCCGTCCGCGAACGCCTCGCCGCGGCGTCGCAGCCCATCGTCCTCGGCGTCATGGATGCCGCGAAGGCGGCCGTCGCCGCCGCGCTGCTCCGCGACACGGACGCACCTGCGCTCGTCGTAGTGCCGAAGCCGCCGCAGGCACTGGAGCTGGCGGAAACCCTGGCCGCCTGGATACCCACAACCGTGGTCCCGTTCCCCGAGCGCGACACGCTGCCCTACGAACGCGTGCCGCCAGACGCGGAGACGCTACGCGAGCGATTGCGTGCCGTCCACGCCTTGAGCGCGAACCAACCCTGCATCGTCGTCGCCTCTGCCGTCGCGCTGGCGCAGCGGACGTTGCCCGCAGACGCGCCGGGCGGCTTCCGACTCGGCACCGGCGAGCGCGCGTCGCCGGAATCGATCGCAGCGTCGCTCGTACAGCTCGGCTACCGCAATGTGTCCGTGGTGACGCAGCCCGGCGAGTTTACGCGGCGCGGCGGCATCATCGACCTCTTCCCCGCGACGGACGACGAGCCTCTACGCATCGAGCTCTTCGGCGACGAGGTGGAGAGCATCCGGCGCTTCGATGTCGCCACGCAGCGCTCGGCGGCGGCGGGTGGCGTCGATACTGCAACCGCCCCGCCCGCGCGGGAGGCCGCAGACGTCACGACTGCGGCCGGCGAGCTGGCCACGGCCATCGATTACAGCGGCTGTGAACTGGCAGTCAGCGAGCGATTCGAGGAAGAGCTCGGCCGTCTCCAAGCCGGTGACTCGTTCTCCGGCGAGAGCTTCTACCTGCCCTTCTTCGCCAGCGGCTCGCTCCTCGACCACCTGCCGGACGGCGCGATGCTGTTCCTGGACGAACCCGCTGACATCGCCGCCGCCCTTGAGGAGCACGACGGCCAGACGGACGAAGTGCGCGCCATGCTGGAGGGCAGCGGCGAACTGCCAGCGGGCCTGCCCCTGCCCCACATCCCTCAGCCGCAGTTCCAGACGTTGCTCGAACGGCACGGCCGGCAGGTCCACCTCTCCCACTGGGCCGCTGACGGCAGCGCCGCCGACGGCGCGGACGCGAAGGCGAAGCGTCCGCCACCCGCCGCCGGAAGCCACGCCCGGCGTCTCCCGTTCGCGACGCCCGACGCCTACGGCGGCCGCCTCCGCACGCTCACGGCGGACACCGCCGCCGCGCTGGAGCGCGGACGCGCGCTCGTCATCGTCTCCCAGCAATCCGAACGGCTGGGCGAAGTCTTCGAGGAAGAAGGCGTCCACGTCACCCAACAAGAAGAGCCACCGCCCGCAGCCGGCGTCGCTCCCGGCAGCGCCATCATCGTCCACGGCTCGCTGCCGCGCGGCTGGCGGCTGACGGTCTCTGATCCGCCGCTGACCCTGCTCACGGATGCGGAGGTCTTCGGCTTCGTCAAGCAGCGGCGCAGACTGCCCCGAGCGGCCGGTAGCGGCCAGGCGGCGTTCGTCTCCGCGCTGCGTCCCGGCGACAACGTCGTCCACATCGAACACGGCATCGGCCGCTTCGCCGGTCTCGTCCAGCGCACTATCGGCGGCGTGGAGCGGGAATACCTGGAGCTCCGCTACGCCCAGGGCGACCGTCTCTTCGTGCCCGCGGACCAAGTCGACCGCCTCAGCCGCTACGTCGGCCCGGGCGACCACACACCCGCACTGACGCGGCTCGGCAGCCAGGAGTGGACGCGGGCCAAGGATCGCGTCCGCCGCGCCGTCGCCGATTTGGCAAAGGACCTTCTGGAGCTTTACGCCTCGCGCGAGGTCGCCAACGGTCGCGCGTTTTCGCCGGACGGCGCCTGGCAGCAGGAGCTGGAGGCGTCGTTCCCCTACGTGGAGACGACCGACCAGCTCGCCGCCGTGCGCGCCGTGAAAGAAGACTTGGAGTCGGACACGCCCATGGACCGCCTGGTCTGCGGCGACGTTGGGTACGGCAAGACGGAAGTGGCCGTGCGCGCCGCGTTCAAGACGGTGATGGACGGCGCGCAGGTCGCCATCCTCGTTCCGACGACAGTCCTGGCGAAGCAGCACGACACGACGTTCCGCGAGCGCCTCGCCGGCTTCCCCGTGCGCATCGAGATGCTCTCGCGATTCCGCAGCGACCGCGAGCAGCGGGAGGTCGTTGCGTCTCTCGCGGAGGGCAACGTCGATATCGTGATCGGCACCCACCGGCTGCTGCAAAAGGACGTGCGCTTCAAGGACCTCGGCCTCGTCATCATCGATGAGGAGCAGCGCTTCGGTGTCGCCAACAAGGAGCGGCTGAAGCAGATGCGAAAGCAGGTCGACGTGCTCACGCTCTCCGCGACGCCGATCCCGCGCACGCTCCACATGTCGTTGAGCGGCATCCGCGACATGTCGACGATGGAGACGCCGCCGGAGCAGCGCCTGCCGATCAAGACCTACGTCTCGGAGTTCGACGACGCGCTGGTGCGTGAGGCCGTCCTGCGCGAGCTGGAGCGCGGCGGCCAGGTCTACTTCGTCCACAACCGCGTCCACGACATCGAACGTATTGCCGCGCATCTCCGCGAGCTCGCCCCGGAGGCCGAGATTCTGATCGCGCACGGCCAGCAACCCGAGGAGGTGCTGGAGACGGCGATGGTCAACTTCGTCGAGGGCCGTGCCGACGTCCTCGTCTGCACGACCATCATCGAGTCCGGCCTGGACATCCCCAACGTCAACACGATCATCATCGATAAGGCGGACAAGCTCGGCCTCGCGCAGCTCTACCAGCTCCGCGGCCGCGTCGGACGAGGCGCCGCCCGCGCCTACGCCTACCTGCTCTTCGACCGCTACCGCGCGGTCTCCGAGACCGCCCAAAAGCGCCTCCAGGCGATCTTCGAAGCCACCGAGCTCGGCGCAGGGTTCCAGATCGCCATGCGCGACCTGGAGATCCGCGGCGCGGGCAACCTGTTGGGAGCAGAGCAGAGCGGCCACATAGGCGCCGTCGGCTTCGACCTCTACGTCCGTCTGCTGGCTGACGCCGTCGAGCGCCTGAAGGCGCTGCGGGAAGGCCGGCCACAGCCTGTCCCGATGACGCACCAGCCGCAGACCGTGATCGACCTGCCCTTCACGGCCCACCTGCCCGCGTCGTATGTCGGCGACCTCAACCTCCGGCTGGCCACCTACCAGCGCCTCGCCGCCATCAGCGAGGTCATTGGCGTGGATGAGATCGCGGCCGAACTGCGCGACCGCTTTGGGCCGCCGCCACCGGCCGTGCAGAACCTGCTCTTCGCCGTCCGCGTGCGCGTCCTCGCGACGCTGGCGGGCGTCAGCAACATCCAGCGGGTCGGCGAACAACTCATCGTCCAGACGGCCAAAGACACGCCCGGCCGCCGCCGGCTCGTCCATCTGGGCGCGCGCGGCGTCAGCGCCGGCCCAGCGCAGGCCCGCCTCGACCTTGCGACTCTCGGCGACCAATGGCCGGACACGCTGCTCGATGTCGTCTCTGCTCTGGCCGCCACGGCGGACACGGACGCGACGCCGGACTCGCGCGCGGCTGCCGACGCCTAGCGCATCGTCTCACAATCTTTGCTTCGATTAGGCAGAGTGTTACGCTGATTCCAACAGGTTCTGCGCTCAGCGGTGGCAGTTTCGTATTCAGGTATGCCGTTCTAGCCTAACTACAGCAACAAATCTACAGCGTTGCGGCGTCGACGGTTCGCCCGTCGATTGACCCTCACCTGGCCTCCACCTAGAATTGCAAAGGTATGCGGGTACGCCCGTATGTCCGTACGCTATGACGCACACAACCGTCGACAGTCAGTCGATTCAACAAAGTCCTGAGGACGCGCCGCTCGATTGGAGCGGCCTGCCTCGCACGCTCCACATTCCCCTGCTCGCCGCCGTCTACGGCGCCGGTCTCGCGCTGTTCCTGCTTGTGGAGCCGACGAAGCCGTGGATATTGCTCGCCGTTGTCGCGCTGGCCGGCCTCGGCACGGACGGCGTCTTGAGGTCACACCCCCGCGCCCAACTGACCGGCCCCGCCGATACGGCGCCCTTCCTCTTCGTCCCCGTGCTGCTTGCCCTTGCGGCCGGCCTCTTCCTGGAGGAGGTCGAAGCCGTCAGCGGCTACGCCACCATCGGGGCTGTCGCTGCCGCCTCTGCCGTATTCGCAGGAGCGCTATACGCAGAGTATGTATCCGTGATGAGCCACGGGGCATCGTACGCGGCCGGGCGTCTGCTCCTGAACATCATCACCTACGTCGCGGCCTTCATCTTCTACGCCGTCGTCTACGCCTACGACGTTACGCTCCTGCCGTCGGCGTTCGCTATCGGCCTCTTCAGCATGCTGCTGGCCGTGGAGGTCTTTCGCGAGTCGGAGGCGGACGCCTACCGCGCACTCGTGTTTTCCGCCGTCATCGGCCTCGTCGTCGCGGAGGTCCATTGGGCGCTCTACTTCATCGCGCTGGACGACTTCCTGGCGGGCGTGCTACTGCTGATGGTCTTCTACCAGGCGACCGGCCTGATCCAGCACCACCTGACGGGCCACCTGGACCGCCGGATCGCGATCGAGTTCAGCGCCGTCACGGCTGCCGGCGTCGCGATCGTCATCGCCGGCCGCGTGCTGTCTCTAGGCTAAAGGCTACTGGAGCGCAGAGCGCCCAAGCGGCATGACCAAGCACTTCACGCCTCGTCGGCTCCCGGTTGTCAGCCCGCGACGCCTCTGATACGATGACGTTCGTCGGGGCGTGGCCCAGTTGGTAGGGCACCTGTCTGGGGGACAGGAGATCGCCAGTTCGAGTCTGGCCGCCCCGACCACAAGCCTTCCGAGATTCGGCGGACAGCGTCAGCCCCAGTCCGCCATCACTCGTCCAGCTAGAAACCCTCCGAGGTGAAGCGGCGCACGTGCGTGTCGGTCGACAAGCGTCGCCGCCTGTTCATCCGTGTACTCGCGGACAGGAACCTTGTCGATTCGCGACCACGAGCTGAGCGCGATCATGCCGTCCTCCATCCCGGCGTACGGCGTTATTACGATGAGGTCAGCGTCGCCACGCTAGCGGTCGGCCGCCACCGCCTCCAAGCTGTCGATCACATCCCAATCGTCCGTGTCGTAACAGGCGACGATGCCCGCGTGCTCCATATTGCGGACCAACGTCGCCTCCAGCCCACGGCTCGCGAACGACGCACCACGGCGCGGGGCCGCAGATTACGGCCAATCGCGATGCGTGACGAGAAATACGCAGGTCGAGAACAGCCGCAGCCGGCTGCCTCACGAACCTCTTTGTCGCGAGCTGGAGAGCGAACCCCGCCGTCGTAACGCAAGCTACATAATGTCGTTTTATTTGTTAGGATACTACTCGCACTCTTGCAGACGCGTGTCTACAAGAGTTACATAAGCGCCAGTTCTTGGCAGCGGCAACCGTCTCTGAGGGTAGAGCTGTTCGAGGTTTTTGTTAGGAGTACAGCGACATGATGAAACGAAATCCCATCGTTCTGGTTCTCGCATTTGTGGTGCTGACAATCTTCGCTGCTTCCTCTGTCTTTGGAAGCGAGGAGCGAACCGTCGGGCTCATGCAAAACGACGCAGGCGCACTGGACGGCTATACATTATTTGGGCCCCTCAATACCGGTGACACATATCTAATCGATAACGACGGAATGGTCGTCCACTCCTGGGAGAGTGAGTACAAGCCGGCAGCGTCCACGTATCTCCTAGAGAACGGCCATCTGCTACGAACGGCAGACCTTGACTCAGAACTATTTTCGGCCGGCGGGGCCGGCGGCAGGATCGAAGAGTATGACTGGGAAGGGAACCTCGTCTGGGAGTACGAATACTCCACCGATCGGTATATCCAGCACCACGACATCACCCCGATGCCGAACGGCAACGTGCTGATTATCGCCTGGGATCGAAAGCTAAGGGACGAGGCAATCGCTCTCGGAAGAGATCCGGGTCTCCTCGAAGATGACGAACTCTGGGGCGAGCAGATCGTTGAAGTACGCCCAACGGGAGCATCCGGCGGAGAGATCGTCTGGGAATGGAACATGTGGGACCACGTCATTCAAGATAACGACTATTTCTTGGCCAACTTCGGCTCCGTCGCCGACAATCCTCAACTGATGGACATCAACTACGTCGGAAGCAGGCCGGAGGGCGACCGTGACTGGCTCCATTTCAACGGAATGGACTACAACGCAGATCTCGATCAAATCTTGGTCAGCCCCCGCCGCATCAGCGAGATCTGGATCATCGATCACAGCACAACGACGGAAGAGGCGGCGTCCCACAGCGGAGGCACAAGCGGGATGGGCGGCGACCTACTCTATCGCTGGGGGAACCCGCAGGCCTATAAGACAGGGGATGCGTCGGATCAGATGCTCTTCGGCCAGCATAACCCGCATTGGATTGAACCCGGCTTGTCTGGCGAAGGTAATATCCTCGTCTTCAACAATGGTGCCAGCCGTACCCCTGAGCCCTACTCCACGGTGGATGAACTCATACCTCCTGTGGATGGCCTAGGTAACTACGCGTTGACGCCCGGCGAGGCGTTCGGGCCCGACGCACTCACCTGGAGATACGAGACCGCTACGCCAACCGATTTCTATTCCTCGTTCATTTCCGGCGCGCAACGTCTGTCTAACGGCAACACGTTGATTAATGCTGGAGCGCTGGGAGATATCTTTGAAGTCATGCCGGATGGACAGTTTGTCTGGCGTTACGTCAATCCGGTAACAGCAGACGGAACTCTCGCACTGGGCGATGAAATACCCAACCGCTCAAATACCGTCTTCCGGGCTACGCGATTCGAGCCCGACTTCCCCGCTTTTGATGGGAAGACGCTGACGCCACTAGGCGTGATCGAACTAGAAAAGGGCACCGTGCCCGCAACACCAACCGCTACCGATGAACCACCTGCGGCGACGCCGACGAGCACGCCCGTACCGCCAACCCCAACAGCAACCCCAGTACCCGCGCTGCCAGGCGATGTGAACGATGATGGCATGGTCAACAGCATCGACGCACTGCTGGTTCTACAGTATGGAGCGGATTTGCTGGAAGCGCTGGAGAACTTGGACAACGCGGATGTGAACGCTGACGACATCATCGATTCGATCGACGCTGCGCTCATTCTCCAGAACATTGCCGGGCTGCTGGCGAGTCTGCCTCCATAGGTACTCAGCCCCTGTCCACACGTCTACGGCCTTATGCCAGGGCACTACCCCTGGCATAAGGCTCGATGGCGTTACGGCGGCAGCGAGTCGATCAACCCCGCCGTGAACTGCAGGATGATAGCGGCATCGATGCTCGTCGTGGCGCTATCTCCATTCACGTCAGCGGACTCCTCACATGACAATGCAGCGACGACTCCGGCAGTGAGTTGCAGGATCAGGGCGGCATCGATACTGCTGACTTCGCCGTCGCAATTGACGTCGCCTGCGAATGCGGCACGTCGCGGGTCGCTGCCATAGATGAGCACCTCGTCGCCGTCGGAGAGGCCGTCGAGATCCGTATCTCGAGCAAACGGATCGGTTCGGTAGGTCTTAGTCTCTTCATGATCGAGAAGGCCATCATCGTCGGAGTCAAGGCCAATCTCAAGCGGCACTCCCGGCGTCAGGTCGCGGCCGGCAAGCCCAGGATAGTCTGGCGCATAGCGATAGGCCCGGAAGACATCATTGCCGAAACCCGTCGGTATGGGATCGCCCTGCGTAAGTCGCCCTGCCGCCGTAATCGGGTTGACGTACTTCCACACCGTCTCGCCATCCGGCGTCACTTCAAACATTGTTCCTCGTCCGCCAGAGGTAATCAGCGTGTTTCCATTGGGGAGACGTCCAACGCCTGAAATGAAGATAGAAAAGAAATCGCCTGGGCTTCCAAACGTCCAGATCGCCTGATTTGGGCCATATTCCCCCCCGCCGGATAGAGTGTAATTGCCAGAGCCGTCTACGGGCGGGACGATTTCATCCACGGACGAATAGGTTCCATCCGGCCGATTGAATCCGTTGTTAAAGACAATCAGATTCCCTTCGCCAGGTAGTCCGGGGGCGATCCACTGAGCATCATGCTGGACGAATAACTGCTGATCTTCGGCACCGCCTGCCCGATAGGCCTGCGGATTACCCCACCGGTAGATGATGTCGCCGCCTCTGCCTATCCTGCCACCGCTGTGTGAGGTTGCCTGTTCCGTCGTTGTGCTGTGGTCGATGATCCAGAGCTCACTAAACAGTCGAACGCTTACCACGATCTGATCGAACTCTGGGTTGTAGTCGACTGAGTTGGCATGGAGCCAGTCGTGGTCGTCGCCATTGGGGCTCGTTTCGCCAAAATTGATGTCGATCAGTTCGGGATGATCACCTACGATGCCGTAGTTGGCCTTCGCTGGATTGAAGTCTTGAATCAGGTGATCCCAGACGCGCCATTCCCATACGATTTCGCCGCTCGTGGGACCCGTTTGACGGACCTCCACGATCTTCTCCGGCCACAGTGCGCCGGTGTTGAGTCTACCTGGATCTCTTCCCTGGGCGATTGCTTCCGCAGCCGTCTGGTAATCCGAGACTAGGAGCAGCACGTTGCCATTTGGCAGCACCTCGATGTCGTGATGTCCCCCGAAATAGTCAAATTCCCAGACAAGTGAACCGTCCCAGGCATGGCGGGTGATTCCCTCGTTCATGCGAATCACGCTGCCGTCCTCTAGTAAGTACGGAGTCAGGTTGCCGACCGTGCCCATGTCCCATGAGTGAACGGGCCTCCCCGCGTTGTCGACTAGATAAGCGTTCCCTTCGGCAATCGGCGTAAAGAGGGTGTAGCCATCGAATGCGCGATCTGTGTTCAGCAGCAGTCCGACCGTCAGGCCGTCCGCGCCGGACGAAGAAGATGATGCCAGCAGCACAGCGCCGGCGAAACCCACAAGCATTACGTTGCGTACACTTGTCATCATGGGGGCATCCTCCCGTTTGGCGGCACACTCTCCGCCGTTCTCATATGCAGACCACGTGGCTCTGGGCCTACGCACAAAGCCACCTCCCTAGCGCTCCGCACATTGTTTTCATCATGTCGGCAGGGGAAGGCCAGGCTGCAGACGCCGCGCCTACGGCGGAAGGCTGGGGAGCAGCCCCGCCGTGAACTGCAAGACGATTGCGGCATCGATGCTCGTCGTGGCGCCGTCTTCGTTCACGTCAGCGGATTTTTCGCAGCTCAAGGAGCCGACGACTCTGGCAGTCAGTTGCAGAATCAGCGCCGCATCTATGCTGCTGACGGCGTCGTCGCAGTTGACATCGCCTATGAGTGCGGGGAGTAGCGGATCTGTGCCATAGATAAGGATTTCGTCGCCGTCGGAGAAGCCGTCGCCGTCTGTATCCGCAGCGAGCGGGTCGGTATCGTAAGTCTTAGTCTCATCGTGATCGAAGAGGCCGTCTTCGTCCGAGTCAAGGACGATCTCAAGCGTCGCTCCGGGTGTGAGGTCGCGGCCAACAAGACCGGGATAGTCCGGCGCGTATCGTATGGCCCTGAATACCTGAACCGGGCCGGTAAGCCCATTTGTCTCGACGGGGTCACCCTGCGTAAGCGGCCCCGTCGCTTCAATCGGGTTGACGTACTTCCACACCGTCTCGCTATCCGGCGTCACTTCGAAGATGATTCCTGGCACGCCGGAGGTAATGAGCGTGTTTCCATTGGGGAGGCGCCCAACGCCGGAGATGAGGCTAGAATAGAACTCTTCCCCATTCGAATACGACCAGATGGGTTCCACCGGCGCGAAGGCCTCCCCGGGAGATATGGGGTAGCTGCCGGAATCATCGACAGGCGGCGCGATCTCTTCGATCGACGAGTAATCCAGACCTCCCGGGCGACCGTCTCCGTTGTTAAACATCAGCAGATTACCTTCGCCTGGCAGCCCGGGCGTTATCCACTGCACATCATGCTGGACGAAGAGCTGTTGGTCTTCGGTGCCTCCGGCGCGATACGACTGCGGGTTTCCCCAGCGGTAGAGAAGGTCGCCACCCATGCCGCTCATGCCGCCGCTGTGCGAGGCCGCTTCTTCCGTCGTCGTGCCGTGGTCGATGATCCACAACTCGCTGAACTGGCGAACACTTATCGCGATCTGATCGAGCTCCGGATTGTAGTCTATGCCATTGGCGTGGAGCCAGTCGACGCCTCCGCTGTCGAACGGGAGGCCGAAGTTGATGTCGATCAGTTCCGGATGTTCGCCTACAACAGCGAAATTGCTCTTCGTGGGATCGAAGTCTTGAATCAGGTGATCCCAGACGTACCATTCCCAGACGATTTCGCCGCTCGTGGGACCGGTTCGACGAACCTCAACGATCTTTTCCGACAAGAGTGAGGAAACGCTGGACGCATCCCGGTCACTGCCCTCAGCGATTGCTTCCGCAGTCGTCCTGATGTCCCTGGCTAAGACCAGCACATTGCCGTTCGGCAGTACCTCGATGTCATGATGTCCTTCAGGGTAGTCGAAGCGCCAGACGAGCGAACCGTCCCAGTCATCCTGAGTGATCCCATCGTCCATGCGAATCACGCTGCCGTCCTCTAGGAGGTACGGCGTCACGTTGATACCCGTGCCCTTGTCCCATGAGTGGACTGCCCTCCCCGCGTTATCGATTAGGTACGCGTTCCCCTCAACAATCGGCGTGAAGAGCGTGTAGCCATCGAATGCGCGATCCGTGTTCAGCAGCAGTCCGACCGTCAGGCCGTCCGCACTGGCCGAAAAAGCTGATGCTATCAGCACAATGCCGATAGAGCCGACCATCAAAGCATCACGTATGTTCATGAGCACGAGGAACCATACCCTCTTCTGGCGCACTCTCCGCCGTTCTCATATTCAGCGCACGTGGCCCTGAGCTTGCGCATCGGACCACCTACGCAGCACCCTCCACATTGTTCATCATAGCGGCGCGGGAAAAGACCCGGCTGCTAACGCCGCGCCTACGGCGGAAGGCTGGGGAGGAGCCCCGCCGTGAACTGCAAGACGATGGCGGCATCAATGCTCGTCGTGTTGCCGTCTCCGTTGACGTCAGCGAAGTCCTCACAGAACAGGGAAGCGACGACTCCGGCAGTGAGTTGCAGGATTAGAGCAGCGTCTATGCTGCTGACGTCGCCGTCGCAGTTGACGTCGCCTACAAGTGAGGGGAGTAGCGGATCTGTGCCATAGATAAGGATTTCGTCGCCGTCGGACACGCCATCTCCATCCGTATCGGCAAGCGTTGGGTCGGTGCGATACGTCATGACTTCGTTGCCATCGGGGAGGCCGTCGAGATCGGTATCCACAAGCAGTGGATCGCTCCTGTACATCAGGACTTCGTCGCCGTCGGGGAGGCTGTCGAGGTCAGTATCCGCGGCGAGCGGCTCGGTTCCGTAGATCTTGGATTCTTCGTGATCGAGCAGGCCGTCATCGTCAGAGTCTACGCCTAGTTCAAGCGGCGCTCCCGGGGGCAGCTCGCGGCCGTCAAGCCCAGGGTAATCCGACGCGTAGCGAATGGCTCGGTAGACCTCGATACCGCCAAATGCTGTTGTACTTGTTGGTATGAGATCGCCCTGCGTCAGTGGCCCTTCCGCCGCAATCGGGTTGACGTACTTCCACACCGTCTCGCCATCCGGCGTCACTTCAAAGATAGTTCCTGGTCCGCCGGAAGTAATGAGTGTGTTCCCATTCGGGAGGCGCCCGACGCCGGAAATGACGAAAGAGAAGAACTCGTCCCCGTCTGAATACGACCAAGCAGGCTCCGCAGGCCCAAAGGCGTCGCCAGGCGGCAAGAGATAGCTGCCGGAGCTATCGACTGGCGGCACGATCTCTTCGATCGAGGATTGACGACCTTCAGGGCGCCCCCAGCCATTGTTGAACATCAGCAAATTACCCGCGCCCGGCAGCCCTGGAGTGATCCACTGAACATCATGCTGGAGAAATAGCTCCTGATCATCGGCGCCGCCAGCTCGGTAAGCTTGCGGGTTCCCCCACCGATAGAGGACATCGCCGCCCATCCCGCTCCTGCCTCCGTCGTGTGAGGCCGCCTCATCCGTTGTTGTGCTGTGGTCGATGATCCAGAGCTCGCTAGACTGGCGAACGCTTATCGCGATCTGGTCGAACTCCGGGTTGTAGTCGACTGAGTTGGCATGGAGCCAGTCGCTGTCGTCGTCGGCGACGTTCGTTTCGCCAAAATTGATGTCGATCAGTTCGGGATGATCACCTACGACAGCAAAATTGTCTTTCGTCGGATCGAAGTCTTGAATCAAGTGATCCCAGACATGCCATTCCCACACGATCTCTCCGCTATTAAGCCCTGTTTGACGGACCTCCACGATCTTCTCCGACACCAAGGAACCGGTGTTGAGTGCATCTGGATCTCTTCCCTCGGCGATCGCTTCCGCGGCGGTCTTGTAGTCGCGGGCCAGGAGTAGCACATTGCCGTTTGGCAGCACCTCAATGTCATGATGTCCCTGGTAGGTGTAGTCAAAGTCCCATACAAGTGAACCGTCCCAGGCATGCCGGGTGATCCCATCGTTCACGCGAATCACGCTGCCGTCCTCCAGCAAGTACGGAGTCAGGTTGCCGCCCGTGCCCATGTCCCATGAGTGAACGGGCCTCCCCGCGTTGTCGATTAGATACGCGTTTCCCTCGCCAATAGGCGTGAAGAGGGTGTAGCCATCGAACGCGCGATCCGTGTTCAGCAGTAACCCGACTGTCAGGCCTTCCGCACCGGCCGAAAAAGCTGATGCTAGCAGCACAACGCCGATGAAGCCGACCAGCAATACATTACGTGTGTTCATGAGCACGAGGAACCATACTCTCTTCTGGCGCACTCTGCACCGTTCTCATACTCAGCGCCCGTGGCCCTGATCTTACGCCATAGAGCCATCTGCGCAGCGCTCTACGCACCGCCCATCCAACAGCAGGCGTAAGGCGAGGCCTTACAGGAGCGGCGGAACACGTCAAAAGGGCGCTGCGCCGTCATTATGCAGCAATAGTTTACACCTTCACGCCGGCCTTCTCAACGACATCCCCGATCCCTCTGCCTCAGTTGCATGCATGGAGCATGACCGGTCCGAACAGCGTCCTCGACGTGTTCACCGACATCCTAGGCGTCATCTACCAGTACGGCCATGACTGTAGGCCGGCTGTTCTTACGTCCCGGTCCTCACCAGCGCGCTACTCGGCCAGTGCTGCCAGCACGAGCACGGAGGCGGTCCTCAGGTCGCCGGGTACGCCGGCTACTCCGCAGACATGAGTACGGCGTCACGGAAGAGAAATGAGTCTGGTTTCGCCGCCGTACCTAGCCGCAGGATGGTTACGTCCAACCTTTCTACGTTGGGCCGGGTGACAACATGTTCCACCCAGATCGGCTGCCAATCGCTCGTGAGCGCGAAAATATTGAACGATTCGCCTTCACGGGTACCGTTCTCTCGGATGACGATCTCGATATCGCCTTCCGCCGCGTCTTCGGCGGACTTCACCCATGCCAGTGCCACATAGCTCGCGCCCTGAACCGGGCGTAGTTCCGAATCAGCGGTGCCATGATAGGTTGCGTAGGCGATCTCGGTTGAAGACACCAAGATTCCTTCCGGCGCTGGCTGCAGTGTGCTGCGCCAAGTCTGCCAGCCGCCGGCACTAGAGTCGCCGGCGCTGCGCAGGAAGTTCTGCTCACCCACCAGACCAGGCCCATGGAGATTCGCGACTGTATCGTGTCGGTGAAGAAAGCTGAACCAAGATCCGTCGAGGAACAGCCAGCGAAGCTGATAGGTTTGCAGAAGGCGGGAGTCATTGTAGATCTTATTGAGGGCCGGAACGAACGTGTTAGTCGCGACGAGAGCCGCCTCCGGTACCGGATTCGGTTCCCCATCGCTGATCACGATGACCTCCGGCTGCTCCGCGAACACATAGTCGACGTTGTACTTCTCGTGTCCTGCGACACCCTTCCCCATACGTGGGACGTCTGTGTGGGCGATAACCACGTCATTGATCCCGAGCAAGTCCAGAACATCGCGCTGTGCGTAGTATCCTATGACACCAACAGCGAACGCACCGATCGTGTAATCCTCTGGAGTATGCTCATTCAGCCATGTGCCGAGAAGCTTTCGTTCTCTATGAGTCTCGCGCTCAACGGTGAGGTTCGGGTCATGGGCGTCCTGGAGAAGCGTGAGCCCGCCCAACCCCAGCGCCAAGGTTGCGATCAGTACTGCGCCTGCCCGTCGAGGCGCCAGGCTCTTCAACAGCATTGCGAGGCCGGCTATCCCGCCAAGGAACATCAAAGGCAGCAAGGGGACCAGAAATCGGCTGCGGCCTAAGAAATCGCCGCCCTCAAAGACCACAGCAGTCACCATCGTGCCACAAAGCCCGATTAGGTAGGCAGCGTCATGTCGAAGCTTCGGTCTGGTGAGAAGGATAGCGGTTCCCACGAACATCGGCAGCAGGTGAAGGCGAAGACCGCCTTCATACACGTACGCGAGCCCGCGATTAAAGAGCGCGGAGCTTGGGCCCACCTTCGCGTAGAACGTGTTGGGCAGCAGGTAGTCGTAGTAGGTGAAGCGCCAGAGGAAATATGAGCCGAAGAGGAAGAGGAAGACCGCAGCCCAAAGAGCAACGCCAGCCACTGCCCGTCGCTGGTTGTCGTCATGTCGCAGGCTGGCGAGTTTGAAGATCCCGGTCACGGCGGCTGCAATCAGGCCCTCCGGCCGAGTCATGGAGGCCGCCGCGAAGGCGACCGCAGACCATGGCAGGCCTCCACTGCGCCGCTCGTTCAAGTATAGGTAGCCCCCCGAAGTGATGAGCGCCATGAAGAGCGGCGTCTCCAAGCCCCCGGAGGATGCCAAGCCGACGCCGCCGGTGAGGGCGAGACCGACCACAACCGCGGCGAAGACGACTGGGCTGTCGATGCCGCTGCCTTCAGTCTCCCTGCTCCACAGACGCCACAGCTTGTACACTGGAATCCACGTGGCGGCTGCGGCCAAGAATCCGAACACTCGGACGGACACGACCAAGTCGAAGCCTAGCTTGGCGACACCCGCTAGCAGCGCCATCCAGAGGAAGCTGGTGTAGCCCTCTACTCGTCCGCTGCTGTTCCAGTTCGGCCCCAGGCCGTCTGCCAGGTGCCGGGAATAACGCAGAGTGATGAATGCATCGTCAAGCACGTAGTTCTGATGGACGACGCCGTTGAACAGGAGCAACGCAAGCGCGCCGGCAAGCGCGACGATAATGGGCGCCCACTGTCGGCGCGATAGCCTCGTCGTCGCCACCATCGTGAGGGCGGCGATGGCAACGCTGCCAAGGGCGAACAGTGGAAACGGCAATTGAATGTGACCTTCCGCGTAAATCCTGCAGGCGGCTGTTAGTGTAGCAAGTCTTTGTGGAGCGACCTTCGACGCTCTCGTGTCGCTCGCGGTTGTGGCGCAGTGGCGCGGGTAGGACTACGACACCCTTCATTCGGCCGCCAGCTGGACACAAGCCCAGGCGTGGCAAGAGGCGCTTGTGGAGTACCTACGAGAGAACGGTCATGCAGAAATATGTGCTGCCTGGGCACTTGAACTAGTATCGCTGCCAGATTGGTAACATTGGCGATTTGGCAAGCGAAGGGCCACTGCAACGGCATGGTGGCCGTTGCTCGTGTCCATGTTTGCAGGAGGGGTGGACGGAATGGGCCGAGAAGGTTCGCTCGTTTAGTCGTTCCTCAGAATGCGCCGATCCGCAGAGGATCTTTCGCAGAGTGGCTGCGATGACTCTCCTCTCGACAAGAATGTGGCTACTCGTTATGTTGTGGTCGTGACGACCGTTTCTTCATGTAGGCGGGTCGCACGTGCGAACCTCGGGCTAGAGCCGCTCGACTAGCCAGAGAGCGACCATCCTTGATAACCTGCGCTCCAGATGTACAGTGCGGGCGGTAGTGAAGCAGCCAGCCCCGTCAAGCGAGGCCCTTGACCCTGTAGCTATCTGGTCGTCCACCGCGACACGGCGAAACGATATTCAACGCGGACTGTTGAATGACATAAGGTAGCAGCCGGAAGTCGCTGCATCGATAGCCAGAAAGCAATATTCTTGGAGTAGAGCTATTGCGTCCCACAGGCAGGGCCGAATCTGCGATGGCGTCGCCGAGCCGCCTACCTTACCAGCCGGCTCTTGACGGCCTGCGCGGCCTCGCTGTCGCTGCCGTGCTCGCGTATCACGCCGAACTCTCTTGGGCACGAGGCGGTTTTCTTGGTGTTGACGCATTCTTCGTGCTCAGCGGCTATTTGATCACCAGCTTGCTCCTGTTTGAGTGGAACGCCACCGGCAAGCTCCAACTGGCGGCATTCTGGGCGCGGCGAGCGCGCCGGCTACTTCCCGCGCTCTTCCTAATGCTGGCGGGCGTTGCAGTCTACGCTGTCGCCTTTGCGGAGCCAGAGGAGCTTGACAAGATACGCGGTGATGGGCTCGCTACGTTGGCCTACTTCGCCAACTGGCGCTTCATCATCTCAGGCACATCCTACTTCGACCAGTTCGCCGTTCCGTCGCCGCTCCGCCACGCCTGGTCGCTAGCGATCGAGGAGCAGTTCTATCTCGTCTGGCCGCTCGTGTTCGTTCTGTTGATGAAGCTCGGGCGCGGCTCCCCGCGCGCGCTCGCCGCCGTTTCTCTGATCTTGATCGCAGGGTCAGCGTTACTGATGGCGTGGCTTTACTCGCCGGGGGTAGATCCTTCACGCGTCTACTACGGCACCGATACGCGGGCGCACTCGCTGCTGGTGGGTGTTGTGCTGGCCGTGGTACTCCTACGCTCGCGTCTGTTCCACGCCGACGCTCCCCGCATCCTCTTACAGTGTGCGGCGATGGCAAGCGCCGTGCTGCTCGGATGGATGTGGGTGCGCGTCTCAGATGACAGTTCATTTCTCTATAACGGCGGGTACCTCCTGCTTGCCATCGCCGTCGCCGTCGTCATCGCCGCCGTCGTGCAGCCCAAGGGCAGCCCGCTTGGAAAGCTGCTCGCGATGGCGCCGCTTCGCGGCCTGGGCCTGATTTCGTACGGCGTCTACCTCTGGCACTGGCCCTTGTACCTCATGCTCACCGCCGAGCGAACCGGTCTGGACGGCGCGAGCCTGTTGACGGTTCGCGTGGCCGTCACGCTGGCAATCTCTCTCGTCTCCTACTATGCAATAGAGATACCGATCCGGCGGGGTACGCTGCGGTGGCCGCGCGCATCTTGGGCTGTCGCGCCCGCCACGATGGCGGCGCTCGTCATCGTGCTCATTGTGGTCACGCGTGGCGGAGCGCCGCCCTACGCGGTGCCGGATGAGTCCGTGGCTGCGCAATTGCCACTGGAGTTCAACGAAGAGGCGATAGGGGAAGCGACGCGTATTCTCATGGTGGGCGATTCGATCTCCCGCTCGATGTCGGTCGGCCTGTACGAGCTGCAGGCAGAGTTCGGGTACGTTCTGCGGGACCTCTCCGTAGATGGCTGCGGAATGATGCCCGGCGACGTGCGCCACCGGGAATACTCCTTGGGCAGCCAATGCTCGGCGGTCAGAGAACGTTGGCGTCCGCATATCGACCTGTTTCAGCCAGATGTCGTCGTACTGATGACATCGCCCTGGGATGGCGTTGGCCGCGAGGTTGACGGCCGCGTCGTGCAAGGCGGCACGCCGGAGTGGGAGAGCAACTTCCGCAAGGCGCTACAGGATGCTATCGACACGCTCTCCGAGCGCGGAGCGAGAGTCGTGCTGCTGACGGCGCCGTATGTCAGCCCGTTCGCCATTGAGCCGGAAACCGTCGACCGGCTAAACGACGTTGGCAGCGTCGTCGCCCGGGAGAACGGCAGCCGAATCACGACCATCGACCTGAACAGCTTTCTCAGCATAGACGGAGACTACAGCCGTGAGATCGATGACGTACAGGTGCGCAGCAACGACGATGTTCACTTCACGGAAGACGGGGCACGTTTCGTGGGCGCCTGGCTTGCGCCGAAGCTGATCCAGGCCGCAGAACTGGCGACTGTAGTCGTAGACGGATCGGAAAGCCTCTCCGAAGGCGCCGACTCGACCTACGCGCTCGGCTTGGCCGGCGACGGGAACTTCCTGCTGAATGCGGACGCTATCGGCCCAGACGCCTGGCGAGGGTGGCGCAGCACGCTCAGGCACGTCGACGATGGTATCTTGGTGTCATCGGACGACATCGCCTACTCCGCTCTCCTGAGCACCAACGGCACAGATATGAACCTGATGCCAGGCCAGACCTACGTCGCGCTCGCATGGATTCGAACCGCGGCAGAACCGGCAGATGGCCAGATAGAGATCATCGTTCGAGAAGAAGGTGCTAAGGAAGGAGAATCGCTCCAGATTTACGGACAGTCGAACATCTGGCAACCGATCTTGGTTGAGCACACCGTCACCAGGCCAAACCTGGCATCATTGGAGATACACCTGCTGAGGCTGGGGGAAGCCGCAGGTAACGATGCCTTCGTCTTTCGTGACGCCCAGCTTCGGCTAACTTCAGAGTAGCTTCCCAGAGATTCCGTTTGACATCGCCAGGTTCTAAGTGCGGCACCCGCCTGAGCGCCATCGAAAGAAAACAAGCCTGGTGGGGGGGCTGCAAACAAACTGCGGACGAACGCGTCACGACACGTCGGCATGGCCCGTCACAGGCTAGGGCGATTCGCCCGCGAGGTGTATTCAGGACACCACGCAGCGCCAGTTGTCCTTGGCTAGAGCAGTGAGCACCTGTCTGGGGGACAGGAGATCGCCGGTTCGAGTCCGGCCGCCCCGACCACAAGCCTTCTCACGTCGGCGGCGGACGAGGTGAATCGACCTGCTGAAGGACATCCTGGGCGTGATTCGGCAATCCGGGCATGATTGCGGTAGCTGCGAGATTCCTTTCCGCCGATGGCGGGGGTGGCGCAGTTGTATGTCGGTCTACGGCGGCAGCATAGCGATCATGTCCGCATAGAATTGAAGAATCACGGCCGCATCCATGATCGTCGTCGCGCCATCGCCGTCCGCGTCACCACCAGACGGACAAGGTAGGGCGGCAAACAGGCCTGCCCACCACTGGAGAATGTACACGGCGTCTAACGGGCCGATGAATCCATCGCAGTTCGTGTCGCCTCGCAGCGCCCCCAGCACCGCAGCTACCGGAGTATCTGTCGGCGCCTCCGACGTCCAGGTCGGCTGTGGCGTCCAGGTCGGCACGGCCGTCCACTCCGGCTGTGGCGTCCACGTCGGAACCGGCGTGTGAGTACTCGTCGGCGCGCTGGTCGGCGTCGGAGTGACGGTGGAAGTGGGCGTCACCGGCGCAGTCGGCGTGGCCGTCGGCGACACAGGCGTGGGTGTATTCGTCTTCGTTGCAGTTGGCCGCACAAGCGTCCACGTTGGGGCGGGCGTCCATGTTGGTCCTGGCGTCGTCGTAGGGACGGGCGTCCATGTTGGTCCTGGCGTCGTCGTTGGGACGGGCGTCCATGTCGAGACAGGTGTCCATGTCGAGACAGGTGTCCATGTCGGGACAGGTGTCCATGTCGGCACTGGGGTCATTGTTGGCGTCGACGTCGCGGTCGACGTACTCGTTGGTGTGTAAGTTGACGTTGGACAGATCGGCGGACAAATCGGAATACAGATCGGCGGGCAGATCGGCCCAATAGGGGTCGGCGTTGGCGGGCAGAACGGCGGACAGACCAAGATGGGGTCGCAGAACGGCGGGCAGATCAAAATGGGGCCGCCGGGCGTTGGCGTGACCGTCGGCGTGGCCGTATGGGTCGGCGGCGGCGCGCCCGCGCCACAAGTGATGGAGAGGTTGCTGACCTTGGCGGGGATCACAACTGAACCCGCAGCGAAACCTGCGCCGCTGGTACCCGCGACTGCGTCCCCCTGGGGCAGCAGCCTCACTTCCGCCGTGCTGGGACCCGATGAGCAGGTCAGTGAAATTTCAACGAAGCTGCCGATGTGAGTACTCATCGGCTGCGGCGGGAGTAGCCCAGTCAGACAACCGTGGTTGACGACGTGCGGGCCAACTGTCTGCGCGCGAACGACAACGATATCTAGACAATCCGGCCACGTCACTTCATCGGCCGCGGCCACCAGGGAGATGTCGTAGGTGAGATCCAGCCCAAAGTCGATGAACGATTGCGCACCGATGTAGCCTCCCGCCGGCCCTGCGACGATCTCCACAGTGAGGCCAAACTTCTCATCGTTGGCGAATGTGCAGTCGGCGATGCAGCCGTTTGCCGTCAGCCGCATCTCCGGGCCACCGGGCGTCGGCGTGGCCGTCCGCGTTGGCGTGTCGGTTGGCGTTGGCGTTGGCGTGTTGGTCGGCGTTGGCGTGACGTTCGGCGTGGACGTAAAGGTCGGCGTTGGCGTCCCTGTCGGCGTGCTCGTAGGAGTATCCGTCATTGTGGGCGTCGGCAGGCCTGCGCCACAACTGACCAAGAGGTCGCCCACCTTGGGGGCGATCGTGGCTACGCCGTTGTTGAAAGCGCTGCCGCTGGTGCCAGCTACCGGGTCCAGGTACGGCAGAAGCTTGACGTTTGTTGTGCTGTCACCTGAGGAACAGGTCATCGAGATCTCAACGAAGCTGCCCACGAAGGTGCTAAGCGGCGGCGAGATCAGCCCGGTCAAGCAACCGTGGTTGACGTTGTACGGCGCGGTCTGCGCGCGAACGGCTACGACGCCCTCGCAATCGGGCCACGTTATCTCGTCGGTAGCGGTCGCGGTAGGGTTGTACGTGAGATCCAGCCCGAAGTTGACAAACGACTGTGCGGCCACATAGCCGCCCACTGGTGCTATGAGGATCTCAACGGTGAGGGTGAATTTCTCATCGAGGGCGAACGTGCAGTTGGCGACGCAGCCGTTTGCCGTCAGTCGCATCTCCGGGCCACCGGGCGTGGGTGCGACCGTCGGCGTGGATGTACTGGTCGGCGTTGGCGTGACGTTCGGCGTGCTCGTGGGAGTGTCCGTCACTGTGGACGTCGGCAGGCCAGCGCCACAACTGACCAAGAGGTCGCCGGCTTTCGCTGCAAACGGCGCGCCGCCAGTCGAGAACCCGGTGCCGCTGCTGCTGGCTAGCGGGTCGCCAACCGGCAGAAGCTTGACGTTCGTTGAGCTGTCACCTGAGGAGCAGGTGAGCGAGATTTCAACGAGGCTGCCCGTGTGCGTGCTGAGCGGAAGCGGCGGGAGCAGGCCGGTGATACAGCCGTGGTTCACGACGTACGGGCCCACCGTCTGTGCCCGAACGACCACGACGCCTAGGCAATCCGGCCACGTCACTTCATCAGCCGCGGCCGCCTGCGAGATGTCGTAGGTGAGGTCCAGCCCGAAGTCGATGAACGACTGCGCGCCGATGTAGCCCCCCGCCGGCCCTTCGACGATCTCCACGGTGAGGGTGAACGTCTCGTCGAGAGCGAACGTGCAGTCGGCCGTGCAGCCGTTTGCCGTCAGCCGCATCTCCGGGCCGCCGCTGACGGATTGCGCCGTATCGAGCCACTGGGTTCCCGCGACCACCAATGCAGCAATCACTGCTGCCAACAGTAGAGTGCCGGGTCTGAGAAGTATCAGCAGGTGCCGCCTCCAAACTCAATGAGGCAAGGGATGAAAGCATATCACATATGTCAAGTAGCACACCGGCGGAGTGGCCGGGTCACTGAACCATCGGACGCAGCGCCGAATGCTATGCTCGCGCCACCACCGGCGCCGCGACGACCAGGCCACCAGCGACGAGGACAAGCGCCGGCGTCTTGCGGACCACGCGCCGGCCTCCCCTGCCCTGCTCCCGACCCCCGCAGCCCTGGGCCGCCGTCTGCGGTATCTCGCCAACGTTACGTCACTATTCGCTCTGTGCCAGGTCTTCCGGAATGATCGGTTCGAAGTCCCCTGCCCTAAACGTTTCCTTGAGGAAGTTAACCACGTGCCAGCGCTCGTCTTCGGTCAACACCTCCCCAAACGCCGGCATGTTCTTCACCTCCACGTCAAGCGGAATGCCGTTGCTGATCCAGAGGAAGATCGTGCCCGAGCTGTGGAACGGCACGTGATCGCCCAACCGCGGCGGCGGCACGACCAGAGTCGGCACCGTCGGCCCGTCACCCTCGCCCGTAGTGCCGTGGCAGGTCGTGCAGTTCGTCACGAATATCTGCTGGCCGATGGCGAGCGATTCCGCGGTCGCCGGAATCGGGCTGGCATTGCCGATCACCTCCTCGTGCGCATGCACGCCGAAGAGGAAGACGATGCCGGTGAGCAGCGCCACCGCGCTCGAAAACCCCACCGACGCCGATGTACTGCGTCGCCAGGAGAGCGGCCGGTGGTGCCAGATCAGGAAGACGCCGATGCCGAATACCAACATGCCGCCGCCCGCGACGATATTCCAATCGACATACGTGAACGGCAACGAGAACAGGCCGTCCGGCTCCTCCGGCCGCGCCAGGTAGCCGCCGACCTCAGGTATGATGAAGAAGGCATCGGCGTCGTCGAAGCCGCGGCGTTGGACGCGGGCCTGGATGTTCCACGTGCCGGGCCGCGTCAGCAGCGCCGCCTCCGCCGACCAGACACCATCCGTCTCCGTCGGCTCCAACTCCAGGTTCGTGCCGGAACGGCCAGCGCTCGGCGACACGTTGGGGTCGTCCAACGAGGCCGTCAACCGCAGGCCGAGCATCTCTCCCACCTCTTCACCTTCCAGCGCCGTGACCGTCGCCGTAAACGTGTTGATGCCGATGCCGAAGGGCCGGATCTCCAGCAGCACGCCAAGGTCTCGCGAATCGCCGTCCGCAACGAACTCGCCGCTTGGACGGCTCGCGTCCAGGCGAAGCTCTCCGTCCGCGGTGGTGCTTTGCGCCACCACCGCGACGCTTGCCAGCACCGCGACGGCAACCAGCAGCTCGGCGATCGCCGTGCGCGGCAGCAGCCGCTCCAGCCCGCGCAAGCGCGCTTCCTGCCGCGCACGCGCGCGCCCGCTCGGCCGCCGCTTCACGTCCTCGTCGTGGAGCACATCGATCGTCTCGACCAGCCGCGGCTTCAAGTAGATCGCGTTGAAACCGGCAACCGCCAGCAGCGGCAGGATCAGGGCCATTTTCACGATCAGCACGCGGCCAAACGATGTCTCGTAGAACGACTCGAAGGTCGGTAGCTGCACGAACCCGTTGAACACGCCCGTGCCGATCACAAGCGCGACGCTGATCACGGAGAGCCAGGAGAAGCGATCCAGCGCGTTCGCCAGGTAGAGCGCACGCTGAGTACCTTCTAGCTTCTGGCCGGCCCAGTGGAAGAGCAGCGGAAGCTGCACCAGCGCACCAATCCAGGCAGCCGTAGCGGCGAAGTGTACGAAGTCCGACGTGATCGACCAGAACTGGCCGCCGCCGGATGCCGAGTGACTGCCGAGCGAGAACGTGATCAGCAGCCCCAAGCCGCCGATCAAGGCGGGCCACAGCGCCAACGCAGCGTGGCGACTGCGGCGAAACTCGTCGCTCAAGGCACCTGGTAAGAACAGCAGTGCCAGCGCGAGGCCTAGGCCCATGCGGGCGGCCAGCAACTCGCCGCTGCGCGTTTCGAACAGGATGCCGGCCAGGTCGTCCAGCCGGCCGACGCGATCCGCGAACAGCAGCAACTGGCCCAGCGTCGTCAGAACCGTCAGCAGCGCTGCCGCCGCCGCGATTCCCGCCATCGAGGCGATCGCCCGCTCAGACACTTCGTCCGCGCGCTCCTGCGAAAGGAACTCGGCCGCCGGCCGCGCGACGATCAGCGCGAACAAGACGCCGCCGGCCAGTGCCGCAGCCGCCAGCAGCCCGATCCAACGCAGGGCGCTATCCAGGTTCCCCGGCAGCAGACCGGTCTGTCCTGCCAGCCCGCCCGGTATCAGCGCCTCGCCTGCCGGCACGGAGCCGTCCGCATTGAGCAGGATAAACGAGAAGAATCCGCTCCAGACGTGGCCGTCCACGGTGGAAACGTTCTCGTACGTCATCGTGTAGATGCCGGGCGCAAGGTCCGGCGGTACCGCAACGGCCGCGTACCCCGACTCGTCGTCGCTGAAGAGCGTCTCGCCAACGTGAACCGGCTCGCCCTGCGTGTCCAGAACGCGCAGGCTCGTCAGCGATCGCTCAAGCGGCTCGCTGAACCAGGCCTCCACGAGCTCCGGCGGCGCCTCCAGTTTCTGGTTCTGCACCGGCAGCGACCGCTCAAGGACCGCGTGCGCGCCGGCACTTCCAGGCGTCAGCAGCGCGCCAGCGATGGCCAGCCCGATCGCGACGATCGCGAGCGCGGCCCACGATCGACGCAGAATGCCCGGCTTCGTCACGCCGCTAGCTCCGGCGCAGCCATACTGCCGCGGCCGCGCCCACCAGGACGACAGCACCGATGATGATGGCAATCGCGGCGGCAAGCGGGAACGAGTCGTCGCCCGAATCTCCGTTCGCCGGCGGCGCGACAACTGGCGTCGGCGACGCCGCGGCCACGGGCGTATCTGCGCCGTCTGCCGTCGGCTCCGCGGGGCGGTCAGTCGGCGTTGGCAGAATGTCCTCATCGAAGACGGCGCACTCCGCTGCCTGCTCGTCCGTCGGCTCCACGCCGGCGTAGAAGCAGAACGCGCCCTCATCGTCGTCGCCGTCAATATCCGACGTCGTCATCCATTCGACGACGTAGCGGCCGGGCGCGGCGTTAGACGGCAGCGTCGTGAACAGGTGCTCGCGGTCGTCGTCGTCCACCAGCCCGTCGCCGTCGCTCACCTGTATGCCCTGCTCATCGAACACCCGCACGAAGTAGAATCCTTCACGTTTGCGAACGTCCTGTGTGAACCAGACATCGACACGCTCCGGCGGCGCCGCCAGCACCTCGTTGCGCCCGGGCTCAGAACGGTCGTAGTCGGCGTGCGCGAACGCCGCCTGGCTTTCGAACAGCCCTATCGCCACGGCCAGCGCCGCGACGGCGACCGCCGCGCATATGGCGGCCGCCCGTGAATGTGATCGCGTCATCTCGATACCTCCTTCTCCGCCTCGCAACATGCGCGGCGAACAAACGCAGCCCCGACGGGCACTGCGGTGTTTACGCTACTCGGTCACCTGGAACGCCGTGCGCATGCCCTGCACGTAGTGGCTCGTCGTGCCGGTCTCGGCGACGTCCACTATGTTGCAGATCAGCGCGTACGTTCCAGGTTCCAGCGTGAACTCTGCCGACCTGTTCAACCCCGGCTCAAACACGTCGATCTTCCCGGCAACTTCCAGCCGCGGGTCCGCCACATCCACGTAGCCGTCCTCTCCCACGGGCAGATCATTCGGATCCAGGTCCGTGCGAACGATGACGAGGTCGTGATTCGCCCCGCCGACGTTCCGCGCGTTGAACGTAATCGTGCCTGCCGGAGCGGACGTCACGCTCACGTCAAGCGTCCACTCGAACAGGCGGACGTCGATCTCGCCGTCCCGCATGGGCCCGCCGGTCGGCGTCGCGGCCGGGTCTGCCGGATCGTCATCGGAACCGCCGCCGCACGCAGCGGTGGCCACCACAAGCGCGACCGACAGCAACGCCGCAGTTAGCAGCAGCCATCTAGTTCGCATCCCGTACTCCTCTCGCCTCCGCATGCAGGTGCCCCGCCTCGATCCTGCTGTGTCGTTCTGGCTGCGGTGGAGCGCCTGCGCACGTGTCATATCGCTACTGGGCGGGCGTCGCCTCCATGCCCACGTCGGTGGATTCGCCGTCCATTTCGTCACCCATATCCATGTCCATGCCATCAGTGTCGTGGCCACTTCCGCCTTCGGAAAGGCCAACGCCCTCGGCCAAGTGCGACCAGGCCCTGTCCGTGAAGTCGTGGTAGCCGTCATGCGCCACGAGCGACGTATCGACGACGTCCGCCGACTCGTTGGAAAGCGAGGTCAGGAACACACTCAGCTTCTCCTGCAGGCTCGCCGCATCTTCCCCCAGATCGTCCGGCCAGGACGTGGCGGCCACGGCCCGCAGCGCGCTCCGGATCAATCCCACAGTGCCCGAAGGAGCGACACCGTCTGTGTCGATCGCTATGTTCAGTTCGTGAAAGCCGGCGTCATCCAGGACGTTCAACGTGGCTACCATACCGTTGCGCTCGATCTGCGTCTCCAACTCACTTATCTGGTTCCCGAGGCCTGATCCGGATTCCAACGCCTCAATGCGCGCTTCCAGGTCGTCTGTATCAGAACTGCAAGCCGCCGCCAGGCCGCCAGCGATCATCAGGATCAGACCAATGCCGAGTAGTACTCGCTTATGCACGTCTTGCCTCCTAGTGCTTCAGTCTCGTTTTCTGTTTCGGAGCTGACTGGAGGCTAGAGGCGTGGCGGCTCTGTGGGTGGAGTGAGGATGAACTCGCTGAAGACCAGAGCGTCGTCGCCGGACTCACGAGCCAACAGGTGAACCGGCGGTAGTTCGACAACGGATGCGATGACCGCCGCGGCCGCGGGGACCGGCTGGTCCGAACAGGCCGCCGGCCCGGCGTGACAGTGCGCTGCGTGGCCGCTGTGGTCGACCGCCTCGGCGGACCGCTCCACAGCTGTGCGGTCGAGCGCGCTATCGACCAGGTCTCCCCAGTGACCGAGGTAGAGCACGGAAGGAAGAAAGGCCAGCAGCAGTACCAGCGAACCCTTCCGCAGGAGCGCGAACCAGCGCCTTCGTAGGCCGATGCTCAGTAAACTCACTGGACTAATTATTCCAGACCGCAGACTCGTCGGCAAACCGGCCACCCAGATAAACACTCTCTCCGCTTTGCTTACGGTCGCGCCAGGCTGCGAAACGCCGCCAGCGTCGCGGCCACGCGTTCCTTGGGATCCGGTTCGACCGACATGATGTTTAGCACCGGCACGGTCACGCCGTTACGGACGTAGGCCTCGATCTGGTCCAGGCAGGCCTGCGTGCCGCCCGTAACGAACATGCCGTCGATCAGGTCGGCGGGCGCCAGCTCCGTCGCGGCCTTGCGGTCGCCCGCGTCCCAGGCCTCCTGCATCGGGCGCAGCGACTCCTCCCTGCCCAGCCAGCGATGGAATCCGCCGTAGACAGGCGTCGTCATGTAGCCAGCAATCGCCCGCCGCGAGATGAAGTCCGCGACCTCTTCGTTCTCCGTCGGGATCACCATGATCCGGCAGACGACTTCGAGCGCCTCGGGGTCCCGCCCGGCCGCGGCCGCGGCGTCTTTCGCGACGGTCACCACCTTAGGCACGTCGTCCGGCGTCAGCCAGTTGATGATCACACCCTCCGCCTCGCTGCCGGCCAGACGCAGCATGCGCTCCTGCAGCGCTGCGACGAAGATCGGCGGCGGATCGGCGAAGCGCCGGCCGAGGCGAAAGCCGCGCACGCCCAGGTACTCGTTGGCCGCCTTCTCGCCAGCGAACACGTCCTTCAGGAACGAAACCGTCTCGCGCATGCGCGTGTAGGGACGCTCCAACGGGACGCCGTTCCAGTCCTCGACGATGGCCGGCGAACTCGAGCCGATACCGAGGCAGAACCGGCCATCTGCCACCTCCGCGACCGCCGCGGCCGACTGCGCCAGGAGCGCCGGGCCGCGCGTAAAGACGTTGACGATCGCCGTGCCGATGCGGAGTTCAGTTGTCCAGGCCGCCGCCAACGCCGCCGGCACAAGTGAATCGAGGCCATCGACCTCGAGCGTCCAGCCGTCGCTGTAGCCCAGCGTCTCCGCTTCCGGCAGCAACTCCCGGTGGGCCTGCAGCGGAACACCGTCCAGCGGAAACGTGATACCCCAACGCCGCATTTGTGAACCTCGTCCCTAGTGAAACTTGGGCGTACGCTTCTCGACGAAGGCCCGAACGGCCTCCGCGTGGGCCGGCAACCGCATCTGCTCGCGGATCGCGTTCCCCTCATGCGCCGTAACGCGACGCAGGTCACTTTCGACGGCGTTCTCGTGGATCAGCCGCTTCGCGCCCCAGACCGCGTCGGTGGGGTTTTCCGCGATCTCGTCTGCCAACGCCATCGCTTCATCCATTAGCGAATCGTGGGGCACAACCCGGTCGACTAGATTGCGCGCCAGCGCCTCCTCGGCCCCGATGATGCGGCCCGTCATCGTCACGTAGAGCGCGTTGCTCATTCCGGCGACAAGCGGCAGGTAGCGGCTGCTGCCGCACTCCGGCGTCAGGCCCACCTTGACGAAGCGCGCGGAGAACGTCGCCTTCTCCGACGCGATGCGGATGTCGCAGGCCAGCGACATCGTCAGCCCGACGCCAATCGCCGGGCCGTTGATCGCGGCGATCGCCGGCTTGCCGCGGCTGAGCGCGATCGGCACCTCCGGGCTGCCGTCCTGCGCGATCCACGGCGAACCGGGCGCGCGCTTATCCGGCGTCGACATACCGTCGGCCCAGCCGCCGATGTCTGCTCCCGCGCAGTAGCCACGACCGCTGCCTGTCACCACCAGCGCGGACAGCTCGCCGTCCAGCGCCGTGCGGTTGACGGCGTCGATGAACTCGCGCTCCATCACTGACGTCCAGGCGTTGAGCTTCTGCGGCCTGTTGAGCGTGATCAGCGCGATCCGTCCGCGCCGCTCGTAAAGAATATGGTCGTAGTCGTGAGCGTCGCCGGCCATCGCTTCCTCCCGTGAACTGGTGCGATACGGGCCTGCCGGAGCAAGCGATCGGCATAGTAGCACAGGCTTCGGTGCTGACCGAAAGCTTAGATCCGCTCCGCCGAACGCCTCCGCCACCACATAGCGACTACTGACCCGCTGGCGACGAGCGCCACGGCGGCCGCCGCGGCCTGCGCCCGCCGCAAGCGCGAGCTGTCGTCATCATCTTCACGTAGCTGCGGATTCAGGTTGCTCGTCGCTTCGTCCGGTATCGGTCCGTCCGTCCCGCCCACGTCGTCAATGTTTCCGTCCGGATCTTGATCGCCGCCGCTGAACTCCTCACCAACGGCCGGCAGCGCGAACTCGCCGTCCGTGGCGCCGGTGCCATCCGTGGCGTCGGCGGACCCGATCTGCGGCGGTTCAGCGTCTCCCGGCTCTGCAAGCGCCGGCTCATTACCGTCCAGCGCGGTGTCGCTTGTGTCGTCGGCGTCGGCTGCCGCTCGCTCCAGCTCCGACGAGAGCGGCCCGGTGCCACCCGCGACGCCCACGTCGCCGCCGGAGCTCTCGCCCGTCACGTCCACGCCGACCAGTACGAAGAAGGTGAGGAAAGCGACCATCGCCACGCTGCCCATCAACGGCATTGCACCGGCCAACAGGCCGCCCTGCTGCTTGGGCGCTGGCGTTACGTCGGCCTCGCGCAGCGCAAACGACCGCGGCGCGCGCTCCACCGCCAGCGACTTCATCGCGCCGCTCAGGGCACGCAGTTCGGCGATCGTCTCGCTACAGGCGGCGCAGGCGTCGACGTGCAACGTCACGTGCGCCGCCTCTACGGCGTCCAGTTCGCCGTCGACGAACGCATTCAGCGTCGCTTCGTCTACCAAGTGTCGATTGCGCCAGAACAGCACGCTTACTCCCCTATCCGATCTGCGGTGGTCTCGCTTGTATGACGAACCAGGTCACCAAACAGTTCCGGTCGCCCGCGCAGCGCCTCCCGCAGGCGGGCGCGTCCCCTGCTGATGCGCGACTTCACCGTACCCACGCTGCCGTTGATCGCGAGCGCGATCTCCTCATACCGCAGCCCCTCCACGTCGCGCAGCGTAACGACCAGCCGCTGGTCGGCCGGCAGCCGCAGCAGTTCGGTCTGCAACGCCTGCTGCAGTTCGCTCTGCAGCAAGCGCTTCTCCGGCCCCGGCTCCGAGTCCGGGACGTCCATTGGCTGCTCCGCGTCCTCACCACCGGCCGGCTGGTCCAGCGATACCTGGGGCCGTCGCTTCCTCCGCCGCAGCTCGTCAATGCAGGCGTTGGACGCGATGCGGAAAAGCCAGGACTTGACACTGCCGCCGCGGTGGCGCTCGATGCTGCGGAACGCCGCGAGAAACGCCTCCTGCGTCGCGTCCTCCGCGGCCTGCGTGGAGCCGACCATGCGCAGGCAGAGGCTGTACACGCGGTGCTGGTAGGCCGTGACGATCGCGTTGAACGCTTCCAGATCGCCCCGCCGGCTCCGCTTGAGTAGCTCTTGCTCGTCTGTCAGTTCGATTGTCACCTGGCCGCCATTCTATCAGAGCCCCGGCTTGTAATCGCGGGCCTCAGCATATGCTTGCGGGAACCAGCGGCCGATTCGCAGCGTCTAGCCTGCATCGGGACCTGCGGGAAAACCCGCGCAGATGAGACGGCTCAAGCAGTGTGGGGTAAAGGAGACGGCCATGACCAGAACAAGATTGATCCTGATAGTAGTCACGGGTGCGCTCCTGGCGTTGGCGACGGCCTGTGGCGCGGCCCTCGATAGCGACGACGGAGGAGACGGTAGCGGACCAGGTAGCAACGGCGACCCCCAGTCAATAAACGAGACGTACGGCGGCAGCGAAGCGCTCAGCTCCGGCGACGGCGAATTCGCAATAGATAACGATGATGCCTCTCGCGCCTCGTCGCTGGAGCCCGGCCTGCCACCTACCGATCCAGCGCAGGCGCAGCAGTTCCAGAATCTGCTCGACCGGCGCATCATCCAGAGCACGTCAATCGATGTGGAGAGCGAGGAGGTCTCCCGCCACTTCCAGGACATCATCAGGTTCGCGGACGTGGCCGGAGGTTTCGTCGCGAGTTCTTCGTTCACGAATCTCGAGGACGGACAAAGCGCCGACCTGACCATCCGCGTGCCCGGCACCAGCTACCAGTCCGTACTGGCCGACATCCGCGGGCTTGCCGTCGTAACGACCGAAAGCTCCGACTCCAACGACGTGACCGAGGAGTACACGGACCTGCAGGCCCGCTTGCGCACGCTCTCCGCCACAGAGCAGCGCTATCTTGAACTGCTGGTCCAGGCCGACGACATTCCCGCGATCCTGGCGGTTCAAGACCGTCTCGACGCCGTGCGCGGCCAAATCGAGCAAGCACAGGGCCGCATCAACCTACTGGAGCACCTGACGGACCTGGCCACAATCACGGTCCACCTCCGGCCACCGTCTGAGGCCGTCGTCGCGACGGTCGAAGCAGGCGGCGGCGGGCTCGACCCGCTGGACTCCGCCGCAGCGGCCTGGGATACGTCCCTGGAAGCCCTGCGCAACGTCGCTGCTGTTGCGCTCGTGATCGTCGTCTTCTCGTGGTGGATCGTTCCGCCGCTAGCAGTCGTCGCGCTCGGCGCGCGCTGGTGGAGCGGACGCCGTCCGCGCAGCACGGCCATCGATCCGAAGGTGTCGTAGGGTCAATCTAGGCGAAGCTGCCGTTAGGCAGCTGTCCGCCGCTTACGCGGCGGTGCGCTGGTGGGGTGGCGGCTCCACCGCGATCGGATTGTTCAACGGCCCTAGGCGACGCGCTCCTCTAGCTCTTCGACAGGGAAGTCGCCGTTGGTTTCGATAGGTAGCGAGCGCAGCGCCGGCGGCTCGTCGCTCGGCGGCAGCAGCGACTCGTTGACGCGGTCCGCAGTGCGCAGCAGCCGCAGCGGCACCTGCATTCGTTCGCTCAGGTCTAGCAACGCCTTCGTGTCCTTCGGCAGGTACTTGCCGCCATAGCCGCGGTAGCCGCCGTCGCTCACGTCGAGATGACTCTGACCGATCCGGGCGTCCGCAGCAACAGCCTCGCGAACGACCTCGTAGTCGATGTCCATCGCAGTCGCCAGATCGAACAGCTCGTTTGCGAACGTCACCTTAACTGCCAGGAAGCTATTTGTCATGTACTTCGCCATCTCGGCCTCGCGGGCGCCCATGATCTGCATGTACGGCGCAGCGGGGAGGGTTGCCATGACCGACTCTGCCATGTGGCGGCTCTGCGCCGTGTAGCCGACGATCTGCCGGTCGGGCCGCAAGAAGTCGGTGCGGGCGTAGGCTTCGCGGAGAAACTCCGGATTGAAGAGGAAGCAGTGCTGCGAGTAGCGGGCCTGATAGGCCTCCGTTGTTCCCGGCAACACCGTCGATTTGATCACGACAATTTTCGACCCGTCCAGAAGGCTGATCGCATTCTCAAGCGCGCTGTCGTCGAACCCCACGTTCGGCAGGTACGGCGTCGGCACGCAGATGTAGACGATGTCCGCCTCGTTGATCGATTCGACAGAGCCGAGCCCGCGATACGGGTCATACACCCGCAGCGGCGTCGCCCTGCGCTCGAAGTAGTCACGCACGCCGTCGCCGACGACGCCCAGCCCCATGATGCCAATGATCGTCTGGTCTTCGTCTCTAAGCGGCACGGATCTTCCTCTCAGTCTGTTTTCTGGCCATCTCTGGTTCCGCAAACGCATCGTGTTCGCTGACTCAACGGGTCGCCTGTTCATCCTGTGATTGGTTGCCTACGTCTTCAATGCCGACGGTCGTCACGCGCAGACCAACGATGTATAGCAGCACGGCGAGGGCCAGCATCACCAATCCGCCAACGAGCGGCTGCACGTGCCCGTTCGCGTCGCCCTGCGCTAAGAGGTACAGGAAGCGCAGGAACGGAATTGCCCCCAGCACGGCCATCATCACGCCCAACGCTCCCCAAACCTGCATCGGCCGGTAGAACGTGAACGCGCGCGCCGCTTCGCCATCCGCGCCCTGTAGACGCGACTTCGAACGTGCTGGATCAGTCACGACGGCCTGCCGTCGGTCGCGCACGGTATCTCCGCAATCACACGGGCGATGTTCGATTCTTCGCGATATGCGGGAATGGTGACGATGAGCTTCACGGTACCGCGCCTCCAACGCTTCGCCGTTTCCGTACAGGCTCCGGCGTGTCTTCCGTATTCACGCTAGCCCAAGCCTCGAGCCGTCGTGGATAGGCAATGCCCCTAAAAGGGCCGCGCACAAGGCGACCATTACCCGTGGCCATGGCAGCCCTGTGCGTCTATGTTCGCTAGACGTGCCAATGCGTGCGCAGCGAGCATCTACCGCGCTGCGTATGGGCATCTGGAGTCACTCTCGGCAGGCTGTTCCCGTTCTGTCGTCAGAACGGACCGATTCTTGACGACATCCGAAACTAGGAGGCGACGCCCTCACCTCTCCCGTGGAACCGTAGAATGGAACACATCCGGCCGCGCGCTCCATCCACCCCCGACGGCTATACTGGCGCATGGCATTAGAGAAGGCCTTCGCCATCCACGCCTCGCCGCAGAAGGTCTGGGACGCGCTCACGGGTGAGCTGCAGATCGCCGACGAAGCCGACTACACGATCGAGCGCGCCGTCCCGAACGAGCTACTCTCGCTCTGGGTCAATCTCATGGGCGGCGTTCGCGCCGTGGTCACCTACCGCCTGATCCCACGCGCCGACCACACGGAGGTCGTCGCGACGATGGAGCCGCAGGGCTTTCGTTACGCGATGTTCCGCATCGTCACCATGGGCCGCGCGGACGTCAACTATGAGATGGTGATGGTAGAAGGACTGGCGAACCTCAAGGCCGCCGCGGAGGGAAGCGACGGCCCGGCCGCCGCGGAGGGAGGCGACGGCCCGGCCGCCGCGGAGGATACGGAGCGCGACGGCCCGGACGCCGCGGAGGATACGGAGCGCGGCGCCCCGGCCGCACCGGAGGGAATCGACCGCGACGGGTCGGACGTGGCGGACCCCGACGACGACGGTTCCGGCTAGGAGCCGTCTACGCCCATTTGCCGCCCACTTGCCGCTGGAGGATTCCGGCGGCCATCCTCAACACGCCCTGCTCGCTCTCGAACGACAGCCGCGCCTGCGCCTCGGCCAGCAGCAGCCAGTGAGCGTCATCCACCTCGTCGTCGTGGTCTTCCGTCCCTCCGTGCGTGTACTGGAAGAGGAAGAAGTGGACGTACTTGTGAATGCGAACGCGGCCTTCCGGCTCCGGCCAGACGTACCAGTACTCGATCTTGTCCAAGGCCTGCACTAGATCGCCGAAGAGCCCCGTTTCCTCAGAGACCTCCCTGCGCGCCGCGTCTTCCGGCGTTTCGCCTGGTTCGATGATGCCCTTCGGTAGCTGCCAGGCTGTGCGGTCCTGCGTCTCGATCAGGCACACCTCCAGCCCTCCGTCTTCTTCGCGGTAGATCACGCCTCCCGCCGATATGTCGGTCCGAGTCTTCATCGCTGCGCTTAGTCCCCCTCCTGTGTCCCCATGTTAGTTTCCTAGCCGTTCTCATCATACCGCTGCTCAAGAAATACGATCTTGCGATTCTACATAGTAGCCCGGAACACGGCCGCCGTCGTACAATGTGCCTGCGATGCACACATTTGGCCAGGCCGACCTATTTGAGCCCGACGTGACGGGCGAACCGGGCCAGCGCACATTCCGCGTTCTGGTGCGGCGCGGCGACGAGTCCGCCTCGCTCTGGCTAGAGAAGGAGCAAATGGCGGCGCTGGCGCTCGCCATCCGGCAACTCTTGGAACAGACGCGGAACGGCGAGCCGGAAGGCGAGGAAGCGCCGCCTGCGCCGTCCCTGCCCTTCCCCACCCAGCCGGACATCGAGATACGGCTCGCGCGCCTCGGCATTGGTTACGACGAGTCGACCCACCTCGTGACGATCTTCGCCTACGACATCGAAGACGTGAACACAGAGGCTGACGCGGACGACGACGAAGAGGCGACGCCCTCGTTCTCCTGCCAGGCCACGCGCGCCCAGTGCCGTGCGTTTGCCACCCACGCCGAGGAGATGGTGGAGGCCGGCCGCCCCGTTTGCCTGCTCTGTGGCGGCCCGATTGAAGGCGGCGAGCACCTCTGTCGCCGCCGTAACGGACACTCGCAGCGGCCGCGCGCATCGCAATGACAGCGGAACCTTCTCTTCGCGCATTCGGCATCCAGGACGGCGACATCGCCACGCTGACCGGCAAAACAATTGCCTTCATCGGCTACGGCAACCAGGGCCGCGCCCAGGCCCTCAACCTGCGCGACAGCCTCGATCGCGCCGGCGTCGAATGCCCCATCGTCGCCGCCACGCTCCAGGACGAGACGCGCGAGCAGGCGCTCGAGGACGGTTTCGACGTGTCGTCCGCCGCCGAGGCCGCGCGTGCCGCCGACGTCCTCTTTCTGCTGATACCCGACGAAGAGCAGCCGGCCGTATTCCAGGCAGAGATCGCGCCAGCGCTAACCGCGGGCAAGGCGCTCGTCTTCGCCTCCGGCTACAATCTGACGTACGGCGAGATCGAGCCGCCGCCCGGCGTCGACGTTCTGCTGCTCGCGCCACGCATGATCGGCCGCCAGCTCCGCGAGCTATACGAACGGGACCAGGGCTTCTTCAGCTACCTCAGTGTGGAACAGGACGCCAGCGGAAGCGCTTGGCCACTGCTGCTGGCGCTGGGCCAGGGCATCGGCACGCTGGCGGCCGGCGGCGGCGCCTTCGAGTTCTCAGCGCGCGACGAGACGATCCTCGACCTCTACCACGAGCAGGGATTCGGATCCCTTTTCGGCACCATGTTCATGCTGATGCTGGACGTCGGCCTCAAGGCCGGCATCCCCGCGGAGGCGCTGGTGCTCGACCTCTACCTCTCCGGCGAGGCGACGCAGGTACTGGAGGCGATGCGCGACGTCGGCTTCTACGAGCAGGCCAAGCTTCACTCCCGCACAAGTCAGTACGGCGGCATGATGCGAACGATCGAGCTCGACAACGAACCGATCCGCAAGCACCTGGAGAAGGTGGTGGAAGAGGTAAAGAGCGGCGCCTTCTATGAGCGCTGGACGGCCGAGCGCGACTCCGGCTACGAGACGTTCGAGAAGTTGCGCGAACTGGCAGGGCTTGCCAACCCATTCACCCCGATCGAACAGCGCATCCGCGAAGCGTTTCGCGCCGCCCACGAACGCGAGCAGACGGAATAGCGCCCTATACCACCGCAGCCCGCGCCCGCGATAGCCCGCGAAGGCGCCGGCCGTAGCCGGCGGCCGCACGCCCAGCGCCGACTCACGGAACGTCCGTAGTCTTCCCGGGCTCTCCGTGTAGACGCAGACGCTTGCGTTCACGGTTGCCCACGTCCCCGTGTCGAAGTTGCGGCGAGAGTATAGTGGCTCACGCTCACGGCGCTGCGCCCCATGATACGCTGCCAGAAACAGGCAGAAATATCGCGAGCGCCAGCACCAGGAGGCCCGATGCAGAAGGTCACCGTCCAGTACCTAACCGATTACGAATACAGCCAACTCCTCACTACCGGCAGCCACGCCTTCGTCTCCGACGAACCCAAGGACGACGGCGGCGACGACCTGGGCCCCAGCCCGTACGAGCTGCTGCTCTGGGCCCTCGGCTCCTGCACAGCCATGACGGTGCTGATGTACGCCCGTCGCAAGGGCTGGGACGTCGCCGAATGCTCCGTCCACCTGACGCACGACCGCGTCTACGCCGAGGACTGCGAGGACAGCGAATCCGGCTCCGGTCGCGTCGAGTTGATCAACCGCGACATCTCGCTCCGTGGCAAGTTGACGGACGAGCAGAAGGAGCGTCTACTGGAGATTGCCGGCCGGTGTCCCGTCCACCGCACAATCACGGGCACACCCAAGGTCGTCGATACCATCATCGTTGGAGAATAGGTGATCTTCCCAACAGGTCCAGAAGGGCCATTGTGATAAAGTCAGCAGAGGTAGGGACACCTTCGCGCCTTCCTGCCGATAGCTATCACACACGCACGCGCAGGAGCCTAGCATTGCCACAAGGCGCCATCCGTTGCACCGTCAGCCGCCTCGGCCTCGTTCCGTACCAGGAGGCGTTCGCCCACCAGCAGCGGCTCGTAGCGGCCTGCCGCGACGACGGCCGCGCGCGATTGCTCCTCTTGGAGCACCCGCACACCTATACGCTTGGCCCACGCGGCAGCGTTGACCACCTGCTGATCGATGAAGCCCGCCTTGCGTCGCTCGGTACCGAAGTCCACCGCGTCGATCGCGGTGGCGACATCACGTACCACGGCCCCGGCCAGCTCGTCGGCTATCCGATCCTCGACCTGCGGCGCTTGTCGTACGGCCCCCGCGACTACGTCCGCGCGCTCGAGTCCACGTTGATCGATGCGCTGGCAGCGTTCGGCATCGCCGGCGAACGCGTGCCCGGCCGGCCGGGCGTCTGGGCCGGCGGCGCGAAGATCGCCGCCATCGGCGTCCGCATCTCACGGCGCGTCAGCAGCCACGGCTTCGCGCTGAACGTCGACCCCAACCTCTCCTACTTCTCACACATCGTGCCGTGCGGCCTGCCGGACATCACCGTTACGTCCATGACGAATGAACTCGGCGCAGCCCGCGCCATGGAGGCCGTGATCGACGCCACTATCGACGCGTTCGGCCGGGTTTTCAGCATGGAGATGCGCGAAGGCATGACTGAGAACGCCGTTCCCTCGGCCATCCCCTCTCTGGAGGCCGTCTAAACAGCCATGCCGACGGACGTCATACCATTGCTAGAGAAGCAGCAACCGCGGCAGCCCAAGCCGCCGTGGCTGAAGGTCCGCTTCCCTGCCGGCGACCGCTACCAGCGCATCAAGAGCCTGCTCAGAAGAAACGACCTGAACACCGTATGCGAAGAGGCACACTGCCCCAACATCGGCGAGTGCTTCAACAACGGCACTGCCACGTTCATGATCCTGGGCGACACATGCACGCGAGCCTGCGGCTTCTGCGCCGTCACCACAGGCCGTCCGGCGGCAGACCTCGATCAGCTCGAACCGCACCGGCTGGCGCAGACCGTGCAGCGCCTCGGCCTCGACTACGTGGTCATCACGTCCGTCAACCGCGACGACCAGCCGGACGGCGGCGCGCAGATCTTCGCCGGCTGCATCCGCGCCATCCACCACAACGACGCAGATTGCCGCGTGGAGGTGCTGATCCCCGACCTGATGGGCAACTGGGACGCGCTCGCTACCATAATTGACGCGCGACCGTTCGTGCTCAATCACAACATCGAGACCGTGGCACGCCTCTATAATCTTGTCCGGCCCAAGGCCCGCTACGAGCGCTCTCTTGAGCTGCTGCGGCGCGCCAAGGAGATCGACCCCACGATGCTTACCAAGTCGGGCCTGATGGTCGGCCTCGGCGAAACAGAGAATGAAGTCTTCGACGTGATGACCGACCTCCGCGCCTCCGGAGTCGATATCCTCACCATTGGTCAGTACCTGCGGCCCAGCGCGAAGCACCTGCCCGTCGAGCGCTACTACCCGCCCGGCGACTTTGCGCCATTCGTCGAGCGCGGCCGCCGGCTCGGCTTCCGCCACGTCGAGGCCGGGCCACTCGTCCGCAGCTCCTACCACGCCCACAAGCAGGCCGGCATTTCGGAGGCCGTGTCACCATGAGCAGCCACGATGTCGTCATCGTCGGCGGCGGCCCGGGCGGCTACGTCGCCGCCATCCGCGCCTCGCAGCTCGGACTCAAGGCCGCGGTGGTCGAAGAGGAGCGGCTGGGCGGCCTCTGCCTTAACTGGGGCTGCATTCCCAGCAAGGCGCTGCTCTGGAACGCGGAGCTGGTCCACTTGTTCAGAGAGTCGGCCGACTTCGGCATCACCTATGACGCGCTCCACATCGACATGGGCGCCGCCATCGACCGCAGCCGCGGCGTCGTCGACCGGATGGTGAAGGGCGTCGAGTTCCTGCTCAAGAAGAACAAAGTGACAGTCATTCCGGGCCGTGGTCAACTGACCAGCGCCCAGACGGTCGCCGTCGAGCCGTCCGGCGAGACGGTCGATGCCGCCGCCATCATCATCGCTACGGGCGCTCACGCGCGCTCGCTCCCGGGCGTCGAGATCGACGGCAAGACCATCATCTCCAGCCACGAGGCACTGCAACTGCGCGAGCCGCCCGCATCGATTGTCATCGTTGGCGGCGGCCCGATCGGTGCGGAGTTCGCCTACTTCTATCGAGCGTACGGCTCTGATGTCACCGTCATCGAAATGCTTGACCGGCTGCTTCCGGCAGAGGACGAAGCGATCAGCAGCCAGCTAGAGCGCGCGTTCAAGAAACAGGGCATCGGCTACCGCACCGGCGCCAGCGTCGAGAGCGTCGCCGTCGCGGACGGCGTGGCGAAAGTGACCGTGGCCCGTGACGGCGATCGGGAGGAGCTCTCCGCAGACAAGGTCCTGATCGGCATCGGGATGGCGGGCAACGTGGACGGCATCGGACTCGAGGCCGCCGGCGTCGCGACCGAGCGTGGCTTCATCCCCGTCGATGAGCGGATGGTGACCAACGTCCCCGGCGTCTACGCCATCGGCGACGTCACCGGCCGCATGCTGCTCGCCCACGTCGCGTCGGCGCAGGGCGTCGTCGCCGCGGAGGCGATCGCCGGCCGCGACCCCGCGCCGCTGAACTACGAAATGATGCCACGCTGCACCTACTGCCAGCCACAGGTCGCCAGCCTCGGCCTCACGGAAGCTCAGGCACGCGAACGCGGCATTGAAGTCAAAGTCGGCACGTTCCCCTATCGCGGCAATGGCAAGGCGGTCGCCATGAACAAGCTCGACGGCATGGCCAAGCTCGTCACCGACGCCTCTACCGGCGAGATCGTCGGCTACCACATCATCGGCCAGGACGCGACCGAGTTGCTCGCGGAAGCATCTCTTGGTGCTGTCCTGGAGACGACGCCGCGCGAGCTCGGCTGGGCCGTCCACGCCCACCCGACCCTGTCGGAGATCGTCAAGGAAGCCGCACTGGACATCGATGGCGAAGCGATCCACTTCTGGAGCGGGCCATGACGCAGCTATCGGAACACGCAGTCCCCCAAGACCTGGATAGCAGCCATCTGGTCGAGATGCTGCGGCAGATGATGCTCATCCGCCGCTTCGAGGACAAGGCAGCCGAGATGTACGCTCGCGGGCGAATCGCCGGCTTTCTCCACCTCTACAGCGGCGAGGAGGCCATCGCCGTCGGCGCCATCAACGCGCTGAACGATGACGACCATCTCTTCACCCACTATCGCGACCACGGCCACGCGCTCGCGCGCGGAGTCGATCCCGGGCGCATCATGGCAGAGCTCTTCGGCCGGGAGACGGGCGTTAGCCGAGGCAAGGGCGGCTCCATGCACCTCTTCGACGTCGAGCGTTCGTTCATGGGCGGCTACGCCATCGTCGCCGGCCACCTGCCACTCGCCTGTGGCATGGCGTTCGCCAACCAGCGCCTGGGCAACGGCCGCATCGTCCTCTGCGTCTTCGGTGACGGCGCGGTCAACGAAGGCGAGTTTCACGAATCGCTCAACCTGGCCGCCGTCTGGAAGCTGCCCGTGATCTTCCTCTGCGAGAACAACTTCTACGGTATGGGCACGGACATCCGCCGCGTCTCCGCCGTGATCGAGGTCTATAAGCGCGCGGAAGCCTACGCCATGCCCTCGCGCCAGGTCGACGGAATGAACGTGCTCGAGATGTTCGAGGCGACCCGCCGCGCCGCGACCGGCGTCCGCGCCGGAGAAGGCCCCGCATTCCTGGAAGCGATCACGTTCCGCTTCCGCGGCCACTCCATGGCCGACCCGGAGTTCTACCGCCGCAAGGAAGAGACCGCGCATTGGCGCGACCTCGATCCGATCAACTCATACCGCGCGCGGCTCCAGCAGCACGGCGTCATCGATAACGGAACGTTTGAGGAACTTGAGGCCGGCGTCGAGGCGGTAGTCAACGCCGCAGCCGAGTTCGCGGAGAGCAGCCCGCACCCCGGCCCGCAGTCGCTCTACGAAGACATATACGCCGAGGAGCCGCGGTAGCCATGGCAGAGATCGCCTACCGTGAGGCCCTGCGCCAAACAATGCGAGAAGCGCTCATCGCCGACGAGCGGGTCATCCTGATGGGCGAGGACGTCGGGGCCTACGGCGGCTCGTACGCCGTCACCAAGGGCCTGCTGGACGAGTTCGGACCGGACCGCATCATCGATACGCCGATCTCTGAGTCCGTCATCGTCGGCTGCGGCATCGGCGCGGCCATGGGCGGCCTCCGGCCGCTGATCGAACTGATGACGATCAACTTCAGCCTCCTCGCGTTCGATCAAATAGTCAACAACGCCGCCAAGCTCTCTTACATGTCGGGCGGCCAGATCAGCGTGCCGCTGATCATCCGCATGGCCGGCGGGGCCGGCAGCCAGCTCGCCGCGCAGCACTCGCAAAGCCTAGAGGGCTGGTACGCTCACATCCCGGGCATCAAGGTCGCCGTCCCCTACTCCCCGCGCGACGCCCGCGGCCTGCTGCGCACCGCGCTCACGGAACAGAACCCGGTGATCATCATCGAACACACCGCGCTCTACGCCCGCAAGGGCGAGGTGCCGGACGGCGACTACGCCATTCCCTTCGGCGAGGCTGAGGTCATCCGCCAAGGCAGTGACGTGACGCTGATCGGCTACTCCGGCAGCGTCTTCCAGGCGTTGCAGGCGGCCGACCTGCTTACAGAGTCGGGCGTTGAGGCCGAAGTGCTCAACCTCCGCACGCTGCGGCCGCTCGACGTCGGGACGATCGTCGCCTCTGTCCGCAGGACCAACCGCGCCGTCGTCGTCGAGGACGACTGGAAGTTCGGCGGCTTCGCCGGGGAGATCTCCGCCACAATCATGGAAGAGGCGTTCGACGACCTCGACGCGCCTGTCGCCCGCGTCTGCGGCGCGGACGTGCCGATTCCGTACGCCAAGGAACTTGAGCAGGCGGCGTTACCCAGCGCCCAGCAGGTCGCCGACGCTGCGCTGAAATTGATGTGAGAGCGATATTGGACGCAGACCCAACAGTAGAGAACACAGGCAACTCATGCCACGAGTATGAGTTGCAGAGAGATTTACCCCAGGCCACGCATGCCGCGAGCATGAGTGGCGACGAGGAATGAATCATGATTTCTGAAGTCGTCATGCCTCAGATGGGCGCAGACATGGAAGAAGGGACCGTTCTTCGCTGGCTGAAGCAGCCTGGCGATCCCGTAGAGCGCGGCGAGATCATCGCCGAGATAGAGACTGACAAGGCGAACGTTGAAATCGAAGCGTTCGAGAGCGGCGTCTTTCGCAAAACGCTGGCGAACGAAGGCGACACCGTCGACGTCGGCACGGTCATCGCCCTGATCGCCGATGCGGACGCTGACATCTCCTCCTACCAGCCCGCTGCCGGCGGCAACGGCTCGCAGGCCGCTGCGGCACCGTCCGAGGTCGTAGCGCCGTCCGCGAAACCGCCGTCCACCGATGCCCCCCAACCCACCGCGCCGCCTGCCCCGGCTGCGCCCGGCCGCGTCCGCGCGTCGCCCGTCGCGCGCAAAGTCGCACAAGAAAACAACGTAGATCTGGCGTCCGTGGCCGGCACCGGCCCCGACGGCCGCATCGTCCGCCGCGATGTTGAGGCAGCTATCGAGTCGCCCGGCGCGGCGGCCGCGGCGCCGACAGCGCCCGCTACGTCCATCGCCGGGCAGTCGAAGATGCGCCAGGCCATCGCCAGACGTATGTCGCAGAGCAAGCGCGAAGCGCCGCACTACTACATCACCGTCGAGGTCGATATGACCGCCGCAGAGCGCCTCCGCCGCGAACTGAACGAGGTGGCGGAGGACTACCCGCGCGTCAGCGTCAACGACCTGATCGTAAAGGCCTCTGCAGGCGCGCTAGCGCGCCATCCCGTGTTCAACGCGTCGCTGGAAGACGGCGAGATACGCCACCACGACCAGTACAACATCTGCATCGCGATCGCTCTCGACGACGGCCTGATCGCGCCCGCCATCCTCGACTGCGGCAACAAACAGCTCGGCCAGATCGCCGAGGACGGCCGCAGCCTGGCAGAGCGCGCGAAGTCCGGCAGCCTCAAGCCGGCGGAGTATACGGATGGCACGTTCACGGTCAGCAACCTGGGCATGTTCGGCGTCGAGATGCTGGTGGCGATTATTCAGCCGCCGCAGACGGCCATCCTCGGCGTCGGCGCGGTGCGCGAGATCCCCGTCGTACGAGACGGCATGATAGAGGTCTCGGAGATGATGAAGGTCGCGTTATCGGGAGACCACCGCGTCACGGACGGCGCGCAGGGAGCGCAGTTCCTGAACGAAATCCAACAGCTACTTGAAAACCCTGCGGCGCTGTTGGTCTAGCCAGCCCGCTGCCGGTCTAGCCAACCGCCGCGCGCGGCGGCCATGCTAGGGGATCTCTTCGCCCTCTAGCCTGCGGATGGTCTTACTCAGTTCCGGCAACATCGCCAGCGCGATACTGGGGCCGGAGTTCAGCTCCGCGGTAAAGTCCCAGCGCGTCATCACCAGGCACTCCGTGTCCTCCAGCGTGACGACAGTGGTCGAACGCGGAAACCCGTCCAGCAACGCCATCTCGCCGAAAGATTCACCGGCACCCTTCGTCGCCAATTCCTCCCCGCCCTTGTTCACCTGCACCTTGCCACTGACGATTACGTAGAACGCGACCGCCTGTTCGCCTTCCTTGACGATCTGCTCGCCAGTCCTGTATGTGCGCAGTACCACGGCCTTGCCTAGCCGCTTCAAGTCGTCTGGATCCAGCCGGGAGAAAAGCGGGACGGCGGCCAAGGTCTCTTCGTACGGCATGGTTGCTTCTCCTGTCGACGTCGCCACGGGCGAGTTGAATTTCGATGGCGCATTCTAAACCGACCGCTCCTGCCGCCGCAAGCGCGCTATCATCCTTGTATATGAATGGTTGCGTATGAACGTCGCCCGCCGCGCCTACCGATCCCTCACCGTCGGCTGGCTTGCCGCGCGTGTGTTCGTCTCCTATCGGCTGCACGGCTGGCGAACCCGGCGCCTACCCGCGGCCGATGCCGAACGGCAACTCGCCGCGCTCCACCGCCGCAACGCGGAGCGCGTGTTCCACACGGCCACCAGCCGGAAGGGGCTGTTGATCAAGGTCGGCCAGCTGATCGGCGCGCGGGCGGACATCTTCCCCGATGAGTACGTCGAAGTGCTCTCTCGCCTCCACGATACGCTGCCGCCGCGGCCGTTCCCCGTCGTCCGCCGGGCGATAGAAGACGAGTTGGGCAGGAAGATCGAAGATGTCTTTGCAGAGCTGAACCCAACCGCTATCGCCGCCGCCTCGCTCGCCCAGGTCCACCGCGGCCGCCTGCACGATGGCCGTGACGTGGCGGTCAAGGTGCAGTACCCGGAGATCGAGGAGATTGTTCAGGTCGATCTGCGTAATTTGAGACTGCTGGCGCGGGTCGCCGGATGGCTGCTGCGCGACTACGATTTCGCTTCCGTCGTCCGTGAGCTGAGCGAGAACGTGCCGCGTGAGCTCGACTTCATCAACGAAGGACGCAACGCGGAGAAGAGCGCGGCCAATTTCGCGGACGACAAAGACATCCTCGTCCCCGCAGTCTATTGGGAGCACACGACAAGGCGCCTGCTCGTCATGGAGTTCATGGAAGGCATCAAAGTCACGGACGCCACTGCTTTGCGCTCAGCCGGCATCAGTCCGAATGAGGTCGTCCGGCTGCTCTCAGAGAGCTACCTGCGCCAGATCCTCACACACGGATTCTTCCACGCCGACCCCCACCCCGGCAACCTCTTCATCCAGCCGGGACCGAAGCTCGTCATCGTCGACTTCGGACTCGCCAAGCAGCTCTCCCCTACTTTCGTACACGGCTTCATCCGCCTCAACCTGGCGATGATGACGGCCGACCGCGCCGGACTCGCTCAGGCCTTTCGCGACCTGGGCTTCCGCACCCGCCGAGACGACGACGCGGTCTTCGACGCGCTGGGCGAGACGATGATTACGCGCCTCTCCCGCAACGGCGAGCTGAACAGAGACCGCTCGCAGGTCTGGGAGCTTCAGGAGCGCATGATGCGCATCATCCGCGAGAATCCCATCGTCAGCATCCCCGGCGAGTTCCTCTACATCGGCCGCGTGCTCGGGCTGCTTAGCGGCCTCAGCGCACAGCTCGGCGCCGACATCGACCTGATAGCCGTCCTCCGCGATCAGGTGCCGGCCGAAGCCGCGGAAGCTCCTGGGAGCGCGTGACTGTCCTGCATCTGAGCCAGATACGCCGCTGTTGCGATCGCTCCTCCCTAATCGCTACACTTTCACGACCCTTTCGACACCCGATGGCATCGGCCGGCGAGGAACGCTAACCATGGCAAACGACACCCATAAGCGGCTCGGCATCGAGAGCCAGCCAGTGCCAAAGCAGGACCCGCGCGTTCGCGTCAGCAACTGGCAGGAGACGTTCCTCGGCTACAGCGAGCCTGCCGCTAAGATCGAGGCGATGCGCTGTATCCAGTGCCCTGACGCCCCGTGTCAGAAGGCCTGCCCTGTCGAAAACGACATTCCCGGCGCGTTCAAGCTCCTCGAACAAGGCGACATAGTCGGCGCGGCCAACGTCTTTCGCCAAACGAGCAACCTGCCGGAGATGTGCGGCCGCCTCTGCCCGCAGGAGATCCTCTGCGAAGGCGACTGCGTGGTTGGCTACGCCATCCGCCCGGAGGACATGAAGGCGCAGAAGCCGGTCGCCATCGGCAAGCTGGAGACCTTCGTCACCGACTACCAGCGCATGACAGAGGGCCTGCCGGTGCCGCAGCTACCGCCGCCGACGGACCAACGCGTGGCCGTCGTCGGCGCCGGGCCGGCCGGCTTGGCCGTGGCCGAAGAGCTCGCCAAGAAGGGCCACGGCGTCACGATCTTCGACTCCTGGTCGGAGCCCGGGGGCGTCCTGCTCTACGGCATCCCCAACTTCAAGATGCAGAAGGAGATCCTGGACCAGAAGCTGGACTATCTCTGGCGGCTCGGCATCAGCTTCGTCGGCGATACCTACATCGGCCGCGACCTGACTATCGAGCAGCTTTTCGAGCAAGGCTTCCACGCCGTCTTCCTCGGCTTCGGCGCCAGCCAAGGCAACCAACTCGAGATCGATGGCGGCGACCTGCCCGGCGTGATCATGGCCACCGAGTACCTGGTGCGCGGCAACCTCAAGCCGGAGCAGCTGCCGGAAGAGATGCGGACGCCGCTGCCGGACGCGGAGCGCGTCCTCGTCATCGGCGGCGGCGACACCTCGATGGACTGTGTGCGTACGGCTATTCGCCTGGGGGCCAATGAAGTCACCTGCGCCTACCGCCGCACCGAGGCCGAGCAGCAGGGCCGCCGGGAGGAGCGCACGCACGCGGTGGAGGAGGGTGTCACCTTCGAGTACCTGGCCGCGCCCCTCCGCTTCGAGGCCGGCCCAGACGGCCACGTCGCCAGCGTACAGTTCGCCCGCATGGAGCTGGGCGAGCCGGACGAATCCGGCCGCCGCCGCCCCGTGCCGACCGGCGAGGAGTTTACCGTCGCCGCCGATACCGTCGTGATCGCCATCGGCTACGGCGCGGACGATGAAGTCGTCAGCGACGCGGACGGAATCGAGACGGAACGTTCGCTGGTCGCCGTCAACACCGAAACGTTCGAGACGACCCGGCCTGGCGTGTTCGCCGGCGGCGACTGCGTCAACGGCGCGGATCTCGTCGTCACCGCGCTGGCAGACGGCCGCCGCGCCGCCACCACCATCGATTCGTACTTGGCCACTCTCCCGCGGAAGCGGCCGTCCTCAATTACCGGCCTAACCCCACACGAATAGAGCCGCCCCTACTGCTCTTGGTTCTTCGTCAGCTCGAAGCGGACCACGCCGCCGCGCTTCGTCTGCGTCAGCCGGCCGTCCTGCACCGCGTACTCCAGGTGCGCCAGCGTCTCGCTGATAGCCGCCCGCTGCATCCAAAACGAGAACGTGTCGAACGTCCCCGTCGTCCAGACGATGCCGGAGGCGACGTCGTAGCCCGTCGCGCCGTCCTCGCCGACGATGGCCAGCATCTCGTCCAGCCGCGTAGCGTGGTGGTGTATGATCTCCCGCACGCGCTTCGGCAGGTCTTTGAACTCGTACTCGTGCGCCGGCAGCACCTGATCGACCTCCAGCGGTTCCAGCCGCTGCAACGATGCCAGGTAGTCGCCAAGCGGATTGCCCATCTGCTGCGGGTGGAGGCTGACGTTCGGCGTGATCGAAGGCAGGACGTGGTCACCCGTAAGGACGAACTTGTGCTTCCGTTCGTAGAAGCAGAGGTGGCCCGGCGAATGGCCCGGCGTCCAGAACACCTCGAACGCGTACTCCCCTAGATCGAGCGTCTCGCCACCCCACAGCACCGAGTCCGGCTCGACCGGCGACACGAACGCCCGCGCCGGCATCGAGGCCTGCTGCAGGTCACTCATTTCGCTATCCGGCACGCCGTTCTCGGTGAGCCAGGTTGCCATCCTCTCCAACAACTGTTCCGGCTGCCGATAGCGACTGCGGATGAGGTCGCGTTCGCGCTGGTGGATCACGATCTCCGCGTCACAGACTTCCTTTATCCGGCCGGCCAGTCCGTAGTGGTCGGGATGGACGTGCGTCACCAGCAGCGTCTTTATGTCATCGAACGTCGCGCCCACGTCTCGCAGCTCTTCTTCCAACGCAGCGAACGCCTCGGGCGTGTTCCACCCGCAGTCGACGAGCGTGTAGCCACCGTCGCTCGGGATCAGGTACGGCAGCACCCAGCCCAGCGGGTTATTGGGGATCGGCACCTTGAATTGGAAGATGCCCGGCAGTACTTCTTTCGCCACGCCTAGGTCGCCTTGGCTTCCGCTTGCAGGTCGGACTCCACCATTACACGCACCAACTCCGCGAAGCTGATCGAAGGCTCCCAACCTAGCTCTTCTCTGGCCTTGCTGGCGTCGGCCAGCAGGTGGTCGACCTCTGCCGGCCGCATGAAGCGCTCGTCCTTCTTGATGTAGTCCTCATATTTCAGGCCTACCTGCTTAAACGCCAAGTCCGCGAACTCCCGGCCGCTGTGGTACTCGCCTGTTCCGATCACGTAGTCGTCGGGCTCGTCCTGCTGGAGCATCAAATGCATCGCCCGCACGTAGTCCGCGGCGTACCCCCAGTCGCGTTTCGATTCGAGGTTGCCCATCAGCAACTCCGACTGCTTGCCGAGCTTGATCCGCGCTGCGCCCAGGCTCAACTTCCGCGTCACGAAGTCCGGCCCGCGGCGAGGCGATTCGTGGTTGAAGAGGATGCCGCTGCAGGCGAAGAGCCCGTAGCTCTCCCGGAAGTTCACGGTGATGTAGTGGCCGTAGACCTTCGCGACGCCGTAGGGGCTGCGCGGGTAGAACGGCGTAGTTTCCGACTGAGGGCTCTCGCGCACCTTCCCGAACATCTCGCTGCTGGAGGCCTGGTAGAAGCGCATATCCTTACCGGCCGGCCGCGATTTCGTGGCGCCGGTGACTATACGCATTGCCTCCAGCATCCGCAACACGCCGAGGCCTGTCGTCTCGGCCGTGAGCTCGGCTTGGTTCCAGGAGAGCGGCACGAAGCTGATGGCCCCAAGGTTGTAGATCTCGTCCGGCTGGCACTCCTCCACCGCATTGATCAGCGATGTCTGGTCCAGCAGGTCGCCTTCGATGACTTGGACATCCGGCAGCCGCGCCTCGACGAGCGGCCGCTTCGGGTTCTCCTGTCCGCGCACCATGCCATAGACCTCGTAGCCCGCCTCCAGCAGATGCTCTGCGAGGTACGAGCCGTCTTGGCCCGTGATCCCGGTGATTAGCGCCGTCGGCATTGCATCACTCCTCGTATCCTTACGCGTGACAAGCGCTCGCGCACGCGTGACCAAAGGTCGCGGGTCACGCGCGAACGCCGCTTACAGGCGAAACCCGTTCGCACGTGAACGCGTTCTCTGAACGGGTGCATTATACACGCGCCCAGAATCGGACAGTAGGCTCGGTTCTGTCTATAACGCTACGCCAGACCCCGTATAGTCGCCGGCGCCTGCTGCGCCGGGCGCCGAGGCCGCCGCGCCCGGAACGTTGACAATGCGCATAGGCGGGAGTACCTTTAGGGCGACCCAATACGCCGCAGCCCTAGCGGAGGTGCACGGATGCAATACGCAAACCAGCCCGCAACCATTGCCAAGATCGCCGGCGCGGCCATGCTCGTCGCCCTCGCGGCGCTCGCCATCCTTTGGCCGCAGAGCGAAGGCACCGCCTTCGCCGACAGCACCGGCTTCAGATCCCCGACGGCCTTCCACGCACCGAACGAGTGGGTGACGCCGGAACGAGCCTACACAGACAACGACATTCCTGCGACCAACAACGTTGACCTTGACGAGCAGGGTTACAGCGCCTTCGGGCTGGCCGTCCCAGCCGGGTCGGTTATCTTTGGAATCGCCGTTAACCTCGACGCATCCTCGTCCGACGCGACCGGCTGCCAGATCGACGTGAACATCTCTGGAGACGACGGCTCTTCCTGGAGCAGCGGCACGCGGACGGTCGACCTCACCGGCACCGATGCAGTCCACACAGCCGGCGGCTCATCCAATCTCTGGGGCGAGACGTGGACGGCCAGCATGTTTACCAACGCGAACTTCGTCGTCCGCGTCACGAACGTGGAGGGCGGCGGCTGCACCACCGGCTCAACGACATCCCTGGACCACCTCCAGGTCAACGTCTACTACAAGGAGACCACGGACACCGGACTCCACCCACCCAAGCTGAGCACGACCCCGAACGGCTGGACGGCGCCTGACAACGCGTTTTCCAGCGACGATGTCTATGCCACAGCAGACTCGGCCGGCCTGGAGCAGGGCTACACCGATTTCAACCTGGGCGTCCCGGCCGCCGCAGATATCCGCGGCATCGCCGTACACATCGAAGCCGTATCGACCGACGCGGCTGACTGTACAGTCGAAGTGGAGTTGTCCGGCGACAATGCTGATACCTTCACCACGGCCAAGACCGTCGACCTCACGGATACGGAGACGAAACACGTCCTCGGTGACGCAGAAGAACTCTGGGGCACGACCTGGAACCCAGCGAACTTCGCGGACGATGTGTTCGTCGTCGTCGTTCGCAACCTCGAACCTGGCGGCTGCACGGGCGGTTCGACGACGTCGCTCGACCAGGTGCGCGTCATCGTCTACTACAAGCCGTTGCTGGTAGCCGGCCCCTTCTCACCATCCGGCAATCGCGCCCCGGCCGACTGGACCGATCCAGCGAACGCCGAGACGAGCAACGATCTGGATGCCACCGCCAGCGCCGACGGCGATCTGCAGGTTTACGACACGTTCGACATCTCCGTACCTGTGGATTCCGTCATCACCGGATTTCAAGGGTTGCTCGAAGGCCACGCGACCGACGCCGGCTGCCAGATCGACGTCAAGATCTCCGGCACCGGCGACGGCGGCTTCACCGGCGCCACGCGCACGGCCGAATTCGGACTGACCGATACGATCGAATCGGTGGGCGGCCCCACCGACGGGCTGAGCCTCGGCTGGAACGGCGACAATCTCAGCAACGACAATTTCCTCGTGCGGGTCCAGTTTGTTACCGGCACCGGCGCCTGCGGCGGCTCGTCCACTGTGTCGCTGGACCACATCTCGGTCAACGTGTTCTACAAGGCGGTCGCGGACACCGGCTTTATCTCTGCCCCGGACACCAACGCGCCGGGCGGCACGTGGGCCGACCCCGCTAACGCCTTCGCCAGCGACGACGACGACACCACGTCGAGCAGTAACGGCGACGAGCAGGGCTATGACGACTTCGGCTTTGGCATACCAACCGGCTCCATCATCACGGGCATCGAGGTGCTCGTCGAGGCCCACTCGGAAACCGCCGGTTGTGACCTGGAGGTCCAGCTATCGTCCAACGACGGCGTAACCCTGACCGGCGACACGAAGGCCGTCGATCTCACGCTCAGTGACGTCGTCCACTCATTCGGCGGCAGCAACGATAGGTGGGGCCGCACGTGGGTGGCGGAAGACTTCACAGACGCGAACTTCGTCGCCGTCATTCGCAACGCCAACGCTGGTTGCGGTGGCACCGCCACGGCCTCCGTCGACCACATCCAGGTCAACGTCTTCTCCAAGCCGCCCGGTAACCTGCCGACGGATACGCCGACGATCACGGACACGCCAACGATCACGCTGACACCATCCATCACGCCGACGCCAACGATCACGCCGACGCCGACGATCACGCCCACGCCAACCAACACGATCCCGCCGACATCCACGAACACGCCCCTGCCGGGGACCCCGACGATCACGCCAACGCCGTCCGACACGCCGTTGGTGACCGACACGCCGACGGCGACGAATACGCCCACCGGCACCTCGACACCAACTCGGACGCCGACGCCGCTTAAGTCGGTCGGCGACGTCAACATGGACACCTTCGTGAACAGCATCGACTCGCTGTTCATCCTCCAGTTCGACGCCCGGCTGCTCGGCTCGCTGCCAAACGTGTCGAGCGCGGACGTCAACTGCGACGCGGCGGTCAACGCCGTCGACTCGGCGCTGATCCTCCAGTTCGACGCGAACTTCCTGCCCAGCCTCTCCGGCTGCCCGTAGCAGGAAGCTCCAAGGACCAGATTAAGAAGGCCAGGCTTAATGCCTGGCCTTCTTGCGTGTTGCGAGGTTGTTAGAGGAAGTAGCTGCGGGTTTCAACCCGCAGACAGAAGACCTAACCTACCCGCTCAAAGATCGTCGCGATCCCCTGTCCGCCGCCAATGCAGAGGCTGACGAGCCCGAAGCGCTTCTTCTCTCGCTCCAGTTCGTACATCAGCTTCACCGTCAAGATTGCCCCTGTCGCGCCAACCGGGTGGCCGAGCGCGATTGCGCCGCCGTTGGGGTTCGTCTTCTCTTCGTCCAGGTCCAGCTCGCTGCTGCAGGCCGCGGCGACTGACGCAAACGCCTCGTTCAGCTCGATCACGTCCATCTGGTCCACCCGCATGCCGGCCTTGTCCATCACGTTGCGCACGGCCGGAATCGGGCCCATGCCCATCACCGCCGGCTCCACGCCGGCCTCCGCCCGTGCCACCATCCGCAGACGCGGCTTGATACCCAGTTCGCCGGCCTTCGTCTTACTCATCACCACCACCGCCGCCGCGCCATCGTTGATGCCACTGGCGTTGCCGGCCGTGACAGAGCCGTCTTCCTTGAACGCCGGCCGCAGCTTGGCCAGCGCCTCCATGCCGACGCCGGCCCGGGGGTGTTCGTCCGTGTCGAAGACCTTCGTCTCCCGCCCGACCTTCACCTCGAGGGGCACGATCTCGTCGCGGAACTTGCCGGCCTCCTGCGCCGCGACCGCCCGCTGCTGGCTGCGCACCGCCACCTCGTCCTGCTGCTCGCGGGTCACGTCAAACTTCTCTGCCAGGTTCTCTGCCGTCATGCCCATGTGCGTCTTGCTGAACGGGTCGCCCAGCAGGTGCTGAATGCCGTCTTCCAACTCGCCGTGGCCAAGGCGGTAGCCCTGCCGCGCGTTGCGCACGTAGTACGGCATCATCGTCATGTTCTCCGCGCCACCCGCGACGATGATCTCGGCGTCGCCGGTCTGGATCCAGCGCGCGGCCGTATTGATCGCCTCCAGGCCGCTGCCGCAGATGCGGTTCACGGTGTAGGCCGGCACTTCGATCGGTAGGCCCGCTTTGACCGCCGCATGGCGCGCGATGTACGCGTCCTCCATCACCTGGCCGACGCAGCCCAGCACCACCTGGTCGACCTGGGCCGGCTCGATACCGGCGCGTGACACGGCTTCCTTGATAACGGCTGCTGCCAGATCGGACGCGGACGTATTCTGAAACGCGCCGCTCAGCTTGCCGATCGCCGTGCGGCAGCCGCTTACGAGCACAACCTCTTCCATGGCCCTACCTCTCTCTATGGCTAGATTCGACGTACGATGGGAAACGTTGCCGATTATATCGGCGGCATAACGAGGCGGTCAAGCACGCGTCCGCGTAGCGCGCGCGCCTCCGCCGCCGCCTACCGCGCTGTCCTGTTGTCCTCTTCGATGATGCCGGTCGCGTCCTCGGCCGCCGCCTGCAGCTCGGCCGCCGGGTCGGCGTCCGACGCCAGCACGACCTCGAACGCCTCCACCAGCCGGTCGCGCACCGCGTTGAGCGGGCCGAGCAGCACGCCCTGCGTCGCGCGGTTGTCCGGCGCGGCACGCAACTGGTCGATGGCGGTCGTGAACTGCGGGAACTCTTCGCGCGCAGCGACGGCCACAGGCTCGTCGTAAGCGGAGATTCGCATCGGGAAGTAGCCGGTGTCGGAGTGCCACTGCGCCTGGTTCGCCGGGCTAGCGACGTACTTCAGGAACTCCCAGGCCCCCTGTTGCTCGGCTTCGGATCGCTCACTCAGCACCCAGAGAGCGGCGCCCCCCAGCGCGATGCCACCCTCCGCGCTCTGCGGCCCAGGCATCGGCGCGGTATCGTAGCGGAACGGGTCGTCGGCGGCCAGGGTCAGCAGCGAAATCGACACGCGCAGTGCCGCCGTCGAGCCGATCGCCATCGCGGCTTCGCCGGTCGCCAGCTTCAGCATCGCATCGATGGCGTCGCCGGCGGCGTTGTAGGCCAGGCCTTCGGCCACCATCTCGTCCCACCACGTGATGATGGCGACACCCTCCTCGCCGTCGAACACGGCCTCCGTCGCGCGGCCGTCGCGGCCGTTGCCGTTATCGACGTAGGCCGCGCCGCTCTTCGCCAGCATCTGTTCGAAGAACCAGGCGCTCGTCTGCAGCGAGATGCCGTAGGTCGTCGCGCCGCTCGCTATGAGCTGCTCGGAGGCGACACGAACGTCCTCCAGGGTCGCGGGCGGCCGATCGGCATCCAGGCCGGCTTGCTCGAAGGCCTGGCGGTCGTAGTAGAGGATGGGGCCGGAGAGATTGAACGGCATCGCGTAGAACGTGCCATCCACCGTGTAGTACTGGAGCGCCTTCGGTTCGAAGTCACTCACGTCGTAGCCTTCATCGTCGATGAACGCCTGGATCGGGGTGACGATGCCGCTATCGATCATGATCTGTGTAGAGGCATCGCTGAGCTGGATCAAGGCCGGACGATTCCCGGAGTCCGCGTTGATCAGCTTGTTGAGAGAATCGGTGTAGCCACCTTGGAACACGAGCTCGACGTCATAGGCAGACTGCGTTTCGTTGAACCCGTCGACCATTATCTGAAGCGACCCGCCGGCCGGCTCCGGCATCGAGTGCCAAACCGTCACCGTCACCGGCCCGTCAGGCGTCGGGCGGTCGTTCGTATCGTCGCCGCCACCGTCGCACGCGGCAAGGAACAGCGCAGCGACGAGGATGCTGGTAATCAACGTGGTCTTCAGCAAACCGGCCTCCCTGTGCCCGCGCGCTCCGGCGCCTATCCCGTCGTGGCGATCCCATTGTACCGCGAGCACCGCCTACGGGGCTCTTGCCGCGGCCTACATCGCGGCGGTGTCGACCAGCGTCCCTGATGGCGCCGGAGACACGGCAAATCTGTAGACCCGTCCATGACTAGGCGAACTCCGCAGCTTGGCCGATACTTGACTGAGGAGACCAAACGCACGTATGTCAGATAGCGAAGCACCAGACCCGAGCACCCCCGCGCGTCGCGCCGGCCGCCGCAGCGACGCGCGAACGAGCGGCCGCCTGATGCTGGCCGTCCACGAAGCAGCGGACGGAGCCAGCGGCAATCCCACACCGCAGCAGGTCATAGTCGCAGTCGGCAAGACGCTCCGCCTCGATGCTTGCGGCATCTTCCCTCTGCGCGGCACAGACACGACGCCGATCGCGCTGCACTTCCGCACGCAGAAGCTGAGCGACGCGTTCGTTCTGGGCTACGAAGAAAAAACCGTGGGCCTTCTCTCGGCGCAGGCCATCCAACCGACCGGCCAGCCCCTGCGCTTGGCCGACTGGGCGCCCACGGCGCCTTTCCCGCAACACATCGTCGACCTGATGTCGCCGGAACACTGGGTGATGGCCCTTGAGTTGAAGAACGGAGACGAGTTGCTAGGCCTCCTCTGGATGTTCGGGTCCGCGAAGCCGCAGAGCAAGCCGCCCAGCGAGGGCATCGCCCAAATGATCGCGCACCTGGCGACGCAGGCGGTACAGGAAACGGTCGGCCGCGCGTGGGCCATCCGCGAGTCGGAAGAGCTGCAACTGCTGGAGGAGCTGGGCACGATGCTGACGCAGAAGCGTCCGCTGCAGGAACGGCTCAAGGTCGTCGTCGACCGCACGCAGGAGGCCAGCGGCTTCGCGTCTGTCACCCTTACCGTCGGCGACCCGACCAGCGAACGCCGCGCCGCCGCGAGCGCGCTAGCGCTGGATGGAGCGAGCTACTCCGACGACTTTTACGCCTGGGCTACCGACTTCTTCTGCTCCAGAGAGCAGTTGATCCAAACGTTCCAGTACCACGAGGGCCGCAAGGGCCCGCTCCTCTTCGCCGACCCTGCGAAGATCACCGAGACCGAGCCGATTCACCGCGCCTGGATGGTCGAGAACGCGATTACGTTCTACGCCACTATCCCGCTTGTCTTCGGCGAGCAGACACTAGGCGTATTCCGCATCTACAGCGGATTCAACGAACAGCGCACCTGGGAGCGCCTGCGCGTCTTCGCAGCACTCGCCAGTCATATCGCGGCGATCATCGAGAGCACAATGCTCTACGACCAAGTCCAGGAAGCCCACGCCGACCTCTCCGCCAGCCACCACGCCACCATCCGCACGCTGGCCTACGCCGCAGAGGCGCGGGACCCCTATACGGGAGATCACCTCCGCCACATCGAAGCGTACGTCCGCGCCCTCGCCCCCGAGCTAGGCCTGGCAGACCAGGAGACGGAGGAGCTAACCTTCGGCGCCATCCTCCACGATGTCGGCAAACTTCGCGTTCCGGACACCATCCTGCTCAAGGAATCTGCGTTAGACGAACGAGAGTGGGAGATCATCCGCCGACATCCTCTCTACGGCGAAGAGATACTGATCCACTCCAGGATCCCGCACGTCGCGCGAGAGATCACCCGTTGGCACCACGAACGCTGGGACGGCGGCGGTTACCCAGACGGCATGCGCGGCGACGACATACCGCTGCCCGTCCAGATCGTCACTGTCGCGGACGTCTTCGACGCGTTGACCTCTGCCCGCCCCTACAAGCCAGCCTGGCCTCCGGACAAGGCCCTCGCGGAAATCCTCAAGAACTCCGGAAGCCAGTTCTCGCCGCGGGTCGCGCAGGCGTTTCGCTCGCTCTTCGAGGCGGGTGTCGTTCAGTCGATCTTGGCCAGCCACGCCAACCAGGCCGACGACGCTGACGACAAGATCTTGGAGGGGGCCGCAGCGTAGCCGCCTCTCCGCAACCCCGCCCGCGTCAACGGGCTCCCACCTCCGCCGTCTTGCCTCACCTTCGACCCGTACGCTAGGCTGCCGCACGCCATGCGAGACGCCTACGATCTCGTTATCCGCGGCGGCGCCATCGTCGATGGTACCGGCGCGCCGTCGCGGCCGGGCGATGTCGCCGTGCGCGACGGCAGGATCGCGGCAGTCGGCAACCTCGTCCAAGGCGCCGGCGCCGCAGCAGAGATTGACGCCTCCGGCCTCGTTGTCTCGCCCGGCTTCATCGACGTCCACTGCCACGACGACATCGCGCTTATCAACATCCCAGGCGTCGAGTTCAAGACAGCGCAGGGCGTCGCCACGCTAGTCTGCGGCAACTGCGGCCTCGGCGCGGCCCCCGCCAACGAGCAGTTCCGGCAGTTCTACGCCCGCGGCACTGAGGGCGTCCTCGGCCCCGTGGAAGAGTTCACCTGGCGCTCCCACCGCGAGTTCTACGACACCGTGCGCGCGGCGAAGCCCTCCGCGAACGCGGCGTTCCTCGCCGCCCACGGCACCATCCGCATCGCCGTTATGGGTCTCGATCGCGGGCCGCCCAGCGACGAACAGATGGCCGTGATGAAGGAACACGTCCGCGAGGCGATGGACGCCGGCGCCGTCGGCCTGTCTTCTGGGCTGATCTACGTGCCCGGGACGTTCGCGCGTACCGAGGAGCTGATCGAACTGGCGCGCGTCGTGGAGAAGTACGGCGGCCTCTACGTCAGTCACATCCGCAACGAGGGCAGCGGCCTGCTCGACGCCGTCGCCGAGGCGATCCACATCGGCGAAGAGGCCGGCGTGCCTGTCCAACTCTCGCACCACAAGGCGAGCGGTGAGGCCAACTTCGGCCTCACGGAGCAGTCGCTGCCGCTAATCGACGAGGCGCGCGCCCGAGGCGTGGGCGTCACCATGGACGCCTACCCCTACGTCGCCGCCAGCACAGCGCTCGTCGCAATCGCCCGAGGAGGCCGGCTGGCGCCGGGCCTCGACCCACACGACGTGCTCATCGCATCCGTCAAGCACCAGCACGAGTACGAAGGCAAGCGGGTCGATGAGATCGCGTCGATGATGGACCTCCCCGTGGAGGACGCGGTCCAACGGCTGCTGCGCGAAGAGGAGAACACCCCGGTCGCCGTCATGTTCGTCATGGACGAGGTGGACGTCCGCCGCGTCCTCCAGCACCCGCAGTGCATGATCGGCTCGGATGGCTTGCCTTCGCCGACAGGCAAACCGCACCCCCGGCTCTACGGTACGTTCCCCCGCGTGCTGGGCCGCTACGTCCGAGAAGAGGGCCTGCTCTCACTTGAAGAGGGCGTCCGCCGCATGACGTCGCTCCCCGCGCAGACGTTCAAGCTGACTGATCGCGGTGAGGTGCGGGAAGGCTACTGGGCCGACCTCGTCGTCTTCGATCCGGCGGCCATCATCGATACCGGCACGTACGAAGACCCGCGCCAGTACCCGCGCGGCATCTCGTCCGTGCTGGTAAACGGTCAGCTAGTGGTGGTGGATGGTTCGCCCCGGCAGGTCGGAGCAGGCCAGGTACTGGCGCGCGGCTAGCAGCCGCCTCCGCTCATACAGTTCGCGGCTGAAGTAAACGCGGCGGCCAGCGCCGTACGCATGAGGATCACCGTCGGCGCGATCACGGCGACACTCACCACCGTCAGCAGCAGACCGTACTCGGCCAGCGTCTGGCCGCGTTCCCGCGAAGCGCCTCGGATGATGGCGCGTGTGAGTTCCAGCATGGCCGCTATGTGATACCCCATGCAGCCAGTATCGGCATCCGCGGAGCGTGCCTGGAATTCGAGTCAGTCCAGGCCGAGGCGTTCCAGCTCGTCCTCGGAGATGCCGAAGTGATGTGCCAGCTCGTGGAGCACCGTGACGCGCACCTCCTCCACCAGCTCTGCTTCTGTGTCACAGGCATCCTGCAGCGGCTCCTGGAAGATCGTGATCCGGTCCGGCAGCACCAGGCCGTAGCCGCTGTCCCGCTCCGTCTGCGGCACGCCTTCGTAGAGGCCCAGCAGCGTGTCGCGAGGGTCTAGGCCCGCCTCTCGCCTGTGGCGCGACGTCGGCCGCCGTTCGACGAGGATATCGATGTTGTCGAGCCACGTGTTGTAAGGGGGCGGGATTTCGTTCAGCGCCCGCTGGACGAGCTTGAGGAACCGGCGGCTGTGCATGGCGCGGAGGCTACTTCTCCCAGAGCGCCTGGAAGCCCTCGCCGGTTAAGGCGTTGTGCAGCTCTAATTGCTCGGACGCGCGCAGCTCCTCAAGCACGACGCCGCACTCTTCCGCCGCCTCGTGGAACCCAGCGTTCTCGATGCGCTCGACGATCGCCTCCCAGATGCCTCGACTCACCATGTTCTCGATAGACTTCGGCCACCAGACGGCGGTGATCTTCTCGGGGAGACGGAATCGGGGCCGCAGCTTCTTCAGGCTGCGAAAGCGGTCTTCCACGCTCGTCGCTCGCGGCACGAGCTTGACCAGCGGCGGGTCGACCTCGGACGATCGGTTGTCCACCAGCAGCCGTTCGCCGACGACGACGAACCTGAACGTGACAACGTCCGCCTCGCCAATCGTCTTCTTGATCTCATCGACATCCAGGTGGAAATCGTTATCCATAACAGACCTATCCGACTGCTCCCAGGCCCATTCTACCACCGGCAAGAAAGGCCAACAACTTCGGGCTCCTGATCGGCCGGGCATTGCATGGGTCACGGCGCCCGTCCGAGGCGTCCTCTTCGCCCTCGGTGACACGCTCATCTTCCAGGCACTCGAGTCGGAGGAAGCGGCATAACAGAAACGGCCCGTAGCCGCTCGATTTGGTAGCATGGGAGCGCCATGACAGATGTGAAGATTGAAGCCGTCCTGTTTGACCTCGGCAACACGCTCTGGCACATACCCGAGCGGCCGCCCGTGAACGACATCCGCCGTGAGACCGTCCGCCGCATCTTCAGCGTGCTGCAGGAGTGGGGCGTGGAGCCTGAGGACGAACTGCGGTTCTTAGGCCGCGACATCCGGCTCGCGATGGGCGAAGCCGACCGTGCCGCCTACGAGAGCGACTGCATCAGCCCCCACTTCCCCGGCGTCGTCCAGGAGGTCGTCAAATCGAAGGGTCTCGACATCACCCTCGAACAGGGCGAACAGCTCTGGGATGCCTGGAACCTGGAAGGCTCCTTCTTCGGCCGCCGCCTGTTCGACGACGCGATGGACACGCTGACCGGCCTGCGCGGCATGGGGCTGCGCCTCGGCTGCGTCACTAATCGACCGTTCGCCGGGCCGTCGTTCGTCGAGGAGGTAGAGGCCCACGGCCTTGCCGACTTAATGGACGTAATGTCGATCTCCTGCGACATCGGCTACATGAAGCCGCACCCGAAGATCTACCAGCACGCGCTGGAGGAGCTCGGCGTGGCGCCGCAAAACACCATGATGGTCGGCGACTCGCTGCGGGCAGACGTCGCCGGCGCCCAGACGCTCGGCATGACGGGTGTCTGGCGCAAGCACCACGCGATCAAGGAGCGGGTCCAGGACGTCGAGCCCGACTACGCCATCGACGAGCTGAGCGAACTGCTCACGCTGCCCTGCCTCTCGACTAATGGCAGCTCTGCCGTAGACGGCAGACCACGGGGCGGCTAGCGCCCATGCCGCCCAATCCAATCGATAACGACTGGTACCACGAACTCGGCGACGCCTGGTGGGACCCGGAGGGTATCGTCGGACCGCTGCACGAGATCAACCCGACGAGGCTCGACTACTTCTGCGGCGTCCTCGGCGACCTGCGCGGCAAGCGCGTGCTGGAGCTCGGTAGCGGCGGCGGGCTGATGGCCGAAGCCTACGCCCGCGGCGGCGCCCGAGTCAGCGGCATCGACCGTTCCCTGCCGTCGCTCCGCGTCGCCGACAACCACGCGACTGCCGGCGGCCTGTCGATCGACTACGCCGGTTCGGTCGCCGAACGGCTGCCGTTCCCGGACGCCGCGTTCGATGCGGTCGTCACCGCCGACGTGCTCGAGCACGTCGACGACGTACCGCGCGTCATCGGCGAAGTCGCCCGCGTCCTGAAGCCGGACGGCTGCTTCGTCTACGACACCATCAACCGCACCTGGAAGTCGCGCCTGCTCCTCGTCTGGCTGCCGGAACGCGTCTTTCGCATGGCTCCGCTGCACACGCACGAGTTCGGCCGCTTCATTAAGCCAGCGGAGCTCCACGCGCTGCTGGCCCGGTACGGCCTCACCAACTGCGAGACGCGCGGCCTGCCGCTCAGGCGGCACCCTATCGCCGCCGGAATCTCCTATGCCCGCACACGCAGGCTGGGCGGGTTCGTGCTCAGCGACGACACCAGTATGTCCTACGTCGGCTACGCCATGAAGGCGGCCGCGGCGATGGCGGCCTGACGATGCCACCCAAGAAGTCTGGCCGGAAGCCTGCCCGGAAGTCCGCAAAGAAGAGCGGCGGCAAGACCTGGGGCGGCCGCTTCGCCGGCTCGACACACCCGCTCGCCGACGCCTACAGCGTCTCTGTCGACATCGACCGCCGCCTCTGGCAGGAGGAGATCGCCGCGTCCATAGCGCACGCCCGCATGCTCGGCCGCCAGCGCATCATCCCGCGCGCCGATGCCAACGCCATCGTCCGCGGTCTGCGCGAGATCGGCCGAGAGATCCGCGACGGCCGCTTCCGCTGGCGCGACGACCTGGAGGACATCCACACGAACGTGGAGGCCAGGCTCCAACAAAAGATCGGCGACGCTGCCGGCCGCCTCCATACGGCCCGCTCGCGCAACGACCAGGTCGCCACCGACCTCCGCCTCTACGCCAAGGCCGCCTGCGACCGCGCCACCGAGGCGCTGCGGTCGCAGCAGCGCGCGCTGCTCGATCTCGCCGATGCCAACCGCGCGGTCGCCATGCCCGGCTACACCCACCTCCAGCGCGCCCAGCCCGTGCTGCTCGCCCACCACCTCCTCGCCTACATAGAGATGCTGGACCGCGACGCCGAGCGCTTCGCACAAGCCCGCGACCGCGCCGACGCGATGCCGCTCGGCAGTGGCGCGCTCGCCGGCGTGCCCTACCCGATCGACCGGCGCAGCGTCGCGAAAGAACTGGGCTTCAGCCGCCTCTGCGACAACAGCCTGGACGCCGTCTCCGACCGCGACTTTGCCGTCGACTTCGTCTCGGCCGCCGCGCTGACGATGACGCACGTCTCGCGCTTTGCCGAGGAGATCGTCCTCTGGTCCAGCAGCGAGTTCGGCTTCCTCACGCTGCCGGACGCTTTCTCCACCGGCTCCAGCATCATGCCGCAGAAGCGTAACCCGGACATCGCCGAACTGGCGCGCGCCCGCACTGCCCGCGTCCAGGGCGACCTGGCCGCGCTGCTCGGCATGCTCAAAGCGCTTCCGCTCTCCTATAACCGTGACCTGCAAGAGGACAAGCGCGCGTTCTTCAGCGCGGAGGACACCGTGCTGGACACGCTGCGGGTCTTCGCAGCCATGACGCCACGGCTGACGTTCGACGCAGAACGCACCCGCGCGGCCGCCACGGCCAACTACGCGCTCGCTACAGACCTCGCCGACATGCTCGTCCGCGCGGGCCTGCCCTTCCGCAAGGCCCATGAAGCGGTCGGCAAGCTGGTGCGCTACGCCGAGCAGCAGGGCAAGGCGTTCGACGAGCTGACCATCGAGGTGTTCAGGCGCTTCTCTTCCCTCTTCCCGGACGACGCCCCGAAGCTGGGACTGGACGCCGCCCTCCGCGCCCGCAGCGCACCCGGCGGCACCGCGCCCCGCCGCGTCTCGGCGGCCCTGCGCCGCTGGCGCGAACGGCTAGCGACCTAAAACTGAGGGTCAGGCTTTAGCCTGACAATACCCCGACAGGCGGAAGCCTGTCCCGCTCGATTACAGAAGGGAATTGATGACCGCCATCAAGATCGCGCCGTCGTTCCTCACCGCAGACTTCGGCCGTCTGGCGGATGAGGTGCGCGCCGTCGAGGAAGCCGGTGCCGACTGCCTCCACATCGACATCATGGACGGCCACTTCGTCCCGCCCATCGCGCTCGGCGCCGTCGTCGTCGCGGCGATGCGTAGAGCGACGAAGCTGCCGCTCGAAGTCCACCTGATGGTCGAAGCTCCGGAGCGGCAGGTCGCCTCGTTCGCGGAGGCCGGCGGCGACCTCCTCACCATACACGTCGAGGCAACGGACGACGTGGCAACCGTCATATCGCAGATCAAGGACCTCGGCTGCCAGGCCGGCGTCGGCCTCAGTCCGCCGACGCCAGCTTCCACCATCGACTCCGTCGTCGCGGACGTCGACCAGATCCTCGTCATGGGTGTCAATCCCGGCTGGGGAGGCCAATCGCTGATACCGGAGACGTTCGCCAAGCTGCAGGAGCTCCGCCAACTGCTCAGCAGACGCGGCCTCACCACCGATATCGAACTCGATGGCGGTGTCAAACTCGACAACGCCGCCGCCTGCGCGACGGCCGGCGCCAGTGTCCTCGTCGCCGGTTCTGTCGTGTTCAACGACAGCGCACCGCCCGCGCAGAACATGGCCGCCCTACGAGAGGCGCTCTCGGCCGCGGAAGCTAAGGGCTAGGCGGCGCGGTCTCGCCGCCACACAGCACGAAGCAATGCCGATCCGCACTGCGTGTCACCAGGGCTGGTAGGTAGTGGCGCTAGACCCGCGCGCCCTTGATCTCACTGCGGAGGCAGCGCGTGCATAATCGCATCCGTACCTGCTTGCCATCCCGCCATACGGACTGTCGCTGCAGGTTGGGCTTGAACGTCCGATTCGTACGCTGCGCCTTCCGCTCCCAACGTCCGGAACTCTGGTGCCGGATATTGCGGCCAAAAGCCGTGCCTTTACCACACTGGTCGCAGCGTGCTGCCATCGTACTTGTTCGATCCCTTCCCGTATCTTGCCCCGCTTCCGCCGGGCAGGCTAGAATGCGATACCGAATGGTACCAGGGCCACGGGCAGCGGACAACCCAGGCAGGCTCTATGGCCACACCGCCTGACGATAGCCAGCGCCGGCGTCCCGCAGCCGCGACGCCCGCCGCCCTCGACGGCCCGCTGTTCAGGGCCCTCTTCGCGGACGCCTCCACGCTTCTCCACCGCCATACGGACGCGCTTAACGCCATCAACGTCTTTCCCGTTCCCGACGGCGACACCGGCACCAACATGCACCTCACGCTGCGCGCAGGCCTCGACGCGCTGGAACAGGAGCTGGAGACCAGCCTCCTGGCGGGTGCGCGCGCTCTTGCACACGGTTCGCTCATGGGGGCGCGTGGAAACTCCGGCGTGATCCTCTCCCAGATTTTGCGCGGCCTCGCCGCTGGCCTGGGAGACCGCACAAGCGCGGATGGCGCGGCTCTGGCCGGCGCTCTCCGCTCCGCCAGCGACGCCGCCTACGCCGCCTTGGCGGAGCCGGCGGAAGGCACGATTCTGACCGTGATCCGCGAAGCGGCCGAGTCCGTCGCCGCAGCGCCCAAGTCGTTCGAAGAGACGCTGGCCACGGCCGCCGGAGCTGCCTTCCGCGCCGTGGAGCGCACACCGGAACTGCTGCCTGCGCTGAAAGAAGCCGGCGTCGTAGACGCGGGCGGCCTCGGCCTCGCCGTTATCCTCGAAGGTCTCCTCCGATCCCTGCGCAACGACACGGTCGACGTAGACCTCGCGCCGGACGCGCCGCAGGCCCCCGGATGGCGGAGCGAAGCGGCCTCGCTCCACCACGCGCGCCACGGCGAGAGCGGCTACTGCACGGAGTTCGTCGTCGCCAACGTCGCCGCGGCGACCGACGACATCCGCGAGCGCCTGACGACGCTGGGCGGCTCGGTCCTCGTCGTCGGCGACACGGAACTGACCCGCGTCCACGTCCACACCGCCACGCCCGACGACGCGATCGCCTACGGGCACACGCTCGGTGACGTCACGAACGTCAAGGTCGACAACATGGACGAGCAGATGCAGCGCTTCAGCGCCGCTGGCGCGGCGCCGGCACCGTACGCGACCGCGGCGGCCGCCGCCATCGTTGCCGTCGCCGCCGGCGATGGGCTGGAGGCTGCGTTCCGCAGCCTGGGCGTGACTCAGCTCGTCCGCGGGGGCCAGACGATGAACCCCAGCGCCGGCGAGATCCTGGCGGCGATCGACGCCTGCCAGCAGAACGACGTGATCGTCCTGCCGAACAACAAGAATATCATCGCCGCGTCGGACCAAGCCGCCGGCGAGAGCGACAAGCGCGTGTGCGTCGTGCCGACCAGGTCGATCCCGCAGGGCATCGCCGCTGCGCTCGCCCTCGATCCGGACCTCGGACTGGAGAGCAACGCGGAGGCGATGCGCGACGCGAGCGCAGCCGTCCGTTCCGCCGAAGTCACGCGCGCCGCCCGGGCCACCGTCGTCGGAGGGCGGGAGATCGCCGTCGGCCAGGCGATCGGAATCGTGGACGGAGAGTTGCGGGTGGCCGCGGCCGACGTCGCCGCGGCAGCCGTCGACTGTGTGGAGGAGATGCTCCACCCCGGCGCCTCGCTTCTCACCGTCTACTACGGCGCCGATGTGCGGGCCGAAGACACAGAATCGCTCGCGGCCGAGCTCCGCTCGCGCTACGCTATCCTGGAACTTGAGTTGGTCGCCGGTGGCCAGCCGCACTACCCGTACCTGCTGTCGTTGGAATGAGTATCCTCGAACGCCTCCGCCGACTCGTCCCGGGCAAGACAACACCAGCCCGGCCGGTCCGCGTCCTCACGGACAGCACCGCCGACCTGCCGGCGGAACTGGCGGAGGAGCTAGGCATCACCATTGTCCGCTTACAGATCCTCTTCGGTGAAGAGAGTTACGAAGACGGTGCCGACCTCGATAGCGAGGAGTTCTTCCGCCGACTACAGGACTCGGCCGAGCTTCCCACGACGTCGCAGCCGTCACTCGGCCAGATGCTGCAGGTGTACGAGTCGTTGGCAGAAGAGACGGATCAGATCCTCTCCATCCATCTCTCCTCAGGCTTCTCCGGCACAATGGAAACCTCCCGCCAGGCCGCAGACGCCGTCTCAGACAGCTGTCGCATTGAGGTAATCGACTCCGGCACCGTGTCCATCGCGATGGGCTTCGCCGTCATCGCCGCCGCCCGCGCCGCCCGCGACGGTGCCGACCTCGACGCCTGTGCGGAAGTCGCGCGGTCGGTGCTTTCGCGCCAGCGCCTCGCCGTCATGCTCGACACGCTCGAATACCTCCGCCGCGGCGGGCGCATTGGCCGCGCGCAGGCGTTCCTGGGCGGCCTGTTGCGCGTGAAACCGATCCTTACTGTGCGCGACGGCGTCGCGTTTCCGCTCTCCCGCGTTCGCACGCGCAAGAAGGCGATCGAGGAAGTGCTTCGCCTCTGCCTCGACCAGGGCCCTATCGACGAGGCCGCCGTCATGCACGCCACCAGCCCCGACGACGCCCTCGCCCTCGCCGAAGAGATCAAGCGGCGGCAGCCGGGTCTGCCCGTCCATGTTGGCCGTATCGGGCCCGTGATCGGCGCCCACGGCGGGCCAGGCCTGCTCGGAGTCGCCGTCGTCGCCAGCGAGCCGCCGAGTCCAGCGACCGCCGAAACGGCGTCGTGACCGCCGCCCGCCGTGCCGCGCGGCGGCCGCCCGACATGCTGACCCGCCTGCGCAAGATCCTCGAACTCGAGACGAAGAAGGGCTTTAAAGACACGGCCGTCGTCGGCGGTCTGGACAGCTTCCTACAAGCGGCCCGTGCGGCTAGCGGACTCCCCAGGTCGTCCTACGCAGCGCAGAGCATCGCCAATCTCCCTGCCGGCGGCTACCGGGCGCTCAACGCGCAGATGCGGGAGCAATGGGTGAACGAAACGATGCGAGGCCTATCCGAAGCCGCGATAGCCGCGCAACCGCCACGAACGACTCGCAAGACCGCCCCCCCGCCTGCAAGAACGACCATCGACTCCCCTATTAGCGCGCTCAAAGGGGTCCGGACGCCCCTCGCAGCCAAGTTCGAGAAGCTCGGCATCCACACGATCCGCGATCTGCTCTACCTATTCCCCCGTCGCCACAACGACTTTTCGAAGCTACGGACGGTCGGCGAGCTGACCCCGGGCCAGGAGGAGACCGTCCGCGCCCGCGTCTGGAGCGCGAACGAAAAGCGCCTGGGGCGGCGGATGGGTACGGAGGCGTCCGTGGGCGACGAGTCCGGCATGATGAAGGTCGTCTGGTTCAACCAGCCCTTCATCGCCCGCCAGCTCCGGACGAACGCAGACATCGTCCTCTCCGGCCGCGTCTCGCTCCACGAGGGCCGACCCACGTTCGAGAACCCAGAGTGGGAGCTCCTGGGCGAGGAGGAGACCCAGACGCACACGGGCCGCCTGATCCCCGTCTACCCGCTCACGAAAGGCATCAACGGCCGCACTGTTCGGCGCCTCATGGCGCATGCGCTCGAACAACACACCGAGCAACTTTGCGATCCGTTACCAGAGAACCTGCGCCGCCGTCTCGGCCTCATGGACCTCCATCCCGCCGTCCGCCAGGCCCACTACCCGAATAGCGAAGAGGAGTTGGCGGAGGCGCGCCGCCGCCTCGCCCTCGACGAGATGCTGCCGCTGCAACTCTCTGTGCTGCTGCGGCGGCAGGAGTGGCAGCAGCCCGGCAGCGCCGACCTCCTGCCGATGCCGCCGGCGACGCGCGACGCGTTCGTCGCGTCGCTGCCGTTCGAGCTCACGCAGGCCCAGCAGAAGTCTCTCAACCAGCTCCTCGCCGACCTGCGCCGCGACGTGCCGATGAGCCGCCTCCTCCAGGGCGATGTCGGCAGCGGCAAGACCGTCGTCGCGGCGGCCGGCCTCGTCGCCGCCGTCTCGCAGGGGATGCAGGCCGTGATGATGGCGCCCACCGAGATCCTGGCCGAGCAGCACTTCCGCACGCTCTGCGAGCTCTTCGGAGCGGATTCCGATGATGCGCCTGTAGCCGAAGCCGCCGTTGGCTACCTGGACCGCCCGCTGCGCATCGCCATCCTTACGGGCAGCCTGCGCAAGTCGCAGCGCACGGCCATCTACGAACAGATCGCGGCCGGCGAGATCGATATCGCCGTCGGCACCCACGCCCTGATCCAGGAAGGCGTCAGCGTGCCCAACCTCGGCTTCATCGTCGTCGACGAGCAGCACCGCTTCGGTGTCATGCAGCGCGCCGCCCTGCGCGGCAAAGCGGATCGCTCCGTCCACATGCTGGTGATGACGGCAACGCCGATCCCGCGTTCGCTCTACTTGACGCTCTTCGGCGATCTCGACGTCTCCGTCATCGACGAGCTCCCTCCCGGCCGCAAACCCATACGTACGCGCTGGTGGCCACCGGAGGAACGCGACGAGGCGTATGCGTTCCTCCGTGAGCAGGTCGACCGCGGCCGCCAGGCGTTCGTAGTCTGCCCGCTCGTCGAGGAGTCTGCGGCGCTCCAGGCCAAATCGGCCGTCCAAGAGTACGAGCGGCTGAGCACGGAGGTCTACCCGGACCTACAGCTTCAGCTAGTCCACGGCCGCATGTCCGGCAAGGACAAGCAAGCTGCCATGCTGCGCTTCCGCAGCGGGGAAGCGCAGATCCTCGTCTCCACATCCGTCGTGGAGGTCGGGGTCGACATCCCCAACGCCACCGTGATGCTGATTGAAGGCGCCGACCGATTCGGCCTCGCTCAGCTCCACCAATTCCGCGGCCGCGTCGGCCGTGGCGCGGACCAGTCTTACTGCCTGCTCCTCTCGGAGAGCCCGTCGGAGGACGCGCAACGGCGCCTGCGTCTTATGGAGTCGACATCAAATGGGTTCAAGCTCGCGCAAGCCGACCTGGAGATGCGGGGCCCCGGCGAGTTCTTCGGCACCCGCCAGTCCGGCCTCCCCGATTTCAGGATCGCTAGCCTGCTCGACACCAAGCTGATCGAACTCGCCCGCAGCGAGGCGTCCGCGATCCTGGAAGCCGACCCTGGCCTGGAGCGGCCCGACCATGCGGAGCTGGCCAAAATCGTCGCCCGCCTGTACCAGACCGTGACCGGCGAAGTACACTAGGCGCAATGGCCGACAGGCTGATGCGCGTCCGCTCCACCAAATACGACGGCTCGCCACACTGGGAGTTCGACTCCTGGCACGTCCGGGACGAAGGCACACTGCTGGTGACCGTGAACCACGCGGGGCAGGCTCTCGAGAGTCCTCGCGGCCCGTGGGTGACGCCGCACGACACAACGAATCACTTCTGGACCGACCGCTGGTACAACGTAATGCGCCGCGAGCTGCCGGACGGCGGCGGCCTCTACGGCTGGTACTGCAACGTCACCACGCCACCAGAATTCAGCGCTGGCCTCATCACGTACGCCGATCTCGACCTCGACGTCATCGTCGAACCGGACCTCACCGCCGCCGTCATCGATGAGGACGACTTCGCCGAGAACAGCAAGCTGATGGCCTACCCAGCCGAAGTCGTCGAGTGCGCCCGCGCCGCCGTCGACGAGCTTCTCGCGCTCGTTCGTGGCGGCAGGCCGCCGTTCGACGTACAATGAGCCCATTCCAATGAGCCCGTTCGAGGAACGCTTCGTAGAACGCTTTCGCATGAACGACATCGCATGATCAGAGACGAGATCGGCCTCATGGTCGCCCAGGCCGCAGAGGCCGCGCAGGAGGCGGGCGACCTGCCCGCCGTCGCGCTGCCGGAGCCGGCCGCGATCGAACGGCCGCAGCGCGCCGAGCACGGCGACTACGCCACCAGCCTTCCGCTGCGCCTGGCCCGCGCCGCCCGCGCCAATCCTATCGATATCGGCGAGGTGCTGGCGAAGCACCTGCCCGCGTCCGACAAGATCGAGCGCGTCGAGGTCGTGCCGCCGGGGTTCGTCAACTTCCACCTCAGCCAATCCTGGTTAACGTCGCAGGTCGATGCGATCCTGACCGCCGGTGCGACATTTGCCCGCATCGACATTGGACGTGGCCAGAAGCAGCAGGTTGAGTTCGTCAGCGCCAACCCCACCGGACCGCTCCACGCCGGCAACGGCCGTTGGGCCGCCGTCGGCGGCGCGCTCGTGCGCGTCCTCCGCGCCGCGGGCTACGAAGTGGAGGCCGAGTACTACTTCAACGACGCTGGAACGCAGATCGAAGTCTTCGGCCGTACGCTCTACGCCCGTTACCAGCAGCTCTTCGGCCGCGACGCACCGGTCCCCGAGGACGGCTATGCCGGCGCCTACATGATCGAACTGGCGGAGCAGGCCCGCGACAAGCTCGGCGATAGCATGTTACGCCTTGAAGGAGAGCCCGCTCCCGAAGAGCTCACGACCTTCGGCGTCGAGCACGTAATGGACTGGATCCGTAGCGACCTCGGCCGCCTGGGCGTCGAGTACGACACCTGGTACCGCGAACAGACCGTGTACGAATCAGGGAACTTCGACAAAGTGATGGCCATGCTGCGCGAACGCGACCTCGTCGTCGAACGCGAAGGCGCCGTCTGGTTCGCGACCAGCCAGATGGACGCGGACAAGGACGAAGTGCTGATCCGCTCCAGCGGGCTGCCAACATACCTTTCCACCGACATCGGCTATCACTACGACAAGTTCGTCAGGCGCGGCTTCGACCGCGTGATCGATATCTGGGGCGCCGACCACCAGGGCCACGTCCGGCCGCTCAAGCTCGCCGTAGAAGCCATGGGTCTCGACCCCGATAGGCTCCACATTATCATCGGCCAGCTCGTGACGCTGAAGCGCGGCGAGGAGACGCTGAAGCTCTCCAAGCGCAGCGGCGACGTCGTCACCCTCCGCGAGGTGATCGACGAGGTCGGCGTGGACGCCTGCCTCTACTTTTTCCTCTCCCGCTCGGCCGACGTGCCGATCGATTTCGACCTGGAGCTGGCCAAGCAGCAGAACGCGGAGAACCCCGTCTACTACGTCCAGTACGCCCACGCCCGCATCGCCCGTATCCTCGACAACGCCGGCGACCTGGCGCAGAACGTTGAGAACGCTGACGTCGGCCTGCTCACGCACGAGGCCGAGCTCAGCCTGATCCGCAAGATGCTCGTCCTGCCGGAGCTGATCGAAACCGTCGCGCGGAAGCTGGAGCCCCACCACCTGCCTTACTACGCCCAGGAGCTGGCGACCAGCTTCCACGACTTCTACGAGAAGTGCCGTGTGCTCGATGAAGAGCAGCCGCAGCTCTCTCGCGCACGGCTCAAGCTAGCGGCGGCCGCAAAGTCGGTGCTGGCTACGACGCTGGAGCTGATGGGCATGTCGGCGCCGGACAAGATGTGATGCACAACGCCAGGGCACCCTCTTGACTAGCGCCGCCGTCATCCCCGCAGGGCGATCGGGAACATCGGCGCTGGACGTCGCTCGCCGCTGCGCCGAGGATGCAGGTCGCAGGGCCCTGGACGGCTTCCGCAAACCCCATAACATCACGGTGAAAGGCCGCGGCGACCTGCTCACCGAGACCGACCTCGCGGTCGAACGCCTGGTTCACGAAGCGATCGCGGAAGAGTTCCCGGACCACGGCATGCTCTCCGAGGAGACCGCCTCCGGCGCCGCCAGCGACGGCTGGGTCTGGGTCGTCGACCCGATAGACGGCACGCGCAATTTCGTCTCCGGCATCCCGTTCTTCTGCGTCAACATCGCCCTCTGCCACGACGGCGAGCCCGTCGTGGCAGTCACGCACGACCCCAACCACGCCGAGACCTACTACGCAGAGCGCGGCTGCGGCACGTTCGTCAACGGCGAGCCGGCCCGCCTCCGTGACGTCGAAACGGTCGCCGACAGTGTCCTCGGGCTCGACCTCGGCTACGACGACGAACGCGCCCGGGCGATGCTCCATCTCGCTCACCAGCTCTTTCCCGGCGTCCAGAGCCTGCGCGTGCCCGGTAGCGCCGCGCTCGGCCTGGCCTACGCCGCCTGCGGCCGCTACGACATCTTCCTTCACCACTACCTCTACCCCTGGGACATCGCGGCCGGCATCCTCCTCGTCCGCGAGGCCGGCGGCGCGATTACCACGCACAGCGGAGGGCCGGTCGACATTCGCTCCCGCACCGTCGTCGCGGGCGCGCCAAAAGCCCACGCCGACTTCCTGCGCTGGCAGGACCAACATCGAGACGAACTGGAGCTGCCTGAAGAGGAGTGAGCCATGGCGGAACGACAAGAGCGCGGACTCTACGTATTTGTCGCTATAGTTAGCCTATTCGCCGTGTTCGCAGCTTCCTGCGGCGGTGATTCGACCCCCTCCGGTGCCACACCGACCGCCGCGCCGAGCCCCACAGCCACCGTCGCGCTCCCGGTCGATGCGCCGGAAGACACTCTACGCGCCTGGGCGCGCGGCCATCTCAGCCAAGCCTTTCTTTCGGACTGCTCTCTGGCCGATCGACCGGACGACGTCGGCAAGCTGTGCGCCACGCTGATCGAGCAGCGAAACGGCGTCCTCGCCTACGGCCTTGGCCCCACCTTCAGCGAATACACCCGCCTCTTCCTGCTGCGGCCTATCGATGGCGTCTGGTCAATCATCTACGAAGAGACCACCAGCCTCGACTCGATCCCGTGGCCGTTGGAAGTCGGCGCGACCGTCGTCGTTTCTGTAGATGACGACTGCCTCCAGATCCGCGACCAGCCCGGCCTGGCGGCCGTCTCCATCGACTGCCTCGCAGACGGTACTCTCGTAACGATCAGCGCCGGCCCAACAGCGCGCGACGGCTTCGAGTGGTGGCGATTAAGAGATCGCGGCTGGGCGGCAGGCGACTGGCTGCGTTACCCGGCGACGACCCCGGTTGTAGAGTAAGCGGCGCACTTCCGGGCTGGGTTCACCGGCCCATGGGCGGTGAACCCAAAGGCGCAGCGTAGCTGCGCCCTACTTGGCCGGCAGAAACGCTGCGAAGTCAACGCCACGCTGGACCCAGCGCGCCAGGTCGGCGTCGTCGCGATAGCCAGCCTCGTCGACGAACACCATCCCCTTCATCGGGCGGCCCGTGAAGTCCATCAGCCGGGCGTGTGGCTGCGCCAACGCATCGTCGTAGGCTTTCGGGCCTACGCGCACCATCAGGCTCGTCTCGGCCACGCCGCAGGCCATGTTGCCGCCCACCATGAACGACAGCCCGCCGAACATCTTGCGCTCCGATACATCCGTGCGAGGCGCTAGCACCCCGCGAATCCGCTCGACTAACTCCTCGTCATACGCCATACGTCATTCTCCTTCTCGCCCGGCTCGTTCCGTGCTCGAATCCGCGCCCACCGTCTCCGGCAGCCACGACAGCAGCAACTCGAACAACTCGTCCGCGCAGGAGGCCAGCGAGTGGCCAGCACGCTCGTACAGCACCAGCCGCTTCGGCTCCTCGGCCCGACGGTAGATGTCGCGGCTCGCCTCGCAGTCCAGTATCGAGTCATCGGTGCCGTGGGCCAGCAGCAGCGATTTCGGCGTCAGCCGCTGTACCGTCCGCGTGCCATATGTCTGCGGCGACAGCGATGCCACGCCCGCGACCAACTCTCCCAACTCACCGGCCTTGATCACTACCGCCGCGCCGAAGCTGTGCCCGACGAGCACGGTCTTCTTCGCCCCGATGCCCTTCAGCACAGAGAGGCCCGCCAGCACATCCAGCACGCACTCCTGAAACTCGCCGGGCTGGCGATAGTGCAGTCGCAGGCTCGACATCCCGCTGCTGTCGCGTACGAGCGCCTGCGCCAGACGTGGGTAGATTGCGTTGGCCGGGCCGTCCAGGCCGCCCAGCGCCCCGCCGACGAAGAGGGCGGCCCCTGGCTCAGCCTCGCAAGGGTGGAGGATGCCGCCTAGCGGACCGCGAGAGGTGCCTATCTGGACGTCGAGCGCGCCGTCCTCGCGCTCTTGCGCCACTACGCCCTGGATCGAAAGCTCAAGATCGCCGCTCAGCTCGCCGGCGTCGTTCACAGCAGCGGGGCTACTTAGCTGGTGAGCGGTGCTTCTGCACGAAGCGCCGGATGCGGACCAGCGCCTCGACCAGGTCGTCGTACGGCGAGGCGTAGCAGATGCGCACGTGTCCGACACCGAACTGGCCGAAGGCAGAGCCCGGTACAACGGCGACTTTCTCCTCCAGCAACAGCCCCTCCGCGAACGCTTCGTCAGAGAGGCCCGTGCTGCTGATCGAGGGGAAGCAATAGAAGGCTCCCCGCGGCTCGAAACAGGGCAGCCCCATGTCGTTCAGTTCGCGCACCGTCAACTGGCGACGGCGATCGTATTCGCTGAGCATGCCCCGCACATCCTCTTCGCCGCTCTTCAGCGCTTCCAGACCGGCGTACTGCGCGGTCGTCGGCGCGGACATCGTAATGTACTGGTGCACGCGCATCATCGCCTCGGTCAGGTCGACGCGCCCGCAAGTGTAGCCCAGCCGCCAGCCCGTCATCGCGTAGGCCTTGGAGAATCCACCCATTAGCAGCGTGCGGTCGCGCATTCCGGGCAGCGAGGCGAAACAGGTGTGCTCGCCACCGTAGACCAGCCGGTCGTAGATCTCGTCGGAAATCACGAAGAGGTTGTGACGCTCGGCCACGTCCGCGACGGCCTCCAGGTCCTCGCGGTCCATCACCGCGCCCGTCGGGTTGCAGGGGTAGCCGAAGAAGATCGCTTTTGTCTTCGGCGTAATCAGCTCCTCCAGATCGTGGGCCTTCATCTTGAAGTCGTTTTCGGCCGTCGTCGGCACCGGAATGTAACTGCCGCCGGCCAACTGCACCGTCGGCTGGTAGGCGACGTAGCTCGGGTCGGGACCGATTACCTCGTCCCCGCGATCGACGATCGCCAGCATCGCCAGGTTGATAGCTTCGCTGACGCCGGTCGTGACAATGATCTCGGTCGCCGGGTCGTACTCCAAGCCGTAGAGGTTATTGAGGTGCTTGGCGATCGCCTGCCGCAGTTCGATAAGGCCGTAGTTCGACGTGTAGTGCGTCAGCCCCTCGTCGATCGAGCGCACGGCGGCGGCGCGAATCCCGGGCGGCGTAACGAAGTCGGGCTCGCCCACGCCCAACGAGATGATGCCCTCCATGTTGGACAGCAGGTCGAAGAACCTGCGGATGCCGGACGCGGGCAGCGTCTGGACGTGCTGAGAGATCGCGCCCCTGTGCGTCAGATGCTCCTCTGCCGTCATACCTGTAACACTCCAGACCAGAGATCTTGGTTGGGCACATAATACAGTAGAAGTCGCTTACCGTCGCGTAGCAGCACCTTGAACGCCAAGCGATCCTCCTCCCGCCACTCGCTCTCGATGCTTTCGATGTCGATGCGCTCGCCCGCCAACTCCACCCACTCCGGCCGCTCAGGGTTGCGATGCCCCGCGTAACACCCGACTCGCAGCTCGAACGCGCGTAGCCCGCTAAGATCGTCGCCGTTGCGGCCGTCGCTCACACCGCCGGGCGCTGGTCCCGCCACGACGTCGATTGCTCGTAGGCGTGGCCGGCGCGCAGCAGCGCCGCCTCGTCGAACGGCTTCGCCAAGAGTTGAACGCCCATCGGCAGCCGCTCACCGGCGGGCCCGTCGACGAAGCCAGCGGGCAGCGAGAGCGCGGGGAGGCCGGCGATGTTGGCCGGCATCGTGAAGATGTCGTTGAGGTACATCTCGTAGGGGTCATCCGTTTTCTCACCCAGCGCGAACGCCGGCGTCGGCGTCACCAGGCCAAAGAGCAGATCGTAGCGCTCCAGCGCGGCTTCGAATTCGCGACGGATCAGCGTCCGTACCTGCAGCGCCTTCAGATAGTAGGCGTCGTAGTAGCCTGACGACAGCGCATAGGTCCCCAGCATTATTCGCCGCTTCACCTCGTCGCCGAAGCCGAACTGACGCGTCTTGTCCATGTTCTCCCACATGCTTTCGCCTTCTGTGTACGAGTAGCCGTACTTCACGCCGTCGTACCTTGCCAGGTTGGCGGACGCCTCGCTCGGCGCGATGATGTAGTAGCAGGCCAGCGCGTGCGCCGTGCTGGGCAGCTCAACCCCCCACTCCACCTCCGCCCCCAGGCCTTCCAACTGCTTCACCGCCGAGTCGGCGATGCCACGAACAGCCGGATCGAGACCCTCCGGCACGTAGTCGCTCACGACGCCGATCTTCAGTCCCGCGATGTCGCCCGTCAGCGCCGCCGTGAAGTCCGGCACGTCGAGCGGCGCCGATGTTGCGTCGCGCAGGTCCTGGCCGGCAACAGCGTTCAGGAGCAAGGCGCAGTCCTCGACGTCCTTCGTCAATGGGCCGATTTGGTCGAGCGAGCTGCCGAACGCGACGAGTCCGTAGCGGCTGACTCGGCCGTACGTCGGCTTGAGACCGACGACACCGCAGAACGCAGCCGGCTGGCGAATGCTGCCTCCCGTGTCCGACCCCAACGCCACGACCGCCTCGCCACAGGCGACGGCCGCCGCAGAACCGCCAGAAGACCCGCCCGGCACGCGGTCCAGCGCCCAGGGATTGTGCGTCGGGTGGAACGCCGAGTGCTCGACCGACGAGCCCATCGCGAATTCGTCCATGTTCGTCTTGCCTAGCAGCACAGCGCCGGCCTCGTTCAGCCGCTCTATGACATGCGCGTCGTATGGCGGCACAAACTCCTCAAGGATCCGCGAGCCGCACGTGGTGCGGATACCCCGGGTACACATGTTGTCCTTCACGGCCAGCGGGATGCCCGTTAGCGGTCCGCCCTCGCCGCGGTGCAGCCGCTCGTCGGCGGCGTCGGCCTGCGCCAGCGCCTCGTCCGTCGCGACAGTCAAGAAAGCGCCGATCTTGTCATCCACCGCGGCGATGCGGTCCAGCGAGGCCTGCGTCAACTCACGCGAGGTCGTTTCGCGCCGCTCCAACAGGTCCCGCGCCTCGTGTGCCGTGAGCCCATGCGGCTCGCTCAATTGAGCACCGCACGCACGCGAAAGAGGTCATCTTCGGCGTTCGGCGCGTTCGCCAGCACGTCTTCGACGGAGAGCGACTCCTTCACCTCATCGTCGCGCATCACGCTCTCCAGCGCCAGTGGGTGCGACGTCGGCGGCACACCTTCCGTATCTAACGCCGTCAGCGCGGCGAAGTGCTCCAGAATATCCGATAGCTGCTCCTGGAACTTCGGCAGCTCCCGTTCGTCTATACCCAAGTGGGCCAAATGGGCGATGTGCAGGACTTCTTCGCGTGTCAGACTCATACCTGGCTCCTAATTCGGAATGTGGAGGCGAGTATAGCAGGGATGGTGGCAACGTAGGTCTGTCATAGAATCGTTACATTTACCGGATTGTCCAGCCGCACGCTCGTTGTTACCCTGAATGCTGGTGGGCAGAATCGAGGATGATGACAGAAGCCCAGATCGCTAGTAGCCAACGGCAGGTCGCGCTTGGCAACCCCAGCTACGTCTGGCGGGCTGGCCAGGATCGCCGCCTGGCCTTCATTCAACAGTACGTAGCGCTCGAGAACGCCCGGATGCTCGACATCGGGTGCGGCATCGGCACCTACGTCCGCAAGCTCGGCGAGCTGTCTCCGCGCGTCTACGGTATCGACGTCGACGGCGCCCGCGTCCGCGAGAGCGACGCGGCGTCCCTCGCCACCGCCGTCAGCGAGCGCCTGCCGTTCGCCACGGGCAGCTTCGACGTGGTCCTGCTCAACGAGGTGATCGAACACGTTGACGATGACGCCGCGACGCTCCGCGAGGCCTGTCGCGTCGTCCAGCCGGGCGGCCACGTGGTCGTCTACGCGCCCAACCGTCTCTACCCGTTCGAAACGCACGGCGTCTATCTCGGCAAGCGCTACGTGTTCGGCAACATCCCGCTGATCAACTACCTGCCCGACGCCGTCCGGCGGCGGCTGGTGCCGCACGCCCGCGCCTACACATCATCCGGCCTGCGTCGCATCATCGACTCGCTGCCGGCAGACATCGTCGTCCACACGCAGGTCTACCCCGGCTTCGATAACATCGTCGCCCGTAGCAGGACGGTCGGCGGGCTGCTGCGGGCCGTCTGCTACCGCCTCGAGTCGACGGCGTTGCGGGCGTTTGGCCTGTCGCATTTCGTCGTGCTGCGGACGCGCCAGGCAGGAGAAGACGCCGATGTCTAGGGCCGGCGCCCACGCGCGCTACGCCGCGTACCGCCGTCGCCGGCAGAACGGCGGCCGTGGCATGCCAAGGTGGATGCTGCTGCTAATCGCTCTCGGCGTCCTGTTCGCAATCTCGCTCGGCGTCCTCGGTGGCGTCAGCTACGGAATCTACAACCATTACTCGAGCGACGTGATTCCTCCGGACGAGGAGATCGCCAGGTTACCCCTCGGCGGCGCTGAGATCCGAGATCGCAACGGCGTGCCTCTCTATGAGTTCTTCGACGACGTGACCGGCCTGCGAACCTACGTCCCGGCGGACCAGATCTCCCTCAACCTTATCGCTGCCACGATCGCCGCCGAAGACGCCACCTTTCTCGACAATCCCGGCGTCAACTATCGCGGTGTCGCTAACGCCGCGATCGACAACTTCTGGCCCTTCGGCGACACCCCTGGCTTGTTCGAGGGTCGCGGCGGCAGCTCGATCACGCAGCAGTTGGTGAAGAACATCTACTTCACGCCGGAAGAGCGCGCCGAACGCAGCGTCTCCCGCAAGATCAAGGAGACCGTGATCGCGATCGAGTTGACGCGCGAGTACTCCAAGGAGCAGATCCTCGAGTGGTACCTAAACCTAATCTCCTACGGCAACGTCTTCATCGGCGCGGAGGCCGCCAGCAACGGCTACTTCGACAAGTCGGCGAAGGATCTCACGCTGGCGGAGGCCGCCACGCTCGCCGCCATCCCCTCCTGTCCCACCTGCTACGACCCGATCAACGAACCAGAAGCGGCACTGGAGCAGCGCAACGTCCTGCTGCGCCGCATGAATCAAGAGGAGTTCATCAGCCGCGAGCTGATGCTGGAGACGATGGCCCTGCCGCTCGGCGTTGACCTCCAGCCGTTCCCCGTCCTGGCGCCCCATTTCGTCTTCAACGTCGTCCGGCCGGAGCTGGAGCGGCTCTTCGGCCCCGAAGCGCTGCAACGCGACGGCCTCGTCGTCTTCACTACGCTCGACCTCGGCCTCCAGCGCCAGGCCGAGGCGATCTTGGAGGAGTGGATCACCACGTTTGAAGACTCCGGCGGCCACAACGGCGCCGTCGTCGCGATCGACCCCACCAACGCGGAGATCCTGACCTACATAGGCAGCCGTGACTACTTCCGTGAAGACATCGACGGCCAGAACGACATGGCCGACGCGCTCAACTCGCCCGGCTCCGCGTTCAAGCCGTTCACATACCTCACCTCGTTCATCGAACGCGGCTACGGCCCCGGCACAATGGTGCTGGACACGGAGTTCCCGTCGGAGTTCTGGGGCGGCGCGAGGCCGCCACGCAACCCCGGCACCGGCTACCAGGGACCGATCACGTTACGCAATTCGCTCGGCAACTCGCTCAACATCCCTGCCGTCAAGACCATCCTCTACGCCGGCGTGCTCAACGTCATCGAGCGGGCGCAGCAGATGGGCATCACGGGCCTCATCCCCAGCAACTTGGGCCCGGCGCTCACGGTCGGCGGCATCGACGTCAAGCTCAACGACATGGTCTACGCCTACACCGCGTTCCCTAACCTCGGCGTCCTGAAGGGCGTCGAAAGCACCGTTGCCCGCCAGGAGGGCGACCGCAACATCGATCCGGTTTCCATCCTGCGCGTCGAGAACAGCGACGGCGAAGTGATCTACCCGCTCATCGCCGGCGAGCCCTCCGCCGAAGGCCCCTACCTGCAGGAGCGTCGCGTAGCGCCCGCCGCCGAGGCGTACATGATCAACAGCATCCTCTCCGATGGCTGCGCCCAGACCATCACGTTCGGCGCCTGCGGCGCGCTCAGCATCAGCGGCCGGCCGATCGGCATCAAGACCGGCACCAGCGAGCCCTACGCCAACAGCTTCGCCATCGGCGATACTTGGGCCATCGGCTACACACCGCAACTCGTCGTCGGCTCCTGGTTCGGCAACGCGGACAACAGCCCCATGACGGGCATCTCCAGCACCAGCGTCTCCTGGCGCTCCGTCCGCGACGTACTCGTCGCGGGGCACGAAGGCCTGCCGGTCCTCAGCTTCACGCGACCGCCCGGCCTCGTCGAGGCGGAGGCCTGCGTACCGTCCGGCCTGCTGCCGACGGATACTTGCCCGCTGGTCACCCCAGCAGACCTTTTCGCGGCTGACTCGCTGCCAACCAAGGAAGACGACTGGTGGCAGACGGTCAGGATCGATACTCGCACCGACCTGCTTGCCGGGCCGCTCACGCCGAACCAGTTCGTTGCAGAGTTGCCTTATCTGCAGATCCCAGGTGGCCTCAGCGCCTGGGAGCGCAACCAAGCAGAGGAGTGGGCCGAGCACTTTGAGGCGAGCCTCGAAGACCTGCCAACAGACGTCACCACCGCTTCCGACCTGCCGATCGAGATCAGCTCACCGACGCGCGCCGAGCAGGTGTCCGGACTGGTCAACGTCCTGGGCCGCGCCAACTCAAGCGACTTCGCCGGCTACCGCCTCGACTACCGCTTCAACACCGAGCAGGGAGAGTGGTTCACCTTCGCGGAGGGCGACACCGCGATCGAAAGCGGCTTCCTCGGCACCTGGGACACCAGGGACCTGCCAGTGGGCCTCTACACCATCCGCCTGCTCATCCTGGATGACAAGCTCGGGCTGTTGACAACACAGGTCCAGGTGCTCGTCGTCTCCGCCGTTCCGCCGCCTCCGGAGGACCCAGCGCCAACACCGGATTCCGGCCCGACGACGGACGACGATACCTAGCGCTACGGCGTGTCGTCTTCGGTGACTGAGTCGGGGCGCTGTTCGGTCTCTGCCCGTTCGCGCGCGGCGAACAGCAGCCCGCGCGTCATCTCGTTCAGGTCGTCCAGCTCCTCCGCTGAGAGATCATCGATGCGCTGCAGATAGTAGTTGATCGTATCGACCAGCTGCCGCTTCGGCTTTCGCCACGTGAGGATAAAGTACGAACTGAACGCCGCGATCACGCTGCCGAAGAACAGTCCGACGCTGACGACGGTATAGATCGATCCGACGACCCGCCCGCCGACGGTGTTCACCTCCACGGCGCTGTGGCCGACGGTGCTGAACGCGCTGACGGCCCACCAGAGACCGATCCAGTAGTTCGTCATCTGCGCGTTGTCCGCAGAACGTTCGAAGAGGAACACAGGGATTGGCGCCAGCGCCACGAGGATAGTGAGCGCGAAGATAAACCAGAGCACTGGCGTTTGGGTCGCGATGTCCGCCACCAACCCCAAGTTTTCCGCGATCGGCCCGCGAATGCTCCGTTCGATGAGGGGCAGCCGCGCACGGCGCATGCTCCGGCGCAGCACGCGGTCTCCCGGCTTCACCGTGTGAACGGCCCGCGGCTCGTCGTCTCGCTTTTCGCCTGCCATCGCCTCGCTCCTCCCGAACCTATCTTACTCCCGTCGCGCGACTAACGGAACGACCCGCCTCACCGAGCGCTCGAGTATCAGAATTCCTGACGCCGGATTCGCGCGCAGATTCTCCCAGCAGGCGTTCCAAATCGGCCGCGCTCGTCAGCCCCTCAACAGCTCGCAGGAACGCGCCAACCGATGCGCTTCGGACACGTAGATCCGATAGCTGATCGCCAATCGGATCAATTGACGCCGGCCCGGTCGCGTAGAGACTGCGCGTGGCGAAGTAGGCCTGGTTGATGCGCCGAATCACCACGCCCCCCTCCGCCAATTCGAGCCTGCGCTGCTCCATCAGCGCCTCCGCCTCGTCGATATGCCCGCCGTCGAGCAACGCCTCGACCTCCAAACGCAGCGCACGCAGCACCGCGCCAGCGTCGACGGTCGGCGCGGGCGGCACCAGGCCTTCCAGCTCCGAAATAGCATCGTCCGGCAACGAATAGCGCTGTACGAGTAGAGCCGCCAGCCCCCGTCCGGCGATGTCGGCGACGGTCTCGTTGAGCGTCCGCAGCTCGTTGCTGTCGTAGTAACGCCAGCCAAGCGGCTTGAAGAAGAGGTAGTGATGCACCCACTCATGTGCCACGATCGCCGCCAAACGCTCGTAGTCGCCCACCGGCGCGACGATGCTCGGGTATGTCGCCGCGCCGCTCAGCCTGCCAGCGAGCGCCGAGCGGCCGCCGTCCCGTTCCTCCGCCGCCTCCAGCTCCAACGCCGCCGCTAGCGGCAGGCCCGGCCGCAGCGGTCGCCGCTCCAACAGCTCGATTCGGTCGCGGGCCGAGATAGCCAGCGAGCGCGGCGGTTCGTCGAACTCGACGTCGACGGGTGGCCACACCCAGCGCGCGCCCGGAAACAGCGGCAGCGACGAATCGAGTCCTATGTCCTCGAGGACGGCCGTCAGGCGGCCCTCCAGAATCGCCTCCACGTCGTTCTCCAGCTCCTGCCGCTCGTCCAGCAGCCGCGCCAGCTCCACCACCTGCTCATCGTCGCTTCCGTCCAGCCGCTGCTCCAGCAGTCCGATCCTGGCCGTCAGCACCAGGTAGTCACCCAATCGTTCGTCCTGCTCTGCACTTGAGATGCCGCCCTGCAGAGAATCGCCCGCCAGGTAGAGCCACTTGCCCGGGACGTGCTCCATCTCCCATCGCAGCACGTTGAACGCATCGTCGTCCGGCAACTCCACAGCGAGCGACAAGAGACCCGCGCCGGCCAGGCAGATCGACAGCGGCAGAGAGAGCAGGAGCCAGTCGCGGTAGCGCCAGTTTTGGTAGCGAGTGAAGAGGGCGCGCATCGCAGTGCGTCCAGGCTAGCACTGGCCGCGCGGCGGCGGCAATCAGTTCTGTCCCCGACGCCCATTCCTGCCCTGCCCGTGGCCGCCGATCACCCCGCATGCTAGCGTTGAGCCCAAGATCATGACTACTTTGGAGCCGGCATTCGCGTTCCGTCACATCTCAGTGGCAGTCGCCGCTATCTTGGCCGTTGCCCTCACCACCACGTTGCTTCCGGCGACTGGCGGCTTCGCGACGGTCGATGAGACCAGCATCACCGTGCCAGACGGCTCAATCAACGGACTCCAGATCTCGCTGGCACTGGACGCCGCCGGCAACCCCGTCGTGAGCTATCTGGACGCGTTCGATCACGATCTCAAGGTCCTGCACTGTAACGACGCCAAGTGCGCGGGCGGCGATGAGAGCCTCCGCACTCCAGCCGGGCAGATCAACGTCGGCACACACAGCTCTCTGCTGTTGGACGCTGCGGGTAACCCTGTCGTTTCCCACTACGATGACGCCAACCGTGATCTGCGCCTGCTCCACTGCGACGATCCGAACTGCTCCGGCTTCCCCGAGTCGCAGACTGCTCCGGACACCGACGGCGACGTCGGCTCCCACACGTCGCTGGCACTGGACACCGCCGGCAACCCCGTGGTCGCCCACTACGATGCTACGAACGGCACGCTCCGGCTCACCCGTTGCGATGACCCCAACTGTGAGGGCGACAGCTCCGCGTCGCCGGCGGCGATGGCAGCCGATGCGCCGTTCATATCGCTCGCGCTGAACGGCGACGGCAATCCCGTCGTCGCCTTCCGCAACGCCACCAGCGCCCTCGCTGTCCTCACCTGCGACGACCCTGCCTGCGACGGCGACGAGTCCACCAACATCACCACGCCGGACGGCGAAAACGGCCGCGAGGGATCGCTCACGCTCGCGGCAGGCGGCAATCCGGTCATCGCCTTCGTCCACGGGGAAGAGCGCCAGCTCCGCCTCTTGGTTTGCAGCGACACCGCCTGCTCGGGCGGCGACGAGAGCGTCGTAACGCTCGATGCAGCCGGATTCGCCCACACGCCGTCTCTGGCGCTCGCCTCCGGCGAGGCACCGGTCGTGGCCTACTACGACTGCGGCGCAGCCGACCTCGCCAACTGCCCGACAGGCGACCTCAAGCTCGCCACCTGCGCCGATTTAACCTGCGGCAGCGGCGTCACGACGAGGACGCTCGACAGCGCAGGCGATGTCGGCCTCGGCGCATCTCTGGCCCTCGACGACGACGTGCCCGTCATCGCGTACTTACACCGCGGCGGACAGGACCTCAAACTGCTGCGCTGCGCGACTGTCGGCTGCGTTTCGCCCGCCGGCCCCAGCCCGAGTCCGATGCCGCCAACAGACCCGCCGCCGACAGCAACGCCCACGCCACTCCCGCCGACGGCGACGCCGGCCGTGGTCAGCGGTGACGCCGACTGTAGTTCGACCGTCAATGCAATTGATGCCGCCCTTATCCTCCAATACGTCGCCCGACTCGTCGCCACGCTCCCCTGCCCTGACTCGGCGGACGCCAACGGCGACAGCAACGTCAGCGCTACCGACGCCGCGTTCGTCCTCCAGTTCGTCGCGGGTCTCATCTCGCATCTGCCTGCGGGCATTCGTGGCCAGCCGCCTGGCTGAGACCGGGCGGGGTGCTATAATCGCCGCGGATGGTGTCCACAATGAAGCAATCGGCCGCCGAAGGGATACAGACCGCGCCTTCTTCGACAGCGGCCGTGCCGGTGGCTCGCCTCAACGTCCGCATCTCGGCCTATGTAGTCGACTCGGTCGTCCTACTCCTCTTCATCCTGACGTTCTTCGTGATCAGCGGTGGCGTCCTGTTGATCGCCAGCGATTTCGGCGCCGGCGATGCGCCGGACGCAGCGTACTACGCCTTCATATCGACGTTCATCGGCGGGCCCCTCATCTCGTGGACGCTCTTCAATCTGGCGCTCATGCGCTGGCGCGCGCAGTCCGCCGGCATGTACGTGATTGGGATCAAGACCGTTACTGAGGACGGTCAGCCGCCGGCGCCGGGCACCGTCCTGCTGCGCTGGTTCGCCCTCCACCCGCTGCTCTTCCACCCGCTGCTACTGCCGATCTGGGTCATGCTGGCGCTCTTCAGCGTCTCCATCACGCTCAGCCAGGTGGTGCTGATCGTCACCGTAACGCTGGCCCTGCTCTGCATCGTCTCGCCGATCGCGAGCCTGCTGGCGATGTCGTTCGACGCGGAGCGCCGAGCACTCCACGACCGCGTGGCGCACACGCTCGTCGTACGCATCGAGGAAGCCGGCCGGCCGTGACGGGCGACACGCCGCCGCCCCCGCCGGAGCTCTCGGCCGCGCCCGCGGGCCAGCGCGAGCGACCGGGCGGCAGGTTGAACAAGTGGACGCTGGGCGGCCTGCTGATGGTCGACATTGCCCTCCTCCTCACGTTTCTTGCGCTCGCCAACGTCACCGCCGAGGGTCCGGCCAAGCGGACGCTCACGCACAGCATCGCGATCCTTACCGAAGTCGACGCGCTCCTCGACGCCGACTACGAAGACCTGCGCATTGAAGCCAGTCTCTCGGATGGCGACGTCGCGCTGGCCGACTTTCCGATCGCGTTGTCGTTCACGCCACAGGAAGTGCTCGAGTCTGACCGAGTCTCGTTCCGGGAGCTCCTGCTGTTGCGGGCCGCCGAACGCGTCCACGCAGACGGCGTCGACGCGTTCCGCAGCGAAGGCGATGACGGCATCCGTCTCGTTTCCACAGAGGGCACGCTGCGCGCCGCGCTCGACTTTCTCAGGCCGGCGCCCCACCGCGTGATGTTTGGCATCACGCTCTTCTTCGCAGCCATCGCTCTCCTGCTCACAGCCGGCCTCATGTTCGCCACGCGTGGCTACGGGCGCATGCTGGCCGTCGGCCTCAGCGTCCTCATCGCCGCGACGCCGTTCCTCGCCGCCGCCGTCGCGCTCAGGTTCGCTCTCCGCGTCGGCGCCGACGGCGTCGACGATTACGTCTCGCAGCAATTCTTCCAGCTCTCGCAGGAGCTGGCCTGGGCGCCCATCCGCAACGGCATCATCTTCTGCGCCGCCGGCGGCATCCTGTTCGTGACAGGGTCGATCCTCTGCCGCTGGAGCGACGACCGGCGCGCCCGGCGCGTCTCGCGCGCCGCATAGGCTCGGCTCAACCAGCGGCGGAGCCGGCGCGACTTTTCCACAGCACGCCGTTATCTCTCCACATTCGCACATAACGTCTCGCCTGCATTCTCTCGTCTCGGCTAGCGTGGGCGCATAAGTCCATGCGTGGCCGCATAGTCATGCAAGCGAACCCGGTCGCCTTAGCGAACGCGCTCGCTCCAGCCGCCCGTCGCCCAGCACGCGCCCGTCGCCCAGCGCGCAGCGCCCGACGCCCCCGGCTCAGTCGTGGAGATCAACGTTTCGTGCGCAAGCCACGCGCCGATAGGCGCTTCTCGCTCCTCCTCATTGGCGTTCTCGCCTCCATCCTCGGTCTTGGCATCACCACGGACGGCGGCGGAGCCGCCTCCGTGCGCGACAACGCCTTGGTCACGGCCGCCCTGCCGGCCGCCCAGCCGCCGCCGCTGGTGCCGCCACGATCGCTGCGGCGACTGCTGGACGCGAACCCGGCGGAGCGATTCCCGCACATGGAGATCACGCTCGTCTCTGCTGGATCACTGCTCCCGGACTCACAGATCGTTAGCTATTACGGCCACCCCCAGACCGCGCTGATGGGCATCCTCGGCGCCGGTGAACCGGAACGCGTCGCCGACCTCCTCGTGGAGCAGGCCGCGCGCTACGACGCGCTGAACGGCGACATCGGCGTTATCCCCGCCATCCACCTCGTCTACGCCGTCGCCCAGGCCGGCCAGACCGACAACGGCCTCTACCTCAGCTACGTTGACGATGCCACCGTCCGGGACTACATCCGCATGGCGGAGGAACGCGACATGCTCCTCTTCCTCGATCTCCAGATCGCGCACAGTACCGCCGCCGCCGAGATCGAGAAAGTGCTCCCCTACCTGCTCCACCCCCGCGTCCACCTTGCGCTCGACCCCGAGTTCGCGATGCAGGGCGGCGCCGCGCCGGGAACGCTGATCGGCAGCCTCGACGGCGGCGAAATCGACGCCGCGCTATCGACACTGCAATCGGTTGTCCTCGCAGCGCGCACGCCGCCGAAGCTGCTGATGGTCCATCAGTTCCTGGACGGCATGATCGTAAACGGCGACGCCATCCGCAGCTACCCCAACGTCGAGCTGATCATCGATATGGACGGCTACGGACCCGCAGCAGCCAAACGCGCCGGCTACGAACGCTACTCCGCCACGCCGTACGCGCAGCACGCCGCCATTAAGCTCTTCACGCAGCACGACCCGGACCTGATGTCGGAACAGGAAGTGCTGGCGCTCGACCCGCGCCCCGCCGTCGTCGTCTACCAGTAGCGGAGGGTCTGAGCGGAGCCAGTGAAGACTGGTACGCAGACGGCCTCGCTACCCAAATTCCGCCTTCGTCACCTACCGGCGCACGGCGATTTCGAGCGCCAGTCTAGCTACCCGCCAACCGCTGCACCACCGGCGCCATCGCCTCCATCGCGTCCGAGGAGAAGCAGACGTAGGAGAACCCGTACTCCTCGCGTCGCTGGATGATGGTTTCCGCGATCTCGTCGATGGAGCCGATCAGCACGTGCGGCGACTTCAGCACCTCGTCGGCCGGCATGCCGAAGCCGCCCGAGATGCGCTCCGCCATGCCTGCCGCGTCGTCCGTGACCTGCGTCATGAAGACCATCACGTTCATCTCCATCTCGCTCAGGCGTTCGCCCGCCGCTTCGCGTATGATCGCGACCTTCTCCCGCGTCGCCTCCGCGGTCCCCGTCGCCGCGACGGTCGGGTTCACCTCGCCTTCGGCCAGCGAGAAGTTGACGCCGACGATGTCTGCCTCCCGCGCCGCTATCGATAGCACTCGCCGGCCACCGCCGCCGATCAGGATCGGCGGGTGCGGCTTCTGAATCGGCTTCGGCAGACCCTCATTGTTCGTGATCGTGTAGTACTCTCCGGAGAACGAGAACGACTCTTCCGCGAAGAGCCCCTTGATAATCGCCAAGCCTTCTTCGAACCTAGAAATGCGCACGCCCGCCCTGTCGTGGGGAATGCCCGACTGCTCGTAGTCACTCGTCATCCAGCCCGCGCCGAGTCCCACCTCGACGCGCCCGCCCGAGAGCACGTCCAGCGTCGCCAGCTCTTTCGCCAGCACCAGCGGGTGGCGATAGTCGTTGTCCAGCACCAGCGTGCCCAGCCGTAGCGTCGAAGTCGCGTCGGCCGCTGCCATCAGCGCCGGCATCGGCGCGAATTGATCGCCGAAGTGGTCGGGAATGAAGAGCGACGAGTAGCCCAGTTCCTCCATCTTCCGCGCCGCTTCGGCCCACTTGGGGCCCGATGACGCCTTCGAGATCTGGATGCCGAATCGGAACGTGCCGGCCATGTAACCTCCCCTACTTACTCCCGAATGCTGAGTACGATCTTTCCTATCGCGCGGCGGCCTTCGATCTCCCGCAGCGCGTCGGCGGCCTGTTCCAGCGGGAACGTCGCGCCGACGGCCGGCGAAATGCCGCCGGCGGTCCATAGCTCCTCCAGCGCGGCGGCCACGCGCTGCGGCATCGTCGGATCCTGGCGGATGAACTCCCCCCACGCGACGCCCACGACCGAGCTATTGCGTAACAGCAAGCGGTTCACCTTCACCTCTGGGATCTTCCCGCCCGCAAACCCGATCACCAGCAGCCGCCCGCCGGTGCCCAGCGAACGCACGCTGTTGAGAAACCCCTCGCCGCCCACCGGGTCGAAGACGAGGTCAACGCCCTTGCCCTCGGTCAGCGACTTTACTTCGGCGAGCCAGTCGGACTCCGCGTCCAGGCAATGCACCGCCCCCAGCCCGCGTGCCAGCGCCAACTTCTCCTCGCCCCGCGCGACCGCGATCACCCGCAGCCCCAGCGCGGCGCCGACGTCGACGGCAGCGCTGCCAACACCGCCCGCCGCGCCGTGTACAAGCACCGTCTCGCCGCTCACCGCGTTGCCCCGCTCGACGAGGCCGAAGTAAGCGGATTGATAGTTGACCATCGCCGTCGCCTGCGCGAACGACATGCTGTCCGGTATCGAGAACGTCACCGCCGGTATCGCCAGCGCCACCTCCGCCCATGCTCCAAGCGGAGCGGAGGCGGCCACCCTGTCGCCGCGGCCGAAGCCGGAGCCGTTCGGCGCTTCCCGCACGACACCCGCCAGCTCCGTGCCCGGCGTAAACGGCGGCTCCGGCCGAAACTGATAACGGCCACGCGACATCAGCAGATCCGGAAAGCCGACGCCCGCCGCATGCACCTCGACGACGACGTGATCGACGCCTTCCGGCGGGTCGGTGTCAACCAGCTCAAGCGCGTCCGGGCCATCGAGACTCATAAGACGAATCGCACGCATGACGCCGGTCAGTGTAGCATCTGGCGAACGGCGGGATCGCCGTCCGATCATCGCGACCGCCCACTGCCGTCTTGACCGCCGCCTGCCTCCTCCATACACTTTGGCCACCGCAGCTCCGCGAACGTTTCGCAAAGCCTGAGGAGAGACGCATGGCAGCAACCGCACAGGTCCAAACGTCGTCGACGCACGTGCGCCTCACCACCCGGACGCTGGCGATCGATGTCGACCTCGCCTCCGGCGCCGTCGCAGTCTCGAGCGGTCGTTGGCGGCCCCTCATCGCCGGCTATGCCTGTGCGGAGCTGAGCGACGGCGAGGAGTTCTCTTCAGCCGGCGCCGGTTGGGAGGTGCTCGGAAAGCCGCGCGCGGTGCGCGACGCGCACGGGCAGGGCCGTACGGTCACGCTCGCCACGCCGTCTCGGCGGGGCCTACGCCTGCTGCTCGAGCTCGCCGTCTACGACATCCACCCGTTCGCACTAGCCCGCGCCGGCCTGGAGAACGCCGGTGACGTAGCCGTGAGCGTCCAATCGCTCACGCCGCTGGCCGGCAGCCTCGATCTGCAGTCGCCCGTAGCGGGTTGGCGCATCTACCGCCACGGCTGGCAGTCATGGACGCCCACGCTCTCCCTATCAGCAGCACAGCAGGACATCGACGCGCAGCCGCCCGTCCACGCGCCCGCGCCCAGTCCCGCCCGGCGCGGTTCGTTTGCGTCCGACGACGTGGCCGCTATCTACGACCCCGACGCCGGACGGAGCCTGCTGCTCGGCTTTATCAGCGCCCGCCGGGACTGGCCGCAGATCCTCGTCGATGCGGGCCGCCGCCACGTGCGCGCGCTCTCCCATGCCGACGGACGGCGCGTTGCGCCCGGCGAGACGTTGTTCTCCGAACGAGCGTCGATCGATGTCGACGCGGATGCCAATGCCGCGCTCGAGCGCTACGCCGATGCCCTCGCCCGCGAGATGGACGCCCGCGTGCCACCGGCCACGCCGTCCGGCTGGTGCTCTTGGTACTACTACTACACCGACGTCACGGAGGCCGACGTGCTGCACAACCTGCGCCGCCTACAGGAGCGGCGCGATGAGTTGCCTCTCGACTACGTCCAGATCGACGACGGATACCAGGCCGACATCGGCGACTGGGCCACCGCCAACGACAAGTTTCCTCGTGGCATGGCCCCGCTGGCCGCCGACATCCACGCCGCCGGGTTCAAGGCCGGCATCTGGCTCGCGCCGTTCCTCGTTGGCGAACGCTCCCGGCTCTACGCAGATCACCCGGCGTGGGTAGTCCGAGACGAGGTCGGGCAGCCCCTTGTCGCGTCGCGCAACTGGAACCAGACGGTCTACGCGCTCGATTGCACTCACCCGGAAGCGGAGCGCTGGCTCTACGAAACGTTCCGCGAAGTCACCCACGATTGGGGCTACGACTACGTCAAGATCGACTTCCTCTACGGGGCCGCCGTCACCGGTATCCGCCACGACCGCGGAGCGTCGCGCATCGAAGCCTACCGCCGCGGCCTGGGGACAATCCGGCGCGCCGTCGGCGAACGCTTTGTGCTCGGCTGCGGCGCGCTGATGGCCGCGTCGGTTGGCCTCGTCGACGGCCAGCGGATCGGCCCGGACGTCGCGCCCTGGTGGCGCTGGGGGCGGCCAACCACCCCGCCCCGCCGCGCTGGCAGCCCTCGCGCCGGCGGCGAGCCCAGCGCCGAAAACGCGATCCGCAACGTCCTCACCCGATCCTGGATGCACGGCCGCCTCTGGGCCAACGACCCCGACTGCCTGCTCGTCCGCCAAGAGCGCAGCAAGCTTACCCGCTTCGAGGGGCAGTCGCTGGCCACGGCGATCGCGCTCTCCGGAGGCATGGTGCTCTCCAGCGACGACCTCACGCAGCTATCTCAGCAGCGACTCGACATCGTGTCCTCGCTGCTTCCGCCGCTGGCCCCGCTCGCGAGCTCCGCCGCCGTGCCAATCGATCTGATGACACAGTCCATGCCCGCCGAGTTCGCGCTCGACGTGCGACGGGGCTTTGAGGAGTGGCGTCTCACCGGCTGCTTAAACTGGAGCGGCCGCCGCGCGACACATACGCTGTCGCTGCCGCCCGGCCGCTGGCACGTCTTCGAGTTCTGGGAGCGGCGCTATCTCGGCGCGCACGGCGGCGAAATCAAGCTGGCAGCCATCCCCTCGCACGGCGTGCGCCTGCTCGCACTGCGCCGCGAGCGCCGCGTGCCGCAACTCCTCGCCACGTCATTCCACTTCTCGATGGGCGGCCGCGAGGTCGACAGCGCGGCGTGGCACTCGCGGCGCAGGACGTTGACGCTGCACCTGCGTCCGGTCGCGAAGAAACGAGGCGAAGCTTATGTCCACGTACCGCCCAGCTATCGCTTCCTCCGCGCGGAGGGCGGCGACGTCCAACCAAAACGCGAACGCGGCTCGCGCGTCATTGTGTTGTCGCTGGAACTCCGGAAGCCGGTGACGCTCGTTCTCCACTTCGTGCGGACAAAGCGGCCAGCCGGAAAGGGGAAAACCGACCGCTAACCGCTCGCCCCCGGCTCAGCGCCCTGCGGCCAGCGATCGGCCCATGGTCGCGCTTTGGCGAATGCCTGCGCCGCGGTCAGTATCGTCTTCTCCCGGAACGCCCGCGCGATCACGTGAAGGCCGACGGGCAGCCCCTCCGACGTGAACCCACACGGAACCGACGCCGCCGGCTGCCCTGTCAGGTTGCAGACCATCGTGAACGGCGTCCAGGACGTCGGCCGCACCTCCTTGCCGTCGATCAGCGACGAAGGCTCGCCGATGGGGAACGCCGCCGTCGCCAGCGTTGGCGTCAGCAACAGGTCGTACTGCAAGAGGAACGCGTTGAACTTCTCCCAGACGCCGACGCGGCGCTGCTCGGCCCGCACGTAGTCGCTCGCCAGCACCTTGCGGCCGCCCTCGAGGAACGTCGTGACGTACTCCGTCAGCTCGCCTGGGTGCTCGTCCAGCAGCGACTCGTGCGTCGCCGCGTCGGCGCCGGCAGCGATCGGGCCGAACGCCTTGACGAGCTCCGCGCCGCTAATTGGCGGGCAGGCCTCCTCGACACTGCAACCCAGCTCCTCGAACACACCCACGGCCGCCTCGCAGAGCTCGCGCACCTCCGGGTCCACGGCGGCGAACCCCATGTCTGGCGTCCAGGCAACGCGCAGCGAGAGCTTGACAATGTCCGCCGGCCGGAACGATTCGGAAGATGCGGGGATCGCGAACGGATCGCCTTCCGCGGGCCCGGCCATCACGTCCAGCAGCAGGCCGGCGTCATCGACGCTGCGTGAGATCGGCCCCGCCTGCGACAGAGACGGCCAGCCGCCATAGCCTCCCCAGCGTTTCGTGTAGGCCGGCACCCGACCCACGGTCGGCTTGATGCCGAAGACGCCACACAGAGACGACGGGATCCGGATCGACCCGCCGCCGTCCGTTCCGACGTGGAGCGACCCCAGCCCCAACGCGGCCGATGTCGCCGCCCCGCCGCTCGAACCGCCGCTCGTGCGGGTAGTGTCCCAGGGGTTCGCACACGGTTCGCCCAACCGGTTCTCCGTTGTCGGGATTACGCCGAACTCTGGCGTGTTCGTCTTGCCCAGGATGATGGCCCCGGCCGCACGGATGCGGGCGACCAAGGGCGTATCGAAATCCGGAACGAAGTCCTCGTAGACACGCGAACCTCCGGTCGAACGAAGGTCCTTGGTGTACAGCAAGTCCTTGATCGAAATTGGCACGCCGTGCAGCGGCCCCAGCTCGCCGCCGGCCGTCACCGCCTGCTCCGCTGCGATGGCCGCCGCGCGCGCCTCGTCGGCGCAGACCGTTAGGTAGGCGCGATGGGCCGGGTTGTAGCGCTCGATGCGTGCCAGCGCCGCATCAACTGCGTCCACCGGCGATACCTCGCGATTCCGGATACGCTGCGCCAACTCCACGGCTGGCATCGCCATTATCGATTCGTCAACCATCACTCTTCTCCAGTTTATTCCGCCCTAGGTAAACAGCGGCGCCATTGCGCGCCGCTGGGCCAGCGCGGCCATCGCAGCCTCGTCCGACGCGCCGGCAGACCTGCCTTCGGCCCGCGACGCCGCATCCAGGATCTTGGGCAGCAGCGTCGCGTCCGCAGCCGTGTTCAGAAAGACGCCCGGTCTGGCGAGCACCCAGCTCACCGCGAGATCGATATCGTCCTGCTGCGAGAGCGGCTCGTACCAGGTGCCGTGCGTGTGCTCGCGCTCGTCCCACGGCCGCAGCGTGATGCCCTTAATCGTCTGCACGGCGACGCCCCGCTCCGCACACAGCGAAAGCAGGGCGTCGAAGTCCGCTGCGTACTGCGCGTTCTGCATCAGCGGATAGTTGTACGGCAGCAGTACGGAGTCGAACGGGAAGCGTTCCAAGCTGCGGCGGTGCATCGCCGCGACGGTTACGCCGTGGCCCGTCACGCCGATGAAGCGGCAGAGCCTCTGCTCCCGCACCTCGACGGCCGCTTCCAGCGCGCCGCCGGGGCCCAGCGCCGTTTCCCACTCGTCTTCATCGACGAGATTGTGGAGTTGCAGCAGGTCGACGCTGTCGACGCGCAGCCGTTCGAGCGAGTGGTGGAACTGGTCACGGGCCGCCTGGTAGCTGCGCTCTCCCGTCTTCGTCGCCAGAAAGAAATCGTTCCGATGGCGGTCCATCCAGGCGCCCACACGCCGCTCCGAGCGACCGTAGGTGGCGGCAGTATCGATGTGGTTGATGCCGTACTCAAGCAGCACGTCCAGCACCGGCGCGGCCTCCTCGTCCTGCATCCGGCCGAGCGCAGCCGCGCCGAAGATCGTCCTCGTACTCTCCTGGCCTGTCGTCCCAAACGGCTGCCGTGCGATCATACCCATCCCCTACTAAAGCGCTCTCGCGAGCGGGGCGTCACTACTTCGTCTTGGCGTTGGCCAGCAGCTCCAGCCGCCGCGCCAGCACGATGTTGTCGGCGTTGAGCGGTTGGTTGGGGTCCGCCGCCTCGTCGTACAGCTCGATTGTCAGCAGGTTCACGCCACCCTCGAACCGTGCAATCTGAATCGTCTCGTCCTCGTACAGTTCGTCGGCAGCGCGCCCCGTGAAGAGCGACCGCCCGCCATCTTCCTCGCCGTCGTTGTCACCGCCCGCCTCGAGGCCGACGAGCAGCCCTTCTTCTGTGAATCCTTGGAATGTCGGCGGCGACTCGTACATCCCAGCGGTCGCGCGGCGCAGCACGTCCAACGCTTCAGCATCGGTTTCGACGCTGAACACGGCGAAACGGCTCAGATTCTGATGTAGCAGATCCATCAGCACTGCCCTACTCGTCCTGCCCTGTTGGGCCTACCGCGAACACCGACGGACTGCCTCCGGTGTTTCGTCGCGCGACGTTCCGTCGCCCACCGTAGCACATCGCTGCCGCATGCGCCGCTGATCGTGCCGCCGGCCGGCATGCGTCAGCGGCGGCGCCTCGTTACAATACCGGCGTGAAGTTCCCGCGCCGTCCCCGTCGCGGCCTACATTGGCTATCGACGCTGCCCGTCCTCGCTGCATTGGCGGCTCTGGCAGTGATCGCCTGCGGAGACGGCGGCGAAGGCAGCGCGCCGAGCGCAGCCGCCTGCGACACGCCGCTGGCGCACACGGCCGGCACGTTCCGCGACGAGACGCTTGATACCGCGGACGGCCGTACGCGACAGTACATCCTCCACGTGCCGCCGGCCTACGGCGATGGGTCGCAACAGCTGCCGCTCGTCGTCAACCTGCACGGCTTCGCGCTCACCGACGACCTCTACTTCGACTACACCAACCTCCACGCCAAAGCCGACGAGGCCGGCTTCATCCTAATCACACCGGAGGGCGCCAGCACGGAGACGGTGGAGCAGCACCACTGGAATGTTTCCGGCCCCACAGCGACCGAGCCGGACGACACGGCCTTCCTGCGGGCGCTGCTCGACCACGCGGAGTCGTCGCTCTGCGTCGACAGTGACCGCGTCTATTTCGCCGGCTACTCCAACGGCGCCGGCATGTCCGTCGAGCTCGCCTGCGATCTGCCGGACCGCATCGCGGCCATTGCGCTCGTCGCCGGCGCCGCGCCGCCCCCCTGCCGCAGCGCGCCGCCAATGCCCGTAATCGCGATTCACGGCACCGAAGACCCGCTGCTGCCAATCGACGGCGGCGGTATCGGCGGCCACATCGTCGACGACGTGATCCCTGCCTGGGCCGACCACAACGGCTGCCTCGCCTCCATCGCTGAGCAGCCACTGGCGGGCACCACGGGCATACGCCTGCTCCGCAACAGCGGCTGCCGCGACGACGCGACGGTCGATCTCTACGTCGTCTACGACGCCGACCCGGACACGCCCGGCGACCAGGGCGGCGGCCACACCTGGCCGGACGCAACGCTTGGCGGACCGGCAGACGCCGGCAACACGATGACGCGGGAGATCAATGCCAACGACTTGATCTGGGACTTCTTCGCCGCCCATCCAAAGCGGTCCGGAGGCGAGTAGCGCCCCGTGTCCAAAAGCAGCGCCCGCTCCAACATCCCGCCGAGCGCCTCGCCCAGCACCGGGACCGAGAGCATGACCTCGGGCATCGGCACACTCAACGAAGGCCACGTCCACGCCGCGCTTAAGCAGCGCTACGTGCAGCCCGGCGACCTCACGGAGGCCGACGTCGACGGCTACATCGTCGACATCCTCCGCGGCGAGCAGATCATCGAGATCCAAACCGCCAACTTCGCGGCGATCGCGAAGAAGATGCGCGACCTCTCGCAGCGGCACCCAGTCCGCCTCGTCCATCCGATCGCCGCCGACCGCTGGATCGTGAAGCTGCCGCAGGACGGCGCCGGCGCTGAAACGCGCCGCAAGTCTCCCAAACACGGCGGCTTCGAGGACATCTTTCACGAGCTCGTCAGCTTCCCTGAGCTCTGTGCCAACCCCAACTTCGAGCTCGAGGTCGTCCTCACGCTAGAGGAGGAGGTCCGTCATCGCGACGGCCAACGCCGTTGGCGCCGTAACGGCTGGGTGACGGTCGAACGGCGCCTGCTCGACGTCGTCGCCACTACCCGCATCCGCGGCCCGGAGGACCTCGCGGCGCTCCTTCCCGATGGCCTGCCGGACACGTTCCATACCGGCCATCTGGCAGCCGCTCTCGACCGGCCGCGAGCGTTGGCGCAAAGAATCGCCTACTGCCTGCGCCGTTGCGACGTGATCCGCCAGTTCGACAAGGACGGCAACACGGTCATCTACGCGCGCGTCACTGCCTGATGCGCCGTACGCCGAGCGCAAGACGCGAGGCGCCAGAAGAAGCCATCGAGCCGCCGGCTACGTATTCCTGTAGGCCATCGCGCAAGCGATAATCCACCCCAAGCTCCCGGCCTACTCCCCGACCCAGCGACCCCTAGTCGGACGGCAACATCCGTCTGCCGTGCAGAACCGTCCTAACCTGCCGATACTGCTAGATAGAGGCTGGTTGCGTTGACAAGTAGTGGCTTCAGCAATACACTGTACTTGCAACTGGTTGCAATAAGATGAGCTGCGAGACCGAAACCGTCAAAGTTCTCCGCGATACGGGCCATAAGGCCACGCCCCAGCGCCTGATGATCCTCGCTGCGCTGCGCCACGCGGACGGCCACCTCACCGCCAACGACATCTACGGCCAGGTACAGGTCGCCTATCCCTACGTAGACATCTCCACCGTCTACCGCACCCTGGGCGTTCTCAAGGAACTCCGCCTCGTCAGCGAGACAGACATGGGCAGCGGCGATACAACCTACGAATGGGTGCAGCAGCATGGACGTCACCACCACCTGATCTGCCGCACGTGCGACGCCGTCACGTCGCTCGATCATCAGTACCTGGAAAACCTGGGCGCGGGCATCCTGGCGGAGTCCGGTTTCCGGCCAGACCTCGACCACTTTGCTATCTTCGGCGTCTGCGCCGAGTGCCAGCCCCGCAGCTAGAGCTAGCAAGAGAACAACGCAATGAGAACCATCTTCATGCTCGTAGCCGTCGCGGCGTTCGCGGCCGCCAGCGCCGCCGCTGCTGCCTGCGGAGGCGGCACTAGCGACGACGGCCGCGTCGACGATGGCCGCCTGCGAGTCGTGACGACCGTCTCGCCGATCACGAGCATCGTCGAGAACATCGGCGGCACGCGTATCCGCCTGCGGGGCATCGTGCCGGAGGGCGTCAACTCGCACACCTTCGAACCCGCCCCATCCACCGCATCGACGCTAGCGAACGCCGGCCTGATCGTCATCAACGGCCTTTCGCTAGAGGAGCCGACGCTCGAGATGGCAGAGTCGAACAAGCGCACCGACACTGTAATCCTCCTGCTCGGCGACCGCGCAATCACACCGGAGGAGTGGAAGTTCGACTTCTCGTTCCCAGAAGCGAACGGCAACCCTAACCCGCACCTCTGGCCGAACCCTCTCCTGGGCCTAACCTACGCCGAGCTCGTCCACGAACAGCTCGTCGCGCTCGATCCCGGCAACGCCGCCTACTACGATACGAACCTCCAGGCGTTCACGGCCCGCATCCAGGACCTCGACGGCCGCATGAAGGAGGCCACTGCGACCGTTCCCGAAGCCAATCGCAAGCTCCTCACCTACCACGACTCGTGGGCCTACTGGGCGCCGCGCTACGGCTTCAGCGTGATCGGTGCGGTTCAGCCGTCGGACTTCTCACAACCGTCGGTGTCGGACGTCGTCGGTCTGATCGACCAGATCCGTGACGAGCAGGTGCCAGCCGTCTTCGGCTCGGAAGTCTTCCCCAGCGACGTACTGGAGACGATCGCGGACGAGGCCGGCGCGGCCTTCATCGACGACCTCAGCGACGATGATCTCCCCGGCTCGCCAAGGGACGCCGGCCACACCTACCTCGGCCTGCTGGCCCGCAACATGCAGATCATGCTGCCCGCCCTCGGCGGCAGCGCAGCCGCGTTCGAGGGCTTCGACACCAGCGTCGTGTTCAGCGGAGAGAGCGGGGCGGCCTACCCGCAATAGCCATGCTCCATCCTTCAGCCCACGACCTCGGCCCTGATCAGGCGATCATCGAGCTCCGCAACCTCACCTGCGGCTACGGCCGCGATGTCGTCCTGAACGACGTTAGCCTTCGCATCGCGGAGGGCGATTTCGTCGGACTGCTCGGCCCCAGCGGCTCCGGCAAGACGACGCTCCTGCGCGCGCTGCTCGGTGGCACGACGGTCCACAGCGGCGAGGTGGCCGTCTACGGACGCACGCTCAACGGCGACGTGCCGCGCGTCGGCTACGTCCCGCAGCTCGAGACGGTCGACTGGAACTTCCCCGTGACGGTGGAGCAGGTCGTCATGATGGGACGCGCCATGGAGGGCGGCCCGTTCCCCTGGAACCGCAGCGCCGACCGTGACCGCGCGCGCGAGATCTTGGAACGTCTTGGCATCGGCGACCTCGCAAAGCGACACATCCGTCAGCTCTCAGGCGGCCAGCAGCAGCGCGTCTTCCTGGCGCGGGCGCTGATCTCCAGCCCGAAGCTGCTCTTGCTTGATGAGCCCACGGCCGGCGTCGACATCAAGACGCGCGACGATCTTCTCCATCTGCTGGATGAGCTTAACCACCAGGGCGTGACCGTCATCATGACCACGCACGAGCTAAACGCTGTCGCCGCGCACTTGGCATGGGTCGTTTGCATCAACGGCGAGATCGTCGCGGAGGGCGCGCCGTCAGACGTCTTCACACCGGAGATCCTCAAGCGCACCTACGGCGCCGAGATGCCCATTATCAAGTACCAGGGCCTGACGCTGGTCGGCGAACAGCCACACACGATTGGCCGCCACGAGGGCGTGCACGCGGCGGGCGACCGGCGCGCGACCGCCCGGCCGAAAACGGGGGCGGGCGATGTTTGAGCCTTTCCAGTACGAGTTCTTCGTCCGCGGCCTGATCGCCGCGACAATGGTCGGCGGGCTCTGCGGCCTGCTGGGCGTCTACATCGTGCTGCGCCGCATGAGCTACATCGGCCACGGCCTCTCGCACGCCATCTTCGGCGGGGCCGTCGTCAGCTTCGTGATGTCGTTCAACTTCTACATCGGCGCCAGCATCTGGGGATTTGCCTCGGCGCTGCTGATCAACGCCACCACCCGCCGCCGTCCGACGATCGGCGCCGACGCTGCCATTGGCATCATCACCACGGCCAGCTTCGCCCTCGGCGTCGCTCTCATCAGCCGCACCAGCACATTCACGCGCAGCTTCGACGCGGCGCTCTTCGGCAACATTCTCGCCGTCGACAACCGCGACCTCTACGCGATCGCCGCCGTCGCCGGCTTCACGATCATCGCCGTCTTCTTCTCGTACCGGCAGCTCCTGTTCACGACGTTCGACCCAGATGTCGCCCGCTACTACGGCGTGCCCACGGGCTGGATCGACACGCTCTTCTCCCTGATCCTCGCCGCCGTAGTCGTCGTCTCCCTGCAGGTGATGGGCGCGACGCTGATCGCCGCCGCCATCGTCGTGCCACCGATCGTCGCGCGGCTGCTCACCGATAGCTTCCACCGCATGGTCGCCATCTCGACCGGCCTCGGCGCGTTCTGCGGGCTGGCCGGCATCTGGATTAGCTACTTCATCGACGTGTCATCTGGCGCATCGATTGTCCTGCTCGCCACCGCGTTTTTCGGCGCGGCCATGCTCTACGCCTCCGTCCGCGACCGCCTCGCCAACGCCGTCCCCACCGCCGCGCGGGGGTAGGACTGAGCCGCTGCGCTGGCTGCGTAGCACCCAACGCCCTTTGCGATCATCGGAGGGGGGCCGCTAGTCGGAGTCGCTCGGTGGTAAAGCATACGCTTTCTAAACACTCGGAACTCGGCGCCGTGCCGCGCAATCTGACAAACCCGACGAGGAAGCCGAGGTTATCGGCTATCTTGCCACTCCAAGTGTTCTCTCATAACCATGTAGCATCCCAGATACCAAAAGCTCGCATGAACTCATCACGCAACTGCTGCAATACCTGCTCACGATTAAGCATCAGTTCAGATGACGGCACTTCGACTTCCACCACGAGCGGATGTGAACCTTGATATTCGCGATGCGGGTGCCCCGCATCGCTCGGAATGCGTAAAGGCCAGCCTCTCGCACTAATCCGCAATCTTAGCCGCAAGGGCCCTACGTAGTTGAGCTCCTCGAACAATTCTTGCGCCCGCACGAGGAACAGGCCGATCTCTCGGAACTCAGCTATATAGGCGATTGTCTCCGGCTCCGTACGACCTTCGCTGAGAGTCACGGCAGTATGGCGCCACACGCTTATGGCTCCGCCACGCGTTATCCGGGCGTAAGGAGACCACTCTCCCCTGTCACGACCCGGCTCCCGCTCAAGTAGGGTTTGCACGCCGGAAGCCGCAGCCATCCACTGGTTCGGCGGATACGAATGCCTGGCCACCCACGTCCGCATTTCAGTGGTCGAAAAATCAGCACGATCGTAGGTTGCAAACGCCGGGTATGCCAAGTAATGGCTACCACAAGGTTGATCGAACCGCCCGGCCAGCGTATCTGTCTCCATATCATCCACAACCGATCCAGCCAGATCGCGCAACCGGCTCAGCCGTTCATACCGGCTTCGCACTTCGTGTTCCGCCATCGCCACATTCCGAAACTGACCGCGCCTATAGTATCGCCAATCGCCGTGGGACTCGACCATGTGCGGACCGAGCCACGACTCAGGCGTCCACACTAAATACACGACTTTACCTGGATACTCCGTCAGGGCGACCTTCCGCACTTTCCACTCGGGCAAAGTCGGCCGGATGGAATCCACATAGATGTTCTCGAGCTTCTGCTCTAAGTCGGCGACTGGATCAATCCCGTAAGGTGTAGTTGGGATAGGAGCGCCTGACTCGCTGCCGTCTTCAGGGATGCCGTACAGCAACGTACCACCAATCTCGTTGGCGAATGATGAGATGTCCTTGGCCGCTTCGCGTCGCTGATTCGGCTCACCCAGCGAGATCTCCGCCTTGTAATCGAGCCGTGGCCCTTCTTCCACGCGGTCATGCACCAAGTGCTCGACCCATTCGAGCAGTTCATTGTCGTCCGCATACTGGTCGGGATGTTTGGGCAGCATATACTCCATATTATCAGCCGCCATCATCACACGGTGCGCCTGCTGTCAATAACGTCGCATATGCCCGCCGAATCTTTGTGCGTACCCTCTTGAAATGTCACCGCGCCCAGCCTACAATAGAATTCTTCCCGGCCTCACACGCCTCTGTGAAGCGTAGGAGGCGGCGTCATGGATGACCGCAGGCAACACGTATCAGCATCACGATTGGCCCGCTTCGCGATCCCGGTGGCAGTCGCCGGGTTAGCTGCGCTGAAAGGCCGGTCGCAGTCCAGATCAGGCCTCCGGCTGCTCGGCCTCTGGGCCTACTTATCTGTAGTCAATAGAGGCGGATCCAACGTCCGACTGGCGAGAGGCGTTCATCAGCGCCGCGCGGCGGTGCGCCCGTAAGATTGGGGCGTGCCGGACGAAAAGCGCCCATTCCAGATCAACCTTAACGAGCGCTGGGCACGAGGCCACCAGCAGCCGGTCGTTCTGGAGATCGTAGGCCGTACACGATCAGTGTTTCTCCGCCACGATTCTCCAGTTCAAATCTGCAATCTTCGCCTTTTCGGCATCCGTCCAGGCTTGGCCACCTGTTTGAAGTAGTTCGAGCAATTCTTCGACCCATGGCGGCATAATGCGAATCGCCTCAAGGCCTCTAACCACTTTTCGAGCCCTCAAGATCAAATCGCGCTTCTGCTCGCCCAGCGGCCAAGCTGGGCTTCTCGAAGGCGCCGAAATGAGAATCTTGAAACCCGCCCGTTCCAATGCGGCACAGACGTCGGCTGGATACATCGATTGCGTGGCCGCCAGAGTTGGAAGGTACAGTTTGTGAAGCGTCACATGTTCTTCGTTGTTCCAATCAAAATGAGGGGTCAACAGATACTCAGAACAAGAGTATCGAGCTCCGGGTTTCAACACGCGGTACATTTCTCTCGCATGGTCATCCAGCTCCTCCTTCTTGAAGAAGGGCCAAACGGCCTGGAAGGAAAAGCATCCATCGAAGGTACCTGATTCGTACTCAAGCGGATCGTGATGATTGCCCACTTTGAAGTGGAGTCGATCGCTCATTCCACATTCAGCAGCCCAGCCGATCGCGTTTTCGATCTGATTCGGATCGATGTTGTAGCCGGATACCTGGCCACCGGTCAACGTGGCCAAATAATGCGAAATTCTTCCTCTCCCGCACCCCATGTCCAAGAGATGGGACGTTTCAGGTTTCTGCAGATTCAGTTCCTTCAACACGGCCTGTTCGCATAACAACTGATTCGCATACAACCCCTCAAATTCGTTCAGCAATGGAGGGAGGTAGAGCTTTTCCAAATCGAAGACCGACAACATGTTGTTCAAGACTTTGTAATAGTCCGCGACCGCTTTCGTCTCATCCGCCGTCTCGGTCTTCTCGCCGTCTTGCATTCGTTGAAGGAATTTGAAACCGTCGATGGAAGCTTGCTTGTCCTCCTCGGACAGCGTTGCCAAACGCTTCAACCCGATAAACGCGGTCTTGGTTCTGTACCAACTCGTTTTGCGCACGGTAGCCGCGATGAGCGCGAAGACAACACCGAATGCTGCGATTCGTAGAATCATGCTCGTCCCCTTTCCTGCTGTTGCGGACGGAGTGTAACAGACGGCACCAGGGCAAGACACACCCGCCAACACGCCCCTCCGCCGCGCAGCACGACGCCCGTACCATTGGGTGATGCCGCCCATCGTCGCGCGGCTGCTGACCGACAGCTTCCATCGAATGGTCGCCATCTCGACGGCGCTCGGCGAACGCGTCCGCCGCGGGCAACAAAGCACCGCCAATTCTTTGCTCATTGCATGATCTTCCCGGCAGGCATACAATAGAGCCGTTCCGGGCCTCTCACGCCTCTCTGTAACGGAGGAGGCTGCGTCATGGATGACCGCAGGCGTCAAGTATCAGGATCTAAATTGGGCCTCTTCGCCGTCGCGGCAGTCGCCGGGCTGGCTGCGCTGAAGGGCCGCTCGCGGGCCAGAAGTGGCCTCCGGCTGCTCGGCCTCTGGGCCTACCTGTCTGTCGTCAACAGAGGCGGCCACAACGCCAAGCTGGCGAGAAAGGTTCAGCGCGCCTGCCAGGACGACGACGCCGTCACGCCGTACTGGGGATACCAGCCGAGGCGCGTGGCCGAGCGCTCGTTGCAGCCGGCGGCGTGGCATTAGGGAAGGCAGCCTGTAGCCGTTTTCGTCGACTGCGAGCCGTTGCGCCGCGCAGCGCCGCGCCCGTAAGATTGTGGCGTGCCGGAAGAAGAACACGACGTGACGAAGCCGTTCATCGACGCTATCCGCGAGGCGGAGGGCATCATCGCGTCGGCCCCGCACGTGGAGTCCGAGCAGGACCTGCTGGAGGGCTACGATTACCTGGCCGGCAGCATCCGCGCCGCGCTCCAGGTAGCGTGGTCGCGCGACTCCCAACACCCGCGCTTCATCCGCTCCGCCACGCCCTACACCAAGGTCGGCCTCGATAACCCGGACACGCTCTACTTCAGCGCCCGCATCCAGGACGACGCAGAGTACGTCGTGACCGGCACCCGCGGCACCACGGCCGACCTGAGCTTCCAGGTGATGAACGGCGATTACTCGCCCGCGCAGGCCCCCGAGAGCCTCGCCGCGTTCGACGACCGCGAGTTCACTATCGCCGAGGACGGCAGCTTTGAGCTAACGTTCGGCCCGGCCAAGGCGAACGCTGGCCCGAACCACTTCACGCTCGGCCCCGGCGCGGCGATGCTGCTCGTGCGCGAGGTCTACAGCGACTGGTCTACCGAGCGCCCCGGCACCATCCGCATCCATCGCGCCGATAGCGCGGGCACGGCCCCGCCGGCCGCCGACGCCGACTCGCTGGCGCGCTGCTACGCGCGGGCGGGCAAGGCACTCCTGGGCCAGCTCAAGACGTTCCTGGCGTTCCCGGAGTGGTTCTACCTCAAGCTGCCGGTCAACACGCTCACCGAACCGCGCCTGACGCCCGGCGGCCTGACGACGCAGTACTCGGCCGTTGGCCACTACGATCTCGCCGACGACCAGGCGATGATCGTTACCGTGCCCGCCTCCGACGCGCCGTACCAGGGCATCCAGCTCGGCAGCATGTGGTACATCTCCACGGACTTCATCAACCACCAGACCAGTCTCACCGCCGCCCAGGCGCGTATCGACGCGGACGGCAAGCTGCGATTCGTCATCAGCGAACGCGACCCCGGACTCGCCAACTGGCTGGAGTGCACGGGCCACCGACGCGGCTACATCCAGATCCGCTGGCAGCGCGTCTCCCGCAAGTACACGCTCGCCGACGGCCCCGAGGCAGAGGTCGTCGCCTTCGATAGCCTGCCCACCGCCCTGCCCCACTACGACGCTGCCCGCGTCACGCCCGACGAGTGGACGGCCCGAATCGCCGCGCGACAGGCCGCCGTCGCCGCCCGTGTGCTCGGATGACGAAGACGAAGAAGGGCTCACCGCTCCTGCCTCTGTTAGAAGACAAAGTCGTCGTCGTCTCTGGCGTCGGGCCCGGCCTCGGCAGATCAATTGCCGTGCGCTGCGCCCTCGCCGGCGCCGACGTCGTCCTCGCGGCGCGCACGGAAGCCCGCCTGCAGGAGGTCGCGGCCGAGGTCGAAGCACTTGGACGCCGCGCCCTCTGCATCCCCACCGACATCGCGGACGAAACGTCCGCGCGGCACCTCGCGGAGACCGCCGTCGCAGAGTTCGGCCGCGTGGATACGCTGGTCAACAACGCTTTCGCGATGACGCCGATGACCGATCTCGCCGACGCCGATTTCGCCAAGATCCGTTCATCTATGGAGACCAACGTCCTCGCCGCGTTGCGCCTGACGAACCTCTTCACGCCGGCGCTGGTCGCGAGCTGCGGCAGCGTCGTCATGATCAACTCCGCGGTGCTGCGACACTCGCGACGGCCTTACGGCGCGTACAAGATGACGAAGTCCGCCCTGCTCTCGGTAGCGCAGAGCCTATCGACCGAGCTCGGCCCCCAGGGCGTGCGCGTGAACACCGTCGCGCCGGGCTACATCTGGGCCGACACGCTCAAAGCCTACTTCGCGCACCTCGCCAAGCAGCGCGGGGTCGAGCCACAGGTCATTTACGACGAAACCGCTGCGGATGTCGACCTCCGCAAGCTGCCGGAACCCGACGAGATCGCCGACGCCGTCGTCTTTCTTGCGTCCGACCTTGCCCGCGCGATTACGGGCCAGTGCCTAGACGTCAACGGCGGCGAGTTCCACCACTAGCCACCGTGCAGCAGCAAGGTCGCGACGACATTGGTACAGCCGAAGACCTGCACGCCTCGGCCAGCAGGGTCACAGGCCTCGACGACTTCGGCCCCGATGACTACAGCGAGGCGCTAGCCGTCCTGCTGGAGTCGTACGCCTCCGAGGCGCAACTGACCCTGTGGGGCAACAAGGCCGTCCGCGCCACGCTGCGGGGAGCCTTCGTCGCCCGCCAGCTCAGCGAGGCCGCCGCGCGCCAGTACGCCGAATACACCGATGTAGCAATCGAGCGGCCGATCATCGTCACCGGCCTGCCGCGCACGGGAACCACGGCGCTCCATCGTCTGCTCTGCGAAGACCCCAGGCATCAGGGACTGGAGATGTGGCTCACGGAGGCGCCACAGCCGCGACCGCCCCGCGAAACGTGGGAGGACAACCCCATCTTCCAGCGCATCCAGGCGGCCTACGGCAAGTTCCGCGTCGAGAATCCGGAGTTCATGGGCCTGCACTACATGTCGGCGGAAATGGTCGAGGAGTGCTGGCAGCTCCTCCGCCAATCGATCATGTCGATCTCTTACGAATCGCTGGCCCACCTCCCGACATACTCCCGCTGGCTGTCGGAGCAGGACTGGACACCGGCATATCGCAGGCACCGTCAGAACCTGCAGCTGATCGGTCTTCCGGACGCGGAGCGCCGCTGGGTGCTGAAGAACCCCAGTCACATCTTCGCCCTGCCTGCGCTGCTGGCCGTCTACCCGGACGCGTTGATCGTCCAGACCCACCGCGAGCCAGCCACAGTCATCGCCTCGATGAGCAGCCTCGCGACCCAGGCGACCGCCGGCCAATCAGAGCTGTTTCAGGGCGACGTCATCGGCCGCATCGAGCTCGACCTCTGGGCGCGCGGCGCAGAGCGCTTCATGGCCGACCGCAAACGGTACGACGCAGCGCAGTTCGTCGATGTCCGCTACGACGACTTCGCCGCCGACCCGCTCGCCGCGGTCGAGGCGATCTACAATCGCTTTGGCCTACGGCTCGCCGACGAAGCCCGGACAGCGATGGCCTCGCTCCACGCAGAGAGCGCCAGCGGCGATCAGCGTCCCGCTCACCACTACGACCTCTCGAACTTCGGCCTCACCGCCGACGAAGTCAACGAGCGCTTCACTCGCTACCGCCGCGCATACCTCGGCTGAAAGGAATTGCCAGCGCCCTGTGCTATCATCCAATCGAGCGGGAGTAGCTCAGTGGTAGAGCATCTGCTTCCCAAGCAGAGGGTCGCGAGTTCGACTCTCGTCTCCCGCTCCAACCCCAACTTCTAATGGTAGTAGCCGCCTAATCCAGCGGCCTCTCCCCTGCCCTAATCCGTGACCATCTGCTTTCTGAGCAGGGCGTTTCAGGCATCATTTGGGAGCGCGGCGGAGGCCCGAAATCGAATCTAGTCCGACCGATCATCCGACCCGCTGCTTAGAAGCAATCTGGCCCTAAGCGCTGTGGCACCGTAGCTATTGAGTCGAGCGAATCGCGTCCAGTTATCGTCTGAAAGATCGACGCCTAGGCCAACGTCTCCTGCCCCACAGCTCCCAGAGCTTGACGGGGTCCTCGAAGCCGAGGAGTTCCGTTTCGCCTAGGTCGGCGAAGAGGAAGTCTTTGCCGGCGGCGAGCTCGCGGACGACGTTGGAGGTGAGTATCTGGCCAGGCTGGACGTGGTGGCAGATGCGGGCGGCGAGGTTGATAGGGATGCCGAAGAGGTCGTGGTCTTTCGCGATAGGCTCACGTGGGTTGAGGCCCACGTAGACGGCTTGTGGTGAGTCGGCGTTCGCCTCCCTGTCTGCAGCGAAGCCGCGCTGGATGGCGGTGGCGGCATCGAGCGCCGCACTCGCAGTGGAGAAACTGGCCATGATGGCGTCGCCGGTGTGCCTGCTTTCGGAATCGGCGAGGGCGTCAAGTGCGGCGCGGACGAAGTCGATGTGGGCGCGGCGGATTTCCTGCGCGCCCGCGTCGCCGACCTGCTGCGTAAGCGATGTGGACGAAACCATGTCGGTGAAGAGGATGGTGTGGGTCGCAGCGGCATCCTGTTCCTCGGGACCTGCGGCCTCGCCGTCTGGCCGTGCCGCTGGAGGCGCGCTTCTTGCCGCCTTCGCAGATGAAGCGCTGTACCTGATAGCGGCCAGAGGCAAGCCATCTCCTAGGGTGTTGTAGGCGATATTCACGCCATCGTTGGTCTTCGCGTACTGAATGCGCGGTTCGATCGTGGGGCTTTCTTCCATCAACAACCGCCAGGCTGTGAGCGAAGATGTGCTGACAGCCGTGGGCGAGGTTCTCGTGGACCCTCTATGCGGTTCTGTCCGTCGAAGTCCGGGGACATCCGTCGAGGTTGCTGTCAGAAATCGAGCGAAAAGCCCCGATGGTCTGCGGCGCCGACGGCCGTGTGATCGTGTTTGGTGACCTGGCCCATGCCTCTCCGTGACTCGGAGTCGCTCAAGAGCGCATCGGGGTGAGGCGGGGCTAGTCGTGATGTGTTTGAGGCGTGTGCTTCGGGGTACCAAGGTGTGCGCAAGTGCGACTGTCAGAAACAGGCTGACCGCGATGCGCGTCACCCTGCGTCGGCGGTAGAGTCGACTGACGTTCGATGCCTCATTCACCGGCAGGTCAGAAGCCCGTGTTCCTTGCATGGCCCTTCCGCTCTGTTTCCGTGATTCGGCCCGTCCACCGTCCCCTGATTCCGCCTCGCACCCGATGAATCTTCCCACTCCGCGCCATTGCGATCTCCAAGTAGATGGGTCATCCTAAGCATCAGAGATGCGCGCAATGAAGTGCCGCGTCCCAAACGCAGCCATAGCAGAGGCTTTGATTGGTGTCCGAGGCAACGATGAACGTGTCCATTAGCCCCTTTGTGATTCCTCCCGATCTTGAGGCAACGACGCCCATCGAAGCCCTCGGGGGTTCCCGAGACGAAGTTCGCCTGATGGTGGCATCCGCCAGGGGCGGTCTACGGCACGCCGTCTTTTGCCAGTTGGACGACTACCTCGAACGCGGGGACCTGGTGGTCGTCAACGACAGCAAGACTCTGCCTGCGGCTCTGTCGGGCCAGCTGCGAGGCATCGAGATTAGATTACACCTGTCTACTCCTGTCCCAGGGACACGCAATTGGTTCGTCGAGCCGCGCCTGCCTGCTGGCCCGGCTAGCAGTCGTTTCGTAGGAGGCCTTTCGGGAGATACCATCGAACTCGCCGGAGACGGGCGTGCCGTGCTCTTGGCTCCGCGTCAAGAAGAAGGTGCTAAGCCAAGGCTATGGGAGGCTTCCCTGCACTTGCCAGACCCGCTACCGATGTTTCTACATCGCTGGGGCCAGCCCATCCGGTACCCCTACATCAACCGGGCCTGGGAACTCCACCGTTATCAGACGATCTTTGCGCGGGTTCCCGGAAGCGCCGAGATGCCATCGGCAGCTAGACCCTTCTCCTGGCCGTTGGTTCAGCGACTCGCGAGCAAGGGTGTAGACTTGTGCTGCGTCACTCTACACACAGGTGTGGCGTCTTTGGAGAGCAAAGAGGCACCTTTCCCCGAGCGCTACAGAGTTGGCGTAGACGCTGCCGAGAAGATCAACGCTACAAGAAAGGCTGGCGGCAGAGTTATTGCCGTCGGCACCACTGTTGTTCGGGCACTTGAGAGCGCGCGCGACGACGAGGGCGTCATCATTCCTTCTCGTGGCGAAACGAACCTCGTTATCCGTTACCAGCATCAGATTCGCGCAATTGACGGCATCGTAACTGGATGGCATGAGCCGGATGCGACCCACTTCATGCTGCTGGAGGCACTCGCAGGACCGCGCATCGTCGCGGAGTCCTATCAGTCCGCGCTAGATGAACGGTATCGATGGCACGAGTTTGGCGATTCGCACCTGATCCTACGGGACTGAGTGCCGCGACGTCGCGCAGGGCAAGGCGAGACTCAACGAATCATCTATGAATGATAACTGTGACTTGGCAAGTATCCTATAATGGGGACACGATGGCGATAGAAAAGTCCGTGCTGGACCAGAATCCCGAGCTCTCGCGCCTGTCGCCGAGCATTCTCCAGATCTTGCAGATGAACAAGCTGTGCACGCTTGCGACAATTGACTCGGACGGGAGCCCATACGTCAACACAGCCTACTATGCGTGGGACTCAGAACTGAACATCTACATGCTCACCCCGCCGTCAACCCATCACAGCCTGAATGTCGCGGACAATGCAGCCGTGGCCATCTGCATATTCGATAGCACGCAGCGCTGGGCCGAGCGTCATCGCGGCCTTCAACTGATCGGCAAGTGCCAACAGGCACGTGGTGCTGAAGAAGACAAGGCCTTTTCAGTCTACTCCAAGCGTCATGTGGAACTTCTCGGCATTGTTCAGACACCGGAAAGATTGCGGATCAAGCTCGAGTCCCGGTTCTATATCGCGGAGCTAGACTGGATCAAAGTGATAGATGAGCTTACCTATGGACCCGAAACTGAATTCACCGTCCGATTAGCAGGAACCTGATTGGGCTAACATCCGTTCGACTCGTTTAAGGAGTACGCAGATGGTATCCGAACATACTTCCTCCGACAAAATCGCCATTGTCACCGGGGTTTCCCGCGGCTATGGCAAAGCCGTTGTAGACGTCTTGCTGCGCGGAGGCTGGCAGGTGATCGGGGATGCTCGCGATGGCGACTCCTTGGATAAGGCGGCGGTCGATCTCGGATCCCCGCCAGGTCTGCATACTATATCTGGAGACGTTACGAACGAGGCGCACTTGCAGAGCCTGGTGACCACAGCGCAATCACTTGGACTTCTCAAGCTGCTAGTCAACAATGCTAGTAGTCTCGGGCCGAGTCCCATGCCGGCACTCCTGGACCTTGGAGCAAAGGATCTTGAGGCAGCGTTACGCGTCAACAGCGTGGCTCCGCTGCAACTCTTTCAAATCGCGGCGTCAAGCTTGGGCAAGAACCGTGGCGTTGTGATCAACGTCTCCTCTGACGCTGCCGCGGAGGATTACGCCGGATGGGGCGCATACAGCATCACGAAAGTGGCCCTCGAGAAGCTGACATCGATCCTAGCGCTGGAGTACCCCGAGATCCGATTCTACGCACTCGACCCTGGTGACATGCGAACTCAAATGCATCAGGCCGCTTTCCCGGGACAAGACATTTCGGACCGACCGGAACCTGAGGTCAGTGCTCCTGCGGTCGCGCGTCTCGCACAAGCAGATTTGCCCTCCGGCCGATATCGCGCTAGTGATCTACTGTCCTGAGGTTGACCTCCCAATCTTGAGAACGCCTGCGAACGAGAGTCTGGGGTATGAGCGAGAATCTTAGGCTTCAACTGAAGAAAGCGCGCAACAAGCACGAGTGGACCCAGGCCCAGTTGGCGGAGAAGGCCGACGTCTGCGTCGATTCAGTTCGCAGAACGGAAAGTGGAAGATACAGCCTCCCGCCAACGCCCAGAAAGGACGGGCAGGCCCTCGGCCGAATTGCCAAGGCTCTCGATCTAGATTCCTGTTCACTCGTGAGGCGGTGCTTCAGTGAGGAGGAGATCTCAAATTCAGTCTACAGTTACTGCCTGAGTGTATCAGAATCATCGACGCTTCAAGACTATGTCGGGTCCCAGCCTGCCACTCGAAAAGAACTCATGGCGGAGACAGGCCGCCTTCACGCGAGGGCGATGTGCGACTTGGTGAACATAGAGAATCTCTTCAGCGCCTACGAGCTTCTCGTTAGCCGGTGGCCTCCGTTCTTTCTCTTCGCGGACGATGAGTACATTCTCAAGGGCAGTGTATCCGCTTGGCAAACGACGAAAGCCGACCGGAGGACGTATGAGCAGGTAATGTTGAAACATCGCGACGATATGCGATCGCGTGTTTTGAACCGAACAAAGCGATACGACATCGTACTTGAAAAGCAAGGTCTAACCGACTTTCTTGCTGTCCGGGAGTCAGACCGAGCGAAGCGAATCGTTCAAGATATGAAGGTCTTCTTGCGCCGCAACGAATTCAATCTTGTTATTCTAGATTCGGGAACTAGTCAACTCGAGGAGTTTGAAATCCTGTCAAGCAACTATCCGATTGACTTTGAGGAGAATACAGTTATTAGTCTCCAGCATCGTCACGTGGGGCTCGAGAAGAGCATAGTGTACGAACTGGTGGTGATCGGTTCCCAACGAGAGGTCGTCAGGCAGGATCATGAACGAGCGAGAGCGCTTTGGGACGAGGCGGTTAAGCAAACAGAGCAGGTGCCTGATGGAGTCCTGAAGGACTACACCGATGGCCGGAGGTTCAAACGGGTTACTGCCTATCTTCTTGACACCGTCTTGACGGACGTGTTTGCTGTTGGCCCGCAACTGAAGACGCTTGGCGACACAGTTGGCTGAGCTGGGCCCGCGAAGACGTGACATGCATATCGTCACCAACTTTGGGACGTTTCCTGCCGTCTTGTGATGGGTAATCCCTCGTTGCCTTGCTCCCGACGCACTCGGCTGTAATTCGTTCTCGCGGCTAGTGTTAGCGGCTGGACCTTCTTCCTCCGCTTCAGGATGGCCTCTCATCTTCCCCCGAAGATATCACCCGGCGTGATATTGATCCGGCCCTCGTGAAGAGACAGTTAGTTCTGTGGTCCAGAGGGCCCCAAAGCGTCTCTTCCAGGGCGCTCGGAGTTGCGTGCACCACCAAGTTGACCTGGCCGTCGATCGTCCGGTCGTACCGCTCCAGCTTGTCGTTCGTCTTGGGGATGGTACGTCTCAGATGCCCACTACTTGAGGTAGTCGGCTACGGTACGGGGAGGCAGTCCGGCCCGTGGTCCGAGAGAAGCGCTGGGGATTCCCTGGCGGGACCTCATACGTCCCCGTCGGGTCCACCGCGTCCTGCACAACCTCTTGACTCTGCGGCGAGTGGCCCCGGAGGTGCCCGGCCAGAGGCTCATGTATGTGGGCTCGCGAAGCCTAGCCAGTGTGCCTAGCAGACCCAAGGGCGCCAATACGAGACATCACGGCGGAGTCGGTACGCGAAGAAGGGTTCCATGACCCCCGAAGCTACTGGCGGCGGCCGCAAGAAGCGCTGGTTGGCCTAGTCACGTCGCCTTCTGAGAGACCGCCAAGGCGGCGCCCCTGTATTGGATGCCAGGGACGCCGCTACGCTACTGTATGTCGGAAGCGAGCTCCATGTCTCGCTTGTGTCACCATCGACGCCCAGTGTCTTCGTGGACTCTTTCTTCAGACCGGCGCGCCTGCCAGTTAGAGATCGCTCCCGCCGCGGCCATGGCCAGGATGCTTGGGATGTGTTCGCTGCCGGCTGCGCCGCTAACGCTCTTCGCAGTGGTGCCTATCGTCTCCTTGGTTTTGCTAAAGATACGCGCGATAGACTTGATACCGCTTGCGTTGATTGACATGTTGGTCTCCTTTCTGCCGCGCCCCACCCAGCGCAGCCTCCGTTACTCCTGGTTGACCTCCATCTCGGCCGCTTCCTCCCGGTGCCGGCGGGCGAGGTTGAGGTTCACGAAGAGGTTCCTCTGGCCAACCTCTCGGTCCATGTCAACGCCATCGAGCTGGGGCACGTCTACTGGCCGGTCGATCCTGATGAAGCCGACCATGACGGTCGGCTGAGGCTGGCCGATAGTCGCCGCCTGCTGCGGCACGGACGGCCAGATGGCCGGGATCTGGCCTGTCGGGCTGATCTCCGCCAACTGGAACAGGTGGGGCTCCTCCCCTCCTTCGCGCCCGAGCTCAGAGAGCATCTGCCGTCCCGCGGCCTGGAAGCCATCATGGATCTTGCCGAGCGCGCCCAAGGGCAGCTCGGCAGCCTGGCGCCAGCCCTCTTCGCGGGCCTCTTTCTCTACCAGCTCGATCGCCTGTTCATCGCCTTGCGTGAGCGCTACGAGGAGGTCCGGCGGCATGCCGGGCTGGACATCGTTATCGGCGATGAAATCGGCCAGCGGCGGCAGCGGTTTCCAGCTGATGCTGCCCAGGCGAACGATCGAGGCGTCGCTCGTGGCCTCCTGCAGCTGGGCGGACTTGGCGTCCTTCCCCAGCCGCTCTTCCAGCGTCACCAAGCGCTGTGGAATTGTCTCCAGCTTGCGGCCGACGTCCAGCCAGACGTCGCGGTTGGCTGCCTGGACGTCGCGCTTGTAGGCGGACGTCTCGCGGTCGTTCCACGCGACCGAGGCGTTAGCCTGATTCACCGCGAAGCTGAAGAAGCGCATGAAGCCCTCCTGCTCGTCGCGGTTGGAACTGTCGCGGATGCGCTCCAGCTTTGCGTTCGCCTTGTCGTGCTTGCGTTCGGCGTCCGCGGACTTCTTCCCCGCTGCCTGCGCGAAGTCTGAGGTGGCGTCCGCCATCTGCCGGACGGCCTCTTCCAGGCGCAGCCCTTCCTCTCGCGCGTACTGGACGGTCTTCCGGAGGACCTGATCGGACAGCTCTGTGGTGAGACGTTCCTCGGCTTCCCTGAGCCCGCTCGTCCAGCCACCCTCTGCCGCGGGCAGGTCGATGAGGACGGCTGCGTCCGCGATGATGGTGGCCGGGTCCTTGGACAGCTGGATAGGCTTCGGGATGACGCGCACGAGGCGGTCGCGCACCATGTCGTCGCCAATTCCGTCCTCTCTGAGCCGCTTCAGCATCTGGTTCTTGCTCCTAGGCACTGTGTTCCTCCTTCGACTGCTTACCTGTCGTTTGTTCGCGGCTGGTGGTGGTCATATGACATCCTCGCCTCGCAGCGACGCGAGCAGGCCCTGGCGCATGCGGCTCGCCGTTATCCCGGCGAGCGCGGACGCCAGTCCAGCACGGTCGATTCCGTGGCCGGCCACGCTGATTCGGCGCATGATGCCGAGCGCGCCGGCACCGTTGTTGTCGTTGGCCTCGCCCTCCGCAGCACGCTGAAGCGCACCGGAAGAGACGGCAACACCCGTGATGAGCCCCGCCTCCCCGGCGTACGCCGCGCGCGCCTCGTCGGACACCAGGCCGGTCTGCGGGTCGGTCAGATCCTCGTCGAAGAGGACGACATTCCCCAGCGGAACCAACGGCTCCTCAAGGTTGACTGTGTCACGGCCGATCGAGACGACGCCCTGCGTCATCGCGACGTAGAGCTCCGTCAGCATGGCCTCCGTGTTGGGGCCTATGTTGGGCGTGACTACATCGAGCGTGCCGTAGCCGAAGACACGAGGCCCCAGTAGCACGAGGTACGGGTCCAGTAGGATGCCGTACCGCCGCGCCGCGAGGCGGAGAAGGGCGATAAAGGGGATGGCCAGCGCGGAGCCGACCGCGCCGCCTGTGGCCGCGAACACCACGCACGTGATCTTGAGCTCATCGTTCCCGTCGCGCTTCCAGCGGTCCAGGCCGATGCCTGTCGGCGTCGGACACGCCAGCTCGTTCAGGTAGCCCGACAGCCAGCGCTCGATGCGCCGGCGTTCGGCCTCGAACGCCGCGGCCGCGACCGGCCGGATCCCCCGGCCGCCACGCCCATCAAGCGTGCGGTCGTAGACGGCGTTGCCGCGCATCAGCGCGTCCCAGTCCTCACCGTATGCCTCCTTGGCGCGCGCGATGACGTCCTCTCCTGCGACGACGAGATCGTCCGGCCCAGGGAACTTATACGCCGGGTGCGGCTGGACGAGCCCCGGCAGGTCGTGGATGGCGGCAAGGTCAAACCGACCACCGGGTACCCACAGGCCAGTGGCGTTGAAGGGCAGGACGAACCCGCCCCGCATGAACCCCGCGAACGTGCCCGCAGCCTGGACCAGCACCGGCGCCGGCAGCGCCAGTACCAGGTCGCCGTACTCTTCCAGCTCCTCGGGCAGGGGCCCCTGTACGACCCCATTGCCCGAGAACGCCTTCTCAATGTCTTCGTCTGTGATGAATCGCGTGGTTGTCACGCTTGGTCCTCCTTTCGTTGCACTGTTCCCGTTTCGGTTGCCTATTCGCATTACCAGTCCTCCTCTGGCGCTTGACCCGCCCCGGCTGTCACCAGCGCGGGCTCGGGTTCCGGGCTATCATCGCCGATGCTCCAACCATCGTCGTCGTCGTCACTCGCGTCGTCGGTCACGGCCTCCTCGGCCACCTGTAGTGCGCCGCCCAGGCCCACGAAGATGTAGGCCGGGACTAGGGCGGGTCCCAGGAAGAGGATCCCCACGAGCAGCGCGATGGCGGCCGCGAGCCGCGGCAGGCCCGACCATGGACGTCCGATGATGAACGCACCCGTACCAGGTAGGACCAGCTCAGCGAGCACGCCGACCCGCTGCCTGCGCGAGGCGCCTTGTCCAACGCTGGTCCACCAGACGAATAGCCGCCGCGCCCGCGAGAGGATGCCGAACGCGAAGAGCACTGCAGCCACGGCCGCGACTGACAGCACTGCCACGATCGCCTCCGTGGGCAGCCGGGAGACAGCCGCACTGGCCGACATGCCGATGATAGCGACGCCGGAGTGCACGGCCTTGGCGTACGGTACGCGCGCGCTCAGCCGCCGCAGGCCGCGGCCGAAGAGCGAGATGGGCGTGGACACCGCGGCGATGCCGCTAAGCGCCGCTGCGTCCGCGCCGGTGTACTCGCCCGGACGCAGCCAGGCGCCGGCCGTGGAAGATTCGCCCACCAGGGCACCTTCCAGGCCAGACCGGTCAGCCGCGCCCAGCCCCAGGGCCGCAAGCGAGGCCGCTGCAAAGGGTACTCCGACCGCCCGCTCCAAGACCTTGAGCTGGTCAGGCCGGCCGAGCCTCGCAGAGACGAGACCCAGCACGTAGAGCCCCAGTGCGGCCGCGATCGCCTGAGGCGAGTCCATCCATTCCATCGATGGCGGTGGCTCGACGATCCCCAGTCGAGCCGCGACCGTCGTCAGCAGCGGGATGACCGTGTAGTCCAACCCTGCTACTGTCGTCGTCGCCAGCGTCGCGTAGATCAGTCCAATCACGTTGTTACCTCCTTCTCTTTCCAATGTTCTTCAGCTAGGTTCCGGGGTTTGTTGTCTTCTATTGCCACGCTCTCCCAGGAAGTCGAGGGTCCCAGTGGTGGAATGCGGCGGACCTGGTATAGATCGTTCAGGTTGAAGGTGCCGGCCCGAGCTAGAATCCGGTCGCGTCCGTCCACCAGGATGGAGCCATCCTCCTGGAGCACGAGCTTGCGGGCGTTGGGTTCGCCCGCGGGAACGTCTTTCGGCTCGCCCTGCACCAGCTGCAACAATGTTGTCTTGCCGTCCGGACGCCTCACCTGAAGGCCTATGGATGGCGCCGCCTGCTTCCTGAATCGGAACGCGACGACCAGCAAGGCGACGCCCCAGAGGGCGCCGACAAACGTGAACAGCAGGATGCCACGGCCGGACATGAAGAATTCGTGCAGCGACTCGCCTGAGACAGAGACGACCGCTCCGAGTGGGTCGGAGACAACGGTTGGCTGAAGCACCGGTGTTGCCGTTGGCTCCAGCTCGATGTCAGTCGGCGCCGATCGGACCGCCCTGAACGGCGGTACGATCGCGGTGCCCTGCGGGGCGACGTCGAGGACTCCAAGCCCCCGCATCCCCAGTTCGTCCCAGATGGGACCAAAGGTGGAGCTGAATGATGCATCGACTGAGCTACGGACTGCCCATAGGACCAACGGCCCTGCCGATTGCAGCGCTTCGAGTTCGCCGACGAAGGCTGCGACGTCGGCCGGCGGCCCATCCTGCGGGCCCGGCTCGATGGCACCGTCGGTGATGACGACGACGCCGACCTCACCGGCCGTCGCCTCTTGGACCGTCGCCACCGCAGCGACAGGGTTCGTCCACTCGACAGCGAGCTGCGAGCGGAGCCGCGTCAGCTGCGCTAGCGGCTTCTGGAAGTCGAAAGGCTCAAGCTGCGAGACGCCCTCTGAAAACGCGCCGACCATGACGCGCGGCTGTGGATCGCAGCCCTGGAACTCCAATGCGGCGCCCACCGCGACCTTCGCTTGCCGCGCAAACGCCTCGTCGTCCACGGAATCGGAGCCGTCCAACAGGAGGTCGACTTCCGCGGCGTTGCAGAGCGCCTGCCCGAGACCTGCCAACGCAGGGGGCACGATAGGCCCGGCGTCGGTTTCCATGCTCACGGCGACACCGCCACCTGCCAGCGCGCCAAGCAAGAGCCCCGCCAGTGTTACTCTCATAGCCAGGTTCATTTCCCACCCTCCTTTCGTAGAGCTGCCCGGTCCCAGGTGGAACCGGTCGTCCTATGCACTGCTGCGTCGGCGTCACTCGGTTGCGTGATGATGTGCCGCTCGCGGGACGCAGTGGCTCCAGCGCCCGGCTCAATACCCAGGCGCGTCAGCTCTTCGCGAAGACGCCTGGCACCGGTCTTACCTTCGCGCGACCACAGGCCGGCGCGTACGCTTTCGCGGACAAGCGCCTCTCTGACCAGGTCAGCGGGCAACCGCTCGGCGAGGCGCGACGACACGACGATGCGCTCGTCCGGCTCCGGCCGGAAGCGCGCGAGCGTCACCCTCGCCCGCGGGCTGAGCACGACCCGCGGCGGGACTACGCCCGGGTAGAACCGGTCCAGCGTCTCTTCAACAGTGGGCGCGTACTGCCCGATCTTCTGGCGCCTCCACAACTCGCCGGGCGAGAGGAACCAGAGGCTTGGGAGCGGCAGTGCGCGCCGCCAGGTGAGGCCGGTCCCGGGCACGCTCCACGTGACCCGAGGCCGCTCGCTAGGCCGGAAGAGCAGGGTCATGCCGCGACGGACCTTCGCCGAGAACGAGGCCCCTCCTCTCGAGACGGTGACGTAGCCACGCTCGCCGAAGCTGAAACGGCGCCGCAGTCGCAGGTGGCCTGCCGCCTTCCGCAGGACCTGCTCTAGGGCCATGTTCTTGATGTCTCCCATCCCGAAACGCGGGAGTGGGCTGGATTTATCATCTGCTACCTCGCGTTCGTCGGGTCTCCCGCGGCGAATCGACGTTCGCCATTGATGAGGCGTCGCGCGTGTATCGGTTTCATGCCGGCAGCGATCCGTCGGAGGAAGATCCCCGTCTCGGCGATGCTCAGGCCCACCATTAAGGAACTCGCTGACACTCGGCGCGACATCCACGTGGCTTTCCTCAGCTCGGAGTTCGTGTTCACCTTGTGCCTCCTCCTGTACTACCCACAGCGCGTTTCTTGTGTGGTGTTTCTTTCTGCCCGCTTCCTGCGTTAGCGTGCGGCGAGCGCGATGCACAACGCTGGCGTCGCTGTCCCCCGCTGTGTCACATCATCGCCTCCTAGCGACGAGATAGCGATGGCTGAATGAGCGAAGATCCATCGGACTCGGATCGGAATCAAACCTCGGCGGCGACCCTGATCACGGACGGGCAACGGATCAGTACCGCACTAACCAGGGATGACCAGCGACAACTCGAGGAGCGCACGATCGCTTCGGTGATGCGTAATCGAAACCTACAGGCAAGAATGCAGCTTACGTCTTGGCGTGATGGACCATGTTGGAACTGCATGGGCGGCACAAGCATCATCCATTCGGAGATCGGCAATTTCCGCCTTCCCGAGGAAGCACCAAGAGGCTTGGGGGCTCCTGTCGAGGCTAGGGCCTCGTCCCGCACACTTTCGGAGCTTCCGGCGCCGGCCGTCGCGGTGAGGCTACCGAGCGACAGCTGATGACGCACCGCTCTAATGCTCGCGGTCCTCGCTACGACGCTCCAGTGTTCACACCGCCCTGCTTGGGAAGCGGATGCTCTACTGCTTGGTGGGTGTCATATGCGGTGTCCGACACGATAACTGGACACGATCTGATCCAATGGAGACCATCATGCAGATACGAAACGCCGCAACCAAGAAGGGGCGATTAGGCGCCTGTGGGGGAGTTATCGTGCCCCTCGACAGACCCGCTGCCTCGGAGGCAGGTGGTTTACCAGCTCAGCTCTCTGCGCCGGCAACGGCCGGTCGCCGTACCTACTGATTGGAGGGTACGAGGGTTGGTTATCAGCTCTCTCGTTCAGCCAGAAACGCACGAGGTCCAAAAAGATTGAACGAAACGTTCACACTGAACTCGGAATCCGAAGTCCCCTTCGCCAGTTCCGTAGGCGAGATGTAGACAGGCTCCTGAAAGATGGCGACCTCAATAAATGACGAGGACAAGCCCCGCGACCAAAGCCTTGCCGGGAAGACCTGCCTTGCCCCGTCCTTCTCGAGCCAGCGATAGGGACGCGCTCTTACAGAATAGGAAAGATCCAGGCTGCGAAGTTCCCGAAAGTGCTGATAAGCCGAACCTTGATCGCCGACTAGAAAGAGGTAGACCGCATAGTCAAGCTGTGGCATGAAACCCCGAACGGGCTCTGCAATCGCGCACTCGTACGCCCGCCGGATAGCTGCCTCGTTGTCAGGTTCGACGATCTCAAGGAGCCTTGCCAGTGAGTAATTGAGGAGAGGATCGGCTGGGTGCATATCTAGTGCGCTGTTCAGGACCGCGACGGCGTCGGTTTCGCGCCCTAACCGCCTCAAGAATGCTGCGAAATTAGAAGCAAGTTGGACATCTCCGGCAGCCTGTGCGATCGCTTGCCGGTAATCCTCCTCAGCATCATCAAACTGACCGACGGCTTCGTCGAGGCGAGCAGTCATCTCCAGTAAGTGTTGGGTCACCCGGCAGCGCGTGTAGGCGTCTCTTATTGTGTGCTGGCCCATGGCTAGAAAGCGAATCCGTTCGGCGTTGTCGGATGCAGCTATCGACTCATCCAAGTAGAGCTTCGCGAGGGAAGCGTAAGGGGCTGCGTTCGTCGGGTCTGCTCTCATGAGGCCACGAAATTCCCCCTCAGCTTGCAGGAGGAGTCGGTGGCGTTCTTCGCCATGGAGATCGCGGGCTTGGTCCAGCATCAACGTGGCTCGGCTGTGCCTGACAAGGTCGTCCCGAGGTTCCATTTCCTCCGCCTCGCGCAGAAGCCTGGCGGCTTGTCCAGGATCAGCAAAACGAAGGGAAAGAGCTTGCTGGTGAGTAACTCTGTGATCATCTGGACGTAGTCTCTTGGCTGCGTTGTACACGTCTGAGAGGTCCCCCGGCGTTAGGCCAAGCTGTCGCAACCACCTGTAATTTATCAATCGACTGAAGGCCATGTGGTCGTCCCGGTAACCAGGGTCTAACTGATTCAAGATTGCGAGGATCTGGTCGGCTCTTGTGCGTGATGTCGGTAGGGCTCGACGGAAGACGATTTGGGCAATTACCTCGTGCCTAGCTTGATAGGTAGGTTGCGCAGACACATTGATCTGGCGCTCTACAATGACAGAATCAGTAGGGTGGAGAACCTTCTCTGCGAAATCGCCCAATGCTACGCCCGTCGCTCGGCTGAGGATTCCGGCTCGGGTCACGATGCCAAATTGGTACAGAGTGCAGACATAAAGATAGGCACGCTTGGCGGTTTCGGAGGGAATCTTGCCGTATTCATCTTCGATGATTTCGTCAAATCGCCTACCTTCCTCGGTAGCTTCACGAAGTGCGACGAGGAGTTGACGCCCAGCTCGATCCAGTAGCCTTGAAAGCTGATCCTCTTCCGGTAGATCCTTGAGCGTTCCAAGCTGGTCTGTTCGTCGCATTCCCGCGAGGATATCTATCGCCTCAACTCGCGTGATGCTGCCAAGCGTGATGCGATAATCGGGGTCGAGCGGCGTTGCCTTTGTGCTTGCCGACCACTCGTTGGCGCGGTCGGAACCGATGAACGACACGGCGAGGTTCCGGCGCCGACATCGGTTCAGGACATAGATGACCTGTCTTCCAGCATCCGCACAGTTGTCAATAAACAGGTAGAGACGACCATCCGTGTCCTTCGCCATAGCCTCAATTAGGTCGAATTGCATGAGTGACGGGTCTCTAATCCAAGCAACCGGCCGACGCCAGGTGTGAGCTAGCTCCCAGGCCAGACGCCTCAACAATGTTGTCTTTCCGGTTCCAGCCGGCCCATCGACAAAGACGAATGGAGTCGACTTGGCGCTACGGCGCGTTGGCTCTTCGGACGGATCTATCAAGACCGTTTCGAGAATTCCATCTGTCACTTCGCGCATCCCATCGATGCGCTCACGAATATCTGCCCAAGAAACTGGACCACCTCTGAAGAATTGAGCCGCAGTCGACTCGCCGGCGTCGAACTGAGGGAAGTCGAACGCATTGGAAATGTCTTCGGAGAGGTCAGACACAACTGAGATCGACGAGAGAAAATCCGGGAGGATCGGACGCGAGCCAATTTCGATCGGCTGTTGAGTTTCCTTCCCGGACGCGAGCCGCATCAGTGCGCCAGCGAAATCCTCGATAGTGGCGTCTATAAGTGTGATCTTCTTGCTGTCCCAATGCCGTTGCGCGAAAAGCTCATAATCTGGCTGGAGAGCGTAGCCCCGTGGCACAAGGTTTGGTTGCTGATCTACGGCTTCCCAGACGTCGTTGACGACCGCGTGGAAATCTGGGTCTGATAACGAAAACCCAGCGTAGACTACTTCGTCTCGCTGAAGTTTGTCCGTGAGCAGTCTGTAGAAAGCCCTTCTGTGGGAAGTGGCCTTGACGAAGTCGTCTGCTGTCAAGACGAGGCCCATCTTGGGATCGGTGGGATGTCGGAAGTCTCCATGCACCATGTAAAGTGGGATGTGTCCAGCTGGAACAAAATCAAGATCAGCGGCCGCGTAGAACACGGAAAGTTCAGCAGCTCTCGTATCCTTTGTTTGAGCATACGCTTTCGCGATCAAGTCATCAAAGTTGACGGAGAAGATGGTCTTCCACCGAAACGCCGGGAGCAGCTTCAACGCTGTGGCCGGCTCCAAGCCTGCGAGACGGTCTGCAATCACTTCACAAACCTGCCGTCGACCGACACTGGCGTCCGCGTAGGCCACAACCTCGGCCAAGGGATAGGTCTTGTCAGTCATGAGGACCTTCGTCGCGATCAGCGTCGCCAGCTCTTCACTTGTCGGTGCTCCAGAGGAAAGCGACGACCCGGCACCAAGGAAGAGTGCACAGTTCCCAGTGAGGATTCGGCGCCCAATAAATAGAAAAGTGTCGTCTTCGAGCAGCTGATCAGCGGAGAGAGACACGAACGGTTCCTTCCAGATCGTGAACGGCAGCAAACGGATGCACCCTGATCAATTCTAGCACGCCCGTTCGCCTCCGGCCAGGAATGTCCAGCGTTGGGCGAAAGAGCAATGAATCGCTGGACCGGGCGATCTTGGACTCAATGCATGACTGCGAGTCGCCGTCGTCAGAACTGTCCTGGGGTCACATTCGCCGTTCGACAGTACGTCAGACATCAGAACGAATCTGGCCGAGAAATCGCCCTGTCTCCTGAGTTCGACAACTTGTCCCTCTACGTCAAGCACGGTGTAACAACTCCCAGCGCTCTGCTTCTCATAGAGAGATTCCAAGCTTCCCAGGCAAGCAGCGATACAGAAAGGAAACCGCCTTCCAAGCGCCCTGTCAGTGCAATCCGATCGCCTCGCCATCCTTCAAAAACTAGCTGTGGGAGGACAAAACCCATCCGAAGCTAATCCCGGGCCAACGTAGACTCGTGGTCAACTCTTGCGTACCGTTCGACGAGGAGGATTTGGCCATACTGTTCTTTCTCTGGCTGCTCGTCTTCGGCGCTCGGGGTGCACTCCTCTCGCACCGAAACCTCGTCCTCGAGAATGTCGCCCTGCGACATCAGCTTGCCGTGTTGGCCCGCTCGTCTCGACGACGACGTCTCGAACCTGCCGACCGCCTGCTCTGGTCGTGGTTTGCCCGCCACTTGCCGCAGTAGCGTTCGGTCCTCGTCCTCGTGCAGCCGGACACCGTCGTCCGCTGGCATCGCACCGCCTGGCGACGCGACTGGACACGGAAGAGCCGCCGGGATTTTGGCCGACCTCGCATTCAGGTGGAGATCCGAGAGCTGATTCGGCGGATGGCGCGTGAGAACCCGCGCTGGGGCAGCGTCCGCATTCAGGGCGAACTGCGCAAACTCGGCTACCACGTGAGTGCACGATCGATCCGCCGGTTGTGGGAGGGCAAAACCGATCCGAATCTAACCCATCGCTGTAGTAGACTCACGGCTCAACCGATGCGTACCGTTCGCTGCAGGAGGTTTGGATGGGTGACCGAGATAGGTTTCTTCATCGTTGCCAGCGGGAGATCCGAGGACAGCGCCTATGGAACGTTTGGACGGGACTTCATGAGAACTTTACGTGCCTTCGAAAAGCTGACATCATCGCCAGGACCATCTTCGAATCGGTACAGGTCAGGCGTCGTGGCGTTCGCCTCCAGGACGACGGCGATCGACCCGGCTGGTGGCTTGCCGGTGCCATCCATCTCTTGAGCCGTATAGTGAAGGCCCATCTCATGGTCTGGCAAGTGTTTGCCACCGGTCTTCGCCTTTGGGTCTCGAACTTCTCGCATGATCGCCTGAGCCACCGTGTGAGGAAATCCGTGCGTCGACTGTCCACCGCATGATGAGATCATGTACCGTGGTCCCTTACTCGACCCTTGGCCAGACCGATCTCCCATCCTCTCAACGAGCTCTAGGTTTATCCCATGTTTCGACGCGTGATGTGACACTTTGAGAACGTCGCACGCAAGTGGCTGTTTCCCCTTCCTGATCTGGATCTGACGAACCCAATTACGTTGGTCTTTCTCCAGGTGCGGGAACTCCTCCAGGACGCGGCTCCATGCATCGGTCTGGGCATCTCCACCCAGCACGACTGCCATACTCTTGATCTCAGTTGGTCGCGTGGCACCAATGGCCACTGGAAAGTCACGACTCGGCGCGGGACGCGGGTACTCTAATCGGAGGACAATCGAAGCGTTGTTTGGATTAACACCATACGTGTCATAGCGATTTCTGAGCATGATTGATGGAGATAGAACTGTCAGTCTCACTCCACCGATGAACGTTTGGAACCCTGATGTAGGACGAATGAGCTGGACCGCGTGGTGTTCGACCTGAGTGATGACGGCGTTGTAGGTCTTAGACGTATACAGGAAACCGCTGTCCCAATACTCCTCCGTGCTGAAGGCCCTGAGTATGGCTCTGAGGCCGCGAATGTGGTCTAGGTGAGGATGCGTGGCGCAGATGAAACGCAGCCGCTGCGCTCCGAGGCCCTTCAGGAGGTTGATGGTCTTCGCACCATTGTTGCTGTCCACTACAGCATACTCGCGCTCACCGTCTTCCTCAGGGAACTGGATGATGATGGCATCGCCGTCACCGACGTTCAAGATATAGACGACCAGGGCCTTTGCTGGTGGAACGAACGCACTACGCCCAGCGAGCCAAGCCATAGGGAACGCGGGCATGTCAGCCACGTCTTGTACCTCGCGGTCGGTTGAGTCGAGACTTTTCGATCGCCCGGTAGTAGTTCTCCTTGACGGCCTGACGAGCGACTGCTGTGACGTCCCACGCCTGTACCCCCGCAGGAGCTAGATTTTCTAGGAATTGCTCAGTCCACTCGGCTAGTGGTTGCGCGGTTGGCGTGTGGTCTAAGTACTGCCTGGTGAACGGCTCCTCTGACAAAAGCCAATACACGTCGCCTTCTCGAAGAGGCCGATCCTCTGAAAATGGCTCCAGCTGATTGGCAGCGACTGCACGTTGGATGAAACCTTCAAGTAAATCCCTGTCCACCACAAACGCGACCTCTTCGCTCCAGACGCCCTTGTCTGCGTCTTCAGAGTCCATGTCCTCTAGCTCAAGGCTCATTACGACTTCCAGCCGCGCATCAGCGTCTGGAACCGCGAAGTCCCCGTTATACACCGAACTAAGAAGCGTTCCGTAGCTAGGTTCTAGTTCGTCGATCGTCCAACGTTCGAGGTACATGAGGTCCCGCCCTATCAGGTCGCCTGCGGTCCGCTAATGAATCGGCCCTGAACTGGCTCCACAGTCTACACTATGCGGTTGGGTCTTGGATCAGGTGTATTGGTAGCTTGTGATTGGGGAGCGATGCGGATCTTGAGTCGATCGGCGAGACGGGCCAGAGTTCAAGGCCGATGCTCGTCGGCTCCTCAGCACTTTCCGACAGATCTAGACTTCGAGGTTGTGGTCTTCTGCGTGTACACCTCTCCCACATCGGAACCACGAGGTATTATTGATTTGTCCACAGTGTTTCGAGTTTCGATTGGATAAGGGCATGCCTAAGGCAGTACCTGCGATGAGCCTAGATACGCCCTACCCGGATGCCATTCACAGCGTCTTAGCTCTGAACTCACTGAAGCTCACCGGAAAACTACAGAAGAGGGCCGACCAGTTCTCTGAACTAGGCCGTTTTGAGCGGACCTGGTCTGTGGCCCAACGAGATCTCTGGTTCGTCTTACCGGTGACCGACTACTTATCCGGGCCTCCGCTCTCGTACTACTCGGAGCCTGCCTTCGCCGAGTATGCCTTGGCTCTCCAGGCAAGCTTTCCTGGACCTAAGCAGCTTGCTCAGCAGGCACGCGAGATTCGAGGGCTGATGGACGCCATCCATCGCGCAGAGCACCTAGCATTCGAAGTTGAGCATGAAGACCTGGAGAATCTCGACACGCGAACTGCAGTCAGAAACCACCTGTCGAGGTGGTATCTCGAACTCTGCGACCAGATTCTTGACGTTCTTCTGGCGCTTCCAGCCAGAGGCGAAGCTAGAAGCTCGGGAAAGACGGCTCCCATTGACTTATTCAGCATCGCTGAGTTCTTGAAGAAGGCCGGTTGGCACACGGCTGACGTCGCCTATTCCCCAACCGTGAGAAACGGCTGTGCTCATGATCTGACATTCAGCACTGAGTTCGCTGGTAGGCATGAGCAGGCCATCTTCACGGACAAGAAGGGTAATTCTGAAAAGCGTACTCTGGAGGAGTTCCGTGACGATGTCACAAGCCTTCTAGATCGAAGCCTTGGCTACAGCCTTGCGCTGCGCCTCTACCTAAACGAACACCTGGGAGTGCCAGCCATCGCTCGCATCGTTGATCCGACCAAGCTCGCGCCGGAGACGAGACGCTGGTGCTTCTCCAAATATGCCTCTGGAAGCGACTTCGACATACCGAAAGCCACGGTGGACACGGTTAGGGGTGAGCGCCAACTGACCGTGGAGATAGCAGACAAAGCAACACACAGCGACGAACGATTGGTGACGAATATCGGCGTGCTCTGGGATGCTGCTGTGTGGTTTCCGGAGGCCCAGCGAGTCTTCGTCGGAGCGAAAGCGGACGCTGGCACATCTAGCTTCTCCGTGGTGGATGGTAGGGCTCTGAGCCAATGGGCGTCCGGAAGGTTGCCTGACAGGGAATTCATTCAAGGAGCTCAGAATCTGTACATGTCGTTCGGTGGCTGGATTGGGAGATTCCGTCACAAGCTGAGATACATTAAGGATGCTGTCACTCCAGAATGGCGGGCCCGTCTCCAGCGTGATCGTGTTCGCCTTCGTATCGTCTCGGCTGACGACATCTCCACCGGGGAGGCGCGGCGCTACCGAGTCGAGGCCGTTCTCGAAGAGACGGCTTCTGAAGATTCGATTGCAGCGGCGCTACGTGGGGCAATTGAATCGAGTCTTAAGATGCGAATCCACCGGAATGATCAGAGCCGGAAGAGATGGGGGAAAGCTCGGCCTCACTATGTTTCAGTGATGCTCTATGCGCGAGAGAAGAGAGCCCGCGATCGATTTGCTGATCCAAGTAGCTCGTTCTACTTGGGGCGGGCCGAGTACCGAGATCCACGATTCAAGGGGGTCCTCCCAGATGCGCAACTCAAGGAAACGGATGGCAAAGGTGTGAGTATCGCGCTGAGTCCCAATTGGACAAGATCGATAACGGTAGTTCCGGCGACAGGCGCGTGAGAATGCGAATCCTGAACGAGGCGTCGCCGAGGCCTTAAGAAATGGGCGGATCAGTGGCAGAGCTGAGGCGTGTGGGAGGGCAAAACCGATCCGAATCTAACCCATCGCTGTAGTAGACTCACGGTCCAACCGGTGCGTACCGTTCGCTGCAGGAGGTTTGGCCATGATTCTCTGCCTTCGGTTGCTCTTCGCCGGCGTGAGGAGCGCCCTGCGCTCCCGGCGTGACCTAGCCTTCGAAAACCTGGCTTTGCGCCATCAACTCGCCGTCCTCGCGCGGTCCTCTCGAAGACCGCATCTGCGACCCGCTGACCGTCTGCTCTAGTCGTGGCTGTGGGGCGGCAAAACTCATCCGTATCTGTGGGACGCACTCGCTGGGCTATTTCGGCCAGCATCTGGCCTATAGCTAAACCCTCTGCCACGGAGGCAGATGGTCATCTACTGATTCGACAGGCTGCCTGATCAGAGAGATACGCCGACCTCTCCTGGTGCGTGCCAAGCAGCGGGAAGGCTCTTTGCCTCCTATTGCGTTAGTCTATCCCTATGGCCGTCATCGTACTAGGTGCCGGGGCCACTCGAGGGGCGAGCTTCGTCGATCCCAAGGTCAATCCTTGCCTCCCGCCGCTTGATTCTGACTTCTATTCACAACTTCAACGAGTCAGAGACCCGAAGCACAGAGTAACCATCGACCAAGTAATCGAGGACACCGTGGAACTCTTCGGGGTTAATTTCAAGGTAACCGCGGAAACCATGTTCACCACGTTGGAGCATACCTCCAGGATGGTTGAGACGACCGGCGAGAATCGGGATTATCGGAGGGCCGATCTCAACGAGAAGCGAAAACGACTGCAGCAGGCCATCGCGGCAGTCCTGGAAGAGTCGATTTGTCGAGACGGAAGAACGCCAACGGCCTGTGAGTTCCATGAAGATCTTGTCAGCATGCTTCGGCCCTCCGACAGGATCATAAGCTTCAACTACGACTGCGTCGTCGATCATGCGCTCAGGACTCGCGGGAACGGAAAATGGGACGCGCACTACGGGTACGGGTTTGCCTTGACTGGCCGAGGAGGGCGGAACCTGACGGGAGACGCCTACTGGTCACCCACGAAGCCTGCCGGCAAGAAGACGATAAAGCTGCTCAAATTGCACGGTTCGCTGCACTTCGTCGTGACAAAGGATGACACTCCGCGTCCAACCGTTCACCTCAAGGAGCGTCCTTACACTCGCCAGAATGGCGATCTGCGTTTCACGATCATCCCGCCTGAGTCGCGCAAACGGTACGACACGGGCGTCTTCTCCAAGATGTGGAAGAGCGCGGGAGATGAAATACACCGGGCCCGAACACTCGTCGTAATCGGGTACTCGCTCCCACCAACAGACATGCACTCGACTGCCCTATTTCGAATCAGTACAAGAAGAGAGTGGCTCCGCTCGCTGGTCATCGTCAACCCCGACCCTGATGCTCGAAGACGCACCCGCGACGTTCTTCAGCGCGGCATGAGTCGTGAGACACGAGTCGTTGTATTCGACAGCCTGGCTGAGTTCGTCGCGGCGGACCGGAAGGTCTGGGAACGCTAGCCCAACGGCTAGGCACTAGAGTCGACGGATCGTCCGATTTTGCGTCTTAGGATGTCGACGAACAGCACCACATACTCTTGCTTACCTTGCCTTCTTGTGCCGTTTCCATCACGACGCCAAGAGCCTTGAACATGAGGTGCGGAGGCTGCTCCCGAGCGACCTGTCGGCATTACGAGGCCATCGCGATCAGGGCTCTGTTGTCGATGTCGATCGGCTGCGCGAGGAGCTGGCGAAGCTAACGGGCAAGTCGGTCGAGGAAGTCGAGCGGGACGCTGAGCGAGCTGGGCTGCTTCTCTTACGGCATCGGGGGCCATCGTGAGTACCGAGGCGAGACAACAACGCACAGTGTGAGTAGACACCAGCGGGACAAGGGTGCTGAGTAGGCCTACAGCTAAGCCAGGCTGTCCTCAACAGCCTTCTGCTCCAGAATCGGGGGGCGTCGTGAGGGTGTAGGGGGCTGCCACGGGACGCGGCTGTCCCGTTCGGCACGGCTGTCTCTGGGTTTGGGCGCTTTGCGCTGGCGGACATGGGTCCGCCCCCTTAGTCTGTGTACGCAGGGAAGTCGCTGCCAAGCACCATACTCCACAGCCGGATGGCTTCCTGGTGATCGCCCGAGACTTCAGCCTCGTTCGCCTTAACCGCTCGGTCGTGGGCGCTATGCAGGCTGTCGATGACATCACTCCGACTTTGCCATGTGAGGCCGCTTGAGAGGTCTCCCCCGTAACCATCCGGATCTTGCACGGAAATGCTGTTGGGAGCCCACTCGAAGAACTTCTCGAGGACCTCTCGGCTGTCGTTGTTCATCGAACTGAAAACCGTAGCCACCATGACCTCCAAGTGCCACGATCCTATGCGTTTGCTGTGCGACTCGTTCCACTTCTTGAGCAGCTTGACTCGCCTCTTCAGGAGATAGCCGAGCTCAGAGTGTCGCGTCTCAATCCAGCGCTTCTGTTTCGGAGGATCGGTCGTAAGCCATCCTCCGTCGCCAGACGGGAGGGCGAAGCCGCCGTCCTTCCACGAGAACACGGGGGCGATATCCACGTGAAGGCCATCAGTGTAAAACAGGCGCACCGCCTGACCCCTTGCTCCAACCTTTTTCACACCAGTTTTCGCATCTACTGCCTCGCGGATGCGGTACAAGAATGCCTTGGAGTCGTATCGGTATGTTTCAAAGATGTCGTCCTTATTCCGGAACTCACTAAGTACATCCACGTCATCAAGAGGTCGAACCGCGGTCTCTCTAGCAACGGATCCCATTTGAGTCGTGGAGAGGACAGGCAGGGTGGACGTGTCTGGAAAAGCTTCCTTCAGGTAGACGCCAGCTCTGTCCGCCCGCTCAGTGGCCTTCGTCTCTTGGCCGCTGGTGAGCGAGATCCGGTCATGAAACTCATTAAATGCTTTGGCTGTCGTGGTCGCCATGTTCACCGTCAGCTTTCGTCTGCTCTGTGAGGGTTTTGGCAGCTGCCCTCATATCTGCTTCGTACCCCGAACGCATCAGCGTGTAGAACCACTCAGGGACGAGTGGAGCTGTCTCCCTGAGTTCGTAGAGACGATCCTGGATTCGCCGGAGAGCCGCGGCGTCCGCGTCCTTTGCCGTCAGATGGTCATCGATTGAGTCCTCGACTAACTGACGAGAGAGTGCTCCGGAGCTGTGGGAACGGACATGATCAGTGGCGTCCAGGAACGCAGGAATTGATGGAAGGGCAATCGTGATGAGGTATGAAGACAAGCTTGCGTCAACGCCAACTGCTACCCCTATGCCGAGGAGTGACCAGAGCGTCGTGGCAGTGCCAACGAACCAAGCATATGACGTGTGCTGTCGACGTCCCCACACAGCGTTAGAGCGCTGGCAGACGAGCACGTCGGTGGGCCAAGGCGCGTCGCCGGGGTCAGGGTACCAGGAGGACATATCCTTGACGCTTTCGGAGCGGGCCGCTGCCGCAACTTCCTCAGGCGATACTGGCTTCGCAAGTAAGTGGTTCCAAGGGATTTCTAGCACGGTTGTATCGAACGATTCTTGAGCCCGAGCACCCAGGCTTCGGCGGTTGCTCTCTAGGTGCTGAAGCACAATTCGGGAGATGAAAATCCAGCCGCCTCCCGCGGCACCCAATAAGGGTCGAGCGTTTGGTTCCAGAAGTACCGCAATCGGCCCGGCTAGAGCGAGAACCATGGCCACACCAACCCGCACACGTTGAATCCACTTGGCCTGCTTGTAGAAGTGCTTCGCGGCTGCCAGGAACTGCGTGGCACTGGGTAGCTGTTGCCGTTCCATTATCACCGACATGAAGTACCTTCCAGCGAGTACTCGTCTCGCGCGAGATCAGGTGTCTCCGCGACTCCTGGCCAGAAGCCTCGGCGGCGCGCCACTCCCTCCCCGCCGTTAGTGTCGTGCATCACGCCTGCGACACGACGCAACCATAGCTAGCGGTCAGCCTTCGCTCTCCGCCTCCTCGGCCCGGGTCTCTCCTTCTCCTCTTTGCCTACGCGCTCCAGCAGTACTGATGCAGGCTCGTAGTCGCGCCCTTCCCGACGCGCCAAGTCTGCCTCGGTGGGCACCAGCTCGCCCCCGAACGCTTTCGCCAGGATCGACTGCGTGAGCCTCTCCGCGCGCGCTGTCGCTGCGTTGACGCGAGCCTCTATCGCATCTGCGACCGCGAAAAACGCCGCGACCCTGCTGGTGATCTCTCGCTGTTCCCGGAGGGAAGGCAGGGCGACGGCCATCTCGCGCAAGTTTCCGAGGCCCAGTCCAGGCTTCCCTGCTCCGTATGCGTCGTTCAGGAGCTTCGCTCTGCCGTGGGCCGGGCTGATAGTCCACAAGAACACGAACGGGGCGAGGTGTGCGTCCACTGGTCGCAAGAGGCCTACATGTTGGCTAATGTACGCCTCGCCGATGTCTACTTCGACGAGAGCTGCCTTTGTTACGTTCGCGCCCGTGATGGTCACCAGCAGGTCTCCGGCGCGAATTCGTGTTCGGCGGCCTTCTGCGTCATCCGGTGGCTGAACATGGGCAGCGTCTTCTACGCATAGTTGGTCGGTGTTGAGGTTCTGTGCCCGCACGAAAAGCGGCCCTTCGTCTGAGTAGTACTTTGCCCAGCCCCTTGACCCACTCGTAACGAGCTGCGTGAGCTGCTCGATGCTTGCCACTGCCCATCCTGGTGGAACTTCCTGCAACGGGCTGTCTTGAGGCGGCTTAGGCTCGCTCCCACGCTTCGGAAGAAGACTGACCCTCTTCGTCAGTATCTCCTGCAACATCTCATGCGCCGACTCTCCAGTCGGGTGCCCAGCCCGCCAGTCCGCAGTGAGGCTTCCGGAGCACGCAGCTGCCAGTACTGACTGCCGGAAGCGCTTCATCAGCACGGGCACACTTGCCAGGCGCTTCCGTGCGGCGTTCACCCGCCCCAGCAGTTCCTCGACCTTGGCGACGATGCGGCGCTGCTCGGCAAGGGGAGGGAGCGGAAGCGGTAGCTTCCTGAGTTTCGATGCGTTGACATTTGGGATGGCGATTCCAGCCGACTGCTCTGAGATTGCGGCCCAGTACTCGGGCGTTCTCAAGGATAGGGCCAAGAAATCCGGCGGAATGGGAGCCTTGGGTTTGAACCGAATAAGGTAGGAGGCAAAGACGGCGGGCGGGCAATCGTCGATTAGGGCACTGAGTCCAACCGATCCTGCTCGTGAGATCACGATGTCGCCGGTATGGAGCGCGTACTTTTCGAAATCTGCTGGTATCTTTCTGCAGGCTGGCACCGAGCTCCAATCAATCGTCCCTCGGGAAATGTCCGATGTCCTGAGGAGTTTCACACCGGACACGTTGTGGTCCGCACTCGTGGTCCAGCCATACTGCGGTTTTTCGCAGACGTCACCTAGACGCACGGCAGCCCAGCCTTCAGGCAGTTCGTCGGAGCCTGGCACGGTGTTGCTGGGCTCTGCGACCGCACCTACACTCACGGTGCGGCCTCGACGTCTCCGGGGGCCGCGCCGTTCTCTAGCGCGACTAGCACGGAGTTGAGATCCCCAATCGCACCCTCTAGCTCGGCGATGGCGTCGGTCGCCAATTCCTCTGGCTCGGGGAGCTCCTCCGCATCGTCAACCGACTCGTCCCTAAGCCATTTGAGGCCGTCGATTTTGAAGTCCCGCTCCTCGACCTCAGTGAGGTGGAAGTTCCGCCAGCGGTCTTCGTTGGAATCGGTCCTATCGCGTTTCGCTCGGCCGTTAGGGTCGTCTCCGAAGCACCGCTCGAACTCGGCAAAGTGCTCGGGTGTCAGTGGACGGTCCTTCTTGGTGATACGCGGCACGTTGGTCCGCGCGTCGTAAATCCAGACGTGCTCCGTTGGAACGTCCTTGCGGAAGAAGATTACGTTCGTCTTTGTGCCGGGGCTGTACGGGCTGAACGCGCCGTTGGGGAGACGCAGAACCGTGTGTAGGTCGCATTGGCTCGTAAGGTCCTTGAAGACGTCGCCAGCTTGATCCGCGAACAGACAATTGTCTGGCACAACCACGGCTGCGCGACCGCCAGGTTTGAGAGTCGTCATGACGTGCTGAATGAAATTGAGCTGCTTGTTGCTGGTTGCAATGACGAAGTCTTCGCGCTCGGGAGCCTGGTTCGCGCCCCTAGTGCCGAACGGTGGGTTGGTTACGACAACGTCATGACGACGTCCATCGAAGGCCTCGTAGATGGAGTCCTTCAGAGCGATGACCGGCTCCAGCCCGTGCAAATAGAGGTTCATGAGAGCGAGACGGCGCGGACGCGGTACCAAGTCCGCCCCGAAGTATGTAGCAGTTCGGAGGCGCTTACCAAGCGCTCTGTCTACTGCGCCGTCCTTGGTCTGCTCCATGAACCATTCATATGCGGCGACGAGGAAGCCGCCCGTTCCACACGCTGGGTCACAGATCGTGAAATCCTTGTGGACACGCGGGTCGGGCTGGATACAACGAACGATGCTCTCGATGATGAGACGCGGGGTGAAGTATTGGCCCGCGCCCTTCTTGCCCTCGCTTGCAGCCTTCTCTAGTAGACCTTCGAATGCCGCCGCCTTCACGTCGATGTTGAGCGCAGTCCACTCCGTCTCGTCGATGAGGCCAACGAGCCTTTTGAGATTCACGGGGTTGGTGAACCTGGACTGCGCGTCAACGAAGATGGCTCCGAGCAACCCGCGCTCCTTCGTCAATCGTCTTAGTACCTCGATGTAGTGCTCGGACAGGTCGGTCCCTGAGCGGTTGTCGAGCGACGGCCAGTTGCAGTCGTCTGGCAGCTTGATACCCCGCTCATCGGCCATCTTGATGAACAGGAGATAGGTCAGCTGCTCAATGTAGTCGCCATAGTCGATGCCGTCGTGGCGTAGTGTGTTGCAAAAGCCCCAAAGTTTTTGGACTACGTCAGTCATGCTGCTACTGCCTTGTTGAGTTCGTTCAGGAGCTGAGTGAGTTGCCCGGAGAACGCCTTGTCGGCCTGGCCCCATCCGCCAGCTCGTTGGAACACAGGTAGGTCGTCGAAGTCGGGCCGGTCGATGGACAGATTCTCGATGAGATGGGCTTGGATTCTCTCTAGCCACTGACGCTGGTCGGCATCGAGCTCGCGTCCGGCCGTGACCTTCGTCACCGCGAGTCGAACGCGCTCCTCGGCTGTAAATAGAGGTGCGGCTTCGTTCGCTGTGTGTTTAATCATGGAAATGATGTCTACCAGCGCCTTGTCGTAGCGGGCTTGGTGCGCCTTCTGCAAATTCTGCTCGGTGAAGCGCTCTGAGGTAGAAGAGAGCTTCTTTCTGAGCTCGGCGAGCGCGTCCGTACTCCAGTCGGTCGGGCGGTTTAGCAGAATCCCGATCGCCTGAATCTGCGCCGGGTTCTCTTGGACGAAGCGCGCAAATAAGGTGAGGTAGTCTTCAGGCTTGTATTCGTGGCCGGCACCGTCACGAATCACGACCTGGGAGCTGACAGCATCCTTGGCGTCATACGCGATGACAAAGTCGCGCTTGGGGCGGGGGTAGTTCACCAAGAGGTCTTGGAACGCCTCGCCTCGTAGGAGCTTCATCGTGTCGGCGAAGTCGTCTCGCAGGAGCCGTGGGAGTCCCGTTGCGAACCGACCGACATCTCCTTCGGGAACATGCGCGGCGAAGAGGTCGCGCGCGTCGCCAGACATCTCCTTGTTCACCCGGTGCAGGCGACGAACGAGGCAGCGAACGTTATAGTCCCGGTCTCGGTTCTGCCAGATGTCCTCGATGATCTCGCGGGCCGTGCGAGTTGGCTTGTCAGGGGGCTCGACGGTCATTTCGGTGGAGTTCCGGAAGTACTCCACGAGCGTTCCATCGAAGCAGTCGAAGACCGTGAAGTGAGACTTGTCAGGGAACTTATCGCCCTTGCGGGTCCCCCGGCCTATCATCTGCACAAAAAGGATGCGCGACTTCACGAATCGTAGGAACACGATGAACTCCAAGTCGCGGATGTCGACGCCGGTACTCAGCAGGTCAACGGTGACCACGACGGCTGGCTCGGGCCGGTTACGAAATTCACGAATTCTCTGGAGCGGTCGGTCCACCTTGCCCGTAATCTTCTGCACGAATGAATCGCCGCGTCCGAACACGTCCTTGGCAAGGTCGACGAGTTGGTCGGCGTGGGAAGTGTGTGGGAGGTCGTTTACGGCGAATATGAGAGTCTTGGGGAAGCGCCCGTACTTCTCTTCGTGCTCCAGGGCGTGCTTCTTGACCTCTTCGAGAATCTTGCGGTTGGAGTCGGGGGCAGTAGCCTTCTGCTCGACCTCCGACGCGTTGAACTCTCGTTCGTCCTCGAGTAAGTCGAGCTGCTGCGCTCCACTGGTGGTGTCTACTACGCCAACCTGCTCGCCCTCTTCAAGAAAGATTCCGTTGATTCTCACGTTAGACTTGACGCTCACGAGGTTCCAGTCAACTAGGTGACCCTCCGCCACTGCTCGTTCATAGTCATAGTGGAAGACGACATCGTTGAAGTAGCTCGTTGTGTGGGCCGCTGGCGTTGCGGTCAGCCCCAGCGTTGTGGCGTCGAAGTGGTCGAGCGTGTTGCGCCAGGTCGATAGTTCTTGGGCTGTGTAGCCACGGTGGCACTCGTCAGCGATTACAAAGTCAAAGGCGTGAATAGGAATGTCGAGCTTGCCTGCTTCGGCGTCGTCCTTGTCTAGCACTTCATTTGGCCGTAGGGGAACGGCTCCTCTTCCGAAGAGGTTGATGGCCATTCGTTGGATGGTGGAGACGTAGACGAAAGCCGCTCCTTGAGGCGGATCCGTGAGGTAGTTCTCAGGCAGAACGGTCGGGTCGAAGGTCCCTTCCTCCATGTCGCCATGCTGGAAGCGCTGGCTATAGACCTCGTAGATTTGGTGGAATTTCTTCCCAGGCTCGGCATCGAAGGACTGAAACTCACGGACCGCCTGTGCGGCCAGCGCCCGCCGGTCAACCAGGAACAGGATGCGTTTCGCCGCGCCGGATTTCATCAGGCGGTATGCCTCGTTAACTAGTGTGAACGTCTTTCCAGTCCCGGTCGCCATCGCCACCAACATGCGGCGCTTCCGCTCTCGGATGGCACGCTCGATTTCGGTGTTCGCCTCAATCTGGTAGGGACGGAGTCGTGGATCGTCGTTTGGCAGCTCGGCTAAACGTTCGCAAGCGGCTTCCAGGTCACGGCCAAGCTGCTCTTCAAGCGCGCTTGGCGTATGGAATTGTTTCACTTTACGCGAGCGGTTCAAGGTGTGGCGAACGTCGTGAAACCAGAGCACTTCTCCGTTCGTCGAGTACAGGAAGGGAACCCTGAAGCCGTCGAAGTTAAACGGGCTGTCGGCAACACCCCTGGAATACCGTTCGGCCTGGGTCAGGACGTTCTGAGGCCCCAGGCTCAGCTTCTTGGCCTCTATGATGCCCAGGACACGGCCGCCGGTTGTCAGAGCGTAGTCTGCTGGCCCGTTCTCTGTTGGGTACTCTTCGATGGCACTGTCATCGTAAGCGCCAAGCTGGGCTTCAGCGTCGAAAGGCCCGGGCTCCCAGCCCACCGACCGCAGTCGCGGGTCGATTCTCTTCTTTCTCGTCTGCCACTCGCGTTCTTCGGTCATAACATAGGTCTCGCCAATCGGTGAGCGATGCTATATTATGCCGCAGCAAGTGCCATCAATGTAAGACGCAACCCTTTAGGAGCACCCTGCTCGCGTCCCCAACCGTGGGCGCCTAAGAAGGCTTCTGTCGACAGGGTAGACGCGCTCTATCTCCACACGCGTACTTGGCGTGGTCCATTGTGCCGCACCAGATGCAGCTCTCATGAGCGAGGGGTGCAAACTCCTTGAGCTGGCGAGAACCCACGAAGTTCAGATGTTGTGTCATCTTGACGTCGTCGTCGTAAAGTCCCGTGAACATCATCATTAGATCGTTTGCTGCCTGCGCTGCCGACAGAACGTTCAGCGTAATTACGCTCGGTGCATGGACCTCAGGATCTTCCACGTATCGTTGAGCTTGGCGCTCGTCATCATCAAGTGCTTCCTCCTGCAGGCTATCCGACGGAACAACTTCTTGGCAGACGAGGCAACCGCCACCCACTCCAGGCAGGACTGATCGGGTAGCCGTTGTGATGTTGGCAACGCGACGGGCAAGGCTGTCAACTAGAACCTTAACGCCGACCTGCGCACCAGGAATCAAGTACTGCTGTACTAACGCATTGAAGACAAGCCTGCTCTGGATATTGTCGGTCGCCAAGTAGATGAAATCAGTGTCGGTCAGTCGCCTAGCGACATGTTCATCCGCAATGTCCCCGAATATCCGCTCATAGATGATGTCGGGTTTGGCTCGTGTCGCGACATCCCTGGCGATGTCTACTTTCCTCCGAGCGAGACGTTGGCCGGCCCGCCTCAGCCAGGACCAACGGCGCTCCTGAAGCCAGGCGGCACAATCACGACGTGAAGCTCCGACGACCCTAGGAAGGTTCGTGTGGTCGAGACGTTCTCGATCGATGGCTACAACGTGCCCAACGCCAAGACGCGACAACCACTCATTGAGCAACGACCCACCTCCTCCTAGGCCAACGATGCCGACCTTGAGACCGGACAGTATCTCCTGGCCAGCGCTTCCAAAGAGCAGCGAATGTCGCTGGTATATTGGCGAGATGTACGAAGGGGCATCTCCTGGTTCGGGATATAGGTCGCGTGTGTGCGGCCCGATGACGGTGAGACGTTTCAACGGACGCCTGCCATCCACTGTCCAGATATCGCCGGCGACCGCGTTCTGTGCGAACACCAAAGCACCAACCGGTCCTCCATTCGTCACAGCCAGCAGTGCCGGATAACCTCGCTCGTGGGAGCCTAGGTCGTCACCCGAGAACGCAACCTGGTTCGACCCTCCATGGCAATGAACAGCGAGGTAGCCGAGGTTGCGGACCCTACAGTAGTTGGACGTTTCCGCCACAAACCTCGCGCTGAGAGCCCGGTAGCCAAACTCTCCAGGAACGTAATCAACTCCATCGCGTGCCAAGAACAGCTCTCTGGCAAGCAAGCGGGTTCCGGCGGCCGATTCCGCGACACCAACAGCAATGACAGCGCCGTGTTCATCCGAGTCGCCAGGGAATAGGTGCGCCTGTAGACGTGAGAAGAGGGCCCGGTCGATTCGCAGCGTTACCGAGGTTGTCAACGGCTCCGTACCCATGAAATAATCTTGAGGAGTTTCGTGGCGGCGGTGTCTATTGACGGGTCGAGATGGTTGGAACGGCGGGAGACCTGGATGCACGAGCGGTTAAGCCACTCTGTTGGGCCAGAGAAGCTCTCGCCTAGAGCTTGACCGTCGACTCGAGTGAACACTGGTCCTAAATAATGCGGATAGACATCCGCCGACGGGTACTGGAAGGTGATGAGGAAGCCACACCATACCTTTGAAAGGTTGAAGACCGGCCCGATGTCGATGCCGCTTACGATTACGTAGGCGCCGCCTTGCTGTTCCTCGATGACCTCAACCTCATGATCAGGCAAAGCCTGCTGAATCTGTCCGATGGCCCTCTCCACCTCTGGCGTCATGGGAACTTATGAATTGTCATCAGGCGCGACGGCGGTGAACTCCTGGTTGGGGTGAAGCGAGACCCTGTCGTTGTCTGCGACCGGCTTGAGTCGGCCACCTTTGATTTCGAACAAGTTGAAGGTCTGCTCGATCTGTACTCCTTGAACGATGGCTGTCGCTTTGATATCGCTGCCAGTCGCGTGGCGGTCAGAGAAGGTCACATCCGAGTTGTTGACCTTGACGGTCACGGTTCGCGTCTTCCGGCTGCTTGTTGGCTGCTGAGTCGTCATGTTCATATCCTCCTCTACTTCGGTGCTTGTCTCTTGTGTTGAAAGGTGGCCGTTTGAAGTAGGCTCTATTTTCTCCAGGAGCAACTCCGGAGGCTGTCAAGATTGTTGTCCCTCACCGCGTCGGGAGTCGAGCGGATGTACGTTCGATTGCACTTCAGGCATGTGTACTTCTCAACCTGAGCGATAGCTCCTGTGGATGGGCTCTGGGTGTAGAACGTGTCGGCAGCATCCATAGCCGTTAGAACCTCGGCCAACGTCCACCGGTTGCTGGCTGCTCCTGGGTCCGGACCCGTGCCTACGGCGACGATGTGAGCATGAGTTGTAGGCTGCCCCACCGGCTCCTGCTCGGTACATACGATTCGATATGAGGCCACTCACTCCTTCCTTTCGGGACTTTTCGTGCTGTCCGTTTACATAGCGAACAGCCAACCTGTTTCTTCAGTGAAGGTACTGAACTACTGCGCAAAAGTCAAACCGGACTAGGCCGGCGTTGTGTACTCGTACTGCTCTCGCCCGACCTTCGACGCACCCTTCTCCCGACTCACGAGGCCCAGCCGCGTGAGCTTCGTTAGTCGCTCGTTCATCGCGGTCGGGTTGGTCCTCATGCTGCCGGCCAGCGCCGCAGCCGTAACGGGCTTGGCCTCCTTAGCAATGGCCTGGAACGTCTTCGCGTCCGTAACGCCCGCTTTCCCTAGCAAGGAGAGTTGACCGGCGCGTCGCTCAACCATCACGAGGCCAAGGCTATCGAGCGCTCTGTGGAGATTTTCCCGCGCGTACATCGAAAGATTCGTAACGATGATAAAGCGTCCGGGCATCAGCGTCGGGAGATCATGGGCCAGCCGACCAAAGAGCTCGTTGGCAAACGAGAAGTCGAAGACTCTGACCCCCTTTGCGTCTAGCACTAAGGCATCGCCAGGGGCCAGCCCCGGAAGGATCTCTTCAACTTCGAGCCGCATCTTTCGTGCTGGTTTGCGAGTCCACAGCTCGGATGATCCTTCCTTATTGAGCTTGTATCGGATTTCCATAGTTCTTTAGCTCCTCAACTACGCGGCTGATCGGCGACCGAGTTTCAACTCAACATGCACTCCTGGTACTGGTACCACGGAGAATATCCAGCCTTGTTCCTTGTCGGCACGATAGCGAGCCTTCACCGTACCGGATCGGATCTGCACGGAGCCCTGGTACTCGTGCGTGATCTGCAGCAGATGCCACAGGCCCGTCCCGCGGGTCGGATCTTCGTAGCCCGACGTCCCTAAGTCCATGGCATCGCGGATGGCCTCATCGTCGCTGTTATAGCTGTTGGCCGGGTTGCGCTCCAGGCTCCTTCGAAGTCCCACTCCACAGTCAGCGACACCCACGTTCAGGAACTGACCAGTGCCCGCCCCGTAGACCTGCATAGCCAGGAAGCAAGGCGCGCCCTTTCCATGGTCGAGACCGTTCTGTGATACCTCAGAGATGGCGATTGCAGCGCTATCCGCATCTCGCTGTGTATACCCCAACCAGTCCCTCAGCACGAGCGCGATCCTTCCGAGAAGATCGGGGAGCGCGTCGTATTCGAGACGAGTTACTTCGATCAGGAGTGGGCTCGAACCCCGCTGGGCCTGGAAGGCTCGGTCCATCGGACGCAGAGGAGGGTCCAGGTCTGCGACGGCCTCAACAGCAGCGACGAAGCCCGAACGTACTAGGTACGTTCGCACGGCAGGTTCCGGCACCACTAGTACGGCACGCTTCCCATCGGCGTCGAGCCCATGACAGATAGCGGCAATCTGTGCCAAGGCGGCAGAAGAGATGAAAGTCACATTTGTGAGGTCGATGGCCGGGCGCTCTTGATCGAACCAAAGCTGTTCGGCAACGAGAGCGTCGAACGTGATCGCATCCAGAACTTCTGCTTGAGATGCGATCGGCCGTGAAGTCATCAATAGATTCTACCAGATGGTCATCTCCTTCAGTGGAGAAGCTGTAGCTACATCGTCCTACGTTCGCCGAGGCCGTTATGCCGAGTGCATGGGCTTGCATTATCTCCGATACAGAGCGATGAATGAACGTGTAAACCCGCAGCAGATGGAGGTACAACTTACATGGAAAAAGCCAATCGGGTAAGCGGGGGAAGAGCCCGGCCACTACCGCCGGTCGGAACCGCTCTGAAGGCCTTCCACAGAGGACGACCTCGTTCGGCCGTCATCGTAGAAACACCCGCGTTCACCTCGGGCAGAGGCGTGCTTACCAACGGGCGCGCCTACCTCTCGCTCAGCGCTGCAGGAACGGCGATCACGGGCTACCCCGTCAACGGTTGGCTGTTCTGGCACCTCATCGACAACGCCCCAAAAACTTCGGGACATGCCACCTCTATCTAAGCTCGCCGAGCACAGCCTCGAGCAGCTCATCGAGCTCTACTTGCTCCGCTGCAAGGTCGAGGGGCGGTCACCCAAGACTGTAGCCGCCTACGGATGGACCCTGCACAGTTTCCTCGCAGTCAGCCGCAAGGAAGGATTTCCTGAGGACGTCGGCCACATCGAGCCTTCCCACCTCTACACGTACTTAGGACGGTACACGCACCACTCCCCTGCCACGCGTCATCGTTACTTCCGCGAGGTGCGCTGCTTCTTCAACTGGCTCGTCTTTGCCAACTATCTGGACAGCACGCCGTTCGCGTCTCTTCGTAATGTGAGGGTGCCTCAGAAGATCGTTCAGCCGTTCTCTCGCGAGGAGGTGGTCGAGCTCCTCTCAGCCTGCGACCTGACGACGCAAGTCGGCCTCAGAGACAGAGCGATGATCATGATCCTCCTTGACACGGGCGTCCGATGCTCCGAGTTGGTTCGGCTTGCGTTGGCGGACTTAGATCTGTCCGAACGGCGCATTCGCGTCCTGCACACGAAAGGCGGCAAGCAACGGATCGTTTCCTTCGCAGATAGGTGTGCACAGGCGCTTCACGCCTATTTGGCGGTCAGAGCGCCAGGAGAGGGGGCCCTCTTCTGGTCGGCTCACGACCGATGGATCCATCCAGGTGTAGCTCTCCAGCCCAATGGGCTAAAACAGATGCTTCGTCGGCTGGGGAAGCGAACTGGCATCCCGAAAGTGCATGCGCACCGTTTCAGGCATACGTTCGCAACGTGGGCTATCGAACAAGATGCGCGAGAGCTCGACGTCCAATACCTGCTCGGACACGCATCCCCGGACATGGTTCGCCGCTACTCGGCCACCTACAACTCTGAGAAGGCCGCGCGCCGACACGCGGCCTTCTCGCCTGGCGAAAGGCTGGAAGCGGCCGATCAGCCGGTGAGTACGATCTCGTACGATTGATAAGTTAGTCATCCTTGGGCACCTTCTGACGTGTCCAGCTTGACGCGCGGGCGCGTGCGGTGTTAGCGTTACATGGTAGAGAAGAGAGGCTTCAGAGCCAGCGTGCCTGAAGCCCAGGCGAAGCCAACGGGAACTGGCAAGGCCGTCTCCAGATAGGAGTACGGCCCTTTGTTTACCCGCCACAATCCTCAACCACCTCCCCACCTGCTGCCCTACGGGGTCGAAGAACTCCTTCCTGGCAGACCTCCGCTGACTCCGCACCACCTTGCGATCGACGTCAGCGGCCCCCCGCCCGCTGACCGGCAGTCAACGATCGTTGCTCTGGTCACCCATGAACTGAAGGCGCCGGAATGAGTCGGCGTGCTGATCCGGCAAGGGAAAGGGCGGAGCTACTCTTCTTTGTTTACTACCAGCGCAGGCCGGATCGCAGCCTCAAGGGGCTCCACGCCGATCTGAAGACCATGGGCGTGAGCATCAGCCTCGCCACGATCAAGCGTCACTCGAAAAAGTACCGGTGGCAAGAACGCATCGCCGACCTAGACGCTGAGGTCCGCCAGCAACAGAGCCAGTGTGGCGTCGAGGACGTGCTCGCTATGAACGAGCGCCATACGCAACTTGCCCGCGCGTTGCAGGGCGCCGGCGGCTCGGCCCTCCAGCGACTGCTTGCCAGTGAAACTCGGCTGGGAGACCTGAAGGCGGCCGACATCGCCCGGCTCGTTGAACTAGGACTCAGAGCCGAGCGTAGGGCCGTCGGGGCCTCCTCAGACCGGCGGGAGATCGCTACCGAGATCTGGAACGACGTCGTCATTAGCGTCATGCAGATCTTCACCGAAATCAACCAGGAACCTGATCCGGATGTCCGTAGCCAACGCTTCGCCCTGCGCATCGACCGCTTGGTCGACGCGCGGTTGGCAAAAGTAGCCGAGAAGGGAGACTAATTCCGTGCTGTCCCAGCGTCAACTGCGCCTGACCTACGACGACCTCGATGACCTCGCGCTGCGGGTTCATCCGGACAACCCGAAACGCCACGACTTGATCGCACTCGATGCCAGCGTTGAGCGATTCGGTTTCGCCGAGCCCGTCCTGATCAACGACAGCGATGACCGCCTCCTCGCAGGCCACGGTCGGGTCGAGCTACTCTTGCTGCAGCGGGCGCGAGGTGCGCCGCCACCACCAGGCATCCATGTTGATGAGAGCGGCCACTGGCTTCTCCCAGTAATCCATGGGATGGAGCTCACTGAAGATGATGCCCGCGCCTACTTGGTGACGGCAAACCGGGTCGGCGAACTCGGCGGCTGGGACGAAACACGGCTCGCCGCCCTGCTGGAGCAACTCGCCGGATCGGCGAGTGGACTGGACGCCGTCGGCTTCTCACTCGCCGATCTCGAGCACCTGGTCGCCGGGCTGGGGAAGAAGACTGAGCCTGCCGCTGACCCCGATGAAGCGCCGGCGAGCCCGGGCCAAGACCAGTTGTACGTCGCTCGTGGACAGACGTGGCGCCTCGGTCGCCATCGCCTTCGCTGCGGAGACGCCACGGTGACGGCGGATGTTGAAGGCCTCTTGCAGGGACAGCGCGCAGCCATCGCGGTCACGGACCCGCCATACAACGTCAACTACGGACGGCACGGCGGCGCAGGGCAAGGCAACCGCCGGACGATCGCGAATGACTCCCTCCAGCCGGCCGAGTGGGAGTCATTCGTCCAGGCCTGGTCGAAGCTCCTGTTTGCTCACGTCGACGGCGCGGCGTACGTCTTCATGTCGTCACTGGAGTGGCCGCTCGTCTGCCGCCTCCTGGCCGAGGCAGGCGGGCACTGGTCCGACACGATCATCTGGATGAAGGATCAGTTCACGCTCGGGAGGGCCGACTACCAGCGCCAATATGAGCCGATCTGGTATGGGTGGCGGACCGGAACGAAGCACCATTGGTGCGGTGACCGCGACCAAGGTGACGTCTGGCAGTTTCCCAAACCCTCGGCGTCTGAATTGCATCCCACGATGAAACCGGTCGGCCTGATCGAACGGGCCATTGCCAACTCTTCGTCCGCCGGTGCCATCGTCCTCGACCTGTTCGCGGGCTCAGGGACGACGATTATCGCGGCCGAACGCCAGGGCCGCACGTGTTACGCGCTCGAGCTGGAGCCAGCCTTCGTCCAGGTGGCGCTCGAACGCTGGAAGCAGTACACCGGCCGCGCACCCGAACTGGAGGAGGGATAGCTCGATGATCAGACGGATCTACGCCACGAAACTCATGGGGATCTCTGACGCTGACCTCCGGCGGCTGGAGGTCAGCGAGCAAGAGCGTGCCGCTCTGATCGCGGCGGAGCGCATCGCTGAGGAGCAAGGCATCGGAATCGACGAGGTGCTGCGTGAAGCCCAGGAGATCGGAGAGCGGATCCAGCGCGGGGGGCTGGCGGCCGAACTGCGTCGCTTGGCGCAGGAGCTCGGCATTAGCGAGGAGGAAGTGCGGGCGCAATACGAAGCTCTTGAGGAGTGCGACCTCTGACTTGCCACCGGCTACCACCTCCGACGCAGACGTGAGCGTCAAGGCTAGAGTCCAGGTGACCCGCCGTCAGACGGCGCGTAATGCCTCCCGACTGATACCAAGAAGAAGGCATGAATCTGGTATCAGTTTGGACTCACTTTGAACTCGCCAATGCGACCGAGCATCGGTCGCATTGGACCATGAACTTGAGACCGATTTGGCGGCCAGAAAGTTGCAATGTGTTGCGGATCCGCCAGTCCACCCAATGCTTCCCAAGCAGAGGGTCGCGAGTTCGACTCTCGTCTCCCGCTCCAACCTCAACATCTAATGGAAGGGGCCGCCATTTCGGCGGCCTCTTACGTACCAGAAACCGAGACCATCTGCTTCTTAAGCACGCCGTTCAAGGCCAGTAAACGGACTGCGGCGAGCCACTTGCCTCCGGGGAAGATGGTTCAGCTATAGGCCAGATGCTGGCCAAAATCAGCCCAGCGAGCTCACCGCACAGATACCGATTAGTTTCGCCCTCCGACAGGGTCACCGCGAAGGATCGCCGTTGTCTCGGGACGTGCACCATCCTGGGTGAACGCCGTATGCCCGGGAATACATACCCGACGATGTTCGAAGAATATGCCGGAAGAATATGCCGGAAGGTAATTGGGCTGGTGCAAAGCATCACATAGCCTATAAACAGCGCGAGTGAACGGAGAATGGGGGGCAGAATCATGAGCCTTCGAACTCAGTCTTCCCACGTGTCATCCCCGCAGGGAGACACTGAGGAAGTGCCTCGCAAGAGCCGCCGGAAGGTGCTCAAAGGCCTGATCCTTGGCGTCCCTGCGGTCGTTGGCGCGTGGGTCGGCCTGGGTCGAAGCGTGGCAGGCGCGGCGGAGGAGAGTACCTCCTACCCCGGAGATCCTAAGTTGTGGCGCAAGCAATTCCTCGCGGAAGGCCGCGCCGAGCGGGGTGCCGCCGCGATCGTCGATACGGTCGAGGCGCCGGTACGGCCGTCGGACGTGCCTCTCGTAGCGAATCCGGCCCCCGCGCCGCAGGAAGACGCGGCGGATGTCAGGCCTGAGACGTCCGATCTCGTCCGAATGCAGGACGAACTCAAGCGGTCTATGGCCAAGCCCATGAGTGAACGCAAGTGGAACATGCTCATTGACCTGCAGAAGTGCGTCGGCTGCTCGGCGTGTACCGTCGCCTGCAAAGCGGAGAATCGTCTACCGCCGGGAGTGGTGTACAGGCCCGTCATCGAGGAGGAATTAGGAGAGTACCCCAACGTCACGAGGCGGTGGCTCCCGCGCCCTTGCATGCAGTGCGACAACCCTCCGTGCGTTCCCGTCTGCCCGGTGGGCGCTACATGGAAGCGAGATGATGGCATCGTCGTCGTCGACTACGACGTGTGCGTGGGCTGCCGGTACTGCGCAGTGGCCTGCCCGTACAGCGCCCGCTACTTCGATTTCGGTGAGGGCTACACGAACGACACGCCGGGGGACACGCAGCCTTACGAGGAGATGCCGGCCCCAGAGTACGGCAAGAACTGGAACGAAGGCGCCCTGGAGGGTGTGATCCGCAAGTGCCAGTTTTGCATTCACCGCCTCAACGCGGGCATGTTGCCGGCCTGCGTAACAACCTGCATCGGCGGCGCGACCTATTTCGGTGACGACAACGACCCGGACAGCCTGATCAATAAGTTGAAATACGGCCGACGGGGCACGACGCGGCTCAAGGAAGACCTGGGCACCGATCCCAAGGTCTACTACCTAACGTAGGAGGAAGCAGCGATGGCACAGCGGCAATCAACAGTCGACAAACTGCTGCGACCCCGGGAGCGCGTCGTCCCGCTCGCGCTTCTATGGCTGGTGGTGCTCGCGGCCGGGTTGTTCGGCCTATCCCAACTCCTGTCGGATGGCCACAAGGCCACCGGCACGAGCGCGTACATACCTTGGGGTCTCTGGGTAGCGCTCTACATCTTCTTCGTTGAGACCGCGGCCGGGATGCATCTGGCTTCCACGCTGGGCACCGTGTACAATTGGCGCCCGTTCGAGCGCATCTTGAAACTGAACATCTTCCTGTCATTGATCTTTGCTGGCGGCGGCATGACCCTCATCTGGCTCGACATGGGTCGTCCCGAGCGCTTGTGGGAGTTCTATGTCAGGCCCAACTTCAGTTCGCCCATGAACGTGATGGCCTGGATCTACCTGAGCTTCATGCTCCTCCAGGCCACACAGCTCGCGTGGGAGTTCTGGTCCGATCGCCAGCGCGCGCGCGGCCGGCTGGCCACGCCGGCGGACGAAGAGCGAGTGCTGGCGGTGCGCCGCAATCTGGGCTACCTCGGGATTCCGGTGGCTGTGGGACTAAGCTCCGGTGTGGGCTTCCTCGTTGGCAGCCCCGCTTCACAACTCTTCTACCAGGTGGGTCTCTACCCTCTCCACTTCCTGGCGACGGCATTGGCATCAGGCGCCGCCGTCCTGGCATTCGTCGCGGCGGCGTTCCTTGCCCGTCGGGATGAGGAAATGCGAAGCGTTGCGGTGATTGCCGGGCGCCTAGCCCTGGCGGGCGTGGCCTTTGAGGCCTTGTTCATCTTCTTCGACTTCTTCGTCAGCCTCTATGGAGGAGTACCCAGGCTAACCGAGGCGGTTGAGGCGGTAATCACCGGCCCCTACTCGTGGTCGTTCTGGCTGCTGCAGATCTTCATCGGCATGGTGATCCCGTTTGTCGTGTTCCTTCACCCCCGCCTATCCGACCAGCCCCGCTGGATCGGAAGCGCCTCACTCATGGTCATCTTCGGGTTCGTCATGGTGCGGATCAACGCCGTGCTGCCGACATTCGTCGCGCCTCAGCTAGAGGGGCTTCCCGAAGCGTTCGCAGAGTCCAGGCTGGGGCTGGAGTACTTCCCCACCGCCACCGAATGGTTGGTGGCGATACTTGTTAGCGCCGTCGTTGTGGGGGTTTTCTATGTGGGCTACCGGCTCCTGCCACTTGTCAGCGAGCCGAGGGAGGTGTTGTCATGAGTGAGAAGGAAGAGTACCTCGGGACACCTCTGAACCGTCGCCAGTTCTTCAAGACATCGGCTCTGCTCGGAGGCGGTGCGGTCGCCGCGACGCAGTTACCCTGGCTGATGAACTCAGTTCGTGGCAATGGCACACGCGACATCGAACCGAACGTAGAGTACGCCCTCGCTCGGGCGGAGAATACCATCTATTCAGTGTGCTTAAACTGTCATACCGCCTGCAGTATGCAGGCCAAGATCCAGGACGGCGTCCTGGTGAAGCTGAACGGCAACCCGTATAGCCCCATGAATCTCCTGCCCCATATCCCGGAGGACACGCCGCTCGCCGAGGCGGCAACCATCGACGGCAAGCTCTGCCCCAAGGGCCAGGCAAGCATTCAGACGCTGTACGACCCTTACCGTCTGCGAAAAGTGCTCAAGCGCGTCGGCCCGCGTGGCGGTGGCAAGTGGCAGACGATCGATTTCGATTCTGCGATCGACGAGATCGTGAACGGTGGGAATCTGTTCGGCGAGGGCGAGGTGGACGGCCTGGACGCGATCTTCGGTCTCCGCGACCCCGATGTCGCGAAGGAGATGGCCGACGACGTCAAGGCGATCGAAGGCGATGATATGACGGTTGCCGCGTTCAAGAGCAAGCACTCCGCCAACCTCGACCTGCTGATCGACCCGGACCACCCGGACTTGGGCCCGAAGAACAACCAGTTCGTCTACCTGGCGGGGCGCGCCGAGCACGGCCGCAAAGAGCTGGATAAGCGGTTCACGAACGATTCCTTCGGGTCGATCAACCGGTTCGACCACACCTCCATCTGCGAACAATCGCATCACATCGCCTACAAGCAAATGAACAGCGCCGGCAAGACCCACCTCAAGCCCGACGTCCTTAACAGCGAGTTCGTCATCTACTTCGGCGCCTCACCGCTCGAGGCCGGGTTCGGCCCCACCGCGATGGTGGAAAAGATGACGAAGGGCCTGGTGGAGCGCAACTTCAAGTACGCGGTCGTGGACCCGCGGCTATCGAAGGCGGCTGCAAAGGCATGGCGCTGGATTCCCGCCAAGCCGGGTATGGACGCCGCCATCGCGCTGGGCATGATCCGCTGGATCATCGAGAACGAGCGCCATGATTCGGCGTTCCTCGAGAACCCCAACAAGGACGCCGCTTCGGAGGACGGCGAGACCAACTCCACCGACGCGACACATCTGGTGCGCACGGATGAGATGGTCCTCCTGACCCCGGAGGACGCCGGGCTGGACGTGCCGCCAGTAGCCGAAGGCGAGGACGAAGAGCCCCAGTTCGTCGTTATGACGGAGGCTGGCTTTTCCCTGCACAGCCAGGCAGAGGCTGGCCAGCTCGAGGTGTCCACGAACGTCAACGGCATTCCCGTGAAGTCCGTGTTTACGCTTCTCCGCGAACGCGCACAGGCGAAGACCCTGGAAGAGTACGCCGACCTAGCTGGCATTTCTGTGGCTGATGTAGTCGCGCTGGCGGACGAGCTGACCAGCCACGGCAAGAAGGCGGCCGTGGAGTTCTACCGCGGTCCGGTGCAGCACACCAACGGCTACTACAACGCGCAGGCGCTGATCACGCTCAACCTGCTGATCGGCAACGTCGACCACAAAGGCGGCATGATGAAGGGCGGCGGCCACTGGCACGAGGACGGCAGCAAGGACGGCCAGCCGTACCCCTTGAAGGGGATCCATCCGGCCAAGCTCACCAAGTTCGGCGTGCCGATTAACCGCGAAGGGAAGAAGTACGACAAGTCAACGCTGTTTGACCGTGACGGCGGCTTCCCTGCCCAGCGTCCTTGGTACCCGCTGACAAGCAATGTCTACCAGGAGGTGATCCCCGCGGCGGGCGCCGCCTATCCGTACCCGATAAAGGCCATGTGGATCCACATGGGGACGCCTGTCTTCGCGTCACCCGCGGGACACGCCCAGATCGAGATTCTCAAGGATGTAACGAAGATACCCCTTCTCATCACCGACGACGTCATCGTCGCGGAGACGAGCATGTACTGCGACTACATCTTCCCGGACCTCACGTACCTGGAGCGCTGGGCCACGCCGCACACGACCCCGGACGTGACGACGGAGGTGTCGAAGATTCGTCAGCCCACCGTCGCGCCCATCCCGGATGAGGTGGTCGTCGACGGCGAGCCGATGCCGATCTGCATGGAGTCAATCATGATCGCTATCGGCAAGAAGACCGGCCTGCCGGGCTTCGGCAACGGCGGCTTCGGCGATGGAGGAAACTTCAACCGGCCCGAGGACTACTACATGAAGCTGGCGGCGAATCTAGCATTCGGCGACAAGGAAGACGGGTCGCAGACGCTGCCGGCCGCGAGCGAGGAAGAGTTCGCAATCTTCCGAGCTGCGCGGGCCCACCTGCCACCCTCGGTCTTCGATGAGGCGAAGTTGAAGGAGGCGGTAGGCGAAGAGCTGTGGCCGAGCGTGGTCTACATGCTCAACCGCGGCGGCCGGTTCGAGGCCATCGAGAAGGCCTACGAGGGCGACATGGTGGGGCACGCCATCAAGGCCGAGTGGCACCTCTTCGTCGAGAAGGCGGCCAAGATCAAGGACAGCGTCACCGGCGAGAACTGGGACGGCCTGCCTCGTGTTGAGCCGATCCGCCACAGCAATGGCACTGAATACACCGGCGTCGGCGACTTCACCCTCATCACCTTCAAGGAGATCTCCGGCGGCCACAGCCGGACCATCTCCAACTACTGGACCAATATCGCCCTGCAGGATGAGGGTGAGAACTTCGTCCTCGTAAACAAGGCCTACGCCGAGGGGCTCGGCATTGACGACGGCGACAAGGTCAAGCTGGTCTGCGCCACGAATCCCGACGGGGTGTGGCCCGTCGGCAACGGAGATGATCGCGAGATGGTCGGCAAGGTGAAGTGTATCCAGGGCATGCGTCCGGGCGTTGCCGCCGTCTCATGGCACTTCGGCCACTGGGCCTACGGAGCGAACGACGTCGAGATCGACGGTGAGACGATCAAGGGCGAGGAACGCCGAGCCAAAGGCATCTGCGCCAACGCCGCCAACGACCTGGACGAAGCCATGCAGACCACCTGCCTGACCGACCCCATCGGTGGAAGCTCGTCACACTTCGACACGAAGGTGCGGCTAGTCAAGGTCTGAGGTGGGTGCCTCTAGTCCAGATTTGGGGCATTACAGGCGCCATCGTAGTGATGTCGGCAGCGGCCTGTGGGGCGGCAAAACTCATCCGTATCTGTGGGATGCACTCGCTGGGCTAATTCGGCCAGCATCTGGCCTATAGCTGAACCATCTTCCCCGGAGGCAAGTGGCTCGCCGCAGTCCGTTTACTGGCCTTGAACGGCGTGCTCAAGAAGCAGATGGTCGCGATCTGAGCAGAGCAGAGACCTATCCCGGTTTATGCGAACCTTGGGGGGTCCCAGCCAGGTTCCGCTCACGCTCCGCCTGGAGCCAAGTCCCCGGCCGGATTAATATAGCGGGTGGAAGCGACAATGGGGACGGGTCATGGGCAGGTCACCATGGTTGGCAACGCAAGATTGTTCGACGGGACGGCAGTCGCGTCGAACCCGGTTACGGACAGTGAGCGTAAGCAGGAAGGAATCGGCATGCCGACGAAGAGCTATTGGCAACGATTTGAGCGCCAGCGGATCTCACGCCGCAGGTTGCTAGCTGCAGGCGCCATCGGCCCTGCTGGGCTGGCAGTCGCGGCGGCGTGCGGCGGTGGTGACGACGACGGCCCGGACGCGACCACGGAGCCGACCGCACCAGCGGCCGGTACTCCCAAGTATGGCGGCAAGTACATCTACGCGATCGAAGGAGACTGGGGGACAATCGACCCGGTCACCAGCGTCGGGTTCGGCCCCAGCATATTTCCGCGGATCTATAACACGCTGCTGGACCGCTCCCGAATCCAGCCCGACTTCTTCTACTTTGACTTGGCAGAAGAGCTGGAGCAGCCGGACGACGAGACGTACCTGTACAAGATTCGCCAGGGCGTCAAGATCGCACCGAACACACTTGGTATCGAAGAACGCGACATGGACGTCGCAGATGTTGTGAGTTGGTTCGATCGGGTCGCGCAGGACGCCCGCGCGGTCATGTCCCCGTTTACCAGCCAAAGGCTCGCCTCGGTCACCGTGACGGACCCCCAGACCGTGCAAATGAAGACCGTCGGGCCGTACGCCTATACGCTGTTCCGCGCGGGCCGCCCGCAGGGGGGCACTATTCCCCCGCGTGAGTTCTCCGAGCAGGAGATCGATATCGAAACTCAGGGCGTGGGCGCCGGCCCATTCGGAACGATTAAGGCCGGATCTTTCTCCGAAACAGGCGGCATCGTCGTTCAGCGAAACCCCAACTACTACCGCACCGCCGACAACGGCGACCAACTCCCCTACCTCGACGAAATCGAGGCGGTACGCATCTCCGACCGCCAGCCACGCCGCGTCTCTTTCCTATCCGAACAGATCCACTCCTACGGCGCAACAGATCGCGAAGAGGTCGACGACCTGCTGGACGAATTGCCGGACGCCCTGGTGACAGAAGCCCCGGCCAACACCTTCATCGCCTTCAATATGCACCCGGAAAAGGCACCATGGACCGATGAGCGCATCCGTAAAGCCGCCGGGTTCGCGCTGAACCGGCAGGAGTTCGTCGATCTCATCGTCGGCCCCGACGGCGGCAGGCCGAACGGGCTGGTCCACTGGCAGCTGGGCGACTTCGCTCTGTCGCCGGAGGAGCTGGAGGACCTGCAGCCGTACGATCCGGCGCGCTCCAGAGAGCTGATCAAGGAGGCGACGGGTGAGGACTCGATCGACATCGAGGTCATCTATCCTGTGAGTGACATTCAGTTCCACGACAAGCACCTGCCTATCTTCCTGAAGCAAATGGCAGAAGCGGGTTTCAACATCCAGGAGGACGCGAGGGACTTCGGAAACTGGCTGGTGAGCTACCAGAACCTGGATTACGCCGCTTCCCTCGCGCTCAACCAGATCTACGAGATTGCGGAGATACCGCTGGACTGGCACTCAGTCAACGGCCCGCAGGGCACAGGCAATTTCGGAACCGGCATCGGCGGTCTCTACCCCGAAATTGAAGCAGCGATTGCTGCAACCAAGACGAAGACCGACCCCGATGAGCACATCGCCGCTGTGCTGGACGCGCAGCGAGAGATCTACGAAAGGGGTCCGTCCTTCCTTCCGATCATGAGCTGGACATCGTTCACGCTCTACCAGAGCATCGTCAAGAACGTTCCACAAGGGTTGGCCAGCACAGGTCTATATCTCACGAACGAGACGTGGCTAGACTAGGGGGCGTAGGTCGGAACAGTGGCCAGCCCCCCCGCAAACGACTCCAGCGCCGATGTCAGTGTTTGATGGTTAGTTTTTCACGCGAAGTGGTCTACGAACTACGCAACACGATCAACACTTAGTGTGACCTGCTGGCTGACCCACTGCCCCGACCCGCGAGCCGACGACCTGGTATAGTGGGACCTGGCCCCACTCGTTTCCATCGCGGCGCTCGGCGCCGCTCTCGTTATCTATGACGCGAATCGTCCACGATCTGCCGAAACCTGGCATCTTCTACGGCTGGTGGATCCTCGTCGCAAGCGCCGCGGCACTTGCCTTGGTCAGCGGCGTCACGTTCTGGTCGCCCACGCTATACGTCGGGCCGCTCGAGAACGACTTCGGCTGGTCACGCACCGAGGTCACGGCGGGGTACTCCATCGCCTTTCTCATAATGGGCCTCACCGGGCCTCTGGTCGGGCGCTGGGTGGACGTCAACGGGGCGCGCTGGGTGCTGATGACTGGTGGCGTCCTCGTCGGCGCCAGCTTCATGCTGGTCGCCACAACAAGCTCGCTCTGGCAGTGGTACCTCTACCTGTCGATCAATACGGCCTTCCGGCAGCTCATCCTGTTCATCCCGCTCCAGTCACTCGTCTCGCGTTGGTTCCTGCGGCGGCGCGGCTTCGCGCTGGGCGTGCTCGCTGCGGCCAGCGCCATCGGCGGCCTGGTCATCGTGCCGGTGCTCCGGCTGATCATCGACACGTTCGGTTGGGAGGCCTCGTTCGTCGTCACCGGGATCGCCATCGCGACCGTTTTCGTCCCGTTTGGGCTGTTCATCGTGCGTGAAAGCCCCGCCGAGATGAACATCTATCCGGACGGCGAGGCGCCCGTGTTGCAGGAACTGGCGTCGCCGGCCCCACCCGAAGGCGTCTCCCTAGCCACGGCCATGCGCACACCCATCTTTTGGATGCTCACGCTGGCGCTCGGCCTCTTCTTCTACAGCTTCTTCGGCTTCATGGTGCACCAGGTTCCCTACTACGAGTCCGTGGGCGTTTCCCGGAGCGTCGCCGCCATGCTGGTCGCGATCATGGCCGGCGTCACCATCTTGGCCCGCCTCGTCATCGGCGCGTTCGCCGACCGGATCGACCGCGTCGAACGCCTGGCGATGACGCTCTGTGCTGTCCTGATGGCAGGCATGGTCACGCTCCTGCTCAACTCGACCTTCGCGGGCATCAGCGTCTTCCTTGTGCTCTTCATCCTCGGCAGTGGGGCGGGCCCGGTGCTCCAGCCACTCCTCTTCATGCGCACATTCGGCATCAGCCATTACGGCGCCATCATCGGAGCTTCGATCGTAGTCCAGACGGCGGCGATGACCTTCAGTCCGGTCGTCGCCGGTGTGATCTTCGACGCTACCGGCGCCTACGATTGGGTGCTGGCCATGCTCCTGTGCACATTCGCCGTCTCGCTATTGCTCTTCTACCTTGCGTCACGCCTGCCGCACCCGGCTTGGGAAGGGCCCGCCGTAGAACTCGCACCCGCCAGCGGCCCGCGTTAGGGTACTTGGCGCGAAGAACAGGTCCGCACTATGCGCTCATAGTGTCATGTTCTCCTGACGAAGACGCACAGCCAGGTCGTCTCCGACTCCACCCGCTCCTTCGAGGAGACGAGCTCGAAGCCCGCGGCCCGACCTGCCCATCTTGCCCGATCCCCTCCTCGAGGCTAAAAGGAGTGAAGCCGAATCGTACGTCGAACGAGTCTGCGACCGCCTTGCCGCGCTGGGGATCGACGCAGACTGCCACGTCTTCGTCGGGGACGCGGCCTCCCACATCGTCAGGTGCACCGAATTCGAGGACTGCGACCTCGTCCTGATCAGTTCTCGCAGACTTGGGGGCGGCGACTGCCATGCCTCCAGCAGCGTTGCACAGAAGGTCCTCCAAAGGGCACGACTACCCGTGATGATCGTCGGACGTGGGACCGGGATAACGCGGCCGGACAAAGCTCCCCAAGTCGCGATGGCCAACAGCCTGCCTTAACAGGCAACCTCTGGCAGTACAGCTCTCACGGCGGCCAGCTTGAGTCAGCACTGTCTTAACGTTCCCGGCTCAACCGTGCCTTCGCCAACCACTCCCGCCATGCCTATTGTCTTACGGGTCGAAAGCGGTCAACCTGTAGAGAGCGATGGGGCGACAATGCAGACTGAGCGCATAGGCCCGCAGGCCGGTGAACTCTGGCACGGTATGGAGGCCGCCGGCGTCGCGGAGCGGCTGTCGGCGAGCATCTCCAGCGGCCTGACCTCGACCGAGGCCGGGCGGCGTCTCACGAGCGCCGGGCCGAACGTCTTGCCGGAGGCGCCGGGCCGCACCATCCGCCAGACGCTCATCGAGCAATTCTCCAGCTTCCTCATCCTGCTGCTCCTAACTGCCAGGAAGCTCGCCCAGGACGGCTCTCATCGCGGATTCCGATGAGTATTGAGAAGGCTCTGTGGACACGCAATGCCGATGATGTTCTCGCGGAGCTAGGCTCAAGCCACCATGGCCTTAGCCAGGAAGAGGCTGAACGACGACTGTCCATCTTCGGCCCGAACGAGATAGCGGAGGCGCGGCGAGCGAACGCCGCGGCGATCCTCCTATATCAGTTCAAAAGCCCGCTCATCTACATCCTCCTTGCTTCGGTCGTTCTTACGGCAGGCTTACGCGAGTTCACAGACACCGCCATCATTGGAGCGATCCTTGCGCTCAACGCCGTGATTGGCTTTGTGCAGGAGTATCGGGCTGAGCGGGCCCTCGAAGCGCTGCGCGAGTTGACGGTGCCTCGAGCGGGCGTCCTGCGCGGGGGCCGTGACCGCGAAATCGACAGCCGGGAGATCGTGAGCGGAGACATCCTACTTCTGCAGTCCGGTGACCGGATCCCGGCGGACGGACGGCTGCTGCGCGTTTCCGGCTTTCAAGTGGACGAGTCCTTGCTGACAGGAGAGTCAACAGTTGTCGACAAGGCCGTTGACGCGCTGCCGGATCCGGACCTACCACTAGCCGACCGGGCGAACATGGTGCACATGGGCGCGGTGACCTCGCGCGGGCGAGCCCATGCCGTGGTGACGGCAACTGGAATGGCAACGGAGCTCGGGCGCATCGCTGGAGAGGTCCGTGAAACGACTGCGCCCGCGAGCCCGCTCAAGCGTCGGATGGATCGATTCGCAAGGCTTCTCGGCACTGCGATCGTGGTGGCCTGTCTGGTGGTGTTCCCGCTTGGAGTCGGGCTCGGCGAATCGATGAGTACGATGCTCCGCATTGTCGTTGCTCTGATCGTAGCCGCAATTCCGGAAGGCTTGCCAGTCGTCCTCACCATCACGCTGGCGATCGGCGTAGGCCGGATGGCCCGCCGTCGCGCGGTGGTGAGGACGCTGCCGTCTGTTGAGACGCTTGGCAGTTGCACGACGATCGCATCAGACAAGACCGGCACCCTGACGGAGAACCGGATGACGGTGCAGGCGATCTACACGGCTGAAGAACTCTACCAGGTGACGGGAACGGGGTACGAATTGGAAGGGCGAATTACCCTTAACGGGCAAGATGCGGACGTTGGCGACAAATCACCGCTTTACTGGACGCTTCTCGCTGGCGTGCTCAACAACGAAGCTTCGGTCTACAGATCGGACTCAGATGCGGACGTCCGAGGTGACCCGACCGAAATCGCACTCCTGGTCGCCGGCGCTAAGGCCCGAATTTGGAAAGGCGATGCGGAGGAGACGTATCCGCCGATAGCTGGCGTGCCCTTTGAGCCAGAACGCGGCTACTCTGCGACCCGCCATAGCGGGCTGAGAGATGGCAGCCAGGTCACATTCGTGAAGGGTGCGTTGGAACGGGTACTCGACATGTGTGTGGACGCTCAGGGACGGGGAAGACACCTCCCTCTCGACCGAGGGGCGCTCACCGCGGCTGCCGACCGGCTCGGAATGGAAGGGCTGAGGGTGCTTGGCCTCGCCTACGCGATTTTCCCGAGCGGAGGGGCCCTCGACATTGAAGCCCAGCTAGAGGGCCTGACCTTCCTCGGTCTCGTCGGGATGCTGGATCCGCCCCGTCCTGAGGTTCCCAGTGCGGTTGCGGCATGTCGCGATGCCGGAATCCGGGTCCTTATGTTGACAGGAGACCACCGATCGACCGCCACAGCGATAGCACAGCGTGTCGGCATCCACGTCAACCAGGGCGTCGTTGAAGGCAGGCATATTGAGGAACTGAATGACGCCGAGCTAGACGACGCCGTTTCAGATGGCGCGTCGTTTGCCCGCGTGGAGCCGCACCACAAGTTGCGCATTGTGCAAGCACTGCAGCGTCAAGGCGAGATCGTAGCGGTGACCGGCGACGGCGTCAATGATGCGCCGGCGCTCCGAGCCGCGGACCTTGGGGTGGCGATGGGCCAGCGCGGGACGGATGTCGCGCGGGAGGCGAGCGACCTTGTCATCGCCGATGACAACTTCGCGACAATCGTCGCGGCCGTCGAGGAGGGAAGGATCATCTTCGACAACATCCGAAACGTCACGTTCTTCCTGCTCTCGACAGGCATAACGGTCGTCATCGCCGTCTTCGTGAGCATCCTGGGTGGTTTTCCCTTGCCGCTCCTGCCGGCCCAGATCATCTGGGTAAACCTCGTGACGAACGGGATCCAGGACATGGCGCTCGCGTTCGAACCTGGTGAGAAGAACGTGCTGCGAAGACCCCCCCGCCCGATTGACGAGGGAATCGTTTCACGGGTGTTGTGGGAGCGCACCGCGCTTGTCAGTGTTGTGATTGCCGCCGCAACCCTTGGTTTCTTTTTGGTTGAGTATTACGTCGCAGATTCGTCGCTTGAGCATGCCCGCACGACAGCACTCACGACCATCGTGCTCTTCCAGGCTCTGCACGTTGGCAATGCTCGCTCAGAGCGTCTTTCCGTTTTCCAAAAGAGTCCTGTCTCCAACCCTTTCCTGTTTGTAGGCACGATCGTTGCGCTGTCAGTTCACGCGGGTGCGCTGTACTGGGCTCCCACCCAGCATCTCTTGGAAGTCGAGCCGCTTGACCTTCTAGAGTGGATTCGGATCGGCGCGTCCGCGGTGAGCATCGTGGCCGTAGTGGAGCTTCACAAGCTGTATTGCCTCGTGCGAGATCGACGCCGTGCAAGCCTGCTACTTCGTCCGGACTAGCGTCGTACTCTCGTAGCCGGCCATCCTCGGCCAGCAGCTAGCCGAAAGAGAGGTTCGCCCGGTCAACGCCCGGGTGGAGCTACTGGAGCGAGGCCAGCAGTCGCAACTCGTCAGCAAGCAGTCTCGTGATGAGGAAATGCTCTCGCACATGGCTCCTGCCGGCGGTACGCAATTCCGTGGCCAACCGCGGATCGCGGAGCAGCGCGACCGTCCTCTGCACGCACTCGTCGATGTCCTCAATCAGGTACCCGCCGACCCCCTTCGGCATCTGCATCGGAATGCCCCCTGCGCGTCCAGCGACGACCGGGGTGCCCTTCCAGATCGTCTCTGAGACAACGAGCCCGAAGCCCTCCCGAATGGACTTCTGCAACACGACACTGGAGCAACACTGGAAGGCGTTCACTTCTATGTTGCCGATACCCGTGAAGTTCGTGAGGACATGAATGTCCGGGTCTCCCCCAGCTGCCGCCAGAATCTCATGGTACATCGCCCATCCCTCGGGGTCGTCCAGCGCCATCTGTCCAAGCAGCGCCAGTTGGCAGCCGGGAACGTCGTCACGCACGCGCCGGTACACGTCGATCACGCCCAGCGGGTCCTTCCAGGAATCGAATCGGGAGACCTGCGTAATCAGCGCGCGATCGAGGCGGACTCCCGTCCACTCGACGATCTGGCGACACAGGTCAACAGGCACCGTCATGTTCTTTGGGCTGAGCGGGTCGATGCCGGGCGGAATGATCGCGATATTGCCCTCGCGAAGACCGGCCGGCACGAACTGGTCCATCGTGAAGACGAGTGCGTCGTACTCGCTGAAGTACGGACTGAGGAATCGCAGCACCTTTTCGTTCGGCTCAGATGTGTCGATGTGACAGCGCCACACCCAACGCGCATCATTTGCCCCGTGCAGGCTCCGCATGGCTGCCGGCTGCGGGTCGTGCACGACAACGAAGTCGTAGTCGCGTCCCAGCTTTTCCGCCGCCATCGCGTTCTGCGCCAGGTATAGCCTCTTCGCGTCTTCAGTCAGCTCATCGCGCGATCCCTGGAGGGCGTTGTGGATACCTTTTGTGACTCTGAAGAACTCCGGGCTGCCGGGCATCCCCAGCCAATCGGCCTCTATTCCTAGCGCCCGATAGAGCGGGATGATGGACCGCAGTAACTAGGAGACGCCGCCGCCGTACGATGTGGCGTTGACATGGGCAACGCTGGCTCCGCGCAGGGGTTCGGCAAGACTGCCAAGTTCGTCTATGCGCTCGGCGCCGGCGACGCTACTGTACGCGGCGAACGATTCGGACCCGACATGGACGACCTGAAGCGGCTCTCTCCCAGCCGACGGTCCTGACACCCTCCGCAGACCCCTGACTACGATTGCCTTGCATCGCGGGATGACTGGAGGAAACCAGCGGAATGGCCATGGTGAAATCTGCTGCATGGCCCCTGAACTGCGGCCCATGCAGCAGATGTTTGATCTGGGGTTTCCGGCGGCCATCTCGCCTGGCCAGATACGTCGGGCCACCTGACACGTCACCGAAACGATGTGTCGAGCAATCGACTTCACGGATGTCCTTGAGCGCGTGCATCCACTACCACCGCCTTCTGTTTCCTAGGCTTGTGCTAAGACGCGCTGCGTGTTGGCCACGCGGAGCGGCCGAGTACGTGCGGCGAACCAAAGCGACTAGGGTGATCGGCCTCGGCGAATAGGCCTTTCGCCTCTATCCATGCCTAAACTGGCCGCCTATGCTAGTTGAGAGAGGAGGAACATATGATCAAGCGAATTCTCGTTCCGCTCGACAGCTCCAGGATGGCCGAAGAGGCGCTCGACGTGGCCATCGAGCTCGCCAAGGGCCTCTCCAGTACACTCGTGCTTTTGCGCGTCGTGGCGCCGCCTGTCCCCGGCCGCTTCTACGCACCGCACATGCTTGATGAGCTGCAAGAAGCCCAGGTGCACGAGGCCGAAGCCTACATGGAGGAAACAAAGGCGCGTTTTGGCAACGCCAGCCTTGGCATCGACGCGCACGTCTCCGCCGGAGAGGTTGCCGACACGATCATCAGGTTTGGTGAGGACGAACACTGCGATCTCATCGCCATGGGTTCGCATGGCCTCGGCGGGCGCGGCTGGCAGGTCTTCGGGAGCGTGGCGCAGAAGGTCCTGCATTCCGCCAATTCGCCAGTCCTGATCGTCAAGCCGAGCCAGGCTGCGTGGCAACGTGAGGAGGAAGAAGAGGAAGGCAGGGACGACGAAGCGATGCTCGACGAGACGGCGCAGGCCAGCGCGGGGCGCCTGGCACTGCAGTGAGACCTGAGGAAGCCGTGAGCGACTCCACAATAATCGTCGCGCTGGACGGTTCGGAACTCTCGGAGCATGCCCTCCCATACGCAGCCGTCATGGCGAAGGCCACCGACTCGAAGCTCGTGCTTGCCACAGTCTGGGAAGAGGGCGAACGGGCGCTGGTCGCGAACATCCCTGAGGTCAGCGACGGCTTGTTCAAAGAGGGCGAGGAGTATCGGGAGCGCTACCTGACCGGCCTGGCTACGGTGCTGGAGGCAGAAGATATTGTTGTTGAAACCGACGTCATAATTGACGATGCAGCGCCGGCGATCCTGACTCTGATCGATAAGCTGGAGCCAAGCTATCTTATCATCGCGACACACGGCCGCTCTGGCCTCAGCCGCTGGCGCTACGGCAGCGTGGCCAGCAGGCTCGTCCGTGAAGCCCCTGTTCCGACACTCGTCGTCGGGCCTTCCGTACTCGAATCCGATCAAAGGGAGCCGGCCGTGCGGCGCATCCTCGTCCCGCTCGATGGCTCTCAATCGGCTGAAACCGCTCTCGGTCCCGCGCTCGAGCTGGCGAAGAAGCTCGGCGCGGAACTAGTCCTAGCACAGGCGATTCAGTGGGCGACGCAAGCGTTCGTGTTCGGTGTGCCCGAGGTTAACGTCGCCCAGGTGGACGAAGACCTCACGAAGGCAGCCGAGTCTTACCTTGCCAACGTGACGGACTGGCTGAAAGCCGACTGCAAGGTGGAAACGGCCGTCCTCCACGGGCCGGCCGCCGATGCACTCATCAGTCTCGTCGGTAAGCACGAGATCGACCTTGTGGTCATGACATCCCACGCCAGGACTGGGATCGCGAGAGCCGTCCTCGGCAGCGTTGCCGACCGGCTCCTGCAAGGTGACGCGCCGGTGCTGCTGATTCGCCCGGAGGAGCCGGCGGCCGTCACCCGGCCCGCGCGCGGGCGCTTCTGTCACGCCTGCGGCCGTGCTTCTCCCTTCATTGAACTGATGCCAGAAGATCTCTGTATTCGATGCGGACAACACCTGCGTGCGTGTGCCAATTGCGTCTACTGCGATGGCATCGCATGCATGATTCAGCGCCCGGAGCTGCACGACACGTATCCGGGCCGTGACTGTCCATACTTCCAGTTTCGCGAAAGCCAGTCACCTGCCGAGGCGATGGCAGAGCGGCGCTGGGACAGCAGTAGGACGAAGTAGCGTCCTGAGACACCACCAGGCGCCACACAGGAGGTAGCCGTGGGAAAACTTGAGGGAAAATCGAGCGTCGTCACCGGAGCAGCGTCCGGCATCGGCAGGGCGACCGCGCTCCTGTTCGCCGGCGAGGGCGCGAATGTCGTTGTCGCCGACTGGGACGAAGCCCAAGGCAATGGCGTAGCTGGTTCGATAAAGGAGTGCGGCCGCAACGCCACGTTCGCCAAAGTAGATGTCTCCAACCCTGAGGACGTGAAGCGCATGATCGATACTGCCGTGCAGACGTACGGCCGTCTGGACGTGCTGTTCAACAACGCCGGCGTAGAGGGCGAACAGGTGCCAACCGCCGATTGCACACTTGAGAACTGGGACCGCGTTATCAGTATTAACCTAAAGGGCGTCTTCCTTGGCATGAAGCATGGCATCGCGGCCATGCTCAAGACCGGTAGCGGCGCGATTGTCAACAACGCCTCTGTTGCCGGAGTTGTCGGCTTCCAGAACATTCCGGCCTATTGCGCCTCCAAAGGCGGCATCATTCAGCTCACCAAAGGCGCGGCCCTAGAGTACGCACGTCAGGGCATTCGCGCGAACGCCATCTGCCCTGGCGTAATCGCAACGCCAATGGTGGAGCGGTTCACGTCGGCCGGCGAAGAGGTCAGAGTTGCCCTGGAAAGCTTGGAGCCAGTCGGACGCTTCGGCACGGCAGAAGAAGTAGCGAAGCTTGCGCTGTTCCTCGCCTCTGACGACTCCAGCTTCTGCACCGGAGCGCCATTCCTCGTCGATGGCGGCTTCGTCGCGGCCTGACGCGAGCGAGACGACTGCGATGCCTGAGGAAATGCCCGACCGCGCCACGTTCGATGCCGTCTACAGACGCTCGCTAGAAGACCCGGACGCCTTCTGGGCTGAGGAAGCCCGCAAGCTCGATTGGTCTCGTCCATCGGACCAGGTGCTCGATTGGTCGCCGCCGTTCGCAAAGTGGTTCGTTGGCGGCGAGCTAAACGCCTGCCACCTGTGCGTCGACCGACACCTGGCGACTCCGCGAAAGAACAAGGTAGCCATCTACTGGGAGGGCGAGACCGGCGAGACCCGCGTGCTCAGCTACGCAACGCTGCATCGCGAGGTCAGCCGCGCCGCATCGGTCCTACTGAATCTCGGCGTCGGCAAGGGAGACGTGGTTGCCCTCTACATGCCCATGATCCCGGAACTGCCGGTCCTTATGCTGGCTTGCGCCCGGATTGGCGCCATCCACACCGTCGTGTTCTCGGCCTTCAGCGCTAGCGCCCTGGCCGACCGCGTGCGGGAGACCGAAGCCAGGGTTGTTGTCACTGCCGACGCTGGTGTGCGCCGCGGCAAACAGGTGCCGCTCAAGCCAAAAGCTGATGAAGCAGTCGCGCACGCTCCATCGGTCGAGCACGTGATAGTTGTGCGTCGTGGAACGGCGGACGTTGCCATGCAGGACGGTCGCGATGCTTGGTTCGCCGACCTGCTCGAATCCGCGGACGACAGCGTTCCCGCCGTGCCGGTGGAAGCGACCCATCCCCTCTTCATCCTCTACACGTCCGGCACAACCGGTAAGCCCAAGGGTATCGTCCACGCGACGGGCGGCTACATGGTGTACGCGCATTCGACGTTCCAGTGGGCCTTCGATCTCGACGAGAACTCCGTCTACTGGTGCACGGCAGACATTGGCTGGGTAACCGGACACACCGCGCTCGTCTACGGACCGCTCTCTCACGGCGCGACGGTTGTCATGTACGAGGGCGCTCCTGATTACCCAGACCTTGGACGATGGTGGGAGATCATCGAAAAGTATGGCGTCACGGCCTTCTACACATCGCCCACCGCGATCCGGATGTTCATGCAGCACGGCGACGAGTGGCCGGCCAAGCGTGACCTCACCAGTCTGCAGATACTCGGCACCGTGGGAGAACCGATCAACCCGGAAGCCTGGCACTGGTACAACCGCCACATCGGCGGCGAGCGTTGCCCGATCGTCGACACGTGGTGGCAGACCGAGACTGGCAGCTTCATGATCTCTGGCGCGCCCGGTATCGCGCCGATGCCCCAGAAGCCAGGCGTCGCCGGGCACCCGCTGCCCGGTGTTGATGCGGCGGTCGTGGACGAAAACGGGAAGCCGGTACCGGATGGCGAGAAGGGAGTGCTCGTGATTCGGAAGCCATGGCCCGGCATGCTCCAGACGATCCACAAGGACCCTGACAGATATCAGATGGCGTACTGGAGCAGATTCCCTGGCCTCTTCAGCGCAGACGACTACGCTGTGCGCGATGAGGATGGCTACATCCGCGTTCTGGGGCGCGCCGATGAGGTGCTCAAGGTCGCCGGTCACCGCATCGGCAGCCTGGAGATTGAGAACGGCGCCGTCGCGCACGAAGCCGTCGCGGAGGCGGCGGCTGTCGGCGTGCCAGACGCGGTAAAGGGCGAAGCGATCGTCGTCTTCGCCGTGCTGATGGACGGATACGAACCGTCGGACGAGCTGGGCGAAGAGATCTCCGGCTCCATCTCCCTCAGCGTCGGTGTTTTCGCGAGGCCGAAGTCCGTGCATCTTGTGCGTGCGCTGCCGAAGACACGCAGCGGGAAGATTATGCGACGCGTGCTGCGCGCCGTCGCCGGCGACGAACCGATCGGCGATGTGAGCACGCTGGAGAATGAGGCGTCCGTCGAAGAAGTGAAGCGCGCCTACGAGGCGTTGAAGCAGGAGTTCTGACGAACGCCCCTGGCCGCCGCTGTGTTAGCATCCTTTGCGTAGCCAATGACTGAACGACTTAGCGTCACCGCCGAACAGATCATGTTGACTGATGTGCCAACATTGAAAATGGACGCGTCTATTTCCGAAGCGATCGATCTGCTGGCCGACGACCAGATCGCTTGCGCGGTTGTGGTGGACGAGTCGCACAAGACCCGGGGCATCGTCACGGAGCGAGATCTCCTGGCGCTGGCTGAAGACCTAGAGGGCACCCACCTCGCGAAGGTGCTCAAGAAGATGCTCCAGGAGGAGCATCATATCTTCGACGCGATGCGTGGCCTGCGAAACATGGCCGCTACCACCGTTTCCGACGTAGCCAGTTCGCCTGTCAAGTGCGCGGAGCCGGACATGACCATCGGGCAGCTCGCCTCCATCATGGAGACCTTCGACTATCGCCAACTGCCCGTCGTCAAGGACGGCCGCCTCGTCGGCCTGGTCGGACGGCAAGAGATCATCAGAGCGATCGCTGACAAGGCCTAGCCAGTGGCCTGGCTGCTCTTCCTCGTCGCGGCGTTCGCCATCTTCCTCGCGGGCAACACACTTGCCCGAACGGGCGATGTAATAGCCCGCCAAACTCGTCTCGGGCACCTCTGGGTAGGCGCGCTTCTTATCGCTGCCGCAACATCGCTCCCAGAGCTCACGACGGACACTGTTGCTGTGCTTCGCGACGCGCCTGACCTGGCAGTGGGAGACATCTTTGGAAGCAACATGGCAAACATGGCGGTGCTGGCGATTGTCGCGCTCGCCTTCGGTCATGCCCGTGTGCTGCAGCGCGAAGCGCTCGGCATCACGCTGACGGCATCGCTAGCCATCGTGCTGACCGGACTGGCCACGCTGTTCATCATCGCGAGGATGGAGCACAACATCGCGGGGGTTTTCGGATATGGCTCCGTAGTGCTTTTCGCGGTGGGAGTCATAGGCCTCTTTCTGATACCGCAGTTTCGCGAGTTCATTGGCGCGCCGGCAGATATGGAGCTTTCGGAGAAACCGGGGCTGATCCGAGCCGGAACCATGTTCACAGCCGCGGCAGCCGTCATTTTCGTTGCGGCGCCCGTGCTGGTCTGGGCGGCGGAGGACATCGCGGAGAGTACGGGGCTCTCCTATTCTTTTGTCGGCATCGCCGTCCTCGCGTTCGCGACCTCGCTGCCTGAGTTGGCGACCTCGGTCGCCGCGGTCCGCATGGGAGCGCTAGACCTCGCCATCGGCAACCTCTACGGAAGCAACGCGATGAATATCGGTATCCTGATCTGGCTCGATGCGCTCTACACGGAAGGGCCGCTCCTCGAGACAATCGATATCAGCAACGCCGTCGCCGGTCTGGTCGCCGTGCTGCTGATGATGATCGGACTCACGAGCATGGTCCTGCGTGCCGAACGCAGGAGATTCCCGATCGACCCGGCTGCAGCGCTGATCCTGATTGGCTACGCGCTCGGCCTATTGCTCACGTGGTCGGTGAGCAACGCCTCGTGAGCAGCGCCTCGGGTACGGACCGACGACTCATCGACCTGCGACCATTAACTGGCCGCACGCGGCGGCCTGCTCAGCATCGGATCATGGCACACCCGCCTGAAACCGGCGAGCAGAGCCTCGGCTCGCTGATCGAGGTCCACTCGCTTCGGTGCGACGTTGAGGGAAGATCACCTAGGACGGTCCGTGCTTATCATGAGACCCTTCACCGTTTGCTCGCTGTCGCCCACGACGAAGGATTTCCGGAGGACGTTTGCTCGGTTCGCTCGGTTCGCCCGGCCCACGTGTACACCTACGTCGGGCAGTACACCGAGCACTCCCCTGCCGCACGCCACCGCTATTTTCGTGAGGTGCGCTGCTTCTTCAACTGGCTCGTCCAGGCCAGCTATCTGGAGGCCAGCCCATTCGCATGGCTACGCAATGTTCGATTGCCGCAGAAGATCGTCCAACCTTTTTCGCGCGATGATTGTGGCGCTCCCCGCCGCTTGTGACGCAACAACACAGGTCGGTTTGCGGGACCGCGCGATGCTGATGGTCTTGCTCGACACTGGCATCCGCTGCTCGGAGTTGGTGGGGCTGGACGTCGATGACCTCGACCTCTTTGAGCGCCGCATCCGCATCCTGCACGCGAAGGGCTGCAGGCAACGTGTTGTCTCGTTTGCCGGCCGATGCGCGCAGGCACTCGATGCATACCTCGAAGCGCGCGGTCCCGATAGCGGCGCGCTGTTCTGGGCAGCACACGAACGCTGGCTCCACCCCGGCGAGATCCTGCAGCCGAACGGCCTCAAGCAGATGCTGCGCCGCCTCGTGAAGCGGACCGGCATTCCCAATGTCCATGCGCATCGATTCCGCCACACGTTCGCGACCCGGCCATCGAGGCAGAATGCACGTGAACTCGACGTCCAGTATTTGCTGAGACACGCGTCCCCAGACATGGTGCGCGGCTACTCGGCCACCTACAACTCCGAGCAGGCGGCGCGCCGACATGCCGCGTTTTCGCCTGCAGAACGGCTACCCGCGGGCGCGTAGAAACGCCGATATCACCGATCCCGCACCGATCCTATACCGCAGTTTCTGAATCTACCGCCTGATCAATCAGCCGTCCCGGCGGATCGCCCCAGAGACTGCAACATCCCTGAAGAAGAACTGCAGGTTTTGAACCTAGCGGGTTAACAATTAGGGCCTAATCCGGCCCGTCACCCAATGCTTCCCAAGCAGAGGGTCGCGAGTTCGAACCTCGTCTTCCGCTCCAAACCCCCAACATCTTATGGAAGAGGCCGCCGACGGCGGCGACCTCTCATTTGCCCCGCTCCGCGGCCAGTTACGACCTGCGCCGCCCAATCGTGCTATATTTCGTCCTGCTGCAGGCATTCGTGGGAAGACGGAGACGAGATGGCGCCGGAAGACCTAAGCACCGCCGCGGAAGCTGCTGCGGAAGCACCGCAGTTGCTCCCGCCAGGCGATCACCCTGACGGCCCGCGCACGCTGTGGACGATGGTGCGCGACGCTATTCCGCTCGCAGCGGAGACCGTCGATCGCGGCCTGAATTTGGAACGCGGCCGCCATCCCACTATGACGGATGTGCGGTATGCGCTCGGACTCGACTTCAACGCGGACGGAGCGTGGAACGCCGTTCGGAGCGTTCGATTGCCCAACGATGAAACGCCCAGCGACGAGCTACTTGCGCATTTCATCGATGAGATGTACCGCGGCCTCGCCTCCGGCCGTCTTGTGCGCGTGGTCCTGTCCGACGACGGCCTCGAGGCGGCTGGGAGTGAAGAGACGATTCGCATGCGGGCCACGGAGCGCCTCCGAGTCCTCGTCTTCGTCGACAACATCACCGGCAGCAACGCCATATTCTCAGTCGGCGACGGCAGAACCGAGACAACGCTTACCGTAGAGGCGGGCCGCACGGCCTCCGCGCTCGTGGACGTGGGCGGGTTCGACGCCGGGGCTCACACAGTGCCGATCACCTGTACGTCCGATGGCCACTCCGCAGCGCACGAGATGGTGATAGCCTGCGAGCCGTCCTGGACGCTTACGGCCAGCATCACCGAGGACGGTTCGACAGATGAGACGCCCGCCCGCCTATACCTCGAAGACGCTCTCGGGGCGGTCTGGCCCCCAGGCGCGACCATCCGCCGCGACGAACACGATAAGGCCTTCTTTCACGCCGGCGGCCGCTTTGAGGTGCGGGCGAGCGGCGATGTCCGGCTGCTCGCCGTCCGGGGCATGGAGTACGAGCCGACGGAGATGACGATCGAGGCCCCTGCGAACGGAAACCGCAGCGAAACAGTTCATCTCAAGCGTTGGTCAGAGATGGCGGCAAAGGGCTGGCGCAGTGCCGACGTGCACGTACATCTGCATTACGGCGGCGAGTACCTGTTCCAGCCGGAGGAGGCGTCGCGCGCACAGCGCGCCGAGGACGTCCATTTCATGAATATGATGGTGGCAAATCAGGGCAGCGCCTTCGTTCACGACCGTAACTTCTTCGAGGGCCGCGCGAATGCGCTCAGCGACGCCGACCACATTCTGCGCTGGGGCGAAGAATATCGTAACGACTTTCTGGGGCACCTCTGTATGTACGGAATCGAGGAGCTGGTACCGCCCATCTACAGCGGCTTCCGCCTTAGCGAGCACCGCCACGACATACCGGCCAACGCCGTCGCCGCGGACCGTTGCCACGACGTTGGAGGCACGCTCAGCTACGCGCACCCGCTCTTCGATAGCGGCAGCATCGATCGGGTGTTCACCCACTCGCGCACGGTCGAGGCGAAGGAGATGCCTGTCGATGTCGCGCTTGGCAAGATTGACGCGCTCGATGTGATGTCCTACCCGAGCGTCGACCTTGAAGTTGCGAGGCTCTGGTACCGGCTGCTCAACTGCGGCTTCAGGCTGCCAGCCACGGCCGGCACCGACACGTTCATGAACCTGGTCGGACCGGGCATCTTCAGCAACCCGCCCGCTGGTAACCGCGTATTCGCCCGAATCGAAGCAGAGTTCACGACGGAAGCCTGGTGCGAGGCGGTTCGCCGCGGCCGGACGTTTGTCACAAACGGGCCAATGCTGTCGCTGACGGTCGATGGGCAAGATGTCGGATCAGAATTGGAGCGCGAGGCCAGCGACTTCGTCGACGTACGCGCAAGCGCCGAGTCGTACGCGCCTATGGCGTCGCTGGAGCTGATCGTGAACGGTGACGTCGCCACGCAGGTATCGACGATCGGCGACGGCGGTTCGACTGCATCGCTGGATTACACACTTGCGATTGACAGCAGTTGCTGGATCGCGCTCCGGGCGACCGGACCGAGCCACCCGCTCGTCCTCGGCGGTCCGGTGTTCGCCCACACGAGCCCTGTGTACGTCACCGTCGACACGAAGCCGGTGCAGAGGCAAGACGACGCGGCCTACTTCGTTGAGTGGATAGATCGCCTGATCGAGATGTGCTGTGAGGAGGGCCGCTACGTCTCTGATGCGCAGCGAGATGAGGTCATCCACGTACTGCGCGAAGGACAGCAGCGCTACCAGGCGATCGTCGACGCGTAGCCGTGCCACTATGGCCATACTATTGGCAATGTCCGCGCGCCGCGCACCTGTCCGCCTGCCCACGTGACCTTCGCAAGATCTTCTTGTCGGAAATCGAGGATAGATCCCAGGTTCGATCCGGCACCATCGGTTTATGACGCGCGCGCCGTTAACAGTACTCCTCGCTGAAGACGACCCCCAGTACCGGGCGACAATTGAGCGCATGCTCGCGCAACTCGGCCTGCTCACCGTAGCCGTCGCAAATGGAAAGCTCGCTGCGGATCTTCTCCAGGACACCTCCGTGGAACTCCATCTCGCGGTCACGGACATGCGGATGCCGGGCGGAAGCGGTTGGCGGGTCGTGGAATCAGCGCGTAGGTATCGAGGCGCTTCGTTCCCGGTCATCATGCAGTCCGGTGAGGCGACGTACAGCGACGTCTACCGAAGAGCAGAGGAACTCGACATTCTTCTGATCGCAAAGAACGACCTTAGGACGCTCCTGATACCCGCCGTCCGGTCTGCGTTAGGTCTTGACAATCGCCCACCGACCTAGTCCGGCTTCAAACGCATTGCTACGAAGCAGAGGGTCGCGAGTTCGAACCTCGTCTCCCGCTCCAAGCCGGATATCTACTCAGTCGTGTGTCTCTTGAGCTTGTGTGTCGACGATCAGGCGGCCTGAATGTCCGCTAGCCGCTGGGTGATGATGGCCTCCGCCTCGCTCATGATTCGATCGATCAGTTCCTTCACCGTCGGCACGTCGTGAATGAGCCCGGCGACCATGCCGCACGACCACGCACCGGCCTCCACTTCGCCTTCCCGCATGACCTTCGGATAGATGCCGGCGACTTCAGGCATGATGTCCTCGAACTTCAGATTCGCACCGAGCGACTTCTCCTTTTCGAGCAGCCGTTCGACGTTGGCGTTTGTGAGCACCCGCTCGGTGTTGCGCAGGCCACGCATGATGAGGCGCGTGTCGAGCTCGCTTGCCTCTACGAGCGCCTGCTTCACGTTCGCGTGTACGGGGGCTTCTTGGGTGGCGATGAACCGGGTGCCCATGTTCATCCCGTCGGCGCCCATGGCAAGCGACGCCACGAGGCTTCTCCCGTCCGCCATGCCGCCGGAAGAAACGAAGGGGATCGAGAGCTCTTCTGCCGCGCGAGGCAAAAGGATGAAGTTCGTGACGTCATCTTCACCCGGGTGACCGCCGCATTCGAACCCGTCCACGGAAACGGCATCGCAGCCGATTCGCTCGGCCTTGAGCGCGTGCCGAATTGAGGTGCATTTATGGATGACCTTGATGTCCGCCTCCTTGAGCATCGGCAGCCATTCCGAGGGATTGTTCCCCGCCGTCTCCACGACCTTGACACCGCTCTCGATGATGACCTTGAACAGTCCTGGATAGTCGGGGGGCGTGAGAGCGGGAAGGAATGTCATGTTGACGCCGAAGGGCTTGTCGGTCATGTCTCGGCATCGCGCGATTTCTTTCGCGAGCTTCTCCGGCGTGCCTTGAGTAAGCCCCGTGATGATACCGAGGCCACCCGCGTTGGATACCGCAGAGGCCAGCTCGGCGAGACCCACGAAATGCATACCGCCCTGGATAATGGGATGTTCAATTCCAAAGAGTTCGGTGATTTGCGTCTTCATCTTCTATCTAACCTCCAGTGTAGAGCCGGGCGTTCTTGGGAATCGTGAGCATGAAACTGATGCCAACATAGCACGAACGGAACGCCACGACGACAGCGATTCGTAAAACCACTGCCTCGGAGGCAGACGTCTACCAGCCTGGGTGACGCTATCCCCACATGGTGTCATGTCCTCGTCAACCGTTGCCATGAATGCGACCTCCTAGGATGCCTCAGACTCACCACATTTTCGATCCCAACGCCCGGACATTCGGCCTGCCAAGCTGCCTTCGAATTCCGATCGCTGCGGCGAGCATTGACGTTATCGCAGAGGACGTAGGAGTCATCCTTGATGAGATCGCCGGCCGCAAAGGACGGGTGAACGCCGTCTCAGCGCGGCCTCACGATTCGGGCGCCGACAGACATCCTGGTTTGAGACTTAGGAAACACCCTCGAGCTGATGCCTCCGCTGCCGCTCCGCCTGGAGCCAGGGCCCTCGTCCGACTAACATAGCAAGTGGCAGGGTCTATGGGGGGAGGTCACGACGGTTCGACGGGACGACAGTCGCGGCGAACCTTGTGACGGACAGGGAGCGTACGGAGGAAGGAACCGGCATGTCGACGAAGAGCTATTGGCAACGATTTGAGCGACAACGGATCTCACGCCGCAGGTTACTGGCCGCAACTGGCGTCGGCGCCGCCGGCTTCGCTGTCGCGGCGGCTTGCGGCGACGGCGGCGGCGAAGGTGGTGCGACAGTCCAGCCCACGGACCGCAGCTCCGCGCCCAAGTACGGCGGCCGCTACATCTACTCAATCGAGGGCGACTGGGGCACGATCGACCCCGTCACCAGCGTCGGGCTTGGCCCCGGGATCTTTCCGCGGATCTATAACACGCTGCTGGACCGCTCCCGCATTCAGCCCGACTTCTTCTATCTTGACTTGGCGGAAGAACTAGAGCAGCCGGACGAAGAGACGTACCTCTACAAGATTCGCCAGGGCGTCAAGATCGCGCCGAACACGCTTGGTATCGAAGAGCGCGACATGGACGTCGCAGATGTTGTGAGTTGGTTCGATCGGATTGCGCAGGACGACCGTGCGCTTCAGTCCACGTTTGCCAAGCAAAGGCTGGATTCGGTAACCGTGACCGATCCTCGGACCGTTCAAATGAAGACCGTCGGGCCGTACGCTTACACGCTGTTCCGCACAGGCGCTCCGCTGGGAGGCACCATTCCCCCACGCGAGTTCTCTGAGCAGGAGATCGATATCGAAGCGCAGGGCGTGGGCGCCGGCCCTTTCGGAACGATCAAGGCCGGTTCCTTCTCCGAGTCAGGCGGTATCGTCGTTCAGCGAAACCCCAACTATTACCGCACCGCCGAAAACGGCGAACAGCTCCCCTACCTCGATGAGATCGAGGCGGTGCGCATCTCCGACCGCCAGCCGCGCCGCGTCTCTTTTCTCGACGGACAGATCCACTCCTACGGCGCGGCAGATCGCGAAGAAGTCGACGGCCTGCTGGACGAAGTTCCGGACGCCCTGGTGACGGAAACCCCTGCCAACACCTTCATCGCCTTCAACATGCACCCGGAAAAGGCGCCGTGGAACGACGAGAAGATCCGCAAGGCCGCCCTGCACGCACTGAACCGGCAGGAGTTCGTCGACCTCATCGTCGGCCCAGACGGCGGCAGGCCGAACGGGCTTGTCCAATGGCCACTGGGCGATTTCGCGCTGCCGCCAGAGGAGCTAGAGGTGCTGCAGTCGTACGATCCAGCCGAATCCCGAAGGCTGATCAAGGAAGCGACGGGTGAGGACTCGATCGACATCAAGGTCATCTATCCTGTAAGCGACATCGAGTTCCACGACAAGCACCTGCCGATCTTCCTGAAGCAAATGGGAGAGGCGGGGTTCAACATCCAGGAGGACGCGAGGGACTTCGGAAACTGGCTGGTGAGCTACCAGAACCTGGACTACGATGCCTCCCTCGCGCTCAACCAGATCTACGAGATTGCGGAGATACCGTTGGACTGGCACTCAGTCAATGGCCCGCAGGGCGACCGCAACTTCGGGACCGGCATCGGCGGTCTCTACCCCGAAATTGAAGCAGCGATTGCTGCATCCAAGACGACTACCGACCCAGAAGAGCACATTGCCGCTGTGCTAGAGACGCAGCGTATGATCTACGAGCGAGGCCCGTCCTTCCTGCCAATCATGAGCTGGACGTCCTTAGCGCTCTACCACAGCTTCGTCAAGAACGTTCCGCAGGGGTTGGCCAGCACAGGTCTATTTCTCTGGAACGAGGCGTGGCTAGACCAGGGGGCGTAGGTCACGTGGACCCTCGGACCTTTACGGCCAGCGCGCAGAGGCTTCTATGGGTACGGACATTGCGTCCACCTACTGACCCGTCGTTCGCAGCATTGCGGGAAGCAAGCACCGAGCTAGAGTACGCTCTCGCTCGAGAGGAGATAGCACCAGCCTACTGAAAGTTGCATCAGACGCATTCGGCTTCTTTGTCCACTTGGCCGTAATGCAGGGACTGAACCCGCTGGATACCTCGCAACTCTAAGGGCTCGCCAGCGAGGCCCGTGAAAGACTCACGAATTTCGACTACACGTGGACGGGGTTGTCGGCCTGGCTGGAGAAGGCTCTGGCCGCGGCCGGATCAGTGTGCTGACATCGAGGACAGCCATCAAGTGGGATCACAAAAGAGCTAAGCGGTGAGCCAAAACCTGTGGAGCTCATGACTCCGCCCCGTGTCCGCAAACTGCCGATTGGCGGTGCTTCTCAATGAAGTCATCCAGCGCAGAACGCTCAATCAGCGTGTGCCCGCCTGCGAACGAAATGGCGACCAAGGTACCAGTGCGAATGAGATAGCGGATGGTCCACATGGGCACTCGCAGGGCATCTGCAGCCTCTTCAGGCGTGAGGTTGGCCGTCTCGTGTTATGATGTTGGACGCAATCGCCTCACTCAATTCCGATCTGCGGCCGATAACCCCTCATATCACGGCATTCGAGCTTGCGGAGCGCGCGAGCCCGGTAGGAGAGTTAGGATCCCCGATTGACTCGTAGGCGTCGAATACACGTACTGGCGAGTTAAATCGCTCTGTTGTTCTTGGGCATCTTCTCTACGGCTCGGGTGGAACTGGGCCAGACAGTCGGCCTTTTCTTGAACGACGAGGGCTCGTTCGGCGGGTACACTCTCTTTTTTCCAGGTTTATCCAAGACGACGTATTTGATCGATAGCGAGGGGAGGATGGTACACGCTTGGCAGAGTGAATATCTTCCTGGCCTATCCAGATACCTGTTACCAAACGGCAACCTGATTCGGGCGGGCGACGCTGGCAGCTTGGGGTTCAATTCTGGTGGCCGCGGGGCCTGATCGAAGAACGCGATGCGGATGCTGCGCTCGTTTGGGAGTTCGACTACGCGAGCGACGACCAGCAGCAGCACCACGACTTCGAAGTTCTACCCAACGGCAACGTGCTCCTCCTCGCCTGGGAAGCGAAGACCGGAGCCTAGGCAATCTCAGCCGGGCGCGATCTGGCGCTGCTGGTTGACGGCAAGCTCTGGCCGGACCACATCGTCGAGGTCGAACCGGAAGGCGAGAGCGGCGGCGAAATCGTGTGGGAGTGGCCATGTGGGATCATCTGGCGCAGGACTTCGACACGGAGGCGGACAACTACGGCGTCGTCGCCGATCATCCGGAGCTGATCGACATCAACTACGCGAACGGCCCGCAAGCGGACTGGAGCGACGGAAACGCGATCGATTACAGCCCCGAACTCGATCAGATCATCGTGAGCTTCCGGCATTTCAGCGAGCTCTGGGTGCTTGACCACAGCACGACGACCGAGGAAGCGGCCGGACACAGCGGTGGCACGATCGGCATGGGTGGCGACATCCTCTACCGTTGGGGCAACCCCGAGACGTACGGGGCTGGGGACGCATCCGGCCAACTGCTGTTCTTCCAGCACGACGCACGGTGGATCCCACCGGGCCTACCGGGAGAAGGAAACATCCTCGTGTTCAACAACGGACCGCGCCCCGCCGGACGGTTCTCGTCGGTTGATGAGCTTGTGCCGCCGGTCGACGACATGGGTCACTATGCCCTAATACAAGGAGAGTCCTTCGGGCCAGACGAGCCAGCGTGGACGTAACCAGCTTCACCTCCCGGGGACTTCTTCTCGATCTTCATCTCAGGCATGCAGCGCCTCCCGAACGGAAACACGCTGATCGATGGAGGCATGGTCGGCAACTTCTTTGAGGTGACGCCGGGGGGGGGGGGGGGGGGGGGGGGAAACCGGGGTGGCATATTTAAAACCCCACCACCCAACAGGGCCCCAAAACCAGGGGAAAAACCAC
>JAJCYW010000002.1 GCA_029262675.1 Chloroflexota bacterium | reverse complement strand
TGCGCTGCGCTACCACAAGCGCAACAGGCGGTCAGCCTGAAGCGCCCAAGAGATGAGGAATCCTATGATCGAGCAGACGCTGGCGTATGGAGCCGGAACCGTCACCGCATCGCTCCCCGACCGCACGACCGTCATACGCGGTGGCGGCGGCCGTGGCACGCGCGTCGAGCCCGTGGCGGACCAGGCCACCGCCGTCCGCGCCGCGCTCGATGCGCCGCTGGGCCTGCCGAAGATCCCCGACCTCGTCCCGCAGAACGGCCGCGCGCTGATCGCGTTCGACGACCCGACAGTCACGTCACCCGGCCCGGTGCGCCGCCTGGCTATCGAGGCCGCGCTCGCCGATCTCGCCAGCGCGGGCGTGCCGGAGAAGAACGTGACGCTGCTCTGCGCGAACGCCCTCCACCGCAAGTTTACGGGCGAGGAGCTGGCGACCGTCATCGGCGACGACCTCGTGCGCCGCTTCGGCGACCGCGTCTACTGCCACGATGCCGAGGACGCAGACAACATCGTCTCGTTGGGAACAACCGAGAGCGGCTACGACGTCGACATCCACCGCCTCGTCGCCGAGAGCGACCTCACGGTCTACGTCAACGCCGCCTGCCACCTCGGCTTCGGCGGCGGCTGGAAGTCGGTCGCCGTCGGCCTCTCGACGTGGAACTCGATCCGCTGGACACACACGCCGGACGGCATGTCGATGTCCGTGCGAAACAATCGCATGCACCAGGTCTTCAACGAGCAGGGCGCGTTCCTGGAGGAGAAGCTCGGCAAGCGCATCTTCAAGGTCGAGACGATCCTGGCCAACGCCAACACCATCGGCCACGTCTGGGCCGGCGGCGTCACCGAGACGCGCGCGGCGGCGCAGGCCGTGCTGGAGCAGCGCCACCCGCCGCGCCGCGACCAGAAATCGGAGCCGGCGGACGTCGTGATCTACGGTGTGCCGGCCTGGAGTCCCTACGCCATCTTCGCCGGCATGAACCCGATCCTAACGCTGATCTCTTCAGCGATGGGCTACATGGGCGGCTACATCGAAGCGCTGGGCAAGCCCGGCTGCAGCGTCATCATCGCCACGCCCTGCCCCGAAGAGTGGGACCGCGAGCACCACCCGGCCTACGAGGAGGTCTGGGAGCGCGTGCTGCCCGAGACGCGCGACCCCTACGAGATCACGGAGCGTTTTGGCGACGAGTTCGCGACCTACGGCAAGTACATCGACCGCTACCGCGACGGCGTGGCGTTCCACCCCGTCCACGCGATACTAGCCACGCATCCGCTCAAGCGGCTGAAGCACGCCGGTCGCGTTTTCGTCGCCGGCGCGGAGGACCCGGCAGTGCCGGAGCGCGTCGGCTTCATCCCCGCGCCGACGGTCGAAGACGCGATCGTGGAAGCCGAAGCCATCCACGGCGCGGACTGCAGCGTGGTCTGCGTAGAGAGTCCTTTGGGGTAAGGCGACACGAGCGCACGTCGCCCGCAGAGAGGACCTGCATGAGTTGGCTCATCACTGGCCTATGGGGAGTCGCCTTCGTGAGCGTCGTGGTAACCATCATGCTCAGTTTCTTCGAGAGGAGAGTCGTCTGGCGGCTCGCCATACCCGTTTCTGTCCTGGCAATAGCAGCTCTGGCCGTGCTCGCCCTTGCTCTCGGCGGAGGAGGTTGGGATGGCGGGCCGCACGACTAGGCGAAACTGGTTCACTCCTACGTAGTCATGCCGCCGAGGCCGACGAGCGCCCGCCCGTGCTCGATCTCGCCCATGTGGCGCAGGCCGTGCTGGTAGACGAAGCACTCCAGCACATCCAGCTTGCGCACCGGCGCGTCCGTGCCGATGACACGGGCGATGTAGCTGCCGCCGAAGCTCTCCGGCAGCCGCTCCATCACCACCTCTGCCAGCAACTCGTCGGTGAGCGTGTCCAGCACGGCGTCGGTGCGGCGCAGCACCTCCGCCTGGAACTGCTTCCAGGCCTCGAAGTCGCCGAAGCGTAGCTGCTCCATCTCCTCCACGCTCTCCGCCTTGCCCAGCCGGTCGACCGTCACGCCGACTTTCGCAGCCCAGCCGCCGGCCTCCCAGGCCGTCTGCTCGCGCAGGAACGCACCGCTTATCGATTGGTCCTGCGCGCGCATGAAGTGGCTGAGGCTGAACGCGATAGGCAGCACCTTCTCGCGCTCCTGGTGGTTGACCTGCTCCAGCGTCATGTCCGCCACAGCGTCCCGGTAGAGGCTGTTCATGGCGCGGATGCGGTTCTGCAGCGCTTTGACGTGCATGCGTGTTCCCCCTGTCAGCGGTTCTCGGTAACGGCGGCAGTATAGCAAGGGCGGAGTCCGATTCTTGCCGTCTCTGAGCATGATATACTCGCCCCGAAAGGCGGCATCGTCAATGTTGACATACCTAGTGCTCGTCACATTCTTCGCTCTCGGTCTAGTATTCGTAATGATAACCGGATTCGCGTTCGCCCAACCTAGCGATCGTCGATCCAGTTGGAGCATGACGCCCATACTGTTGGCATCCGTACCAGCGGCGCTGACTCTGATGGGACTGCTCGCCCTGGTGATCTTGTTCGTCAGGAATGCAGACTTCAACTGAAGTGAACGTTGATGATCGTGCTTCTTCCGTTCGTCGCGATACCAATTGCGCTAGTCGGGATGATCTTGGGTTCGTCACTCGCCCGTTCAGGTGAAGCCGAACGGCAGTGGAACTGGACGCCCGCTTTATTCATTCTGCTTCCGTCGACGCTCATCGGCATCGGTGCCGTCGCAATGTTGGTCTACCTCGCGCTGGCACTCGCGAACCTCAATTAGTAACAACCGGCCCACCCCCGATCCTCACTTCTATTGACAAGGTTTTGGGCCTTGACTACCATTTGCAGGCCTATCTAAGCGATTGCTAAGCAACGCGTTCGACCGGCCTCACGGCCGCCAGCAAAAGGGGAGCTACCATGTCCAATCCGCTACACACGCCCATCTGCGACCTCTTCGGCATCGAGTACCCGATCTTTCTGGCCGGCATGGGCGGCGTCTCGGCGTCACGGCTGACGGCCGCCGTCTCAAACGCGGGCGGCCTCGGCATCCTCGGCGGCGCAACGATGGACGCCGCGTTGATGCGGGAAGAGATCCGGATGACGAAGGACCTCACCGACAAGCCGTTCGCCGTCGACCTGCTGGCGCCGATCCCCGACATGATCCGCGAGCATATCGAGATCATCTTCGAAGAGGACATCAAGATCTTCGTCGCCGGGCTCGCGGTGCCCGCCGAGTTCATCGATGAGATGCACAAGCGCGGCATGCTGGTCATGGTGATGTGCGGCAAGGTGCGCCACGCCCAGAAATCGGAGGCGGCCGGCGCCGATGTCGTCGCCGCGCAGGGCACCGAGGCAGGCGGCCACACCGGCGAGATCGGCGGCATGGCACTGACGCCGCAGGTGGTCGAGGCGGTGAACATCCCCGTCCTCGCCGCGGGCGGTCTGATGGGCGGCCGCGGGCTCGTCGCGGCGCTGGCGCTGGGCGCGCAGGGGGCCATCTTCGGCACGCGCTTCATCGCCTCGCCGGAGGCCCAGACAATCGATGGATACCGCGAAGCGCTGGTGGAAGCCAAGGACGACTCGACCGTGCGCACGCGCTCGTTCACGGGTAAGACCGCGCGCGCCCTCCGCAACGAACGCACCGACGAGTGGGAGAGCAAGCAGGACGAGATCCAGCCCTTCCCCGGCCAGGCTGCCATGTCCGGCCAAGAGGGCGTGATGGACTACATGGGCCGCGGCGAACGTTTCATCGAGAACCGGATGTTCCTGCCGTCCGGCCAGGGCGTCGGCCTGGTCCGCGACATCAAGCCTGCCGGCGAGATCTTCGCCGACATCGTCCGCGAGGCGGAAGAGACGCTGGAGCAGCTCACCAAGATCTCGACGCCGGTCTAGCACCGTTACCGTCACAGCCAACGTCCGATTGCCGCCGTCTGGCGGCAGCCGCCGGTAGACGTATCTGAAGGATTCCCATGGACTTCGCCTACAGCCCGGAGGAAGAGGCGTTTCGCCAGGAGGTGGAGGCCTTCCTCAAGGTGGAGTTGCGCGACCCCGAAGACGGCGAGGACGCCTGGGAAGTGCGCCGCACGTTCATCAAGAAGCTGGCGGCGAAGGGCTGGCTGACGCTGGCCTGGCCCGAAGAGTGGGGCGGCAAGGGCGCCGGCCACATGATGCAGCTCGCCTACAACGAAGCCGTCGCCTACTACGACGCCCCGGCCAACGACATCGGCAGCGACCGCGTCGGCCCCACGATCATGCTCTACGGCACCGAAGAACAGAAACAGCGCTACTTGCCGCCCATCGTCTCCGGCGACGCGGTCTGGTGCCAGGGCTTCAGCGAGCCGGAAGCCGGGTCGGACCTCGCCTCGCTGCAGATGCGGGCCACTGAAGACGGCGACGAGTTCGTCATCAACGGCTCCAAGATCTGGACCAGCTTCGCCCATAAGGCCGACGCCATCATCCTGCTGGCCCGCACCGACCCCGACGCCCCGAAGCACCGCGGCATCTCCTACTTCCTCGTCGATATGGACACGCCCGGCGTCACGGTGCGCCCGCTCGTCGACATGATAGGCCGCCACCAGTTCAACGAGGTCTTCGTCGAGGACGTTCGCGTCCCCCGCGAGACGCTGCTCGGCGAGAAGAACCGCGGCTGGTACATCGCGACGGCGACGCTCGACTTCGAGCGCTCCGGCATCCAGCGTGTGATCGGCAGCATGCGCAGCTACGACATGCTGGTGGCCTACGCCAACGAGACCAAGCGCAACGGCCGCCCTCTCAGCGCCAACGCCCAGGTCCGCGCCAAGCTCGCCGACCTCAAGATCGAGTTCGAGGTCGGACGGATGCTCTCTTACCGCGTGGCCTGGATGCAGAGCCAGAGCATCGTTCCGAACTACGAGGCCTCTGTCTCTAAGATGTACGGGTCGGAGCTGGCCCAGCGCCTGGCGAACGCCGGCGTGCGGATTATGGGTTTGGGCGGCCAACTCGCGCCGGGCTCGCCGTGGGCGCCGCTGCTGGGGCGATTCGAGGAGCTCTACATCGCTTCGTCTGCGCTCACTGTCGCTGCCGGCACGAGTGAGATCCAGCGCAACATCATCGCAGGCCGCGGCCTCGGCCTGCCGCGGGGCTAGGGGCACGGGTAACACGCCGGAGGAGACGAAGACCTAGGAGGTAATCGATGCCGGAGGCGACGATCAACGAGAACACGGAGCGGATGGCGAAAGTGATCGAACTGATGCCCTTCGCGGCCCACCTGGGCATGGAGTTCGTCGAGGGCGGCGATGGCTACGCCAAGCTAAAGCTCCGCTACCAGCAGGAGAACTCGACTGCGGCCGAGGCGCTCCACGGCGGGGCAATCGCCTCACTGATCGACACCACGGGGGCGATGGCGGCCTGGACGACGGCGGAGATCGCCACTCCGAAGTATTTCGGCAGCACCGTCGGCATCAACGTCAACTACCTCTCCGGCGTGATCGGCGAAGACTGCTGGGCGGAGGGTCACGTGCTGAAGCGCGGCAAGGAAGTGATCTACAACGATGTGCGCGTCACCAACGCGGCCGGCAAGCTTCTGGCGCAGGGCACCGTCGTCTACCGCATTATTGAACGGGAGCCGAGAGAATAGGAGCCAAGCTGGTGGCTGGGCTGCACCTACGCCGGTTTCACGGCGCCGAGCGTGACGCCGCGCGTATCAAACTCCGCTGCGTCCGATTCGTGCTTCGATCCCGAGAAGACATCGATCTGCTGCCCCCATCGAACGTTCGCGAAGCCTGTCTGGTTTAGAACCCACTCCCACTCTGCTTCCAGCAGAGCACCTGCGATTCAGCCAGACCAGAGATCGATATCGTCCTTCGCGTCCTGCGGCACTTCCTTGTGGACGATGATGTCGGCGATCTGGAATCGCCCACCCGGCTTCAGCACCCGATGCACCTCCTGCATCACCGCCATCTTGTCTGGGCAGAGGTTGATCACGCCGTTGCTAATCACGACATCGACTGACTCGTCCTCTACCGGCAGCTCTTCGGCGTAGCCCTTGCGAGTGTCCACGTTGCTCAGGCCCAGAGCGGTCGCTCCGGCGCGCGCCTTTTCGAGCATCGCATCCGTCATGTCGACGGCAATCACGCTGCCCGCCGGCCCCACCTGCTGCGCCGCCTGAAGCGTATCGAAACCCGCGCCGCAGCCGATGTCTACGACGGTCTCTCCTTCCGCCAGACGTCCCATCAGGAACGGGTTACCCGTGCCCGCGAACGATTCGACGGCCGATTCGGGCAGCGAGTCGATGTCGGCATCTTCGTAGCTGAGCATCTTCGCCAGCGGCCGGCCGGTGTGGAAGTGAAAGCCATCTTCCGGCCGCTCCGCTACATCGCAGTACTTCTCCTGGATTTGCTCGCGCAACTCGGCCCGGTCCACGCCTGCCGCTGTGACTTGCTCAACCAATATGCGCCTCCTGTTGTTCATCCATATACCTGACACGGGATACGAGAGTATGCCACAGACCGCACAGATCGTCCACTGCGGAATACGCACGACTGCAAGCGGCAGCGAGTAACTTGGGCCGGTGCCACATCGGAGCGGGCACTGGCGGCAGGAGAGTCGCTAGCGCGGCGGTTCTACCACTGCACCACCATCGGCATCAGGACGTGGACGAAGCTATCGTCGCCCACGGGGCGCAGGACGCCCTGGCGCGACGGACCGCTCATCTCCAGCGAGACGCGGCCGCCCTCCAGTACCTGCAGGTAGTCCTGCAGGTACTTGCTGTTGAACGCGATCTTGTCGGACTCGCCCTCCACCGCTGCGTCTAGCTCGCTGAGGTTGTCGCCGATCTCCTCCGCGCGAGCGGAGATCGTCATGTTCCCCGGCGCCACGTCCTCGCCCGGCGTGAACTGGAGGCGGACGATGCCGCTGCCGTCTCGCGCGAAGATCGAGGCCGTGCGCGTCTCGCGCAAGAACTCCGCGACGTCGACGACGGCCTTGCTGGTGTGATCGTCCGGGATGATCTGGCTGTAGTCCGGGAACGTTCCCTGGATCAGTTGCGCGACCAACTCCACGTTCTTGAGGCGGAACAGCACCTGTGTGCGCGTCGCGTTGAACGTCATCTGCACCGGGTCGGTCTCCTCCGGCAGCAGGCGGTTCAGCTCGGCCAGGGCCCGCGCCGGGATGATCACCTGCACCGGCTCCGGCACCGGGCTGCCCAGTGTCAGGTGGCGCACCGAAAGCCGGAAGCCGTCGGTCGCGGCGAACGTCAGCCGATCGCCCTCAAGCTGCGCGTTGACGCCGACGAGCACGGGCCGCGAATCGTCGGTCGCGGCGGAGATGATCACCTGCGCGATCGCCGTGTGCAGCTCCTGCGGGTCGAGCTCGAGCGAGCCGCCATCTTCGACCGACGGGATCGGCGGAAAATCGTCGGCGTCGACGCCGCTCATCGTCGCCTGGTTGCGCGCGCACGTCAGCTTGAGCTGTCGCGAACGGGGGGCGAGCGTCATCTCGATCTTCTCGCTCGGCAGCGAGTTGACGAAGTCGATGAGCAGCCGCGCCGGCACCGTGATGGCGCCCTCCTCCTCGACCTGCGCGCCGACCCAACAGCTCAGCGCGATCTCTAGGTTCGTCGCTGCCAGTTTCAGCCGGCCATCGTCGGTGGTGAGCAAGACGTTGGCCGTCACGGGCAGCGTGCTGCGCGCCGCCACCGCCCGCCCGACGATACTCAGACCCTTGGACAAGTGCTCCTGAAGACAAGATACGTTCATAATTAGTCACCTACATATACGTTTAGCTGATAGCGTGCGGGGCGAGTATACCAGCACCTTTTCTGGCTGGCAATAGGGTGTGGGGCATCACGGACAAGCTCCAGCGCATCCCGTCGCTGCTTGCAGCAGGCGCCGCGCTGGCGAACTAGGACGGTGCTACGTGCTGGGCAGCATCCGGCCGGACGCGCAGGGCTGGCGCCATGTCCACGGCGGGCGGCGCCGGACGTGCGACGATCACATTGGATTCTCTGTCGCGCTGTTACCCTGAAACAGTACACACAAGGGGCAGACAATCTCTGGAGGAATCACCATGACAATCGTCAACAGCCAGATTCGCATCGATGCGCCGGTGGAGCAGGTCTGGGCCACGCTGGCCGACATCGGCAGCATCGAGCGTTGGAATCCGGGCGTCGCGAAGTCGTATGCAACGTCGGAGACCAAGCAAGGCGATGGCGCGACTCGGCACTGCGACCTCCACCAGGGCAACGCCCAGTTGGAGGAGCGCGCCTTCGACTGGCGAGACGGCGAGAGCTTCAAGATCGACGTATACGAAAACAGCCTGCCTATGAAGAGCAACATCGTCACCTTCAGCGTCGCGCCGGACGGCGCCGGCACGCTCGCCACCGTTTCGGCCGACTACGAGCTGAAGTACGGCGTCATCGGCGCGCTCATGGACGCACTAATCGGCAAGCGGCAGGCGCAGGCCGGCTTCCGCGACATGATGCTGGGGCTCAAGCACTACGTGGAGACCGGCGAACTGGTCGGCGACAACCTGTCGGCGAGCGTTGCCGTCTAACGCTGACACCACAGGGCGCGCTAGGTGCCCAGCGAATCAGCTGGTCGCTGATTCGCGACGCCGCTCGCCTATGGCGAGCAGCCTCAGACAGTCGTCCGCAGGCTGCCGTCCGGTGTCTCTAGATGGCGGGCGTCGTTAAGCGTCCGGACGACGCGGCGGCCGTCGCCGGCGGCGACGACGTTTATCGACGTGTGGTCCGGACCGAAGACGAGGTCGTAGGGTGACTTCATGATGTGGCTGACGTAGATGTTGATGACGCCGCTGTGGCAGACGACGGCGATCCGCTCCGCCCGTTGCGAGGCGATTGCCTGCTCCACGGCGTTGACGGCGCGGTTCCTGAACTCGTAGCTGCTCTCCGAGTAGGGATAGACGTCCATCCTACGCTCGTCCAGGAGCCGTGCCTGGAGGGCGCGCAGCATCTCGCGACTCAGCACGTCCTGCGCTTTCTTGTCGTCCGGAATATCTCGCAGCGTTTCATGCTCGCGCAGGTCCTCGATCACGTTGACGTCCAGCTCATGATGTCCGGCGACCGCCTCGGCGGTGCGCAGCGCGCGCTGCAGTCTGCTGGAGAACACGGCGTCCAGGTGGACGTTCGACAGCGACTCACCTACGAGCCGCGCCTGCTGTTCGCCGCGCTCTGAGAGCGGCGGGTCGCGGAACGCGCCGACGGTGCCCGTGATGCCGAACGCCTGCTCCGCGTGGCGGATGAGGAGTACCTCCGTGACGCCTTCAACTCCGACCAAGTAGAGTCGTTCCAGCGGCGTCAGCCGGCGCTTCTTGTCTTCTTTCCCAGCGCCGGTCACGCCGTCACCTCGTTCAGCGCCTCGGCCGCGGCGGCGACGGTTGCTTCGACGTCGGCCTCCGTGTGCGCGAGCGAGACCATCCAGGCCTCGAACTGCGAAGGCGGCAGATAAACGCCGCGCTTGAGCATCGCGCGATGGAAGCGCGCGAAGCGCTCCGTATTGGCCCGCTTCGCGCCGGCGTAGTCGCGGACGGGCTCGTCCGTAAAGAAGACGGTGAACATGGAGCCAACGCGGTTGATCTGGACGTCGACCTCGGCGCGGCGGGCGACCACGGCCAGTTGATCGGCCAGCCGCTTCGTCACGTCGTCCAGCTTCCGATAGCTGCCGTCGTTAGCGGGTTGCCCGGGAGGCGTCATCAGACCGAGGATGCCCAGCGTCCCGATGCCCGCAGCCATCGCCATCGGGTTGCCGGAGAGCGTGCCGGCCTGGTAGACGTCTCCGGTCGGCGCCATCCGCTCCATGATCGCCCGGCTGCCGCCGTAGGCGCCGACGGGCAGCCCGCCGCCGATCACCTTGCCCAGGCAGGTCAGGTCCGGCTCCACGCCGAACAGCGCCTGCGCGCCGCCGCTCCCGAGGCGGAAGCCCGTTATCACCTCGTCGAAGACGAGCAGCGCGCCGTGCTCGCGGGTGATCTCACGCAGGCCTTCCAAAAAACCCTCCGCAGGCGGCACGACGCCCATGTTGGCGGCCACCGGCTCGACGATCACGCAGGCGATCTCCTCCGGGTGCCCTGTAAACGCCGCGCGGACGGCAGCCAGATCGTTGTAAGGGGCCAGCAGCGTCTGCTCCGCGAACGCTTTCGGCACGCCGGGGCTGTCCGGCAACCCCAGCGTCGCGACGCCGGATCCCGCGCGGGCCAGCAGGCCGTCGGCGTGGCCGTGGTAGCCCCCTTCGAACTTTAGGATCAGGTCGCGGCCGGTATGGCCACGCGCCAGCCGCAGCGCGGACATCGTCGCTTCCGTGCCGGAGTTGACGAAGCGCACCATCTCGATCGACGGCACGGCCTGGACGACGAGACGAGCCATCTCCGCCTCCAGTTCCGTCGGCGCGCCGAAGCTCGTGCCGCGCTCCGCGGCGCGCTGGAGGATCTCGACGACGCCGGGGTGGGCATGTCCGAGGATCAGCGGCCCCCACGACAGTACGTAGTCGATGTATTCGTTGCCATCGACGTCTGTCAGGCGCGGGCCGCGGCCGTAGGCGATCACGGGCGGCTCGCCGCCGACAGCCTGGTAGGCACGGACGGGGCTGTTGACGCCGCCAGGCATCAGCGCGCGCGAGGCTTCGAATATCTGTTGCGAGCGTTCGTGTGCGTCGGTCACGAGTGACAGCTTGCCATACTTGGCTACGCAGCGCGAGCGCCCCCACGCCACAGCGTGCGAGCTACAGCAGCGCCGGCAGCTCCGCCAGCGACGCGATCTCGTGATCGGGCGGCGGGATCTCGTCCGGCCATGTGACGCCGTGGCGGTTCACCCACACCGCCCGCAGGCCAGCGTTGCGCGCGCCCGCGATGTCGTTCCAGGGCGTATCACCGACGTACGCGGCCTGGCCGGGCTCGACGTTCAGCCGCTCGCAAGCCGTTTCGAAGATCGAGACGTGCGGCTTGTACGCACCCACCTCTTCGGAAGAAACGACTGTGGCGAATTGGAGGTTGTTGTGGCGCATGTTAGCTATCAAGAAATCATCGTCGGCGTCCGAGAGCACGGCCAACTCGAACCGCTGGCGGAGCTCGCGTAACGCGGAAGGTACTTCAGGGTAGGCGACAGCGGAGGCGTGGAGGCGATAGTAGGCGTCGCTGGCATCGCCATCCGGCAGCGGGACGTCCCATCCGCTGTACAGCTCCGCCGTGCGCCTGCGCCATACGTCTCCGAACGTCACGAAGGGCGGTTTCTCGCCGTCCAGCGGTGACTGCTGGCCGCCCAACCGCAACTCGCGGTCGGACGTAGTCACCTCCCGCCACTGGCGAAACGCCTCACCCGGGGCCAATTCTAGACCGGCCTCACGCGCGACGTCGTCAAAGTGCCGCTCGCGGAGCGTCATCGTCAGCTCCACCAGCGTCTCGTAGTAGTCGAAGATGACGGCGCGGAGTGGTGGCATGGCTCGCTAGGCCGGTGCCTCGGGGCCCGGAGCGGTCGGCGCCTCGAAGCCCAGGAACTCCTTCATCACGCGCCGCAGCTCCGCCCGGTGCTCTGGCATGCCCAGGTTCAGGCCGTGGTGGTTGATTAGCTGGCCGGAGGTCGTGCGCCATTCGGCCCAACACTCCGCGCAGATCGTCTCCACAATACTGGTTCCGAGTTCGCCGCCCATGGGCGCTTCCTCGAGCTTATCCTTGCTCTTGTCGCAGCGGCTGCAGGTGATTGTTGCCATAGGATTCCTCTCTCCAGTCAAGTATTGATGCGCCGGGCCCCGCGCCGTTAGGCGAGCAGCCGGGCGGCCTCTTTCGCGTGGTAGGTGATGACGATGTCAGCGCCGGCGCGCTTGATCGAAGTTAGCGTCTCCAGCACGGCGCGCGGGCCGTCGAGCCAGCCGTTACGGGCCGCGGCGTGGATCATGGCGTACTCGCCGCTGACGTTGTACGCGGCCAGCGGCAAATCGAAGGACGCGCGCGCCTGCGCGATCACGTCCAGGTACGGCAACGCGGGCTTCACCATCACTATGTCCGCGCCCTCGTCGATGTCGGCCTCTATCTCGCGCAACGCCTCGCGCGCGTTGGGCGGGTCCATCTGGTAGCCGCGCCGGTCGCCGAACTGCGGCGCAGACTCGGCGGCCTCACGGAACGGGCCGTAAAACGCCGAGGCGTACTTCGCGGAATAGGCCATGATCGGCGTCGAGCCCAGGTTCGCGACGTCGAGCGCGGCGCGAATGGCGGCAACACGACCGTCCATCATGTCGGACGGCGCGACGAGGTCGGCGCCGGCGCGGGCGTGCGATACGGCCGTCCGCGCCAGAAGCTCGAGCGAGGCGTCGTTGTCGACCTCGCTGTCTGCCCCGGCGCCGCCAGCGGAGATGACGCCGCAGTGGCCGTGCGACGTGTACTCGCAGAGACAGACGTCCGTGATCACGGTCAGGTCGGGGTCGGCCGATTTCAACGCGCGCACCGCCTGCTGGACGATGCCGTCGCCGGCGTAGGCCTCCGAGCCTTCGTCGTCTTTCTCCGCCGGCAGGCCGAAGAGCAGCACCGCTCGGACGCCCAGGGAACGCAAGTCTTCGGCTTCCGCGGCCAGCAGGTCGAGCGAAAGGTGGTACTGCCCGGGCATCGAAGGGATCTCCTCCCGCACGTCCTGCCCGTGGACGACGAAGAGCGGGTAGACGAACTCTTCCGGCGTCAGCCGCGTCTCGCGCACCAGCCGGCGCAGGCCTTCGCTGCTGCGCAGGCGGCGGAAGCGGGCGAACCCTTGGGTCGTCGTCGATTCTACTGTCATCGTAGTCAGTCCTTGCGCTGCTGGCGCAGGAACGTCTCCAAGTCACCCATCAGGTCGCCCGCGGACGGCAGGTCAAGCGCGCCGGACTCCGTGGCCCCGGAGTCGAGGCGCTTCTCCAACTGCCCCAGGTAAGAGCGCATCTCTTCGTTGCTTTCCAACGCTTCCTCCACCTCGCGCTCAAACGCCTGTGCGGCCTCCTCCAGCTTCGCTAGGTCCGGCACGAACGCGAAGAGCCTGTCCAGCTCCTGCAGCAGCGCCAGCGCGCCGCGCGGGTTGACGGCGTCGCCAAGGTAGGGCGGCAAGCCGGCCCAGAGGCTGCCAGCAGCCAGGTCATCCTCCCGCCAAGCGGCGTGCAGCGCGCCGACGATGCCCGTCGGCCCTTCGTACCGCGAGCGGCCGATAGTGAGGCCCTGCAGCCGCTGCTGTAGATCCGCCTCCGTGCTGAAGCCGGTGACGGGCACGGGGCGCGTGTGCGTCGTCGCGGCAACCAGTGCGCCCAGCGTCAGCAGGCGCTCGCCGTCCATTCGTTCGTAGAGGTCACGAACCGTATCCGTGAATGCGCGCCAGCGCAGGTGCGGCTCCGTGCCCAGCAGCAGCACCGCGTCGGGCTGCTGCTCGTCGTCATGCCTGTGGTAGAAGAAGCGATTGCTGGGCCAGCTCAGGTCGCGCAGGCCCTCCTCCGTAATCGCGATGCGCGGCCGGGCGACCGTGAAATCGAAGAACTCCTCCGGGTCGATGTGGGCGAACTCCTGCGCGGACCAGGCATCGATCATGTGGCGCACGCCTCCGGTCCCCGCCTCGCCGGCGTCGTTCCAGCCGCGGAACGCCGCGATGAAGGTCGGCTTACGCAGCGCGGGCAACTCGTCTATCTGCAGGTAGTCCATCTCTCTCCCAACGAGTTCATTATAGAGAACCGCCTGCGACGCCGCCCGTAGGCGATGATTGCGCCTCTTCTATAGCTTCCACCAGTCCTGGAATGGTGTGCTCCCGCGCCACGATCTCCGGCGCGCAGCCCAGCAACTTCTCCGCCCGCGCCGCCGTCTCCGGGCCGATGCAGGCGATAGTGCAGTCACGTAGCGTCGCAGGGTTACCGTCGAGCAACGCGACGAGGTTCGTCACGGAGGATGCGCTGGCGAAGGTGACGATGTCGATTTCGCCGCCGCGCAGCGACTCCAGCGCGGCACTCATCTCCACCGTGCGGCTGGCCGCCTCCGGCGGCTTCGATACGTAGAGCGTCTCCTCGTCCACCGTTGCGCCGCGCCGCTTCATCTCATCGATGAGCAGCGGGCGGGCGTTCTCCGCGCGCGGTACTAGCACGCGCACGCCCGTCATGTCGTCTGGTAGCGCGGCCAGCAGCCCTTCCGCCGTCTCCCGCTCCGGGATTAGGTCGGCGGCGATGCCGCGCTCCCTCAGCGCCGCCGCCGTCGCCTCTCCAATGGCAGCGACACTCGCGCGCACGCTGCGGGCGTCGAAGCCGCGCTGCGCGAGGAACGTGAAGAAACTTTCGACGGCGTTGGCGCTGGTGAATACGAGCCATTCATAGCGGTCCGCCCGCATCGCCTCCACCGCCGCGCCCAGCGACGCTTCGTCGTAGCGCTGCCTGATCTCAATCGTCGGCAGCTCGATCGCGTCTGCGCCCGCCTCGGCCAGGGCCTGCGACAGCCTGCCCGCTTGCTTCCGCGTGCGCGTCACCAGCACCCGCAGGCCGAAGAGCGGCCGGGTATCGAACCAGCGCAGGTTGTCGCGCAGCGCGACGACATCGCCGACGACGACGGCGGCCGGCGCGCCGATTCCGGCCTCGTGCGCGGCATCCGCGATGTTCTCCAACGCGCCCGTCACCGTCCGCTGGCGAGGGAGCGTCCCCCATTCGACGACCGCTACCGGCGTTGTCTCTGCGCGGCCAGCGGCGATCAAGCGGCCAGCGATCTCTTGAAGCCGGCCCGTGCCCATCATCAAAACAACGGTATCCGCGCCGTTCGCGATCCGCGGCCAGTCAACGCCTGAGTTCTCTTTCGCCGGGTCTTCGTGGCCGGTGACGAACGCGACCGACGTTGCGACACCGCGATGCGTCACCGGGATACCGGCGTAGGCCGGCGCGGCCACCGACGAGCTGACGCCAGGAATCACCGTGAACGGCACGCCCGCGGCGACAAGCGCCAGCGCCTCCTCGCCGCCGCGACCGAATACGAACGGGTCGCCTCCCTTGAGCCGCACGACGCGCTGGCCGCCGAGCGCGTGCTCTACGAGCACGTTGTTGATTTCGTCCTGTGTCAGCGCGTGGCGGTCGGGCTGCTTGCCTGCGTAGATCCGCTCCGCCCCAGGCGGCGCGTAGTCGAGCAGCGCGGCGTTAGCGAGTCTGTCGTAAACGACGGCATCCGCGCCGGCCAGCGCCTTGGTCGCCGCGACAGTGATGAGACCCGGGTCGCCGGGCCCGGCGCCGACAAGCCAGACATAGCCGCGCGTGGCCGCCATCAGCCCTGCTCCCGCGCCGGCACGAACGCCGCCGCGCCCTGGGCCAGCAGAAGTTCGGCCAACCGCGCGCCCAACTGCGGCGCGGCGTCAACCGCATCGCTCAACTCGCCGCGGAAGAAGTTCCCGCCGTCCTCGTCGCTAACGAACCCACGCAGGTCGAGCAGTCCGTCTCTAAGCTCCGCGTAGGCGCCGAACGGCAGCCGGCAGCCGCCGCCCAGCCGCGCGAGGAACGCCCGCTCCGCCAGGCAGGCCGCGCGTGTCGCCGCGTCGTCAATCGATGCCAGCGCGCCGGTCACGTCGCCGTCGTCACTGCGGCACTGCAGCCCCAGCGCGCCCTGCCCTACGGCCGGCGTCATCGCGTCCACGTTGAAGAGTTCGGCCACGCGTCCGCTGACGTCCAAACGGCTGAGGCCCGCCATCGCCAGCACGGTCGCGTCATAGTCTCCGTCATCGACCTTTCGGATGCGCGTATCGACATTGCCGCGGATCTCGACCGGCTCGATGTCCTGAGACAGCCGCCGCAGTTGCACGGCTCGCCGCGCACTGCCGGTGCCGATGCGTGCGCCGGACGGCAGCTCGGCGAGCATGCGGCCGTCGCGCGTGACGAGCGCGTCGCGCGCATCGTTGCGCGGCGGGAACGCGGCCAGCGTCAGCCCCTCCGCCGTCTCGGCCGGAACGTCCTTCAGGCTGTGTACGGCGATGTCGATCTCGCCCCGCCGTAGCGCGGCCTCCAGCTCCTTGACGAAGATGCCCTGACCGCCGATGGCCGCAAGCGAGGCGTCCGCGTTGCGGTCGCCCTCCGTGCGGATCTCGCGCAGTTCGAACTGGAGTTGGGGGTTGTGATCCTGTATCGACTGCACCGCCAGCGCGGTCTGGGCCAGCGCCAAACGGCTGCCTCGCGTGCCAACGACGAGCGATTGGCGGGAGGCCACGCTACGTCCCGGAGACCGGGTCTTGAATCTGGTCGAGTTCCTCGCCGTCCAGGTTAAACAGATCGCGGACGGCGGCGACGTAGCGCTCGCCATCGTCGCTCTTGAGCCGGCCGATCGGCTCGTGGAGCAGCTTCTTGATGATCGCGGCCGTCATCGCCTCGACCCCATCGCGCTGCGCGGGCGTCAGGTCCTTGAGCTTCTTGAACGTGCGCTCTATCTCAGTCTGACGGGTCGCCTCGGCGCGTTTGCGGAGCGTGCCGACGGTGGGGACCACGCCGCGGTTGCGCATCCAGTCGGAAAAGCGCTCGACGGCGTCGTCAACGATCGCCTCCACCTTGGCGACCTCCTGCTTGCGCACGCTCATGTTCTTGTCCACCTGCCTCTGCAGGTCGTCGATGTCGTAGAGGTGGACGTTGCCGTACTCGCGCACCGCAGGGTCGACGTCGCGCGGAACCGCGATGTCGATCAGGAGCAGCGGCCGGCCGTTCCGCCCCGCGACGGCCTCTTCGACGTGGCTGCGCGAAATCAGGAAGCCCGGTGCCGCGCTGGAGCTGATCACGATGTCCGCCTCCGCCATGGTCGCGCCCAGGCGGCCAAACGGCACGTGGCTGCCGCCGAGCTCCTGCGCAAGCTGCTCCGCGTGCGCAGCCGTACGACTGGTGACCAGGAGGTTTGTCACGCCTTGACCGGCCAGGCTGCGCGCCGTCAGCTTACCGGCCTCGCCGGCGCTGACGACCAGCACCGCACGGCCGGCGAGGTCGCCGACGGTCTCCTTTGCCAGCCTGGTTGCCGTCGCGCTGATCGAGACGGCGTGGCGGCCGATGTGCGTTTCGCTGCGGGCCCGCCTCCCGGTTCTGATCGCCGTGTGGAACAGTTGCGACAGGATCGCGTTGTGCGTCCCGGCGGCGGTGGCATTCGTGAAGGCGTTGCGTACCTGCCCGAGGATCTCCGGCTCGCCCAGCACCATCGAGTCCAGACCCGCGGCTACATGGTACAGATGGCGGGCGGCCTTAACACCGTCCAGGTAGTAGAAGGCATCGTCCGGCGTGTCGTCGTCGCTCTTCAGGTCCTTGAGCAGCGCGACGACTGAGGAGGGCGCGATGGCGTGGTGGGCGGTTAGGTAGACCTCCGTGCGATTACACGTGGAGAGCAGCACGGCGGCACCGCCGAAGCGCGGCAGCGCGCCCGGCAACTCTTCCGCCGCGAAGGCGAACCTCTCCCGCACCTCAACCTGAGCTGTCTTGTGACTGATGCCGACGAGCGTGATTTGCAATTGGCCGCGTCTCCCCCGTCCGAATCTAGGCGCCGGCGACAGCCGTGGGGTCGCCGACGAGCTCCGCTACCAGGTCTTCCCTGCCGAGCGAGGTGAGCAGCCGCGCCTTGGCCTGGCGGTACTTACGCTGCGCCAGCAGGACCCGCAGGTCTTCATCAATTGCGTTCTGCCAAACGTCGGCGTCGGGGATCTCGCCGCGCGTCTTCAAATCGGAGCGCACGTCGCCGAGCAGATCAGCCAGCGCCGGCATCTCCTCCGTCAGGTAGGCCTCCAACTCTTCGCGCAGTCGGCGGGCAAGCGCGGGGCTGCCGCCGCCTGTCGATGCGGCCAGCGTGATCGCGCCGCGGCGGATGACGGCAGGCAGGATGAAATCACAGTTCTTGGTATCGTCCGCCGCGTTGACCCAGACGCCGCGCCGCTTTCCTTCCGCCGCAACGTCGGCGTTCACCGCGCCGTCGTCGGTCGCGACCATCACGACGTGGTAGCCCTCCACATCGCCCTCCTGATATTCGCGCTCCGTGCACTCGATCTCGCCCGCGTCCCGCATCGCCGCCAGGGCCTTCGTCAGCTCCGGCGCGATGACGGTCACGCGAGCGCCGGCGCCCAGCAGGCCTTCAGCCTTCTTCCGCGCTTCGTTGCCACCACCGATGACGAGGCAGGGGCGGTCTTCCATCTCGATAAAGACCGGGTAGTATGCCATCCGTTATGCTCCGCTCCGCTTCGTTGTCCGCACAGTAGGTGCGCCCTCGCCACCCGTGGCGCGAGGTTCCTTTCCGTAGGCTTCCGTCATGCCAATCAACACCTGATCCGCCAGCGTGTTCACCTGCTCGCAGGCGATCATCGACTCCTCCGCTGAGAGACCGTTCCGCTGGCTGGCCTGCTTTGTCGAATCGTCCAGGCTGCGACGGAAGAACACGAAGGCCTCTACTGCCTGGGCGACCGGCATCCGAGAAGCCTCCAACTCGCGCCCGTACTCGCGGCCCAACTCACGCGCGTCGGTCAGAAGGGCCGTCCGCTTGCCGCGGCGCTGTAGGTAGTCGGCGGCCAGGGAGGCGAGCTGCCTGCCCAGCGGCCGCAACCGGCGCCGGATCGACTCGTCGACCGTGGCGTACCAGCCGGCGGCCTGGGCCGGTCTGCGATGCAGCGCCCGGCGGATGCGGGCCACGGCCATGTCCGAAAGCCCCTGGTAGCTCTCGCCGTCGCGTTCGCGGGCGTTCAGCAGCTGATCGATGTCCTCCTGCGCGAATCGGCGGTGGCCGCCGGGGGTGCGAAATGCGTGGATGTGGCCGCGGTCTGCCCAGCGCCGCAGTGTGGACTCGTCGACGCCCAACAGCCTGCAGGCCTTGCCTAGCGTGAACCAGTGGACATCCTCGGTGGCCTGCGCGTCTTCGACTGCCATAGTAAAGCTACCTAAATCTATGTAATCATTATCCCGAACTAGCGTCTAGTTAGATTCTAGAAGGTAGCAAGTGGTATGTCAACCGTTTGTGACTGGCGTCACGCAAGAATCGGCTCGTGCGTGCTGCGCGCACGCGCGCGCAGCGCACGCCTACGCCAGTGCCTACGTTAGGCCGACAAGCGCTTCCAGGCCGCGAACCAACTCCTTGCGCTCCACCACCTCGCGCACGGCCAGCAGCACACCGGGGATGAACGACTCGCGGCCGGTGGTGTCGTGGCGAATGGAGAGCGTTTGGCCCAGCCCGCCGAAGAGTACTTCCTGGTGCGCCACCAAGCCCGGCAGCCGCACGCTGTGGATAGTGATTCCCTCCACCTCCGCAGCGCGGGAGTTGGCGAGCGTTTCTTTCGCTGGCACATTGCGTTGGAAGGGTCTGCCGCGGGCCTCCGCCATCGCTTTCGCCGTCTCGAGCGCAGTGCCGGACGGCGCGTCGACCTTCCGGTCGTGGTGCATCTCGATGATCTCCGCCGAGTCGAAGAAGCTGCCGGCGACCTTCGCCACGTAAGTCATCAGCACCGCGCCTATCGCAAAGTTTGCCGCGACGACCGCCCCCAGCTCGCGCTCGCGGCACTCTGCCTCCAGTTCCGCAAGCCAGCCATCGGAAAGACCCGACGTGCCGATCACGAGCCTGACGCCGCGGTCAAGCGCCGCGCGGGCGACAACCGGCGTCCAGTCCGCGTTCGTGAAGTCGACGACAACATCCGCCTGCACGCTATCGAGTAGCGCGGCTGGGTCCGCACTCATCGGCACGCTGCCGCCGCACGGAATTGGGAACGAGTCGGCTTCCGATAGCTTGTCAATCACGCCGGCCGGCTCCATGCCTTCGGCGGCGAAGACGCCCGCCAGCACTTCCTGGCCCATGTTGCCGCTGCCGCTGACGACGACGCTAATAGTCATGGTGGGTTCAGCCTACACCTTCTCGCCCGGAAAATGAAGACGCCCAAGCCATGGAACATGGCCGGGCGCTTCGAATTGCTTTCGTCTGCCGCTTATCTGCGCAGCGGGCCGGAGCCCGGACCGGGCCGGTTCGTCGGACGGCGCGGCCTGTCGCCACCGCCGCCTCGCGGCCTGTCGCCACCGCCGCTTCGCGGCCTGTCGCCGCCGCTGCTTCGCGGCCTGTCGCCGCCGCCGCCGCGTGGGCGTCCACCGCCGTCTTGGCCGCGACCGCCGGGGCCACGAGGGCCACCGTTGCCGTCCCGTCCGCGCGGCCTGTCGCCGCCGAAGCCGCTGTCCCGCGGAGGCGGGCCGCTGGTCGAGATTCCTTTCGCCTCGGCCTTCGCCAGGTCCGCGGCGCTCTCCTCTTCACTCAAGAGGATCTTGCGCGAGAGATTGATGCGGCCCATGGAGTCGACCTCCATCACCTTCACCCGCACTTCGTCGCCGACCTGCACGACGTCTTCGACGGTCGGCACGTGGAAGTTTGCCAGCTCGCTGATGCGGATCAGGCCGTCCTTGCCGCCAGGGATCTCCACGAACGCGCCGAAGTCCATGAGGCGGACGACCTTGCCGGTGTACTCCGCGCCGACCTCGACGTCCTTGGTCAGCCCGTCCACGATTTCAATTGCTTTATCGGCCATCTCGGCGTTCGTCGAGCCGATGAAGACCGTGCCGTCGTCCTCGACGTCGATGCTGCAACCGGTCTCTTCGATGATCGACCGGATGACGCGGCCGCCGGGGCCGATCAGGCTGCCGATCTTCTCGACGGGGATCTGCAGGCGCTGCATGCGGGGCGCCCACTTGGAGAGCTCCTCGCGGTGCTCCGGCAGCGCCTCGCGAATCTTGTCCAAGATCGTCATGCGGGCGTCGCGCGCCTGCTCCAACGCCTGCTTCATCACATCCACGGTGATGCCCTTGACCTTGATATCCATCTGGAGCGCCGTGATGCCCTCCGTGGTACCGGCGACCTTGAAGTCCATGTCGCCCAGCGCGTCCTCAACTCCGGCGATGTCGGTGAGGATGGCGAAGTTGCCGCCCTCGCCCATCACCAGGCCCATGGCGATACCGCCGACGGGCGCCTCGATGGGCACGCCGGCGTCCATGAGCGCCAGCGTGCTACCGCAAACGCTGGCCATCGACGTGCTGCCGTTGCTTGAGAGCACTTCGGAGACGAGACGGATGGTGTAGGGGAAGTCTTCCTCGCTGGGGATGACGGCCTCCACGGCCCGCTCCGCGAGCGCGCCGTGGCCGACCTCACGCCGGCCGGGGCCGCGCATGAAGCGCGCCTCGCCGACGGAGAACGGCGGGAAGTTGTAGTGGTGGATGAAGCGCTTGCGCTCCACCGGCGAGAGGTTGTCAATACGCTGCTGCTCGCCGAACGAGCCGAGTGTGGCAACAGTCAGGACCTGCGTCTCTCCCCGCTGGAAGAGGCCGGTTCCGTGGGTCCGCGGCAGGACGTCAACCTTGGCAGAGAGCTCCCGGATCTCGGTCAGGCCGCGGCCGTCCGGCCGCACTCCCTTGTCGAGAATCGACGCACGGACGGCGTCCTTCACGACGGCGTCCAGAGCGGATTTGAGGGCCTTCTCTTCGTACTCCTCGCCGAAACGCTCCTGCAGCCGCTTGAGATGTTCGTCCAGGCCGCCTTGCCGCTCGCCTTTCGCCGCCTGGAGCAGCTCGTCAAGCTGACCCGCCACAGCTCCGCTCACGGCCTCCTTGATCGCCGGGTCCAGCTCGCCGGTCGTGAATTCCATCTTCGGCTTTGCTACCTTGGCGACGATCTCGTCCACCATGTCCAGGACCTGCTGGTTGACGCTCTGGCCAAACTCGATCGCCTCCAGCGCCGTCGCCTCCGGCACCTGGAGTGCACCCGCCTCCACCATCATCACCGCGTCACGCGTGCCGGCGACGATGAGATCGAGCTCGCTCTCGGCGAGCTGCCCGTACGTCGGGAAGGCGTGGAACTCACCGTCGATGTAGGCGACGCGGACCGAACTGACCGGCCCTGCGAACGGGGCTCCTGCGATACAGAGTGCGGCGGAGGCGCCAATAGTGCCCAGCACGTCTGGGATGTTCTCCCTGTCCGCGGAGAGCACGGTGATCACCGTCTGCACTTCGTTGCGGAAGCCCTTCGGAAAGAGTGGCCTGATGGGCCGGTCCGTCAGGCGGCAGGCGATGACGGCATCCGTGGTGGGCCGCCCTTCCCTGCGGAAGAAGCTGCCGGGTATCTTGCCGATGGCGTAATGCCGCTCCTCGAAATCGACCGTCAGCGGAAAGAAGTCCGCGCCCGGCCGGGCCTTGGCCTCGACACAGGCCGTCGCCAGCAGCACTGTATCGCCGTAGCGTACGGTGATAGCGCCGCCGGCCAGTCCGGCCAGCTCGCCGACCTCCAGGATAAGTGTCTCGTGTCCGATTTGCCGTTCTACTCGCTCCGCCATACTCATAATGTTATTCCTCCACTACATACAATACGCACAGGGCCGGTAGTCTGGCGTGGTACCGCCAACACCGGCCTGCGACATCTGTTAACCGTGTGAATCTGAGAGCGGCCGCTTTGCTCCTGCCGGGCGCGACCTTCGCCCTAGTGAAATTGTGACGCCTTTCCTCCCTACATGCGGAAAGGCCCCCGCTCTTTGCTACTTGCGGAGGCCCAGTTTGCTGATGATGTCGCGGTAACGCTGGACATCGGTCCGGTTGAGGTAAGCCAGGTGCCGTCGACGGCGGCCCACCAGCTTGAGCAGGCCACGCTCCGTGTGGTAGTCGTGCGTGTGCTCACGCATGTGGCCCGTCAGATGAGTGATTCTCTCAGTCAACACCGCGATCTGAACCTCGGCGGAGCCAGTATCGCCCTCGGAACGGGCGTGCTCCTTGATGATCGCGGTCCTTTGATCGTTTGTAATCATAGAATCGTACACCGCCGAGGAAGCCTGTGCTATCCTCTTGCGGCTTGCGCGCAGTGTATCACGCGACGAATTATTGATGCAAACGCTGCAGGATACTAGGAGGAAGCATGCGACGCGTCCGCGTCGTCACAGACACTACGGCCTGCCTGCCGAAGGACCTCGCCGCGCGCCACGAAATCGCGGTGCTTCCTCTCGAGCTCGCGTTCGAAGATGCCGTCTACCAGGACGGCATTTCGGCGACGTCTGACGAATTCTACGCCAGACTGGCCGCATCGCCGCGGCCGCCGACGACGTCCTCTCCATCTCCCGGGGTCTACGCGAATGCGTTCCTGGCCGCCGGCCGTGAAGCGGAGGCCGTGCTCTGCGTCACCGTCTCCCGCCAGTTCAGCGCCATGTACGACGCCGCCGTCCAGGGACAGGAGCTTGCGCGCGAGCGGGCGCCGGAGCTGGACGTGCGTGTGCTCGATTCCGGAGCCGCGGCGATGGCGCAGGGATTCGTCGCGCTGGAGGCGGCGCGGGCCGCGGCGGACGGCGCCGGCATCGACGACGTCATCGCCCGCGCGACGGCGCTGATGCCTCGCGTCCAACTGCTCGTGTCGCTCGATACGCTGACATACGCCGGCCGCAGCGGCCGCGTCCCGCGACTGCTGCTGATGGCCGCGTCCCCGCTGCGGATCAAGCCCGTCGTCTCGTTCGAACGCGGCGCCTACCGGCCGATCGGCGTGGCGCGGACGACCGCCGGCGCGACCGGCCGTCTCCTGAAAGCCCTGCAGCGGCGCGCGGGCGCCAACATTGATGTATCGCTCCACGTCTGCGTCCACCACACCAACGCCCCCGCCGAGGCCGAGGCGCTGGCGGAGCGCGTGCGCACATCGCTGCGCCCGGCCGAACTGCTGGTCAGCGAGTTCACGCAGTTGATGGGCGTGCACACGGGGCCGGGGCTGCTGGGCTTTGCGTTCTACTCCAGCTCGGACTAAGGCCGGCGCTGAGGATTGCGCGATCTGGCTGGTTCCGCCGGGCGCGAATATCCTATACTGATCCTGTACCAAACAACTCGTAGGCCTCTCATCGCCGGCCGTTGCGTCGGCAGGGAGCCCCGTTACTACAGGAGCCGTTGCCAAGATGAGCAGACAGAAACGAAGAGCCGGAAGCGGACGCAGCCGGAGGACGCCCGTCCCCTCCGATGTCGGCGGACGCGAACTGCCAATGATACCTATTGCCATCGTCCTCGGCGCGATCGTCGTCGCCGGCCTGGTCGGCTACCTGATCTGGCAGCAGTCAGAGCCCGCCAGCGACAGCAACAGCGGGTGGATAGAGGTAGAGGCCGACCCTGCCCCAGACCTTCCCGGAGAGTTCGTCAACCTCCAGGAGATCTACGACGGGACGTATGGCACCCACGGGGATAACACCACCGCCGGACACGTGACGCGCGACGTCGACTACGAAGCCGATGGCAACACGAACCCGCCCGCCGGCGGGCCGCACTGGGGCAGGGCCTGCGCCGACAGCCCTGACGAATCATCGCAGTTCTGCGGCCCGGCCCCCTGGGGCATCTACCGCACAACATGGGATCCAGCATCCGTTGTGCACAACATGGAGCACGCCGGCATCGTTCTCTGGTACAACACCACCGACATGGCCCTCAGAGACGAGCTCGAGAACGTCATCAAGAATCAACTCGAGAGTGGTGAGCTTCTCGTGATGATGCCTTATCCCAGCATGGAAGACGAGACAATCGCCCTTACTTCGTGGGCGCGCATCGACAAATTCCCGGCCAGCGAGTACAGCAAGGACAGGGTGGAGGACTACATCGACGCCCACGCGGCGCGCTTCAACCCCGAGGGCTTCTAGGCCGCGGACGGGGCCGCCGGCTATGCTGGCGGCCGGCCGGTCGCGTCCGTAGGCGCGTCGAGCCAGCGCTGCACGGCCGTGTAGCCCCAACACTGCAGCGCCATCGCCACCAGCAGCCCAAGCAGCGCGACGACCAGCCCCGCCATCGCGTCGATCATGTAGTGGTTAGCGGTGAACAGGATCGCGGCCAACTGCGCGGGCGCCAGCAGCGCCGCCCCGGCGCGAAGCCAAAGATTGCCCGTCGTCCAGAAGAGCACGCCGCCCACCAGCACCGCCCAGCCGTAGTGCAGGCTGGGCACGGCGGCATACGGATTGACGAATAGTCCCGTCGATTGCGCCTGGTAGCTGAGGTGGTTGTACTCCGCCAGCGTATCGACGAAGCCGAACTCCGGCGGCAGCAGGCGTGGCGGCGCGACAGGGTAGAGCCAGTAGACGACGAGCGCGATCGCCCCGGACGCCAGCAGCGCGTCGCGCGCGACGGTGTACTGGTGCCGCCGGCCGGAGAAGTAGAGCCACATGCCAATCACAACGATCAGCGGGAAGTCCAGCCAGAAGTAGACCGCGTCCATCAGTTGGATCAGCGCCCCGTAGTCCAGGATGAACGAGTTCAGATCCGGTTCCCAGAAGAAGCCCAGCGTCCGCTGCAGATCAATGATGTCCGCGGCGTTGGCTTGCGCCTCGCCGTCGCGGTCAACGACGCCGCCCCGCACGATGAAGTAGAGCAGGAACGCCAGCGCGACGATACCGATCTCCGTGAAGTCGCGGTAGACCCGCCTGGCGGCCAACCGGGTGATCAATCCTCGCAGCGCTGCTCCGGCTTCCATGACGAGACAACTATAGCCGCGTCAACCTCGCCTGTTCAATCATAAGCACTCACTGACGTAATTCCGCAGCAACTCAGCCAAGCCGGAGTTTCGCCTTGCGAAACTCCAAGCCTGCGTATCGATTCGGCGATACGCAGGCCGCCCGCAGCATTTCCCAAGGCCGGAGTTTCGCACAGCGAAACTCCAAGCCGCCGTGCCGCCATTGCGGCCCGGCGGCCGTGGGCCGTATCATGCGACTGCCTTCACCATGACCGCAGAATTCACGCGCGAGAACTTCTCCAGCGGAACGCCCTGGGAGCCCGTAGCCGGCTACTCACGCGCCGTCCGCGTCGGGCCGCACGTCCACGTCTCCGGCACGACGGCGACAGGCGAAGGAGGCGAGATCGTCGGCCGCGGCGATGTCGCGGCACAGGCCGTGCAGACCATCCGCAACATAGAACGAGCGCTGGTCCAGGCCGGCGCCTCGCTAGCCGATGTCGTTCGCACCCGCATCTACGTGACCGACATCGGCTCCTGGGAGGCCGTGGCCCGTGTCCACGGCGAAACGTTCGGCGAGATCCGCCCCGCTACCAGCATGGTGGAGGTGAGCGCCCTGCTGCTGCCGGAGATGCTGGTCGAGATCGAGGCCGACGCTTACGTCGGCCGAGCGTGAGAGAAGTGAGAGCCGACGCTTACGTCGGCGTAGGCTAAGAAGAAGCTGCAGTGGGCGACAATAGAATGAAGGACGAAAAGCGACGTAAGGAGCATATCTAGCATGGAGATCCGCGTAGAGCAAGGCGACATTACTCAACAGGACAGCGACCTGATCATCGTCAACCTCTTTGAGGGCGTCACGTCGCCAGGCGGCGCTACCGGCGCCGTCGATGCCGCGCTGGACGGCGCAATCTCGCAGGTGATCGCGGACGGCGGCTGCCGCGGCAAAGCCAACGAGATGATGCTGATCCACACGCTGGGCAAGCTGCCGGCTCCGCGGGTGCTCGTCGCCGGGATGGGCAAGCAGGAGGAGTTCGACGTCGACAAGGTGCGCGCCCTCGCCGCCAACGCCGCGCGCTACGCCCGCCGCCAGCGCTGCGAGCGGGTCGCCACCATCACCCACGGCGCTGGCATAGCAGGATTGGACAGCCACGACTGCGCCCAGGCGATCGCCGAAGGCACGCTGATGGGCCTCTACACGTTTAACCGCCACAAGACACCGAACGACGACGACGTGGAGGTGCAGGAACTGATCGTCACGGAGTACGACGCTGCCCGCATCGACGCGTTGGAACGCGGCGTCGCGCGGGGCACCGTGTTGGGTGAAGCGGCCAACTTCGCGCGAGACCTGGCGAACGAGCCGGGCAACGTCGTCACGCCGACCGAACTCGCGGCGCGCGCGCAGACGATGGCCGGGGCGGCGGGGCTGGAGTGCGAGGTTTTCGACCGTCCTTGGATGGAAGAGCAGAGCATGGGTTCGCTCCTCAGCGTCGCCAACGGTAGTGCTCAGCCGCCCAAGTTCATCGTCCTCCGCTACAAGGGTGGCGGCTCGTCGCACCTGGCGCTGGTCGGCAAAGGCATCACGTTCGATACGGGAGGCATCTCGATCAAGCCCGCCGCCGGCATGCAGGAGATGAAGGGCGATATGTCCGGCGGCGCGGCCGTCATCGCAGCTATGCGGGCGATCGCGACGCTGAAGCCAGAGATCGACGTCACGGCCGTCGTGCCGGCGACCGAGAACATGCCCGGCGGCAGGGCCACCAAGCCCGGCGACGTGGTCACGGCGATGAACGGCAAGTCCATTGAAGTGATCAACACGGACGCCGAGGGGCGGCTGATCCTCGCCGACGGGCTCAGCTACGTCCAGTCGGCCATCGACGGCGGGCCGACCGCCATGGTGGATGTCGCAACGCTGACGGGCGCGATCTCGATCGCGCTGGGCGACGTGGCGATGGGAGCGATGACGAACGACGCCCAGCTCTACGGCCGGCTACGCGCGGCTGCCTCTGCCGCGGGCGAGAAGGTCTGGGAGCTGCCGATGTTCGAGGAGTACAAGGAGCAGATCAAGAGCGACGTCGCCGACATGAAGAACGTTGGCGGCCGCAACGCGGGGTCGATCACGGCGGCCTTCTTCCTCAAGGAGTTCGTCGATGATGTGCCTTGGGTCCACATCGATATGGCCGGCGTCGACTTCTACGAGAAGGTGAAGGGCGTCAGCGTGAAGGGCGCCAGCGGTATCCCCGTCCGCACGCTCGTCCACCTGGCGTTCATGCTCGCCAACGAGCCGCTAGCTGGCTAGCCGACCCTTTCCGTCGCAGCGGCGTTCACCCGCCGCCGCCAGCGCAAGAGTGCCACCGCCGACCAGACGGTCTCGATACCTGCGAACGGCCAAGCGGCTATTGCGTAGCCGTAGGCCGCCGCCGCCGCGCTGGCGACCGCGAAGCCGAGCACGAACCAGTGTGAGCGCTCCTCCAGCGTGTACGTAACGAGCATCGCGCCCACGGCGACGGAACCGAAGATCAGCAGCGTCATGTGTGACGCGAACCGCCGCAGCCCCGACTAGGCACGTTCGCCCAGCATGCCGCGCACGAACTCCTTCACGCCATCCGAGCCGCGCAGCCGCAGCGTCACCGGGCCCTGCTGCGGCTCGCAGTGGAGCTCGAACGTGAAGAACGCGCAGCACTCGCGCTCCTCGGCGATGAACTGCGCCAGCCGACCCAGGGTCGGCGCGTCGCCCGGGAAGCGCAACGCGTAGCCGTCGGTTAGCTCCGTCGTTTCCTCGCAGCGATCTAGCAGTCTGGCCAATTCGCCGCCCTGTCGCTCAGCGAGCTGCTCGTCGCTCAGCGTGCAGACAATCGGTATCGTCTCTGCGTCGGCTGCGGCCTTCTTTCGGTCGAACGCCATGGTTCACCTCGTGTCTCCCGCGTCCTCTCTTCGTAGCGTGATACCATGCTACAAGTTAAAGTTGGCTTTAAGTCAAAGGAGAGGCGTGATGCCCGGCCTAACGATTGGTGCCGTCGCCGAGCGAACCGGCCTGCAGCCGTCCGCGCTGCGCTACTACGAGAGCATCGGCCTCGTTCCCCCGGCCGCGCGCGTCAACGGCCGCCGCCGTTACGGCGACGAGGTACTGCAACGCCTGGCCGTGATCCGGCTGTCGCAGCAGGCAGGCTTCTCGCTGGCGGAGATCGCCACGCTCTTCGAGGGCTTAGATGACGGCAAGACCCCTGCCGAACGCTGGCGGGAATTGGCCGGCCGGAAGCTGCCGGAGATCGAGGCGCAGATCGCCCACGCCGAGGCGATGAAGCGGTTCCTTAGCGAGAGCCTGCGTTGCGGCTGCGTGACGCTGGAGGAGTGCGCCATCGTCGAGCGGCAGATGGGTACCATGGGCGGCTAGCAGCCGCGCGATCGCCCACAAGCCTCCACACCGCGCTGCGGAATCCGAGTCAAGCGTCAGGCGTGTGCTACAGTCGGGCTTGAGGAATCCCTGGAACCTCTATGCTCAGACTGGAACCCTGGAGCCGCACGCTCTACGCCGTCGCTATCGCCCAGTTCATCGCGCTGGGCGGCGGGAACCTGGTCTTCCCCTTCATGCCGTTCTACGTGGAGGATCTGGGAGTTACCGACGACGGCAACATCGCCCTCTGGACCGGCCTGCTGACGTCGGCGACCGGCGCCACGCTCTTCATCTTCTCCCCGATCTGGGGCAGCCTGGCGGACCGGTTCGGCCGCAAGCCGCTGTTGCTGCGGGCCTACATCGGCGCGATGTTCACCATGACGCTGCAGGGGCTTGCCCAGAACGTCTGGCAACTCCTCGCGCTGCGTGCGCTGCAGGGCGCTTTCGTCGGCACGATACCGGCAGCGACGGCCCTCATAGCAACGAGCGTGCCCAAGGAGCGGATGGCCTACGCGCTCGGCGTGCTGCAGATGGCGCTCTTCTCCTCGCAGTTCATTGGGCCGCTGGTAGGCGGCGTGCTGGCCGCGTCGATTGGCATCCGGCCGACCTTCATCGGCGCCAGCGCCTTCTACCTGCTGGCGTTCCTGCTTGTCTTCACCGTCGTCGACGAACAGTTCGAGCGGCCCCACGCCAGAGAACGCGGGAGCTTCGCCGGCAACCTCCGCCTGGTGCTGGGTAGCAGGCCGCTGCTGATCTTGATCGGCGTGATGTTCTTCCTCTACGCCGGGCCCTCCTACATTCGCCCCATCATCCCGCTGATGGTCGATTCCTTCGACTCGACGGTCAGTTCAGAGTCGCTCTCCGGAGTCGCCTTCGCCGCTATGGCGATCACGAGCGCAGTTGCGGCCATCGCCGTCGCCCGCCTCTCCGGCCGGGTCGGCTACCGCAACGCCCTAGCGCTCGCGACGCTCGGCGCCGGCGCGGCCTACCTGCCCATCGCGGCGGCCGCAAACGTGCCGGCGCTGCTGGTCCTGCTGGGCGTCGTCGGTCTATTCAGCGGTGCGATGCTGCCGACCGCGAACGCGCTACTGGAACGCGCGGCGCCGCCTGGCCGCCAGGCCTCGACGTTCGGCGTCTCCGGCAGCGCGATGGCGCTTGCGCTCGCGCTAGGGCCGCTGACGGGAGGCGCGGTGGCAGCCGGAGCCGGCATCGGCGTTAGCTTCATCGTCATCGGCGGGGCGATGCTCTGCGTCGGCGCTGCCGTCCTCGCACTCGTACGGAACGGCGAAGAGACGGGGGCGAGGCGATCTAGGTGATGCGCATCGTGGCCTGGAACATTCGCGCTGGCGGCGGCGTTCGTGCAGACGGCATCGGCGATCAGCTACGCGCATGGCGGCCAGACATCGTCGCGTTATCCGAATTTCGCGGCACGCCGCCGAGCCAGCGACTCGCGGCGAATCTCTCAGACCTTGGCCTCGTGCACCAGCGTTCGACCGCGGACCCGAACGCCTTGGCTGCGAATCGACTCCTCGTTGCCGCACGCTGGCCCCTGCGGCTGCGCTCACTTCGCAAGGCTCCGCAGGATCCCGGCCGCTGGCTGGCCGTCAACGTTGTCGCGCCAGCCAGCTTCATGGTTGGTGCGATGCACGCGCCGAACAGAGTCACGGGCCGCAAGTATCCGTACCTGGACGCAGTCCGAGCGCTGACAGAGAACTGGCGGGGCGGGCCTGCGGTTCTGGCGGGTGACACCAACAGCGGCCGGATCGGCATCGACGAGGAGTCGCCGGCGTTCAACCGGCGCGAGGACGGCTGGATCGCGTCGCTGGAGGCCGCCGGCTGGGCCGATGCCTTTCGGCAGAAGCACAGCGACAGGCCAGCGTACAGTTGGTACTCGCCGAACGGGGGCAACGGCTTCCGGCTGGACCAGGCGTTCGTGAACGCAGCGCTGATATCGCGCATCCGCGACGTGCGCTACGAGTGGGGCAGGTCGGCGCACGACGATCGTCGCGACGCACTCAGCGACCACGCGGCGCTGATCGTAGACCTGCGCTAGGAGTCGAAGAGCGGCGCGACGCGGTCCAGGAGTCTGTTCGCGGCATCGTACTTGGAGAGGAGGGGTACCTCCTCCACCTCGCCTGCCTTGTCGATGATCGTGAGCTGGTTGGTGTCCGTGGCGAAGCCGGACCCTTCCGCCGTGAGGTCGTTTGCGGCGATCAGGTGGAGGCCCTTGGCGTCGAGCTTAACGCGGGCGTTCGCCAGCAGGTCGTCCGTCTCCGCAGCGAAGCCGACCTTGATGATCGCCCCGCCGATCTCGAGCAGGAAGTCGTCGTTCTTCTCCAGCGCCAGCAGCTTTTCTTCAGGGCCCTTCTTAACCTTACGGACCGCACGCTCGGCCGGCCGGTAGTCGGAGACGGCGGCGGCCATGATCAGGGCGTCCGCGCCGTCACAGGCCGTCAGGACGGCTTCTCGCATGTCGGCCACCGTTTCCACCGGGACCAGCCGCACGCCGTAGGGGCAGGGCCGCTCCGTCACCGTCGAGACGAGCGTCACGGCTGCGCCGCGGTCGCGGGCGGCCTCGGCAAGCGCGTAGCCCATCTTCCCGGATGAATAGTTGCTGATGTAGCGCACCGGGTCCAGCGGCTCTCGTGTGCCGCCCGCCGACACGACGAGGCGCCGCCCGGCGAAGTCGCCGTCGCGGCCCAGCGTCTGCTTGAGCGCGCCGAGCAGCGTCTCGGTATCGACGAGGCGGCCGAGGCCCATGCGCCCGCTGGCCAGCCTGCCTTCGTCCGGGCCGACGACTACGTAGCCGCGCTCGCGCAGCGTCTCGATGTTGGCCTGCGTCGCTGCGGCCTCCCACATCTGGCCGTCCATCGCTGGCGCCAGCAGTACGGGCGCCAGCGTCGCCAGCACGGTCAGGGAGACCACGTCTGTAGCCGCGCCGCGGGCAAGCCGTGCGATCGTCGACGCGCTCGCCGGCGCGACGACGACGGCGGTGGCCCGCCGCGCGATCTCCACGTGCTCCTCCGCCAGCTCGCTCGCGGGATCGAACATATCGATGAAGACCGGCCGGCGGGTGATGCTGCGCAGCGTAAGCGGCGTGATGAAGCGGGTCGCCGCGCCGGTCATGAGCACGTCCACGTCTGCGCCGGCCTGCGTCAGCTTACTGGCAAGGTCGGCGGCCTTGTAGGCACTGATGCTGCCGCTGATGCCGAGAGCGATGACGTGTCCGTTCAGCATCGTCTATGCCCTGTTCGCTTCGTAGATAAGGCGAACGCCGTGCAGCGTCAGATCGACGTCGACGACATCGAACACCTTTGTCTCGCGCGCGATCACCTCCGCCCAGCCGCCCGTGCCGATGACCTTCGCTGACCCTCCCAGCTCCCGTTTGAACCTGGCCACCATCCCCTCGATCAGGGAGACGTAGCCGTACAGCAGTCCGGACTGGAGGGCGTTGACCGTATTCTTGCCGATCGCCGCCGGTGGCGCCACTAACTCGACCGGGTAGAGCTTGGCCGCTCGCTCCGTCAGCGCGTCTGCCGCGATGTGGATACCGGGCGCCAGCGCGCCTCCCAGGTAGTCGCCCTCCGCGGAGACCGCGTCGAACACCAGCGCCGTGCCGAGGTCGACGATGATCAGCGGAGGCGGGCCATAGCTCTGCACTGCCGCGACGACATCGGCGATCCGGTCGGCGCCGACATCACGCGGGCTATCGTAGAGGATCTTGACGCCCGTCTTCGTGCCTGTGCCGACGACGAGCGGCTGGACGCCGAGGTGGCGCTGAAAGAGCTGTTCAAAGACGGGCACCAGATCGGGCACCACGCTGACCAGTACCGCATCCGTGATAGCCGCCCTCTCCACACTCTCCACATCCAGCAGTCCCATGATGATCACGGCGTACTCGTCCGCGAGACGGCCGTGCTCGGTTGCGATCCGCCACGTCGCGCGTAACCGATCGCCCTCGAAGAGGCCGATCGTGATCGTGGTGTTCCCGACGTCGATCGCGAGCAGCATAGGTCTGGCGTCCTCCGGGCGCGGCCACCGGGCGTGGCCACGTAGTGTGGATTGTGGATCATTATAGGCGCCGCCAGATTACGTCGGCAAACGCCGCCAGCCCGCCCGTGGATAATTCGATGAAAGTTTGAGGATTTTGCCGCAAGTCGTCATAACAGCCTTGATCCGTCCCCATGATCGCATGCTATGCTCTCCATCGCCTGGGGCCGAAGTCGCGGGGCCGAGAGGGGGACAAGACCCCGACACCGCGAGCCCTGCGGGTGAGCCAGCAAGGAACACTTTATAGGCGCCAGGCACATCGATCTTTCTAGCAACGCACGGAGAGCGTACGCCAGGCAAACGGCCCGGTAGGGTGAGGTTACCCACCGCGGCGGCCACCGGAACGCGCCCACGTGCCAGGGAGACACAGCGTTGCGGGACCGTTCACCACAGGGGCTCTGGGAGGCCGCTCTCGGCCAGCTAGAACTCCAGGTTACAAGGCCCAACTTCGATACCTGGCTCCGAAACACGGTGGGGCTCCAGCTAGAAGGTGCCCACCTCGTCGTTGGTGTACCCTCGGACTTCTGTGTGGAGTGGCTGCGCTCGCGCATGAACGTTGTTGTGGATAGGATCGTCAGCCGTATCCACGGCGCGGAGCTTTCCACGGCGTTCCAGGTGCTGGGCGCGCCCGCGCTGGACGCCACGCCGGAGAAGAGCGACGGCCAAAGCGCGGAGGCTGTCGCTGTCAGGCCCGCCGCTCCGGAGTTGGATGCACGCCTGACGTTCCAGACGTTCAGCCCAGTGGCATCTAGCCGCCTGGCCTATCGCGCCGCACGGCGGGCCGCCCGCGGCGAGGCGAGCTTCAACCCGCTTGTACTCTACGGCTCGCCCGGTCTCGGCAAGACACACCTCCTCCACGCAATCGGCCACGAGGCGGCCAAGGCCGGGCGTCAGATCGTAGCGATCACGGGCGAGGCCTTCGTCGACCGCTACAGCAACGCGGTGCGCTTCGGCAAGCCACACGTCTTCCGCGAGCTCTTCGACGGTTGCGACGCGCTGCTGTTGGACGACCTGGGCTTTCTGGCCAGCCGCTCGGCGTCTCAAGAACAGTTCTTCCATGTGTTCAACAGCCTTCATAGCAACGGTAGCCTCATCGTCGTCACGGCAGACGCTGCTCTCGACACCATCGCCGGCCTGTCCGACAGACTGCTGTCGCGCCTCGGCGCCGGCTTGGCCTTGGAGCTATCGCCCCTCTCGCCCGACGACCAGCGCCAGATCTTGGAGCACAAAGCCGCGCGACTGGAGAAGCCGTTATCGCCCCAGGCGCTTGACGCCATCGCCCGCCAGTCCTACCGCTCCGTGCGTGCGCTAGAAGGAGCCATCAATCGCGCGGCCGCCTACGCAGACCTCTCCGATGCCCCGCTCTCCAGCGAGGATGTCACCAGGGCGCTCGACCCTCTCCGCGCAGCCGAGGCCCCGCCGACGCCACAGCAGATCCTCGATATCGTCTGCGGCCACTTCGATGTTTCTCTTGGCCAACTCTCCGGTGCCTCACGTTCCCGCGAAATAACGTATGCCCGCCACATCGCCATGTACCTCATCCGCCACCACGGTTCGCACGCGCTCACCGAAATCGGCAAGCTGCTGGGCGGACGGGACCACTCCACAGTCCTCCACGCCTGTCGCCGAATCGAGCGCGAGAACGCCTCTCTGCCGCAGACCCGCGAAGACATAGAACTACTGGAGTCCACCCTCAGCGACCGCTCTGTCGCGTAATTTCCCTCACGTTCTTCCCACACTTCCCCCGTTCTCCACGCCTCCCACAGACCTACTATGATGGTGATAGGGAGAACACATACATGTTGGATGAACTTACTCTTTCTCTTTCAGCAGGGCGCGGTGGGGACGGCGTGGTGAGCTTACGCCGAGAACGCTACGTACCGCGTGGTGGGCCGGACGGCGGCGACGGCGGGAAGGGCGGGGATGTCGTCTTCGAGGCGACACGTTCCGTTCTCGTACTCGACAAGCTTCAGCGCCGTCGTAACGTGCGAGCAGCGGACGGCGGCAGCGGCGGTCCCCAGAAGCGCCACGGAAAGAACGGCGCCGACGAAGTGCTGCATGTACCCGTCGGCACCATCGTCTGGAATGAGGACGGTACTCAGCTTGCCGACCTGTGGAATGACGGGCAGCGAGCCGTCGTCGCGCTCGGCGGCGGGGGCGGGAAGGGCAACGCCCGGATGGCGAGCGCGACCAGGCGGACGCCGCGGATCGCGGAGCGTGGCCTGCCGGGCGAATCGATGAAAGTAAGGCTGGAGTTGCGGCTGCTGGCCGAGGTCGGCCTGGTGGGCCTGCCAAACGCAGGCAAGTCCTCGCTGCTGCGCCGGGTAACGCAGGCAAGGCCGAAGGTCGGCGCTTATCCGTTCACAACGCTGGAGCCGTACTTGGGGATCGCGGAGATTGGATACGAAACCGTCGTCATTGCGGACATCCCGGGCCTGATCGAGGGAGCCAGCGATGGAGCAGGTCTGGGAGCGCAATTCCTCCAACACGTTCAGCGGACGCGCGTGCTCGTCCACATAGTCGACTGCGCCGTGGATAACCCGCTAGCAGACATCGAGACGGTGCGGCGAGAACTCGAAGTATTTGGCCATGGGGTCGCGGAGAAGCGCTGGCTGGTGGCGATGAACAAAATCGATCTGCCAGCGGCCGCTGGAATGACGGACGGCCTGCGCGCAACTCTGCAGCAGCGCGGCGTCGCCGCATTCGCGATCTCGGCGCAGACCGGTGAGGGCGTCGACGAACTGCTACGAGCAGTTTTCGTGACCGTACAGGAGGTGCGGGAGGAGGACGCTCGCGCCGAGCCCGAGGAACCGCCAACAGTCCGGCCGGCCGCGGCGACGCGGTTCAACGTCGTCAAGATCAAGGGCGGCTATCGCGTGCGTGGCAAGCAACCGGAAGAGGCGATCTTGAGACTGGGCGTCGAATCGGAAGAGGCGCGGGCGGCGGTCGCGCGGCGCCTGCAGCGGCAGGGCGTGGAACGCGCCCTGCGCAAGGCCGGCGTCGCGGAGGGCGATAGGGTGCGCATCGGCAAGGCGGAACTGCAGTGGCCGCTGTGAAGGTCGGCGTGCTGGGCGGCACATTCGACCCGCCGCACCTGGGCCACCTGCTGTTGGCCGAGCAGGCGCGCGAGCAGCTCACTCTCGAGCGAGTGCTCTGGGTGCCTGCCGGCGAGCCTTGGCGAAAGGAGGGGCAGGCGATATCGAATGCGGAGCATCGGCTGGAGATGGTGCGACTGGCGATCGCCGAGAACGAGGCTTTCGTGCTTTCGGACGCCGAGATCGCGCGGACGGGGCCGACCTACACCGTCGATACGCTGGTGGCGATGAAGGCCGAACGTCCGGACGGCGATGTCTACTTCATCGTAGGCCAGGATGCCCTCCAGGACCTGCCCAACTGGCGCGACCCGGAGCGCCTGATCTCGCTCGCCACGCTGGCCGTCGCCGGCCGCGGCGATGAACCGCCTGCCACCGCCGCGCTTGAGGCGCTCGTGCCAGGGCTGAGTGGAAGCGTCGTCTGGCTGGAGATGCCGCGCATCGCCGTCAGCGCCTCGGAGGTTCGCACGCGCGCCGCGGAGGGCCGCAGCCTGCGCTACCTGACGCCGGACGCTGTCGCAGCCTACATCAGCAAACACGGCCTGTACCGCCGATAGAACGCCAGTTGGTATCCTGAACCGTACGCCGCCTCAACGGCACGGCGAAACAACGTGGCATCCTTTGGAGATGAGGCCGAGTGTTGCGCCAAGTGGTTCTGATCGTGATAGGCGCCATGGCGCTGGCAACAGCGATCACGCTTGTGTTCGGGAGAGATGACGAGAAGACTCCGGAGCTCGCTGTGGAGTGGATAGATAACGGCGATGGTGCACGTACACCCGCCGCGACCGCGGTCGCTACCGGTACAGCCGTGACAGGCGCGCCAACAGCCACGGTCGCGACGCAGCCAACGACGGCGGCGGTAACCGGCTTTGCTTACCCCATCGCGGGCGCCTGTCTGTCGACGTCGAGCGGACTGCTGCCGGGCGCGCCTCGCGAATACAGGTTGGCCACGCACGAGGGGATGGACTTCTACGAGTTCGACAACTGCACGGAAATCACGATCGGCACTTCCGTCATCGCAGCAAAGGCCGGCATCGTGCAGCGCGCAGATCTCGCCTATGCAGACCTGACGGAGAGCAGTCTGACGGAGCTAGAAGCGTTGGTTGTGGCCTCTGGCGGCGGCTCGGAAGCAGCAGTCGATCGCTACCGCGGCCGCCAGGTCTGGATCGAGCACCAGGACGGCACCGTCACGCGCTACGCCCACCTCTTCGGTATCGCCGCCGGCATTGGGGAGGGGGTCGTCCTCGCTCAGGGCGACTTGATCGGCTTCGTCGGCGAATCGGGTACGCCTGAATCGGTGCGGGAGCCGGGGACGCAGTACCATCTCCACTTCGAGATACGGGTAGGCAGCGGATTCCTCGGCCAGGGCCTCAGCCCAGAGGCTGCACGCCAACTCTACGCCGCCGCGTTCACAGAGTCGGATGGCTGATCAGCAGCCGGAGCTGGACGGCGTCGAGGAGGCCCCGCGGCGGAGCTGGGCAGGGGCGTTTCGCTCCCTGGTGCTTCCGCTGGGGCTGCTGGCAGTCATTCTCGGCGGCCTCTGGTACTGGGACACGCGCGACGATGGCCCCGGCATCGACGATGGCGGCTACGGCACCGTGGAGCTGCCCGAGAGCCGCAACGTCACCGGCCGCAGCCCAGCGGTCGAGACCGGCCGCGCGGCGCCCGACTTCCTGCTGCAGACGCCGGACGGCGGCGAGCTGCGCCTGAGCGACCTTCAGGGCCAGCCGGTGCTGGTCAACTTCTGGGCTAGTTGGTGCTCGCCCTGCCGGGCCGAGATGCCGGAGCTGGTCGCCGCCTACGAACGCCATCGAGACAACGGCCTCGTCATCGTCGGCGTTAACCTACAGGAGACCGACGGCCAGGTGACCAGCTTCGCCGAGGACTTCGGCGTCGACTTCCCGCTCGTGATCGACCGAGACGGCGAGCTATCAGACGTCTGGCGGCTCGGCGGCCCCATCGAAGGCATCCCGACGAGCTACTTCATCGATGCCAGCGGCGTTATCCGCGCGCTCTTCTATGGGCCGATGCAGGATCAGGACATAGAGGAACGGCTGGCCGAGATAATGCCCGGCAGCAGCGCATAACATGGCCAGCGTGGACACGGCACAGCATCAACCCACGCCCACAGGCGGCGCAAAGCCGGCGCGGGGCGTCGGCCCGGCGCGCGCCGTGGAGCTGATCGTTTGGGCCTGGCGGATGCTGGCGTCGGCGCAGTTCGCCATCGCGCTGATCGGCTGCCTCGTCGTCGCCGGACTGCTGGCGGTGCTGTTGCCGCAGGTGCCCGTCCAGATCCGCAACAACCCCGCCGCCATCGACGCCTGGCTCGTCCTGCGCGAGGACTCGTTCGGGCCGTTCACGGAGCCGTTGCATCGCATGGGGCTGTTCAATGTCGTCGCCGCCTGGTGGTTCCTGTCGGCCCTCGGCCTGCTGGCGGCCGCGATCACGGTCTACGTCTTGGACCGCTTCCTGGATGTCTGGCGCAACGTGACACAGCCGCGCCGGCAGGTGCCGGACAGTTTCTTCGAGCGGGCGGCCAACCGCGTGGCGCTGCCGTCTGCGGAGAGCGGGGAGGCGGGCGCGCGCCAGATCGAGGCGATTCTGAGCAAGCGCCGCTTCCGGGTGCGGCGCGTGGCACGGGGAGACACCGTCTACCTCTTCGCCGATCGCTTCGCCTGGGCGCAGTTCGGCAACTTCGCGACGCACATCGCACTGGTGCTCTTCCTCGTCGGCGGGCTCGTCAGCTACCTGGGCGGCTACACGAACGCGCTCCTGATCGCGGAGGGGACGGCGAGCCCGATCTTCGCCGTCAGCCATCCTAACCAGATGCAGATCGAGGTGCTGGACGCCGTCGCCGCGTTCGATGCGACCGGCTCGCCGCTCGATTATCGCAGCGAGCTGGTGATCTACCAGGGCGGCGAAGAGGTCGCGCGCGGCACGACGACGGTCAACGACCCGCTCCTCTACGGCGGCTACCGCTTCCACCAGGGCGGCTACTTCGGCGAAGGCGCCGCGCTCCGCGTGCGCGACGTGGCCACCGGCAACACGCTCTACGCCGAGGTCTTGGCGCTCACGGGCCTGGTGCCGGCACCCGTCATCGTTGTGCGCGACGCGGGCGGGAACGTGCTGCTGGACGCCGCGATCGTGCCCACGGACCTCATCGAGGACGTGCGCGGGTCGCTGATTGCCGTGCCCGGCACCGGCCGCGAATTCTGGGTTGGTGTTAGGCAAGACGATGAGGACGGCCCCGGCTCCGCCGGTGCATGGAGCCTCGTCGTCTTCGACCGCGGGCAGACCGATGCCGGTTTCGTCCTCACCGGGGGCGAGACGCTGCGTGCGGACGGCCTGGAGTGGACGTTCGTCGAGGCGATAGGCCTGCCTGCGCTCGTGTCGGCCGGCCTCCCGGGCGACAGCGATCGCACGCAGACGGTGCTCTCGCAGACGCCGGACGGTACGCCGTTCGTCACGGTGCTGGGCGCCGTAGACGACAGCGCGATGACGCTCTTCCCGGACCAGCCTGTCGTCGTGGACGGGCGGGAGTACGTGTTCGAGGGCCGGCGCGAGTTCGCCGGCATCGAGGTGCGCCGCGACCCCGGCGCGAATCTGATCTGGGTCGCCGCGGGGCTGCTGGTCGCCGGCCTGGTCGTGACGTTCTACCTGCCGCGGATGCGCCTCTGGGCGCGCGTGCGCGACGACGAGGCCGTCGTTGCCGGACTGGCCGAGCGGCGGGGCGTCTTCCAGAGCGAGGCCGAGCACTTGCGGAAAGAGCTGGAGGCTGCCAGGATGGACGGGAATCCAGAAATAGAGATGCCTGGAGGAGACATGAATGACTAGCGCGCTGGCGCTGCTAACGATCGAAATCGGCATCGACCCCGAGATCCAGCAATTCGGGGAGTTGCTGCTGACCTGGCACGGCGTCTTTACGGCTGTTGGAATCGCCGGTGCTGTGTGGGTGGCAGTGATCTTCGGCCGCAGGCTCGGCTTCATAGACGACGACGTCTACAGCGCGGCGCTGGTCGCGATCCCTAGCGGCATCATCGGTGCCCGCGCGCTGTATGTCATGGAACGTTGGGGCAGCCGCGGCCTGGATAACGCGTGGGACATCTTCCGCATCAACGAAGGCGGCATCTCGATTTACGGCGCGGTGCTGGGCGGCATCATCGGCGGGCTGATCTACGGCTGGTTTCGCAAGATTCCGTTGCGGCGCGGGCTCGACGTGGCCGCGTTCGCAGCGCTGACGGGTATGGCCATCGGTCGCATCGGTGATCTCATCAACGGCGAGCACTTCGCGGAGGCGTCCGGCCTGCCGTGGGCGGTGCGCTACACCAACCTGAATAACCCCAGCGTACTCTCCCATCCCGAATGCGGGCTCGGCCCGTTCTCCGGAATCGATACGTCGCAACTCTGCGCGCAGCACCCCGCCGTGGGCTACGAGATGCTGGGCGACATCCTGATCTTCGGGCTGCTGTTCCTCGTATTCCACTTTGTGCGGAAGGACGGCATCGCCTTCTTCGGCTTCATCCTGCTCTACTCCCTGATGCGCTTCGGCGTCAGCGAGCTGCGCATCGACAGTCGCGAGGTGATCGCCGGGCTCTCGACGCCGCAGGTCACGGCGCTGTTTCTGATCCCGATGGCCGCTGCCGGGCTGCTCTACTCGCTGCGCGGCGACGACCGCGACCTCTCGACAAGCACCCCGGGGGGCGGCGCCCAACCCGCAGAGCCCGCCGAATCGGCGAGCGGCTGACGATGCTGGCAGCGGGGGAACGCGCGCCCGATTTCGATCTGGCGGACCTGCGGGGCGAGAGGCACAGCCTGGCCGCGGCGCTGGCGAACGGCCCCGTCCTGGCCGTCTTCTGGAAGCCGAAATGCGGCACCTGCGTGCTGGCGTTCCCCTACTACCAGCGGCTGGTTGACGAGTATCCGGGCGCGTCCTGGCAGGTCCTGGCCGTTTCGCAGGACGACGCCGAGACGACGGCGTCGTTCGCGCGGGAGCACGGCCTGACGTTCCCGGTCCTGATCGAAAAAGAGGGCTGGCCGGTCTCGCAGCAGTACGACCCGGACGCGACACCCACGCTCTACCTGGTCGATCGCGAAGGCGTCGTTCAGCAGACCAGCGTGGGGTTCCACAAGCAAGAGTTGAACGAGGTCGCTGCCTGGCTCGCGCAGGACGCGGGCGACGACGTGAAGGTGATAGCGGAAGAAGACGACGGCAACCCGCCGTTCAAACCCGGCTGAGGCTCACGGCACCGGGCGTAGGCGCAGCCCTACGCATAGCCCGTGCGGCTACTATCCACGGAAAGAGCGACGGACGAACAAAGCGGCCCCACCGGGCCGCTTTTGGCTGTCGTACCGCCTACGGGCTACTCGACAATCGTGATCGCGTTGACCGTGCCGCCGACGGCCGCCTGCCAGGCCCAGCCGTCGGCCGGGGCGTAGAACCAGATATCGACCCACGGCGTGACGAGCGCGCCGCGGTCCAGGCAGGTGTAGGCGCGCTGCTGCGGGTCGGCGTTGATGACGAAGCGCGTGCCGTACGGCATGTCATAGCTGCAGGCCGCTGCGCCCGCGGACACGAGATCGCCGTTCGCCATGTGCTCGCAGAAGCCACCGCCCAGGCAGGAGTAGAACGTCGTGCGCGCGTTCTCGATCACGGTGCCGGGCGAGATGGCTGGCGTGGTAAGAGTAAACGCCGTCTCGCCAGGAGCCAACTGTTTCAGGGAAGAGGCGGACCCTGCTTGCACAGCGGCTGTCCACGATTCGACCGCTTCTTTTGTCGCAAGCGTGCTGCCAAGATACGGCAGCGCGACCTGCTCGCCGACGTTCTGCAGGTAGCCGGCGATGCTGGCCTGGCGCGCTCCGGCGATGAAGATCGCGGCGGGCGAGGCGGCGCCGGCGCTCATGAAACGTGATTGCTGAACGAACGGCACACTGCCGAGGAAGGTCGCTGCGCTCAGGTCTTCGACGCGCGTGCTCGCCGTTCCCGTAACGCCGACGGAACTATGGACGCTGCGGCGAGCGGTAGTGGACGATTCGCCCTGTATCGCTGGGAGCAATGCCAGCGCCGCCGCGACAACGAGCACTGCCGCTGCGATGGCCACCGCGAAGGCGCCGTATCCGGCAAGAGCGAGCCGCAGCCTGTCCTGCCAGGTCGGCGCGAGCGGCAGCGACAGTGCGCCGCCCCCAAACTCTGGAGCGGCGATCAGGCGAGGCAGTGATTGTTGGCGCAGGCGCATCAGCGCCGCGGCCGTGGATTCGGACCCGCTACCAACGTAGCGTTGCATGCTGGAGAAGAGCAGTCGAGACCCCCTGTACCATCCGTCTCTGACTCGTGTTACCCGGTTAAACACTTATGGGGGAGTTTGCAGCACCCTGACCGTACGATCAAGACAACGACGTTAGTAGTTGGACGATTATGTGAGGTAAGAAGCTGGACCTTCAGATACGGAACGGCAGGCGAATCTGCTGCGAAGCTGTGAAGAGCGGGGAAGAGGGAACCGGCAGTTGTAACGGGCGATGCTCCCGGCAGCGGCTCGCTACGGCGCGCGTGTGCGCTATGGCGCGCGTGTGCTGGGAACGGCGAAGGAGTTGAGCGCTCGTTCCATGCTGATCAGCATGTCCTCGTAACTGAGGCCGGAGCGGACGGCGGCGCGGATGATACCCGAGCCATCGACGAAGAAGCTCTGCGGCATGCCTTCCACGCCGTACTCTCGTACGACCGACTCTCGGCTGTCCAGCACCCACTTGAAGTTCGGCAGGTCTTCGGGCAGCCCCAGCCGCCGCATCCAGTTCTGCGCCGCGCCCTTCGATTCGCCGCGGTTGATGGCGATGACGACGACGTCGTCCGGGAACTTCTCGGCGATGCGGACGATGTCGGGCATCTCTCTCGCGCAGGGGCCGCACCAGGTCGCCCAGAAGTTTACGAACACGGCCTTGCCTTCATAATCGTCCAGCCGCACAGCGTTCTTCTCGTAGTCCGGCAGTAAGAAGTTGGGGGCTGGCCTGTTGACGCGTGCCTCCGCGTCCGGCGCGCCGTCTATCGGGCCGGCGCTCACCTCCGAGCCAGTCTCGTCGATCGCCGTTGGTCCGCCGCCGAGCGGATCGGCGACGAACCAGAGCACGGCCAGCATTGCCACCAGGGCGCTGGTGATGCCGATGCGGCGGCCCCACTTTGGGTAGCGGCGGTTGAGCCGCGCCCACAGGGGCTGCGATTCCGGTGCCTTCTTGCGCTTCTTCTTCGTCATCGTTCCTCGTAGCGGGGTGTACGTGTCACTCTAGCCAAGCGCGGCCGCGACAGATGTGACGGCGCTTACACGGACGTTTCACGCGGCCCACACACGACAGCGTGTGAGACCTGGCGATTCTGTAAGCCCAATCAAAAATCAGCGGCGCGCACGCGATTTCGCAGCGGCCGCTCCGCCACGTAACGGCCCAGGTTGTCCAGGAAGAGCTTCGTTCCACGCTCCAGGTTCAGCGGCGACCAGCCGGAGTTGTGCGGCGTGACGATCACGGTGGGCAGCGACCAGAGCCCGCTCGATTCCGGCAGCGGCTCGGTCTCAAAGACATCCAGGCAGGCGCCTCCGATGACGCCGTCCGTCAGCGCCCGCTCCAGCGCCGCTTCGTCGAGCACGCGGCCGCGGGAGACGTTGATCAGCCAGGCGTCGCGCCGCATCGCGCGCAGTTCGTCCGCCCCGATCAGCCGCTCGGTCGCCGCGGAGAGCGGCAGCGCCAATACGACGAAATGCGAGCGCGCCAGCAGCTCCGCCAGCCGTTCCGGCGGTACGAGCTCGTCGACGTTGCGGGGCCTGCGCTGCCGCCGCCGGCAGCCGATAACGCGCATGTGGAAGGCCTGCGCCAGCCGTGCCACCTCGCCGCCGATCTTGCCGACGCCGACGATGCCGATTGTCTTGCCTGTCAGCTCGTCGGTCTCGATCTCGTCCCACTGGCGCTCGCGTTGTGCCGCGGCCCAGGCATCGGTGCGCTTGACGATGCGCAGCAGCATCGCCAGCACGTACTGAGCGATCGGCTCGGCCGTGGTGCCGGCGGCGTTCGTCAGGTAGGCGCCTCGTTCGACGATGGTCCGGAACGCCGGGTGATCAACCCCGGCGCTGAACGTGTGAAACCAGCGCAGGCCGGGCAGCGTGAAGAGCTGCGGCAGCAGCGTCCGGAACGAGCCGGTGGTCCAGAAATCCTCGGAGAAGTAGACGACTTCCGCCCCGTCGGCGTCCCCGCTCCAGCCGCCGCCGTCTATTGGCCAGACCAGCTCGCAGCCCGGCGCGGCCTGGCGGATGCGGTCGCCGAAGCGTTCGGCCATCAGCGGAGATACGGCGATGATCATGGCTGCAAGTGTGGCTCACGCACGGCGGTTTCCATTATATGCGGGCGATTCGGCCCGCTGCCAACGGGCCAGATGGCCTTGACGCCCTTTTCTGGCTGGTGCTACCCTAGGCTCGCCTACATGAAGGAGGCACCGCTATGTTAGCAGTCGGAATCGGACCCATCGGCCCATTTGAGGGCCTGATCATCCTGGCAGTTGTCGTGCTGATCTTTGGGGTCGGCAAACTGGGCGACGTCGGTGGCGCGCTGGGCCGCAGCGTGCGCGAGTTCCGCAAGGCCGCCCGCGACGAGGGGGACGACGGCGACGACGCCGACCTGCTCGCCGAATCGGCGAGCGACGCCAAGGAAACCGAGTCCTCGACGACCTCCAAGGCTCCCTAGGCCTGGCCCTGCCAAACTAGACAACCGCCCCGAACGTTCGGGGCGGTTTCGTGTCCGGCGAAGTCGTCCGGCGTTAGCTCCAGCGCTTGAGCCGGGGCAGATTCTCTTCTGCCATCTTGCGCACCTCGGCTTCGCCCATGCTGGTTGCCTGGACGGCGTGCGGGATCACCTGCTCGATCATCCCCTCCAGCGTGGCGTCCGGCTGCAGGAACGCGCCGTCTGTGAAACAGAAGTGGCAGTAGTCGTTCTGGCGGTAGCCCTCCGCCGTTGTGCCGAAGTCCTCCGGCGTGCTGAGCGGCATCCCGCACGATTGGCAGAACGGCCCCATTGGCGGCCCTTGTTGAGTCATGTCTTTCCTCCTGTATGCAACATCGCTGGGGGCGGCGTAGCCCTGTGCCGCCCGAGGCGGTACAGCCCTAGGCCTTCGTCGCGAGCCTCTCTGCGAACGCGGGGTTGACGGTCAGCCTCCCCTCCTCGTCCGCGCGGAAGACGGACGCGACATCCAGGCCCTGCTTTCGCAAGGCGTCTGCGCCGCCCTCTGCCCTCTCCACCAGCACCGCGACGAGCGCCACCTGGCAGCCGGCGGCGCGCACGGCGTCGACCGCCTTTAGCACGGAGCCGCCGGTCGTGATCGTGTCCTCGACGATGGCGACGCGCCGGCCCGCCGCCATCACGTCGTGGTCGTCGTCCGAGAACGGCTGCGCGATCAGATCCTTGGCGCCGTGGGCCTTCTGCTCCATGCGGACGACGTAGACCGGCAGGTCGCGGCCGCGGGTCAGGCCCGCCGCGCCGACGGCCATCGCGATCGGCACCGCGCCCAGCGCCGGACCGCCGACGGCCTCCGCGCCCGAGGCGAGGACGACATCGATCAGCGCCTCGCCGATCAAGGCGGCGCCGGACGGCCGCAGCGTCACGAGCTTGCCGTTGTAGTAGAACTTGCTCTTGCGCCCGGATGTCAGCGTGAAGTCGCCGTACTGGAAGCAGTGGCGCTGCATCAGGTCGCGCAGCTCTTCGAGGAGGCCGAGGTTGGCGGGCATTTCCGACACGATACCACAGCCCGGCGGGGCTGCGTCAGTCCGCGCAGTCCCGCTCCGCGCCGTCGCGCTCCGCTTCGTACGTCTCCCACTCCTCCGCCAGCTTGCGGCGCGAGTAGCGGTAGCCCACCTCGTCGCCGATGAAGCCGCCCACGAGGCCGGCCAGCACCCTGGCGAGGACGAACAGCAGCACGATATCGAAGACGTACCACCAGACGCCGGCGTTGGTGATGAAGAGCAGATAGAAGACGCCGATGAAGATCATGACGGCCGCCAGCATGCCGGCGTAGGCGAAGCTGTTGACGACCAGACTCTCGCGGCGGCGGAGCTGCTGGAACATCGCGAGAATATCTCGCGGGACCTTCTCAACCGGCCGGCTCTCGTCGACGCTGCTGTTGCAGTGCATACAGCTCGCCCGCTCAGTGTCGACCGGCGTGTAGCAGTTGCCGCAGAAGCGGCCGGCGTTAGGCGCTTCCCCTTCGAAGATGGCGTCCAGCACAACCGTCAGCCGCTCGGAGAACACCGGTGGCCCCTCGCCGCCCGGCCGCGCCGTCGTGCCGACGTGGCGGCTCTCCCTCATCGGTTGGTGTCCTGGGGCCGCGCCTCGCGCTCGACGAGTCGCTTAAGCGCACAGAAGAATCGCAGCTTGTCCTCCCGGCGGTAGGTGGCGGCGCGGGCGCTGGTCGACGGCATCACGAAGACGGCCGCGCTGTGGAACCGCTCCGGCTGTAGCCCGAAGTCGCAGGAGCCTCCGGCGAAGGCCTGGTAGATGGCCTTGCCGTTGAAGCAGATCACGGCCGCCCGAAGCGGCGACAGCTTCTCGCGGAGGTTGGCCGCGCCCGCCCGCAGCTCGTCGCGCGAGAGGTCGTCCTGTCCGCGCGACGGCCGGTCGACGAGGTTCGTCAGGCCCACGCCGTGCATCGTCACGTCTACGTCGTTCTCGTAGTCGCAGTGTGGCGGCACGAAGCCGCTCTCGCGCAGCAGCGGCCAGAAGAGGTTCGTCTTGCCCGCGTAGTGGTGGCGCTTCGCCGCGGATGCCAGCCCGGGGTTGATACCGACAAATATCACGTCGAGGTCCGGCCGCAGGTAGTCAGGTAGCACCTGCCGGCCACCGGCGAGTGGCGTTCGATCTCTGGCTCTCGCGCTGTTCCGGTGGCCCGTCATCGCTTTGGGATGCTAGCACGGCCGCTGGCGTGCGAGGAACCCGCGCGAGACTGCCCTTCCGCGCAGCGGTCGGCTAGGCAGCAGCCTTCGCAGCGCGGGCGTGGCTGGCAGCGCTCCTTGCCGTGCAGCACCAGCAGCGCGTGCGCGCGGCGATAGCCGTCGACTTCGGGCGGCAGCTCTTCCTGTAGCCGGCGCTGCCAGGCGTCGTACGTGTGGATGCCCGGGCCGTTGTTAGATGATTCGCCGCCGACACCCAAGCCGAGGCGTGTAACGATACGTATGGCGTAGGCGTCGACCTGGAAGACTGCGCGCCCGGCGGCATAGAGCAGGATCGCGTCGGCGGTCTCCGGGCCGATGCCGTGCGTCGCCAGCAGCAGCGGCCGCAGCGCGCCGGTCGGCAGCGAGAGCAGCGCATCAATGCCACCGTGATCTTCCGAGAGCTGAGCCAGCGCCAGAAGCCGGCGCGCCTTCACGCGTTGGGTGCCGGCAGGCCGAATCAGCTCCGTCAGCCGCGTCTCCGGCATGCTGGCGATGGCGTCGAGTGACGACGCGCCGGCGCTGTCTAGATTTACCAGCGCGTGCTCGACGTTGCGCCAGGCTGTGTGCTGCACCAGCACGGCGCTGATGCAGACGTAGTCCGGCGGCGAGTGCGGCTGCCAGTGCCAAGCGGCGTAGTCGTAAGTCGCGTCGAGAACGGTAAGTGCGTCCCGAAGCGAACCGCCGGGCCGCACGGTCACTCCGTGGCCGCCGGGTCGTCCGGCATGCGGGCCCAGTCGGGGATGGTGGCGTCGGGCACGCTATCGAAGCGCGGGAGATAGGGCTTGACGTCGAGCACCGGCGTGCCATCGATCGCGTCGAGCCCGGTGACGCGGATGATGTTGTGGCGCCGCCGGACGATCGGCACGACCGCCACGCCAATCGCGTTCGGCCGGAGCTGGCTGCGGGTCGCCAGGACGCCGTGGCCGGGCTGGTGCAGGTTGCCGCCGGGCGCCAGCAGCTTGCGTGTCTCGGCCGCGTCCGGCACGCGGTGGCAGGCGAAGACGACGATCACGTGCGAGAACTCATCGAGCCCTTCGATGGCGTCCAACAGGTCGTCGCGGAAGATCAGGTCAGAGCGGACGTTCTCCCACCCGTCCGGCTTGGGGTCGAAGACAGTGTTGCGCACGACGGCAATCGGTGGCATTTGCACCGGCTCGCGCGGCACGGGCCGGCCGCCCCTGCCGAATAGGCGCAGTATCCGCTCGAACAGCCTCCGGAAGATGCTCATAGTGCTCCGCTTTGCGTTCCATTCGGGCCGCGCGTGGCGGCAGGGAACGTGCGCCAGTATAGCGCCTAGGCCGCGTCTAGCGGCCGGCAGTTGGCGTCGCTTCTGGTACGGTCACCGATTCTGCTGATAGGCGTACATATGGTATACTGAGCGAGCGTGAGAAACGTATCTAGTCCCTATCTGCCGGAACCTCGGCGTTGGGGTCCGAAATACGCCATCGGTTGACGATTCGCATAACGGCCGCGATAGCTGTGACGTGTGCGTCGGGGTAGGAGCGGAATGGCCACAAAGCAGACCACCAAGAAGAAGGCTAAGACCGCCGGCAACGGCGACTACACCGCTAGCGATATCCAGGTACTGGAGGGGCTGGAGGCCGTGCGCCGCCGCCCCGGCATGTACATCGGCAGCACGGATTCGCGCGGCCTCCACCACCTGATCTACGAGATCGTGGACAACGCGATCGACGAGGCGATGGCCGGTGTTTGCGACCACATCTGGATTACGATCCAGCCCACCGGCCACGTGCTGATCCGCGACAACGGCCGCGGCATCCCGATCGACAAGCATCCGCGGACGGGCAAGTCGGCGCTGGAGACGGTGATGACCTATCTCCATGCGGGCGGCAAGTTCGGCGGCGGCGCTTACAAGGTCTCCGGCGGGCTCCACGGCGTCGGCGCCTCCGTCGTCAACGCGCTCTCGGAAGAGACCTGGGTGGAGGTACACCAGAAAGGCAAGATCTACCGCCAGGAGTACGTGCGCGGCGACGCCAAGACCAAGGTGCAGCTGGTCAAGGAGTCCCGCTATCCGTACGAAAACGGCAGCGGGCCAATCAAGCAGGGCAGCATCGTCAGCTTCCTGCCGGACAGCACCATCTTCGAGACGCTGGACTACGACTTCCAGACGCTGGCGCAGCGCTTCCGCGAGGTCGCCTATCTGACGAAGGGCGTCTGGATCCACTTTGTCGACGAACGCCAGGACAAGGAGATCAACTTCTTCTTCGACGGAGGCGTCTCCAGCTTCGTCCGCCACCTCAACCACGAGCGCGACGTCCTGCATCCGCGGCCGATCTACATCGAGCGCGACGTAGACGGCGCCAACGTCGAGGCGGCGCTGCAGTACAACGACGGTTTCTCCGAAGCGATGTACTCGTTCGCCAACTGCATCAACACCATCGACGGCGGCAGCCACCTGACCGGCTTCCGCGCGGCGCTGACGCGCGTCCTCAACGACTACGCGCGCAAGGCGAAGCTGCTGAAGGACGGCGACCCCAACCTGAGCGGTGAGGACACGCGCGAGGGCCTCGTCGCCGTCGTCAGCGTCAAGCTGGGCGAACCACAGTTCGAAGGGCAGACGAAGACGCGCCTGGGCAACCCGGAAGTGAAGGGCCAGGTCGAGTCGGTCATCGGCGAGGAGCTGAGCGCGTTCCTCGAGGAGAACCCGTCAGTTGGCCGCCGCATCATCGAGAAGTGCGTGCTCACCGCCCGCGCCCGCGACGCCGCCCGCAAAGCCAAAGACCTCGTCGTTCGCAAGGGCCTGCTGGACGGCACCAACCTGCCCGGCAAGCTCGCCGACTGCTCCGACCGCAACCCGGAGAACTGCGAGCTGTACATCGTCGAGGGACCGTCCGCCGGCGGCTCCGCCAAGGCCGGCCGCGACCGCCGCTTCCAGGCGATCCTGCCGCTGCGGGGCAAGATCCTCAACATCGAGAAGGCGCGGTTGGAGAAGATGCTGGCTCACGAAGAGTTGCGCGTGCTGATCACGGCGATGGGCATGGGCTTCGGCGAGCAGATGGACATGAGCAAGCTGCGCTACCACCGCATCATCATCATGACGGACGCGGACGTCGACGGCGCTCACATCCGCACGCTGCTCCTGACCTTCTACTTCCGCTACTACAAGGAGCTCATCGATAACGGCTACCTCTACATCGCCCAGCCGCCGCTCTACAAGGTGCAGGCCGGCAAGCAATCGGAGTGGCTCTTCAGCGACCCCGAACTGGAGAAGTACGCGAAGGGCAAGGGCGACAAGAAGTTCTCCATCCAGCGCTACAAGGGTCTGGGTGAGATGAACGCCGACCAGCTCTGGGAGACGACGATGGACCCGGAGAAGCGCACGCTGCTGCGGGTCGGTATCGAGAGTGCCATGGAGGCGGATCTGCTCTTCGCGCAACTGATGGGCGAGGAAGTGGCGCCGCGCAAGAAGTTCATCCAGGCGCACGCCAGCCAGGTCCGTAACCTGGACGTCTAGGCCCGTCACCTATGTCTGACGTACAGGCCCTGTGCGCGGCCCGCGAGCAGACCGTCCGCGAGCGCGTCTACCTCGACGGCGCCACGATTCGTCGTCAGCTAAGCGGCTGACGTGGGCATCAACGCACCGGCGTCCGGCTTGACAGGTTAGTGCTCAAGGGCTTAAACTACTGTACAGTACAGCACAGTGGGGCAATCAGTTGCAAGATGATCATGCTTGACGTGGAAAGAGCTAATGTGCACCATAGTGATGCTATGGTTCGCAAGCGGATAAGTATCTCGTACGACCCAGAGTTCTTGCACCTCGACCTGGAGGCGGAATTGAACAAGGTTCGTCGTGACGAGGAGAGTCCTTACTTCGGGCGAAGCATCGCTGACATTTGCGGCATGATTCTGGCCGACCAACTTCGCCGAATGACCAAGCATGGATCCTCCCGTAGGAAAGAGAAGAAGACGCCTTGACGTTAGAGGAGGAGAGCAGTAACATGCTACCTGAATTTCTTTCAACCAAGGAGGGCAAGATGGGTGTCGTTACCCAGGAAGAGGCGGACCCTGGCGTTCGCGCCGCTGGCGGGCCAGACAATTCTACTGACGGGCTAGATGATCAGTTCGAAGTGTTCCGACTACCGCGACCATACAGTATTCGGGTTAACCACGGCCTCGTAGGGCAGGTCCAGAGGCTCCTGTATACTCTCTTCGGACCGTAGTCATCTAGTCTCAGGCCCAGCGGGATTCACCGCTAATGAGCCTGGGGGTAGATGCTGATTCAAATGATATCTGCAAATCTTGGCCTCGTTCGGGCTGCGTTACTTCTCGGTCTTCGGACCGTAGCTCCTACTGTCCTCTTCTATTTCGGGGCATCCTATTTTTTCGAAGAGGGCGGCAAGGCCATCGTCTTGTGGCTGTTCATGTTGGGTGCTTGGGTTCTAGTGTGGATAGCGGCTGAGCACATTCGAGGAAAGATTCGCAAAGATTGGGAGATGCAGCTAAGGCAGGTAATCGCGTCTGTCCGGCGACTTACGAATCATGTGGCGGGGCGGATGTTGGCTGCTCACCGAGAAGGTCATGTAGGAGGGGCAGCGCTATTCGCCGCATATGATCACGACACGCTCATGCGAATGATCGTGCGCGCTGTTTTCCTTATAGCGTCGCGTAACAATCGAGATCTCGACAACCACATACGAGTGACGTTTATGGAAGTAGCTGATGATGCCCTCCGGATTCGTTATTACACCAACACTGAAGATGCCATGCCAGCTACCATGTCGGCGGGCGAGTCATTCAGTAGAGGAGACGGCGTTGCTGGGCACGCATGGGAACGTAATGAGATGATCTTGATCCCAGATGTGCCGGCGCATCTGAAGGCTGGTGGCACAATGTTCTCGATTAAAACTGAGGCGCATCGAAAGCCGAGCGTAAAGTCAATTGTGTCCATTCCTTTGGAGCTGCCCGATGCAGCGGGATCCCAAACAAAGGTAATTGGTGTGCTTAATTTGGACAGCCTCGAAGCCGGTTACTTCGGCGACAGCTTCTCGGAGCGTCGTGAAATCGAAATAACGATAAGGCCCTATCTGCGGTTAATGACTCTGCTATACACGGCTCGTTACGTTAGTAGTCCACAACCATCCGCAGTCCGCTGACCGTCTAGCGCCAGCCCTACCCCAACTGCGGGAAGCGCTCCGGGCCGTAGCGGAAGGCGCGGAAGACCATGCCGCAGTTGCCGAAGACCATGATGTTGCCCATATGGGGGTTGACGTACTCCCAGACGATCTCGCCCACCGGCGTCACTTCGAAGATGCGCCCCGGCAGCCCCTCGCAGATCAGCGTGTTGCCGTTCGGCAGCCGCTGCGCGCCGGAGATGTAGCTGCTGAGGAAGCTGAAGAGCGACGAGCTATCGCGATACTCCCAGACGACCTTGCCGGACTGCGGCTCGATCTCGAGAACACTTGAGTAGATCAGTGGGTGGCGGCGGCGCCGCGACCCGTTGTTGAAGAGCAGCACGTTGCCGTTCTCCAGCAGCGTCGGCTGATGCTGCTGCGAGAGCACGTCCCAGCCGATCTTCCAGACGAAATCGCCGGTCGCGCGGTCGATGCGGGCAACGGTCGAGATGTTGCGGAAGCTGACGAGCACGTCTCCGCCCGGCAGCGGGTCGACCGTGTTTCCGTGCGACCACTCGTCGCGCATGTCGGACGGCGTGATCACGTCGACTTCCGGGTCTAGGTGGTCCTTCGCGTGCCATTCCCACGTCGTCGCGCCGTCCGCGTCGACCTCGACGATGCGGTCGGCGTACATCACGCCGCCGTGCTCGGTGCCGTCCAGGCCGCCCTGCACGCGGGCGCGCAGCTCTTCTGGAATCTGCTCCAGCGTGAGGTAGATGGCGCCGCCCGCCTCCGTGCGCCTCGCGTCGTGGTGATTGAGAGCGTCGCGGTGCTCCCAGACGACGTTGCCGTCCCAATCGACCTCCATCATCGCGCCGCCCTTGAAGACCGGCCAGGCCGGGAAGAGCGATTCGCCCTCCACTGGCGTCTTGGCCGCGTAGAAGAGGTTGCCATTCGGCAGCAGGTAGGCGTAGAGGCCGGGCGGCAGCGGCATCCGCCAGGTGTGGACTTCGTTGCCCTCCATGTCGAGCAGGTAGACGGTGCCGTCGCCCGCCATCGGCGTGTAGAGCGTGTAGCCCAGGAAGGCCTTCTCCGGGTCGTGGGCCGTCAGCCCCAGCTTGCGCGTCCTGCGCCACGTCGCCTGGTCGACCGTCATGCTCTCCTCCTCGCATCGCGTCTGCTCGGGCAGCACCAGTGTAGCCATGCGATCCCGGCCTGACAACGGTCGCTGCAATCAAGTGCCGCGTACGCGCGCCCCAATTGCGGCCCTGGCGTATACTGACAGCCGTGATGTCCGCATCGACTCGAATCAACCCGGCGCGCGCCGGCGACTCGCTGGCTGCGGCGGTGCGGCCGCTAGCAGCATCGGTGCAGCCTTTGGCAGCAGCGGCCCGCCAAGTGCTAGGAGTGCAAGCTCAGATCTTGGTCAACACCGCGGTCTTCCGGTTGCCGGAAGAGTTGCGCATGGACCCCAACTGGAGCGTGCTGGAGATCGGCTGCGGCTGCGGCGACGTCGCGCGGGTGCTCGGCGAGCGCGCCGCTTTGGTGAAGCCACCCGTCGCTGTCGACGTCGGCGCGAGCGTTCTGGCTGCGATCGGCGGCGGCATCTCGCCCGCAGCCGCGCAGCTCGATGCGCTACCGTTCGCCGATTCGCGATTTAACCTCGCAATCTCCGCCCACGGCGTCCACGGGATGACAGACCGCGAGCTCAAAGCAAGCCTCTCAGAAGCGCGCCGGGTGCTGAAACCGGGTGGCCTGCTGCTGCTCTGGGAGTTCGCGCCGACTAGGTCGGCCTTGCTGAACGACTGGAACCGCTGGCTGCTCGGCCTCTCCTGCGCGGGCGGCGGTGCGGTCCGCCTGCGATCGTTTGGTAAGCTGCGGGACCTGGGATACGAGAGCGGATTCGATTGGGTGCAGCCGGCCAGCCTCAGACCGTTCCTCTTCCCGCCCATCCCGCGCGTTTCGACGATCATGGGCCGGGTGCCGGAGGGCTGGCGCAGTGCCATCGTCGACGGACAGCGGGTCATCGAACACATTGCGCTTCCGGACGATGCGGCCAGCTCCTTGGACGATTCCGTATAGCGCTTGACGAAACACCGGCGGGCTACTACAATGCTGCCCTGTCGAGTCGTGGTTTGTAAGGAGTAACTTTCATATGACTGAACGAGCGGAAGCATTGGCGAACAAGCTAGACCAAGCGAACAACGAGGCTATCGCTGCTGCCGGGGGCTGCTCCGATGAGCAGTGGGGGAAGACCTGCGCGGACGAAGGCTGGACCGTCGCCGTCACCGCCCACCACATCGCAGCAGGCTATGCGCCGCTGACGGCGTTGATCCAGGGCCTCGCCTCCGGCGCGGATCTGCCCGCCTTCACCATGGAGCAGATCGACCAGGGCAACGGTGAGCACGCCACGCAGTTCGCCAACGTCTCACAGCGAGAGACGGTGGACCTGCTCGAGCGCGGCGGGTCGGCGGCCGTTGCGGCGATCAGGGGCTTCAGCGATGAGCAACTCGATCGCAGTGCGGTAGTGCTCCAGGGCGCTCCGGAAATGACGACCGAGCAGGTGGTCGAAAACGTCGTCATCGCCAGCACCACGGGCCACCTGGCGAGCATCAAAAAGACGATCTAGCAGCGAATCGAAGTTCTGCGGGAGGGCCGGAGGCTACACTTCCGGCCTTCTTGTTACCCGCGGCCTAGAGATATGTCGCTAGGCCCTCGCGGAGCGGCGTTAGCCGTGGTGATAGCGCGCGCTCCAGCTCTGCGTTGTCGGCGACGGCCTCGTGGGTGATGAAGTCGATGGCGTCAGGTGTCAGCGGTGGGCCAGGCAGGAGTTGCAGCGCGCGGGCCATCAGCTTGCCCAGCGCGACTGGCTGGTGGAGAATCGGACGGCGCTTGCCTGCCACGTCCAGCGCCGTGCGGACCACGTCGTCCATCGAGAGCCGCTCTGGGCCACCCGCCTCCAGCGTCAGGCCGTCGGCCGCCTGGTTCGTCGCGGCGTCCGCCAGGATGCGGCCGAGGTCGTCGATGAAGAGCGGTTGCATCGGCTGGCTGCCGTCGCCGAACGTTGGCACGAACGGCAGCCGTCGCGCGAAGCCCACGAACCGGTTTAGCGAGACGTCCTCCGGCCCGTAGAGCCACGTGGGACGGACGACGACGAAGGCCAGGCCGCTATCGCGGACGGCCTGCTCCGCGCGCGCCTTGAAGACGAACCAGTGCTTCTCCGACCCAACGTCGGCGCCGACGCCGCTGACGTAGACGAAACGCCGGACGCCGGCCTGCTTTGCGGCCTGCACCTGTTGGACCGTTCCCTTGAAATCGACCTGCTCGAACGTCCAGCCCTTGCGCCTGTTTTCGATCGGGCTGTTGGGAAACTGGACGCAGTTGATGACGGTATCGATGCCCGCGAACGCTCGCTCCAGGCTGGCGGCGTCGCAAACGTCGCCCTGCCTCGCCTCGACCGCGAGGTCAGGGAAGCGCGTCGCGACGCTTGCCGCGTTGCGGCTGAGCACGGCGACCGTTTCGCCGCGCCGCGCCAGCTCACGCACGACGGCAGCGCCCGAGAAGCCTGTGCCGCCGGTTATTAGAGTCGTCAACTGTGCATCCTCAGTAGAACAGCCGGAACCAGAACGGCACGGTCAGCCCGATGATCACGAGCACCGTGATCGCGACGACGACGCCCCGGCCGATCAGCGGCGGCGATGGTGTCGTGTCCCAGCCGGCCGGCCCCGCGTCGACGGAGAGGTCGTAGTCCGGGTGTGTCGGGTCGTTGGGGTCTAGCTCCCAGACGCCCTCATCCATCTCGTCGGCGTCTTCGTCGCCGAGCGCACCGTCCTCGAGCGACGCCGCATCATCCGCAGACGGCGGCGTTTCGTCCGGGTCGGACGCTTCGTCGAATCCTCGCCAGCGTTCCATCCGCTGCTCCGCCTACTCCGCGTCGACCGTGCGGCCGTCCGGCCCCTGGACGATGATGGCCTGGTACGTGGACACGTGAGGCGCGCCTTCCAGCACGCCCGTCAGCGAGCCCTGGCGGTGGCCCTTGACGAACGCCTCGCTGTTCGTCCAGTCCTCGAACGCCGCCCGGTCCTGCCAGACGCTGTGGCTGATGTACTCGCCTTCGGCGTCGGCCTTCAGCAGCGCGAACTCGACGAAGCCCGGCACGCCGTCCAGGTACGTCTCGCGGTTGCGCCAGGTGTTCTCGAACTCTTCCGCCTTGCCCTCCGCCACGTTGAAGTGGTTCATGGCGACAAACACGTATCGTTCTCCTTCCCCGCTATCCGATTCAACAGCCTCTATTATCGCATATGCGCACGGCCTTGCACGGTGACGGTGATCTCCGTGACGCTGTTAGGCGGCGGCCTGAGTGGCGCGGCCTGGTTGGCGGCGAATCGTTCGGAAGCTGGGCGGGCGGAGGCCGAGGGCGCGGGACTGGGCCTACCCCGTCGGGCTGGCTTCGAGTCCTAACGGACTCGGTCACGTGCTCCGCCACCAGACGCTGGCGTATGACACTAGATTTCGCCGCGGAACTCCTGGTAGAGACGCGCCACGTTCATGCCGATCCGCTCCGGCTCGACCCACGCCGCGTACTCGCCGAGGTCGATCGCCGCCGCGGCGTCATCCTGCGACCGGCCCTCGTCGAACGCCGCTTTGGCCTGTTCCCGGATCGAGGCCAGGTAGCCTTGCATCTCGCGCAGCGCCTCCTTGCCGCCGACGGGCCCGTGGCCCGGCACGATGCGGTCGATCTCGAGGCCGTCCGCGCGGTCGCAGACGCCGATCCAGTCGCCGATGTGTCCCTCGAACGCCAGCGGCGTCACGCCGTGGAACGCGACATCTCCCGCGAACACCAGCCGCTCCTCTGGCAGCATCACCAGCGCATCGCCGATGGTGTGGCCGCGGCCGAGGTGTACGAGCTGCACTTCGCGGTCGCCGTCGTGGATGGTAAATTCGCCGTCGAACGTGAGGTCGGGCGCGCGTGGCTCGAGGCCGTCCGTCTCCGCGACGAGCTCCGGGAGGCGCGGGCGCAGCATCTCTAGCATCGCCAGGCCGTTGCGCAAGTGCTCGCGGCGGGCGTTGGCGTGGCTGATGATCTGGGCCTCCGGGAAGGCGCTGTTGCCGAGCGTATGGTCGATGTGGTGGTGGGTGTTGACCAGCAGCCGCACGGGCTTGTCCGTGACGCGCGCGATCTCCCGCCGGAACACCTGCGTCATCGAAGGCGCGAAGAGCGCGTCGATAACGATGCAGCCCTCCGGGCCGACGATCAGCCCGGCGTTGGCGACGCAGAGGCCCCCGCCCTCCTGCACGTAGGCGAAGACGCCGTCCGCCAGTTCGATCATGCCCGTCGCTTCGTTTGCCACGGCTAGGAGAGGTTCAGGCCGTCAAGGAACTCACGCACGGCGGCGTTGACAGCTTCGGGCTGCTCCAGCGCGGCGGGATGGCCGGCGTTCGCGACGACGACCTTGCGGCCATTCGGCAGCTTCGACTCGAAGTAACCGGCGCTGGCGAGGTAGGCTTTGTCGTTCTCGCCGACGATCACGAGCGTGGGCACGTCGATCTTCGCCGCGTCGATGAAGCTGGGGTGGGCCATCACGCCCCGTTCGACGCCCGTGATGCCGCGCACCAGGTGGCTGGAGCGTTCGGCCAGCGCCGGCGCGCCGACGCGGAGCTCCTTCCCGGTAGCGCGGTTGTCGCGGCCGTAGAGCTCCTCCTGCTTGTCGGCACTTCTCGCAAGGCGGTCGGTCCACTCTTGGCTGCCTTCCGGCTTGCGGTAGCCCGGGCCGGCGGCGTGCAGGACCAAGGCGCTGACGCGCTCCGCGTATTTCTCTTGGAAACGCAGCGCAGTGTAGCCGCCCAGCGATGTGCCGCCGAAGACGGCACGCTCAATGCCGAGGTGGTCGCAGAGCGCGCGCAGATCCTCGACGACAATGTCCTGCGTGTATTCGGAGAGGTCTTCCGGCGCGCTGGAGCGGTTGTGGCCGCGCATGTCCCAGGAGACGGTGCGGTAACCGTCGGCGAGCGCATCGCCCAGCGGCGACCAGAACTCAGCGATGTCACCCAGGCCGGGCGTCATCACCAGCGGGTAGCCGCTGCCCTGTTCTTGGTAGTAGATATCGATGCCGTTTAGCGCGACGGTTGGCATGTGATGTGCTCCTCCTCATCTCGATTTCGCCCGTCCAACCTAGCACGGATTGCGGATTCGTCGCAGCGGCGCTCTGCTACTGTCAGCGCCGGGGAATTGCGCAACCGCCTACTTCAGTGCATACTATGCCCAACGGTAACGAGGATCGCATCGCTTGCGCTTCTCGCCACCGTACGCAGAGCGGCATGGATGCGGCGTCCGAGATCTAGCGGAGCTCCCACCCCACGCCGCCGGGGGCACACGCGGACGCGGGCCGAAACCGCTGTCCGGACGGAACCCTAGTAGGAGGAGGGCGTAGTGGACAAGTTCAACGCAATGAGCATTGGGGAGAAGGTGATCGTCGTCGCGGGGGCGCTGCTGCTGATCGCCAGCTTCCTGCCATGGTACCGCGTCAGCGCATTTGGCTTCACGGCCAGCGCGCACGGGTGGGAGGCTCCAAACGCGATCTGGTCCATCCTTGCCGTGTTCGTCGGACTGGCGATGGCCGGAGCGGTGGTGCTCAAGACGTTCACCGATGTACAACTCCCCGCCGACATCGGTGGGCAGAGTTGGGGCCGTGTCTACCTGGGAGGCGGTGTGCTTGCCGTTCTACTGGTGGTAATCAAATTCATTGCAGAGAACAGCAACCTGAGCTACGGCTTCTACGTTGGCCTTCTGGCAACACTTGGGTTGGCTGCCGGAGGTGCCCTCATGTATCGAGACGAAGGCGGCATCCTGCCCGGTATGGGCGGCTCCAGCGGTCCCTTGGGCGGCGGCGGTTCACCGGGAGGCACGGGCGGCAGCGCGCCTCCGCCGGCACCTCCGCCCGCGAGTCCGCCGCCAAGCGCTCCTCCGGGGCAGTAAGGCCCGCAGTCTCCGACTGCGGGCTTCGGCTGCTGCGCACCCGGGGCTACAGTCTTCGACTGTGCGCTAGCGCGTTCTTCGAACGCGCGGGCAGGACCAAGTAAGCTGCGCGCTGCCTTCGGGTGCTGCGCACCCGGGGCAGAGTCGACGAAACTGAACTACGAAGGCGGCTGAAAAGGCGATGGCCGGTCGCCCGCCGCGTACTTCTCCAGCCAAGCGGCCATCTGCGGGTCCGCGGCGGTGGATCGATGTACCTGCATCTCGTGCGCCAGCCCTTCGTCTAACGAGAGGCTGAGGCCTTCCAGCGCCGCCTTGCGGTCGTTCCGCATCGCCAACTGCGGATAAGTCGTGAGTTGTTCGGCCACAGCCAGCGCCCGTTCCACGGCGGCGCCGTCCGCAACCAGCTCCTGCACCAAGCCGATGCGCTGCGCGTGGGTGGCATCGATCAGCGCGCCGGTCTCGATCAGGTAGAGCGCGTTACCGAGCCCGACGATGCGCGGCAGCCGCTGCGTTCCGCCATCGAGGAGCGGGACGCCCCAGCGCCTGTTCAAGACGCCGAACTGCGCGCCGCGAGAGGCGATTCGGAAATCGCACCAGCAGGCCAGTTCCAGGCCGCCGGCCGTGCAGTAGCCCTCGACCGCGGCGATCACGGGCTTGCCGATGTTGGTGATGCGGCTGAAGCCCATCGGCCCGGACTCTCGCTGGCCGGGCCGCGTGACGAGCGTATCGACGGCCTTCAGGTCGGCGCCGGAGCAGAACGCGGCGTCGCCCGCGCCCGTCAGCACCATCACGTCGAGCGTTTCGTCGTCGCGGAAGGCGTCCGCAGCGTCGTTGAGAAGCTGCGCCGTCTCGCCGTTGACGCAGTTGCGCACGTCCGGCCGGTTGATCGTCACTAGCCAGACGCGCTCGCGCCGCTCTGTGAGGACGTTCGGGTCGCCTTCGGACATGTCGGGCGGGCCTACGTCTCCGACTTGGCGCGCTCTTGTTCGATCAGGTCGCGGCGCAGGATCTTGCCGGACAACGTCTTGGGGATCGATTCCGCGAACTCTAGCTCGCGCAGCTTCTTGTACGGTGCCACCTTGTCCGCGACGAAGCTCATGATGTCTTCTGCGGAGGCCTCTTGGCCGGGCTTCAGCACGACGAAGGCCTTCGGGATCTCGCCCGATTCGAAGTTGCGCTTCGGGATCACGGCGGCGTCCAGCACGGCAGGGTGCTCCATGACAACGCTCTCCATCTCGGCCGGCGCTATCTGGTAGCCCTTGTACTTGATCATCTCCTTGGCCCGGTCCACGATGAAGACGTAGCCGTCTTCGTCGAGGTAGGCGATGTCGCCGCTGCGCAGCCAGCCGTCGGGCCGGATCGTCTCAGCGGTCGCCTCCGGGTTCTTCCAGTAGCCCTGCATCACCTGCGGGCCGAGGATCAACAGCTCGCCCGTCTCGCCGATCGGCAGTTCTTCTCCGGTGTCGAGATCGACGATCTTCTCTTCCGTGTCCGGTACCGGCGGGCCGACAGACCCTGGCCGCATCGCGTCCAGCGGGCTCGTATTCGCCAGCGGGCTCGTCTCCGTCATGCCGTAGCCCTGCGTGACGGGGCAACCGAAGCGCTTCGCGCCCAGCTCCGCCACCTCCTGGGGCAGGGGCGCCGCGCCCGAGAGGATGAAGCGCAGCGACGAGACGTCGTGGTCGTCCAGCTTCGGGTGGTGGGAGAGCGCCAGCAGCGCGGGCGGCACGACGAAGAAGTCGGTCACCTTGTACTTCTCGATAAAGTCCAGCGTCAGGTCTGGGTCGAAGCGCGGCATCACCAGGCACGTGGAACCGATGCCGAGCGTGCCGCTGAGCAGGATCATCAGACCGTAGATGTGGTAGAAGGGCAGGAACGCCAGCGACACGGACTTCTCTTCCATCACGCCCGTCGCGATCATCTGCTTCAGGTTGGATGTAAGGTTGTAGTGGGTGAGCATCACACCCTTCGGCAGCCCCGTCGTTCCGCTGGAGTACGGGAGCACCGCGATGTCGTTCTCGGGATCGACCTCGACTGGCTCTGGCTCCGGCGGCTCGGTCTCCGCGATAGACCAGACGTCCTCGATCTCGTAGACTCGGCGCACCTTAGGCAGGTTGCCTTTGACGGCTTCGACGACCGGCGCGAAGAGCTTAGAGACGAACACGACGGCGGCGTCCGCGTCGTCGAGTTGGTGCTCCACCTCGCGTTCCTTGTAGAGCGGGTTGAGTGTCGTCACCTTGGCGCCGGTCAGCAGGGATCCGTGCAGCGCGACGGCGTACTCCGGACAGTTGGGCGCCAGGATTGCCGTCGTCTCGCCCTTCTTCACGTTGTCCTGCCGCTGGAGCACGCGCGCCATGCGTTGCGAGGCGTCCCAGAGCTGGCTGAACGTGTGCGGCGTCTCGTCGACGCCGATGAAGGCGGCTTTATCGGGCAGCCGCGCGGCGGTCGCTTCGAAGAGCTTGGAAAAGTGATGTTTGGCATACGGCGCCTGTGAGGGCCAAGGGCTAACCATCGCAATACCTCCGTGCGTGCTGCGTGTGCGCATGCGCCGCATGCGCGTTCCGTGTGATAGTAACCACCACCCCGGCGAGACCGGGCTGCCCGCATCATCCCGCACCCGGCGGAAGGTGTCAAGGGACGGTGAGGGGCCGCTACACCGGCAGGTGGAACAGCAGTCCGGCCGTGTGTTGGAGGATCAGTGCGGCGTCAACAGAGTTGATCGCGCCGTCTCCGTTCGTATCGGCGTTCTGTTCGCACGAGAGCGACCCGACGAGCCCCGCGTCGAGTTGCAGCACCAGCGCCGCGTCGATCGAGTCGATCACGCCGCTGCAGTCGACGTCGCCGTACGGCCGGTCCGCCGGAGTCGGCGTGGGCCCGCCACCCAGGACGATAATGCGACCGAGCTGCGTGGTTAGGTGGATGACGCAGTAGTAGCGGTACGTGCCGGGCTGCGTGAAGGTGTACTGGTAGCTGGAGCTGTCGATGATGATGCCGGAGTCGAAAAGTGGGCTGCCTGTCGGGTTGTTGCAAGAGGCGCCGCAAGCCGTTGCCGAGTGCGGCAGCAGTGCCGGGCTGAAGTCCCAGACGACCGTGTCGCCGGCGGCGATCGTCGTATCGCAGGTGCTGCCCATCTGCGAGGCGTCACAGTACCAGATGTCGCCTACGTCCACGGGCACCGTCTGCTGAGCGGCGGTGGGTTGCGTGAGAAGCGCCGCGGCGACGGCAACGACCGTCACGGCGGCAAGTCGCAGCGCTGACGTGAATCGCGCCATTTGCCTGGCGGCCTCCGTCCTCTCCCCGTGCGCGTCTATTTATTCTATTCGAAATGCGCCGATAGGCACAGACTTAGGGTGGCAGGCCGGACAGCAGCCCCGCGACGAACTGCAGGATCAGCGAGCTATCGATGGCGTTGACCGCGCCGTCGTCATTGACGTCCGCGGCCTCCTCGCACGGCAGGCCGCCGACAAGTTCGGCGACGAATTGGAGCACGATAGCTGCGTCGACCGCGGTGACGGAGCGGTCCCCGCTGGCGTCTCCCGGCGGACAGGCAAGCGTTGGAGTGGGCGTCACGGTTGGCGTGGGCGTCACGGTTGCGGTTGCCGTCGCCGAACTTGTCGGCGTCACGGTCGGCGAGACGGTCGCCGCCGGGATGACGGTCGCCGTGATCGACGGGTCCAGCGTCGCGGTCGCTGTCGGCGTGACGGCTGGTGTCGGCGTCACCGCCGGCGTGGGCGTTGGCGACGGCGTCGGCGCGATGCAGCCGGCGCGCTCCGCTGCGGCCTCCGCGTCCAGGCGGCCGTTGCCGAACGTCTCGTCCGGCCCGCTCTCGCCCAGGTCTACGGCCGTGTCCAGCAGAGCCTCGCGCAGTTCCGAGCGGGATACGGCCGGGTTGCACTCCAGCAGCAGCGCGGCGATGCCGGCCGCGTGCGGGGCCGCCGCGGAGCTGCCGAAGAAGCGGCGTCCGCCGTCCTTGCACGTCTGCTGGCCGAAGCCGCCGGCGCCTGTGATGCAGACGCCGTCCACGGCGACGGCGTCGGGCTTCAATCGTCCGTCTTCTGTCAGGCCGCGGCTGCTGTAGACTGCGATCCGATCGGGCGCGTTGTGCCGCACCGCCCCTAGCGATACGACGGACACCGGCTGGCCGCCCGCGTCGGATTGGTTGGCGACGCTGCTGCCCGGCGTGGTGAAGTCGAGCCGGTTGCGGTTCGAGAGCGAGACGCAGCCGTTGCAGATGATGAAGAGCTCCAGTTCCGCCGGGTCGGCTTCGCCCAGGTAGTTGCCGATGATGACGTCGATCGCCATCTCGGCCCCCGTGTTGTTCAGCCAGCCGCACTCCTCCAGCGGGAAGTAGGGCGTGCCGGGGTCGGTGATGGTGAAGGCCTGCGGGGCGCCGCTGCAGACGAAGATCGTGGTACCGGTACCGATAAAGAGATCGTAGTCGTTGCTGGAGAGCCCCCAGGTGTCGTCCCAGCTGAGGAAAAACGATACCGTCGCGCCCGGCGAGAGCAGTAGCCGGTTACCGATAGCCGGCGCGGGCGAGAGGCCGGCATGCACCGTGGTCAGCGGTCCGTCGATCTCCGTAAACTCATGGAGGTTCCAGGTCTCCGTCGGCGGGAACGATTCAAAGACGTCGTTGTCGTCGATGATGGCGCCGGAGTTGCGGTACGGCGCCTGGTAGTGGTCCTGTGCTTGATTGCCGACCGCCGTGTAGTAGCCGCGGATGGGGCCGGAGCTGTTGAGCGCCAACGCGGTGTTGCGCGAGACGCTGCTGGTGCCGTCATAGGGGCCGACGCCGAACCAGCCGATGTCGTCGACGACGATGTCGGCGAACTCGGCCAGGCAGTCGACGGCTTCGTTGAAGTCGAGCGATGTGCCGCCGAACCGGAACCCGAAGTGGCCGAACATCAGGTCCGCGCCCGGCGCAATGTCGTGCACGATCTCCAGCATCGCGGTGCCCTCCGCTCCGGCGCCGGCCAGCGTTGGACTCTCCTCCAGCACGTTGCACGTCGTCGTGTCGATCGCGGGCAGGTCGCCGGTCGCCTGGCTCTCGGCAAGGCCGAAGACGCCATCGGAGACCACGCCGACCGTGACGCCCGTGCCGTCGATGCCCATGACGGCCCGTAGCTCCTCGCTCCCCAGCAGTTCGTCGCCCTCCGTTTCTGCGGACCCGGCGCTGAGGAACGGGTAGCTTGGAAGGCGTAAGGTGCGGACGCCCGGCAGCGCGGCGATGGTACGCAGCGCGCTGGCGGGGACGGTGGCTTGGACGATCAGCTCATCGTCCGCGATACGCTCCACGTCCGCGCCCGCGGCAGCGACGTCGTCCGCGACGTTCACGCTGTCGACGTAGATCAGCACCTGAACCGCGCCGCCGTCGTCGATGCGCATCTGGCCCGCCGCCAGCATCGCCTCCACGCGCCGCGGATACGCGGTCGTGTCGTCGAGCGCGAAGCCAGCGGCGGCGGCCTGGTCCTGCGTGTCGGCCAACAGCGCTAGGTGCGGCGAGAGCGCAGCGCTCTTGCCCGCAGGCGGTCCCGGCACGGACGCCGGCTCGCCGGTCGCACCGGTGAACGACGCACCCAGCGCGTCGCTGGCCGGACGGCCGGCATCGAGCGCGGCGACGCCGCACACGAGGATGGCAACGAGGATCAGGAGACGGTTCATGCCGATTCGGAGCGTGATACACCCATCGAGGGGGCTGCTCGTCCGGTTTGTGTTCGATCGCCGCCGCGCCTGCGCATCTCTGCGCGATTACGGGCCGGCAGAGCGAGGTGCCGTGGCCTCACCTTGCGCACGACACAGCGTGGTACGATCGCGCTCCGCTTGTCAAGCCCCCGCCGGTTCCGGCGCGGTATCCGGCCGGGAGCCGCGCTCCCTACCTTGTACAATGCTCAGCGCCGTGAGCGAAATCGTCTACGCGTTGGACCAGGCACCGGAAGACCCTGCGGTTTCCGGTGGCAAGGGCGCGGGCCTTGCCAGGCTCGTCCGCCTCGGCGCACAGGTGCCCGCCGGCTTCGTCGTCTCTACGGCTGCGTTCGAGCGCTTTGTTGTGGAGAGTGGCGTCAAGCTCGGCAGAGATGATGAAGACGAGGAGAACGCCCTCGTCCGCCTTCGATCGGCGGATTGGCCTGCGGACGTCCGCAGCGAGATCGAATTTTCCTACGGGTCGCTGCAGTCCGGCGGCGCGACGCAGCCCGCGGCCGTGAGGTCGTCCGGCAGCGCGGAAGACGGCCGCGAGGCGTCGTTCGCCGGCCAGCATGCGACGGTGCTCAACGCTCGCTCGCTGGACGCCGTTCTGGACGCCGTGCTGGTGTGCTGGGCCTCCCTCTATCGCGCGGAGGCTCGCGCCTACCGCCGCTCGCAGGGCATCTCCGATCAGGAGCCAACGATGGCAGTGGTGGTGCAGGCGCTCGTTCATGCGGAGGCCTCCGGCGTTGCTTTCACGGTCGACCCGGTATCGGGCGCGGACGACGTGGTGCTGATCGACGCCGCATTTGGACTCGGAGAGAGCGTCGTCAGCGGCGCGGTCACTCCGGACCACTTCGCGGTGGAGAAGTCGGTGTGGCGCGTGCGCGAGCGCCGCATCGCGACCAAGCGACTGCGCGTCGTCCCGGATGAGCGTGGCGGTGTGCGCAGCGAGGCGCTGGAGGGCAGTGCTGCACGGCAGCCTTCGTTGACCGAACAGCAGGCCATCGAGCTCGCGAAACTTGTCGTCGAGATCGAGCGCCAGGCCGACGCGCCGCAGGACGTCGAATGGGCGCTCGCGGGTGGCGAGATCTACTTGCTGCAGGCGCGGCCCGTGACGGCCGCCGCCGGACGCCAGGCCGTCGGCTGGGTCTCAGAGTTTGATACTGAGACGGACGCGGCGACGATTTGGACCGCCGCTAACGTGCAGGAGGTGTTGCCGGGGCAGCTTTCGCCGTTTAGCTGCGCGTTTAACCAGACCATGATCGAACGCTTCGGCAACCAGCCGGTCGAACGGATCGGCATCCGGCTGGAGACGCCGGACCCGTTCTTCGCGTTCTTCTACGGCCGCGCATTCCTCAATGTCACCATGATGCAGGAAGTGGTGGAGCAGACGCCGTTTGGGTCGCGGGAGGCAATGCTCGACCAGTACTTCGGCCACGGGCGAGACGGCGGCGAGACGGCGCACGATGTCGACCTGACGCTAAAGCCGTCGCCGCTGCCGAAGAAGCTGTGGCGCTACGCGAGCGTGACGCCGCGCGTGCTCTGGTACCTGCTGCGGATGGCGGCGGAGGTGCGGCGCGCGGAGGAAACGGTCACCGCGCTCGAACGCGAGGACGCGGATCGGCCGCTGGAGTTGCAGACAGAAGAAGAGCTGATCGCCACGTTTGAGGACGGTTTGGTGCGCGGCGCCGAGGTGAGCGTCACGCACATCTCCGGCGGCGGCATCACCAGCTCGTCGTTCGAGACGTTGCGGCGCTGCACGGAGGGCTGGCTGGGAGATGATAACGGTGCGCTCCAGGCCACGCTCTGTACCGGCCTGTCCGGGCTGGAGAGCGCTGCGCCCGCCTTCGAGCTGTGGCATCTCTCCCGCATCGTGCTCGCGTCGAACGAACTGCGGACTGCATTCGAGCCGCGCGACGGCGCCGAGATCGAACGGCGTCTCGACGCCCTCCCGGATGACGTGACGGCTACCTTCCGTTCGCGGCGGCAGGCGTTCCTTCAGGAGCACGGCCACCGCGGTCTGCAGGAAGCGGAGATGGCGGCCAAGACCTGGGAGGAAGACCCGCCGACGGTGTTCGCCATGATCCGCAACTACCTCCACGCCGACCCCGCCTCCTCGCCGCAACGGCTGGAAGAGCGTCAGCGCCATGCACGCGAAGCGGCGACGGAGGACTGCCAGCGCCGCCTCTCCTGGTGGCGGCGGCCCATCTTCCGCTATGCATTGCGCCAGGCGCAGGGGAGCGTTGCGTCGCGGGAGCACACCAAGTCGCTGCTCGTCCGCGTCAGCAATCGCGGACGGCGGATCACCCGCGCGCTGGCCCGCCGCATGGTGGAGCGCGGCCTGCTGGCGGAACTCTGGGACTTCTACCAACTCAGGTGGGAAGAGGTGATCGACCTCGTCCGCAGCAACTTGAGCCGGGCCGGCGCGTACGAGCGCATCGCGCGGCGCCGCGCGGAGGGCGAGCGCAACAGCCACGTGCATTTGCCGGAGACGTTTCGGGGACGGCCAGCACTCGTCGCGGACGACGACCATCCGCTGCCCGAGGGCGACATCCTGCGCGGTATCGCGGTCTCCCCCGGCCGCGTCACCGGCATCGCGCGCGTGATCCACGACCCGCGTGCCGGCGCCGTTATCGAACCGGGGGAGATCCTCGTCGCGCCGGTGACGGACGCAGGCTGGACGCCGCTGTTCGTCGCCGCGGCCGCCGTCGTCGTCGATATCGGTGGCACGCTCTCGCACGGCTCGACGGTCGCGCGGGAGTTCGGCCTGCCCGCCGTCGTCAACGTCAAGCACGGCACGCGCATGATCCGCGATGGCCAGCGGATCACGGTCGATGGCACGGCCGGCGTCGTCGTTCTAACCGGCGAGGAGTAGGCCGAACCGCACGTTGTAGGTAGATCTCCCCATTGTTCACAGCGCTGTTTGGGGTTATTAGATAGAAATCATGCCGTGGGATCCGAAGCGCTACGAGCAGTTCAAGGCGGAACGCTACCAGCCGTTTGAAGACCTGGTCGGCCTGACTAACGTCCGCGATGGGTTGAGCGTGATCGACCTCGGCTGCGGTACAGGCGAGCTGACCAGCCGTCTCGCGGAAGCGTTGCCTGGCAGCGACGTGCTCGGCGTCGACTCGTCGCCGCAGATGTTGGAGGCTGCCTCTAAGCTGGCGCGGGAGGGTCTCCGGTTCGCGCTGTGCCCTATTGAAGACGTCAAGGGCGAGTTCGACCTAATCTTCTCCAACGCCGCGCTCCAGTGGGTGGAAGAACACGATTCCCTGTTCGCGCATTTGCTCTCCCAGCTACGGCCGGGCGGACAGCTCGTCGTGCAGATGCCGTCCAACTTCGGCCATGACACGCACACCATTATCCTTGAGGTCGCCGCGTCGGAGCCGTTCCGCGAAGGCCTGGGCGGCTTCGCGTGGGACCCCCAAGTGCTGTCGATCGAGGCCTACGCCGCGCTGCTCTTCGCCAACGGCGCCAGCGACATCACCTGCTTCGAGAAGGTCTACCCGCACGTGCTACCGGATGCGGACGCCCTGGCCGACTGGATGTCTGGAACGGCGCTGGTTCCGTACATGGAACGGCTGCCTGAGGAGCTCCAGCAACCGTTCATGGAGCGCTACCGCGAACGGCTGCGCGAACGCTTCCCCGCCTCGCCAACCTTCTTCGGCTTCCGCCGCACACTCCTCGCCGCGACGCGTCCGGAGTAACCGCGCTGACGCAGGCGGAGTAGCGTCGCGCCGGCGCAGGCGCAGGCGCAGTAGCGTCGCGCCGACGCAGCCGGAGTAACCGCGCCTCCTAGATTCGCCGAAGCGGTGCAACGAAGACGGTCGCCAGCACCGTCAACGCAAGGCAGGCGCCGGCGACGATCAGCAGCGCGTCCTCCGCCCCCAGCGATGCGGCCAGCGCGCCTGCGCCGATTGCTCCGATCGGCACGAGGCCGCGGTCGATGCTTAGCAAGCTGACGACGCGCCCGTGCATCTCGCCGGGGCTGAGCTGCAGCAGCAGGCTGTTGGAGAGCGCCATGAACGATGTGCTCATGGTCGCGGCTGCCATCAGCAACACGATAGAGACTGGCAAGAACGTCGTGCGGGAGAAGGCGATCAGCAGAGCGCTGAACGCCGCCATCAGCCCCATGAGTATGAACCCGCGATGCTTCAGGCCGCTCTGGGAGGCAAGCACCAGCGATCCGGCGATCGCACCCGCGCCCGTCGCCGCCATCAGCGCTCCGACGCCCGCGTTGCCCAGGTCGAGCACGTCCTTGGCGAAGAGCGGCAGGAAGACGGTGATGTAGGGCATTCCGAACACGAACATGATCAGCGGCGGGCCCAGCACGGCCAGCACCTCGGGCCGCTGCCGCACGAAGGCGAACCCCTCCCGCAGGTCGTCGAACCAGGAGGGCTGTTCTTCTCCGTCGCGCGGCACGTGCTTTATGCGGACCATCGCCAGGCAGAGCAGCACGCCGGCGCCCAGCACGCCGCTGACGGCGTAGACGGGCCCCACGTCGTTGCTCAAGAGGATGAAGCCCGCCAAGGCGGGGCCCGCGATGCGCATCACGTTCAGCGCCGCCATGTTCAGCGAGATCGCGTTCAGCACCTGGTCCTCCGGCACGAGCTGCGGGATCAGCGACTGGCGCGCCGTTTGGTTGAACACCATAGACGTGCCCGTGGCGAACGCCAGCACAAAGACGTGCCAGGTCTCCACTACGCCGGTCAGCACCAACGCCGCCGTGATGAAGTGGAACGTCATCATCGCGATCGAGGCGAGTACGATGATGCGCTTGCGGTCGAAACGGTCCGCCGCCACGCCGGCGATCAGGCCGAACAGCAGCTGTGGCGACATGCGGGCGGCGACGACGAGGCCGAGCAGCAGCTCGGAGTCCGTGAGCTGGAGGATCAGCACCGGCCGCGCGATCTGCTCCATCCACATCGCGGCGGCGCGGCCGATCTGGCCGAACCAGAGGTAACGGAAGTCGCGGTAGCGCAGCGAGGAGAACGTAGAGAAGCTGCGCTGCACCGGCGTGTCCGCGGCGGGCGGTTCTTCAGTGGCTACGTCATCGGCCATTGGGTCGCCCGCATCCTAGCGGCGACATTACCGTCACGTCAACGTGAGGCTTGGTCACGTCCCTCGTGAGCAAGCCTGTGCTGGCATGCTACACTCCGGCCACCACAGCAGGAGGTGGCGAGCATGACAATACGCACAGCAGTACTTGCGGGCATCGTACTGGCGGTTGTCGTCGCTGCGTGCGGTGGTGGTGGCGAGCGAAGCCTTGATCCGCAGTTCGCCCAGGAATTGCAGGGCGCTCTGGACGCTGGCCTTGAGGAACACGGCGGCAAAGGTGCTTCCTTCGCCGTAATCATGCCTGATGGCGCGAAATGGCTCGGAGTTGGAGGCGTGTCCCACGGAACGACGCCCGCAACACCGGACATGCTTTTCGCGGCCGGGAGCATCACAAAGACCTGGACAGCCGCGACCATTCTGCAGCTTGCGGGCGAGGGGGTACTAACACTCGAAGACCAGGTGTCCGACTGGTTGCCTGCCTATACGAACGTTGACAGCGCCATCACCATTCGGCAGCTACTCAACCATTCAAGCGGACTCTTCGATTACGTCAAGCACCCGGATTACTGGCAGGCCATATGGGATGATCCTTCGCGGACATGGACTCCGGAGCAGACGATCTTAACCTTCTTGCAGGAGCCGTACTTCCCGACAGGATCCGGCTGGCATTACTCGACCGCGGGCTATGCTCTTCTCCGGATGATCATCAGTGAAGCGACAGGAGCGACGGTGTCTACCGAGTACAGGAGTCGCTTCTGGGAGCCTCTCGGACTGGAAGGAACATTCCTGTTGCCGGAGGAAACGCTCCCTGCCAACGTCGCCCATGGGTGGACAGACCTAGACGGCGATGGCAACGACGATGACATCGCTGCTATTTCTCGCACAGCATTCTCGAGTGGTTCAGGCGGCCAAGTGATGTCAACGGCTGAAGACCTGGCCGAGTGGTCACGAGCGCTCTATCACGAACGTCGCGTGCTGGACGGCCAGTCGTTCGATGACATGGTGGAGTTCCTGCCCGTCGAGGCACCCGAGGAACCTCTCGTAGCTGGCTACGGGCTGGGTTCGACTCGGTTCTCTCCAGAGCTGTTCGACGGCTTGGAGGTCTGGGGCCATGGGGGCAGTTCGCCCGGCTTTGCAGCAGCCAGCCTCTATCTCCCAGACTACGGCGTGAGCATCGGTATCGTCGACAACACTGAAGCTGGCTACGCTATGGCTACTCTCAATGATCTCATTAGCACCATCTTGAGGAACAGCCGATAATTGGGCCAGTCTTGTTCAGTATCTCGCTCGGGAAGCACCGCGCGTAGCCTGCTACACTTTGGCCAACAGGCCAGGAGGTGGCGAGCATGACGCTACGCACAGCAGCACTCACAGGCATCGCGATCGCGCTCATCGCCGCCGCGTGCGGTGGCGGTGGCGGCGGGGACGGCAATACGCCGCTCGAAACACCTACGCAGGAGCCGACGCCAACCCAGGGTGCCCGGGCAGTGGAAATCGAGGGCAGCGAAGACCCGGACCTGCCCGGCGTCCACGTCGACTTGCAGGGCATCTACGGCGGGACGTACGGCACCCACGGGGATAACACCACGGCAGCACACGTCACGCGGGACGTCGACTACGAGGCCGACGGCAATTCGAACCCACCTGCTGGCGGCCCGCATTGGGGAAGCGGGGCCTGCGGCAATGTTCCGTCAGAAGCGCCGCCGTACTGTGGCCCAGCGCCGTGGGGCATCTACCGCGACCCGTGGGAGCCGGAGACGTTGGTGCACAACTTGGAGCACAGCGGCGCCGTCGTTTGGTACAACACCACGGACCAGGCGGTGATCGATGACCTGGAAGCGTTGGTCGTCGATAGGCTTAATGACGGCGACCTCCTTGTGCTGGCTCCCTACCTCGAAATGGAAGAGGGGCACATTGCGCTCACGTCATGGGCCCGCATCGACAAGTTCCCCGTTAGCGAGTACACCCGCGACCGCGTCGACGAGTTCCTCGACGTCCACCTGAGTCGTTTCAACCCAGAGGGGTTCTGACAAGCGAGGCTGAACGGAACCTCACTGCGGTCATAGCCGACAAGTGGGCAAGTCTCGCCCCGTTGCCGCGCTCCGTCCCGCTGCTGCTTGACTCGATTACGTAGCGTCCATATGCTGCCAGCATGTCTGCCAAGCTGCGCGCCAAACAGCGATTAGACCTGCTCCTGGTCGAGCGCGGCCTGGCCAAGAGCCGCCAGAAGGCCCAGACATCGATTCTGGCCGGCGATGTGCTCGTCAACGGCGAGAAGACCGTGCGCCAGGCCGCCAGTGTGGCGCAGGACGCCGTCATCGAGTTGGCGCGGCCGGCGCAATTCGTCGGCCGCGGCGGCGAGAAGCTGGAGGGCGCTCTGGCGGCGTTCGGCCTCGATGTCGAGGGCCTCGCTGCAATCGATGCCGGCGCTTCGACAGGCGGCTTCACAGACTGCCTGCTTCAGCGCGGCGTCAGGCGGGTGTACGCCGTCGATGTCGGCTACGGCCAGCTCGACCTCGCGCTTCGCGAAGACCCGCGCGTTGTCGTCATGGAGCGAACGAATATCCGTGAGCTTAAGGAGTTGCCCGCCGCAGAGGGCGCGGTGCCCGCGCTGGCCGACCTGGCGACCGTCGACCTCTCGTTCATCGGCCTCGAGAAGGCGCTGCCGGCCATTAGCAATCTGTTGCGGCCCGGCGGCCGCATCGTCGCGCTAGTTAAACCTCAGTTCCAGGCCAAGCGCAGCGAGGTGAAGAAGGGCGGCGTCGTTCGCGACCCCCAAGTCCACGCGGCGGTGTTGGGCCGCATCGTGGCCTGGGCGGCCGACTTTGGCCTGCGCTTCGGCGGCCTCACAACATCGCCCCTGCGCGGCCCGGCCGGCAACCGCGAGTTCTTCGTGCTCTGGTCCACGCAGTCGGAGCGACCGACGCGATGAATAAGGTCGGTTGTATCTACCACCCCAAGCTGCCGGACGACCAGGGCCGCCTCGTCGCCGAGGAGTTAGTCGCCATCGCCGCGCGGCAGGGAGTCGAAACGTGGGCCGCGCCCGCCTGGGACGAAGAGGCGACAGAGGCCCAGATGCACGATACAGACCTGCTGCTCTGCATCGGCGGCGATGGCACCGTCCTCCGCGGCGCACGCAGCGTCGTGCCGCACCCGACGCTGCTGCTGGGGATCAACATGGGCCGCTTGGGTTTTCTCACTGAGCTTGATGCTGACACCGCCAGACAGCGATTGCCGGAGATCGTCGCCGGCGCGGGCTACGTGGAAGAGCGCGCGATGCTGCACGCGGAGATCGTGCCGGCGATGGCCAATGACAACGGCGACCGGCCGGCGCGGCACGATGCGCTGAACGACGTCGTCATCGGCCGCGCGACGCTCGGCCGCACTGTCCAGGTCACCGTCCGCATCGATTCGGCGGTGATGGCAGAGCTGAGGGCCGACGGGGTGATCGTCGCGACGGCAACGGGGAGCACCGCCTACTCGCTGTCCGCAGGCGGGCCGATCCTCTCGCCGGAGTCGTCCGACATCCTGTTCACACCGCTCGCGCCCCATCTGGCGTCGCGCAATTCCGTTGTGCTGCCGCAATCCGCGGTGGTAGAGGTCCAGCTAGCGGCTCGCCAGCAGGCGACGTTTAGCATCGACGGCGAACAGGACAACGACCTCGCGCCGGGCGAGACGGTGCGCGTGGCACTGGGGCCGCACAAGGCGCGCTTTCTCAGGCTGCGGCCACGCTCCGATTTCTACCAGCGGCTGGCCCGGCGCCTTAGCTGGCTGGGCCAGGACGGCACCGCCAGCGCCGCAGACGAGAGCGGCGAGTGACGCACGACCTACCCGACAGCCTGGGGCCGCCGCCGGACGTTACCTCTAGCCGCCGCGTTCACGATGGCTGGCTGGGCTTTCGCGTCGACTCGCTGCGCTACGCCAGCGGCCGCGAAGGGACCATCGACGTCGTCGAACACCCCGGCGGCATCACGCTCGTCGCCGTGACAGACGAAGAGCAGTTGCTCTTCGTGCGCCAGTACCGCCACCCACTCGGCCACGAGTTGCTGGAGCTGCCGGCCGGCACGCTCGACCCCGGCGAGCCGCCGGAAGTCGCGGCGGAGCGCGAGCTGCAGGAGGAGACCGGCTACCGGCCGGGCGCCATCCGAACGCTGGGCGGGTTCTACAGCGCGCCGGGCTACTGCACGGAGTACCTGCACGTCTACCTCTGCACGGACCTCGTTGAGAGCCGGCTGGACGGCGACGAGGATGAGATCCTCTGCGAGCGAGTCTCTCTCGACGAAGCGCTGCGCATGGTCGAGACCGGCGAGATCCAGGACGCGAAGAGCGTGGCTGCGCTCCTAATGTATTTGCGGTTTCGCGCGGCCGCGTAGCGCTCCTACCCACCCGTACGATCGCCTCGCCCTGTACTGTCTTTGACCCCAAGCGATCGAGACCACGAGCGACCGAGCTCAAGAAGCGAGGTCGCCCTTAGATTCTCGAGGTCGCCATCAGATGATGAGGCGCAATCTAGACCGCGAGATTCTCAAAGTCAGGGAGCCAGCGGCCGGTAGGTAGGGATCACCCCTATATCCGGTCTTCGTGAACTGGCGCATACTGGCTTCGTTACCGGCAGCAGGGTTTGGTTCCTCCCCCCGCCACAAGCACACGTGCAGACTCTGCTGAAGCGAATCGGGCCACGGATGGCCCGATTCGTGATCGAACGCGGCTCACCCGTCTGTTGCTCCTTTCACAATCGCCTGTTAGAATGCCTGCGGGCAGAGAGGCATGGATGTCTCTCCGGCCCGCATACCGTTGGCCAGCGGTCGTCATCAGCTCCACACTCAGGATCGCCCGAGTCGGGCCGGTGACGCCGTCTGAGGAGCGACGAGTGACAGTCTTCCAACACGATGTTCTGGTAATAGGGGCGGGCTTGGCGGGCATGCGCGCCGCTATCGAAGCCGCCCGTAACGGCGCAGATGTTGCGCTGGTCACCAAACTCCACCCCATGCGCAGCCACTCCGGAGCGGCCCAGGGCGGCATCAACGCCGCGCTCGGCGAAGAGGACTCCTGGGAGTCGCACGCCTTCGATACGGTCAAGGGCAGCGACTACCTGGCAGATCAGGACGCCGTCGAAATCTTCGCAAGAGAAGCGCCCGGCGATATCATCGAGCTCGAGCGCATGGGCACCAGCTTCAGCCGCACAGAGGACGGCAAGATCGCCCAGCGCCCGTTCGGCGGCGCGGGCTTCCCGCGCACCTGCTTCATCGCGGACATCACGGGCCAGGCGATCCTCCACGTCGTCTACGAGCAGGTGCTCAAATTGGGCATCACCGTCTATCAGGAGTACTTCTGCACGTCGCTTATCGTCGAGGACGGCGAGGTGCGCGGCGTCATCGCGATGCCGATGATTACGGGCGATCTGGCTGTGATGCAGGGCAAGGCCGTGATCATGGCCACTGGCGGCCTGGGCCGCGTCTACGCGCCGACGACGAACGCCATCGCCTGCACGGGCGACGGCATGGCCATCTCCTATATGGCCGGCGCGCCGCTCCAGGACATGGAGTTCATGCAGTTCCACCCAACGTCGCTCAAGGATTCCGGCGTGCTGATGACCGAGGGCGCGCGCGGCGAGGGCGGCTACCTGCTCAACAGTGAAGGCGACCGCTTCATGGGCAAGTACGCGCCGAACAAGTTTGAACTCGCCAGTCGTGATGTCGTATCGCGCGCCGAACAAACCGAGATCAACGAGGGCCGCGGCATCGATGGCTGCGTTCTGCTCGACGTGCGCCACCTGGGCGAAGAGAAGATCAGCGAGCGGCTCTGGCAGATCCGCGAGCTGGCGATCGACCTAACGAACACCGACATGGTTCACGAACCGGTGAAGGTGCGCCCGGGCGCACACTACGCGATGGGTGGCATCAAGACGGACGTCGATGGCGCCGCGCCGCTGCCGGGACTCTTCGCGGCGGGCGAGTGCGCGAACGTCAGCGTTCACGGCTCCAACCGTCTCGGCGGCAACTCGCTGCTCGATACGATCGTCTTCGGCCGCCGCGCGGGCGTGGCCGCGGCCGCCTACGTAAAGCAGGTCGCCAGCAAGTCACAAATTTCGGAGGCCGCGCTGGCGGAGGACCAGAACCGAATTCAGCAGTGGATGGCAACGAAGGGTAGCGGCGGCGAGCGTCCGGCCGTGATCCGCGGCGAGATGGGCCGCATGATGCGTGAGGACCTTGGCATCTTCCGTGCTCGCGAGAAGCTCGATTCGGCGCTTGCAAAGATCGTCGAGCTGAAGGGCCGCTTCGAGAACGTGCGGTTGGAGGACACGGGCAAGGTGTTCAACCTCGACCTGCTCTCGATCTTCGAGTTGGGCGGCATGCTGGACGTCGCACACGCGATGGTCGCCGGCGCGCTTGCCAGGGAGGAGAGCCGTGGCGCCCACACCCGCCTCGACTTCCCAGAGCGAAACGATGAGAAGTGGCTGAAGCACACGGTCGCCTCTCGCAAGGAGGACGGCAGCCCGCAACTCGACTACGCTGACGTGACGATGACCAAGTGGGAACCGGAGGTCAGGACGTACTGATGGATGTTCGCCTGAAGGTCAAGCGACAGGACGGTACGCAGCCCGACAGCTCCCACTACGATGAGTACACGGTCGAGATGCCCGAAGGCGCGACAATGCTGGACGCGTTGCTTCAGGTCCGCGACTACGAAGACGGCGGCCTGGCGCTGCGCTACTCGTGCCGCAGCTCGATCTGCGGCTCCTGCGCGATGCGCGTCAACGGACGCGCGCGGCTCGCCTGCAAGACCAAGGCCAGCGACATGGCCAATGGCGACGAACCGATCCTCGTCGAGCCGCTTGGCAACATGCCGGTGATCAAGGACTTGGTGACCGACATGGAGGTGCACTGGGACAAGGTGCGCCGGATCACGCCCTGGCTGGAGAATAGCGGCCCGGAACCGGAGCGCGAGCACATCGTCATGCACGAAACGATGGTCGACGTCTCGAACGCGCTGAGCTGCATTCAGTGCGGCGCCTGCGTCTCGGACTGCACGGTGCTGGAGGTCGATAAGCATTTCATCGGCCCGGCCGCGTTCGCGAAGGCCTATCGCTTCGTCGGCGACCCCCGCGACGATACGACGATGGATCGCTTGAAGGCGCTCAGCAGCGCGAAGGGCGGCATCTGGGACTGCACGCGCTGCAACATTTGTGTGGAAGTCTGCCCCAAGGACATCCGCCCGATGGACCGCATCATGCAGCTACGGGAGCAGGTCGTCAACGCTGGCGTCGAGGGCGGCATCGGTGCCCGCCACGGCACGGCGTTCGCCGGCTCCGTGCGCAGGACGGGCCGCCTCGACGAAGTGCGGCTGCTTCCGGAATCGGTCGGCATGTTCAACGCGCCGCGCCTTCTCAAGGAGCTACCGGGGGCGTTCCGCATGATGCGCGCCGGCAAGCTCCCCTGGAAGGACACACTGCCGCTATTCAGCAAGCCGATCGCCGGTATCGCGCACGTCCGCCGCCTGTTCGACAACGCGCGCAGTGAGAAGAAAGAAGCGAAGCGATGAGATACGCGTTCTGGCCCGGCTGCGTCTCCAAGGGCGCCTGCCCCGAGCTCTACGAGTCGATGATCCTTACCTCTGCCAAGCTCGGCATCGAGCTGGAAGAGCTCTACGACGGCAACTGCACCGGCGCCGGCGTCATCAGCGAGCACGAACCTGAGTTGGCCGACGCGCTGAACGCGCGCAACTTCGCGATGGCGCAGAAGATGGGCCTGGACCTGATCAACATCTGCTCCACCTGCCAGGGCGTCCAGAGCCTGGTGCAGGAGAAGCTGGATCGCGACGAAGAGTACCGTGCGAAGATCAACGCGCAGCTCGCCGAAGAGGGGCTGGAGTACAAGCCCGGGTTGGTAATCAAGAACTTCATGTGGGTGTTAGCCGAAGACCTGGGCCTAGACAAGCTGAAGGAGCAGGTAGTGCGGCCGCTGACTGGCCTGCGCTGCGGCCCGTTCTACGGCTGCTACATCTTGCGGCCGTCCAGGATACTGGGGATGGAAGAGCACCCGGAGCGCGACGACTACCTGGAGCAGATCATCGCGGCCGTCGGCGCGGAGGCGGTCGAATACGAAGGCAAGGACAAGTGCTGCGGGTTCCCGATCCTCACCAACAACCGCAAGAACTCACTGACGCAGACCGGTACCCACATCCATGAAGCGAAGAACCAGGGCGCGGACTGCCTGGTCACGCCCTGCCCGCTCTGCCACCTCAACCTGGACGCCCAGCAGCCCAGCGCCGCAGAGGTCATCGAGCGCGAGTTGAACGTGCCCATCATCCACCTGCCGCAGCTGATCGGCCTCGCGCTCGGCATCGACCCGGATAAGCTCCGCATGAACCGCCACGTCATCGGCACCCAGGCCGTGATAGACAAGGTCCTCGCCGCAGTAGAGGCGTAGGGGTTCGAACTCTGGAGGGATGATGCATGGCGGAACTCAAGGCCATCCTCGAACAGATTGACCGCGCGCTAAGTAAGTGGCAGACTGTCACGGGCGGTCGTTCTACTATCCGGGATGTCGATTATCAGGTGGCAGTCGAAGTTCATACACTGATTGCCGCCACCTTGAAAAGGATCTCGCCGACCGGCAGTTCTTACTTGGAAAACGCTTCAAAATCGCTTGACGATCCAGGTGATATCTACCAAGCTGCTGCGCTTGCGAGCATTCTCAAAGTTGTTCGTTCGGACTACGAGGCTGGCTACTTAAGCACAGTTCAAGAGCTAGTCCATGCGAGCGTGTTCGCGGACTTCCTTGAAATGGCGGATCACCTGTTGGGTGAAGGCTACAAGGACGCGGCGGCTGTTCTCTCTGGCGGGGTCTTGGAGGAACATCTACGGAAGCTGTGTAACAAGAACGGAATCGACGTCGACGATGCTAGTGGTAGACCCAAGAAGGCTGACACTTTGAATGCGGTACTGACAAAGGCAGGTGCGTACGAGAAGCTAGACCAAAAGAGCGTTACGGCCTGGCTAGATCTTCGCAATAAGGCCGCACACGCAAAGTACGATGAGTACGACAAAGCTCAAGTCGCATTGATGACTCAGGGAGTTCGTGACTTTTTGACGCGTCACCCAGCTTAGTAGCCGTCCCGCGCTACTCTCCCCGCTCCGCTCGTATCGCCGCCAGGGCTAGCACGGCGACGTCCTCAGGCACGGGCGCGCTGCCGCCGTCGTAGGGGAGCGACTCGCCGCGTTCGATCTGCTCAGCACCAACCCAGGTCCACGAATCGTCCGTCGGCAGCGGTCGTTCCGCCTCGCCGTCCAGCGGGCGCGAGAAGTAGATCAGGTCGATGTGCTCATGCTGGCCGTCCGTGATCGTCTCAATGAGAATGGTGACCGGCGGCTCGATTTGGGCCGGCTCCTCGAAGGCGAACGAACGGGCGACGGATAGGATCTCCACGCGCAGACCCGTCTCTTCCAGCACCTCGCGCACTGCGGCGGTAACCGGGTCTTCGTCGGCCTCTATGTGGCCGCCGGGCGGCATCCACTGCTGTAGTTTGGCGTGCCAGTGCAGCAGCGTCCGGCCCTGATGGACGACGAACGCGGTGGACGTGAAGTGGCGCTTCGGCATCGGCTAGTGGCTGCTGTAGGCGAAAGGTCGGGCCGCTGCAACGCAGCGGGATATCAGTGCGCTCAGGTAGGGCCGTGCCTGTGCTGTGTGGCGACCTCGAACGACTTCCAGACTAAGAACTGCTTGACGTCCAGGTGCACTGCCTGCGCCCACTGCATCAGCTTCGGCGCGACGAGGACCTTGACGCCCTCGTGCTCCACGCTGCGGTATGGCGAGAGGTTCTTGCGCTTGAGGTAGGTGTCGACCGACACCTCTGCCTTGCCGCTTCACGTGAGGGGCGGGATGAAGTCGAGCGCCATCACCCCGCCACGCTCCTGAGCGAGCGCGACCGCCTCCGGAGAAATCGAAATCTGCATTGCCATGTTCCTAGTATCGGCTCCGCTGCTGTGTCTGCTCTGTGATACAGGCTACATGATACACGCCGCCATGCGACGATGTCATGCGGCCTACGATTCCTCTAGCAGCGCCTGGGGGAAGTCGCGGAGCGTGTCGATAACGAGGTCGGCCCCGTCGATCGGCGGCAGCGCCGACGTCGCCGACCGCACCTGTACGGCGAACATGCCCGCCGCCAGCGCGGCCGCAATGCCGGACGGCGTGTCCTCGACGGCGATGCAGTGCTCCGGCGCCGCTCCGATTAGCTCCGCTGCCTTCAGGTAGAGGTCCGGCGCGGGCTTGCTCGTCGCTACCATCTCCCGCCAGACGGCGGCGTCGAACGTGTCGAGCGGCAGACTCGCGCCGCCCAACAACGCTCTCACCCACTCCTCGCGCGACGACGTCGCCAGGCCGACGCGCAGCGATCGCGCCCGCAGGCTCTCGATCAGGTCGCGAACGCCGGGCAGCAGGCCGCGCGGCCTGCCGAGCACGCCCACGATGACCGATTCGAAGCCATCAACGTGCCGCTGCATCTCCTCCAGCGACAGTCCAACTGTCTCCAGCACACCGCGCCAGGTTACGGACGTGCTGGTGCCGATGAAGCGCACGTAATCCTCCCAGGCGATCTGCTTGCCCGTCGGCTGGAGGACGAGGTTGACGGCCTCGAAGAACGCCGGCTCGCTATCGACGAGCACGCCGTCCATGTCGAAGATGACGGCGCCGAAGCCACCGCGCTTGGGGGTCACGGGGCGGTTTCCGCCGGACCCGCTAGCGCATACGAAGCCAGCGTCTCGAAGTCAGGCGCGTCCTCAGACAGCCAGGCCCTGACCAGCTCGACGCGCTGGACAGTGAACTGCGGCCCGGGCGGCTCTTTCCGCAGCGACGCCAGCGTCTCCTTGAGCTGCGCCAGGCCCTCGTTCGACCGGAAGCGCGCGACGCTGATGTGCGGCAAGAACCCGGCGGCGTCTATCGGCGCTCCGGTCAGCTCGTCGAGGCCCTCCAGCAGAAGGCCGTTGAGTGCGGCTGTTCCGCCGCCGTCGCCGACTTCGACGAAGACGACGTCGCCGAAGCCGTTGGCCAGGCCGAGCGTCGCCCGATACGGGGCCTGCTTCGTCAGCAGGGCGCGCGCCTTCCCCGCCATGCGAGAGACGTCGCCGCGCAGGATCTCGTCGTCGCGCGTGCGCTTGACGACCTGGAAGCCGGCGCCCTTGACGGTGACGTGCCAGTAGTCTTCCGGATACGGCTCGATGCCGGGAATGCCCGCAATCCGTTCGATAACGGCGGCGAGGTGGTCGCGGACGGCGGGTTCGTCCATCCGCACGAGAAACGTCAGGTACTGCGCCCGCCCGCGGCTCCATTCCGACTCCAGCGTGTCACCGGCGAGGCGGAGCGACTCGCGGCGCTGAAACTGGGCCCAGGCGTCGTCGAACGACGACGCTAGCTCGGCCACGGCGTACTCGGGTGCGGCGTAAGAGGAGGAGGGGCGGGACGCATCGGCGGAACGCCGGACGTTAGCTGATCTTTGTGATCGTGAAGCGGAGGACGCCCTTCGGTACATTGACCTGCACGGCATCGCCCGGCCGCTTGCCCAGCAGCGCGATGCCGACGGGCGACTCGTTGCTGATGCGGCCTTCCTTCGGGTTGGCCTCTGCCGAGCCGACGATGTGGTACTCCTGATGCTTCTTTCCGTGGCCCTCGGAGACGGTGACGGTGGAGCCAATCTGGACGCGCTTGGCGTGGTGGGCCTGCTCCTCGTCGATGATCGTGGCGTTCTGGATCATCTGCTCCAGCGTCAGAACTCGGCCTTCGACGAAGGCCTGTTCGTTCTTCGCGTCGTCGAACTCTGCGTTGTTCTGCGTGTTCGCCAGGTCTTTCGATTGCCGGATGCGTTCGGCAACCTCACGGCGGCGCACCGTTTTCAGGTGCTCCAGCTCTGCCGTTAGTTTGGCAAGACCTTCTTCTGTCAGAAGGACGCTGTGCTCTTCCATACTTCACTTCGCCTCTGCAAAAAGAGAGACTGAGCGACACAAGGCCCTCAGTCACGTGGCTCTCTGAGTGTGTAACTAAGTATACATCTGCGGAAATGACTTGTAAAGCGCTGCGCGCGACGTGGAAAGGCCGCCCACAGGGGCGGCCTTTCCGTTATCTGTCGTTTGAGACGCGGCTACATGTCCATCGGCGGCATTGGCGGGCCGGCCGGTGTCGGCTCCGGAAGGTCCGTTACGAGCGACTCCGTAGTCAGCAACATGCCGGCGATGCTCGCGGCGTTTTCCAGCGCCGCACGCACGACCTTCGCTGGGTCGATGATGCCCTTCTGCATCAGGTCGCCGTATTCGTCGGCCTCGGCGTCGTAGCCGTACATGCCGCCGCCGCCGTGCATCACTTGGTCGACGACGACTGAGCCCTCCTGGCCGGCGTTCTCCGCGATCAGGCGCAGTGGCTGCTCCACGGCGATCCGGAGCGTGGTGACTCCGGTCCGCTCGTCGCCTTCCAGCTTCTTCTCCAGCTTGTCCAGCTTTTCAGCCATGCGAATCAGTGCAACGCCGCCGCCGGGGACGATGCCTTCTTCTACGGCGGCGCGCGTGGCCGAGAGCGCGTCCTCTACGCGAAGCTTCTTCTCCTTCAGCTCTACCTCTGTCGCCGCGCCGACCTTGACGATCGCGACGCCACCGGCCAGCTTCGCTAGGCGCTCCTGCAGCTTCTCGCGGTCGAACTCGGACGTCGCCTCTTCGGCCTGGGCCTTGATCTGGCGGATGCGGCCCTGGATCGCCTCGTCCGTGCCGTGGCCTTCAATGATGGTGGTGTCTTCCTTGCTCGAGGCGACGCGGCGTGCGCGGCCCAGGTCGGCTACCTGGGCGCTGTCCAGCTTGCGTCCCATCTCTTCGGTTATCAGGGTGCCGCCTGTCAGCACCGCGATGTCTTCCAGCATCGCCTTGCGGCGGTCGCCGAATCCCGGCGCCTTCACGATCAAGGCGTTGATCGTGCCGCGCAGCTTGTTGACGACGAGCGTCGCCAGCGCTTCGCCATCGCAGTCCTCGCAGATGACGACGAAGTTCTTCGTCACCTGCATCGTCGCTTCCAGAATCGGCAAGATGTCCGCGACGGCGGAGATCTTCTTGTCTGTGATCAGGATGTAGGGGTCGTCCAGCGCCGCCTCCATCCGCTCCGTGTTCGTCACGAAGTACGGAGAGACGTAGCCGCGGTCGAACTGCATGCCCTCGACAAACTCGGTCTCCAGGCTGAGGCCCTTCGACTCCTCGACCGTGATCACGCCGTCCTTGCCGACCTTCTCCATCACCTCGGCGATTGTTGAGCCGATGGCGTCGTCGTTGGCGGAGTTAGAGGCGACCTGGGCGATCTGCTCCTTGCCCAGCACCGGCACCGCCATCTGCTGGAGGCCGCCGATCACGCTCTGCACTGCCTGCTGGAGGCCGCGCTGCAGCGCGAGCGGGTTGGCCCCGGCCGCGACGTTCTTCATCCCTTCGTGGACCAGCGCCTGGGCCAAGACGGTCGCCGTCGTTGTGCCGTCGCCGGCCACGTCATTGGTCTTACTGGCGACTTCCTTGGCGAGCTGGGCGCCCATATTTTCGAAGGGATCCTGCAGCTCGATCTCCTTCGCGATCGATACGCCGTCGTCGACGACGGCCGGCGCGCCGAACTTCTTGTCCAGGATCACCTTGCGGCCGCGGGGGCCAAGAGTGACCTTGAGGGTGTCTGCCAGTGCGTCTACGCCCGCGCGGAGCGAGCGGCGCGCCTCCTCACCGAATACGATCTGCTTTGCCATTGCGTCTGGTTCTCCTCTCTATGGGACTGCGGTGTGGTGCCGTGCCTGCGGACCTGCGCTCGCGCTGGGCGCGAAGTGAAGCCCGACAGTCCTCCGCGTACTTGCGGAGAACTAGAAGCCGTCCCTCAGGACGGCCTTAGGCCTGGACCTTGCAGAGCACGTCCTTCTCAGAGAGGACGATGTACTCGGTCCGGTCGATCTTGATCTCCTGTCCGGAGTACTTGGCGTAGAGGACGCGGTCGCCCTCTTTGACTTCCATCGCGATGCGCTTGCCGTCATCATCCTGGCGTCCGGGCCCGGCGGCAAGGACGATACCCTGCTGCGGCTTCTCCTTGGCCGTGTCCGGAATCACGATGCCGCTGGCGAGCACCTGCTCTTGCTCGACGGCCTCAATGACGAGCCGGTCGCCGAGTGGAATCAGCTTGGTCTTGTTCTTCTTCGCCGTTGCCATTCAGAATCCTCCTTGCACGATAAATCTCTCGAAAGTTTAGCAGTCTCCAAATGAGAGTGCTAAACCAGCTTCATACTACGTCTTATGGCGAGCGGGCGCAAGGTGTGAGGCCCACAACGATCTGTGGATGATGCAGTTGTGGGCCGGAGAACTATTGGATAGTCTTATAGAGTCTCGGATACTCAGTTATACTCCTATATGCGCGCTGGTTCGATGTTGCCAGTTGGATGCTTCGTGATCGGCTGGACCTACTGCAATATGTAACGTAGATTGACGCAGGCCGCTGTGATTCCTATACTGTCGAGTACCTTATCGAGAAGGAGCAGCATTGTGCCCAAGAGAACATATCAACCGAAGAGATTGCCGCGAAAGCGCACGCACGGTTTCCGTTCGCGCATGAGCAGCCCCGGCGGTCGCAACGTGCTGCAGAGCCGCCGCCGCAAGGGCCGCAAACGCCTATCTGTCTAGCAGGACGTGTACGGCCCGTAACGCCGCCTGAGGCGGACATGCGGGGTAAACTACATCATGACGTACCGTGATCAACGGCTGAGAGCAGCCCGGGACTTTGCGGCCGTATACGCCAAAGGCCGGCCCGTTCGCAGCGATTCGCTGATCGTGCGGGCCGTTTCGAGCGAGCGTGATGTGAGCAGGTTCGGGTTCACGACTGCGAAGGCGCTGGGCAACGCGGTGCTCAGAAATCGCCTGAGGAGGCGTCTGAAGGCCGCAGTGTCGTCTTTTGGCGTGGCTGGAGGCTGGGACGTGGTGATTAACGTCAGGCGCGGCGCTGTAAACCAGGACTACGAGGGGCTGCGAGAGCAGCTACGTAAGCTGCTGGACCGCGCGAACGTGCCGGTGAACGCGATGAACGGACCGCAGACGACATGAAGGCGATCGCTCTCGCCTCGATCCGCGGTTACCAGCGCTACCTGTCGCACGTACTGCCGCCGGCCTGCAGATTCGAGCCGACGTGCTCTCACTACGGATACGAAGCTATTGACCGCCACGGCGTCATTCGCGGGAGCTGGCTGATGCTGCGCCGTGTCGGGCGCTGCCATCCGTTCCGGACGACCAGTTATGATCCGGTGCCATAACGTAAGTATGAAGGATTATGCGTTTCACGTGAAACATAACGATCGCGTCCGCCTTAGCAAGAACATAAGGCGGGTATCCTGAATACGCGCCCGTTCGTTCGCCGGCCGATTCTCGCCCTGTTGGTCGCCACATCTCTGCTGGCGATGCTGGCCGTGGCATGCACGGGCGTAGCCTCGCCCACGGGCTGGGCATCGCCCGTTATCGTCGGCGACGTGCTGCTGGCGTCCCACCGGGACGAGATCCACTCCTACAACCTGGATGATTTCACGCTGAATTGGACGTTCCCCGCGGACGCGGACGACATCGACACCGTCGCGCTGTACGGGACGCCTGCCGTTGCCGATGGCGTTGTCTTCGTTCCGACGCATGATAAGACGCTCTACGCCATCGATATCGAGACCGGCCGCCAAGTCTGGCAGCCGTTCGTGGCCGGCGGGGAGCTGATCGGCGGCGCACTCGTTTCAGGTGGCGTCGTCTACTTCGGATCGAACGACGGCAACGTTTACGCGTTGGACACCGAGACGGGCCGCGAAGTCTGGCAGCCCTTCGCAACAGGCGCCGAGGTGCAATCGACGCCTGCTATCTCCGGAGGAACGCTCTACGTAACGTCGCTGGACGGTTCGCTCTACGCGCTTGACGCCGCGACTGGCGACGAACTCTGGTCGTTCGAGGCAGACGGCGGCCTCCCGTCATCGCCCGTCGTCGACGATGCGGCTGGCCTGATATACATCGGTGGCTTCGATAGCCGGCTGCGTGCGATCGACGTCGACACGCACGACGAGCTCTGGTCCGTCAAGGCCGGGAATTGGTTCTGGACCGCGCCGCTCGTGCATAACGGCGTCGTTTACGCGGGTGCATTGGACGGCAAAGTCTACGCGATCAAGCGCGAAACGGGAGATCCGGTCTGGCGCGAGCCGTTCGAGACTGATTCGTTCATTCGCGCCGCGCCGGTTGTAGCGGGCGGAAAACTGATCGTCGCCGATCGCGGCGGCCACGTGTATGGCATCGACCCCGATACCGGACTCGACGCGTCGAACGGAGCGCTGGCGCTGAGCGACGATGTCTTCACAGACCCGCTCACGATCCTCGGGAGCGGCGGTACAGAGAACGTCCTGATCGTGACGCGCGGCGGCGATCTGGAACAGATCGACCCGGAGGCGCTCATCACCGTGGGCCGCCCCATTTCTCTAGGAGAGTAGGATAGGCGTGGGCATCTTAGAGCTGATCGGCTGGCTGTGGACCAACGGGCTGGTGGTCCCGATGACCAACCTGCTCGTCATCCTGGCGACCCTCTCGTTCGGCAGCTTTGGCATCGCCATCATCCTCTTTACCATCTTCATGCGTGGTATCACGTGGCCGCTGACGCGCCAGCAGCTTCAGGCTTCACGCGCGATGCAGTCCACGCAGCCTCAAATCCAGGAGATCCAGAAGAAGTACAAAGACCCGAAGCGTCGCTCGGAAGAGACGATGAAGGTCTACAAAGAGGCCGGATTCAGTCCTCTGGGCTGTATCTGGCCGATGCTGATCCAGTTCCCGATCTGGATCGCGCTCTTCCAGAGCATTCGCTTCACGCTCGGCTCAACGCCGGAGAACATGCTCAACCTCTCCCAGCGCCTCTATCCGGTCGACTTCATCCGCACGGCCCCTCCGCTGGAGAACCACTTTCTCTGGATGGACATGGGGCAGCCGGACACCACTTTTATCATGGCCGTGCTTGTGGGCGCGTCCACCTGGGTGCAGCAGCGGATGACGACGCCGGCGTCCGCGTCCGCGGACCCGCAGCAGCAATCGATGAACCAGACCATGCTCTTCATGATGCCGTTGATGTTCGCGTTCTTCACACTACAATTCCCCAGCGGATTGGCGCTATACTGGGTCGCGACGAATGTGATCGGCGTTGTCCTGCAGTACTTCTACATGGGGGCCGACTTCGATTGGCGGCGCATCATTACGATTTCACCAGCGGCCGCACCCGACCCGCAGCAGGCCGCTGGCAAGCAACAGCAGATTCCGGCTGAAGCCGGGCCGGAGAACGGCGATGGCGGCGAGGCCGAACCCGGCGAAGAGCGCCCGGAAGAGCCGGAACCCAAGCGCAGAAGGAGACGACGCCGTGGAAGGCGACGACGTTAGCGACATGGAATTGGACACTGGCGTGGATAAGAAACTGGATACGGAGCCGTATTCGGGACTGGACGCTGCCGCGGGCAAGGAGCCTATCGAAGCTACCGGTAAGAACGTCGACGAGGCGATAGAGAACGGGCTGGTCGACCTCGAGCTCAAGCGGCAGCAAGTAACCGTGGAAGTGCTGAGCGAGGGCAGGGCCGGCCTCTTCGGAATCGGTGGCGAGCCTGCCAAGGTCCGCCTGACGCCCGCCGAACAGGCGGCGCCCGAAGGCGCCGACATCGAATTCGTCGAAGAGACGCTTCAGGCGATCTTCGAAATGCTCGGCCTCGAAGCGCAGATCTCGATGCGGCCGCCGGAGACGCCGGGCGACGGCCTCGGCCTCGTTCGCGCCGTGATCGACGTCACGGGCGAGGACCTGGGCGTACTGATCGGCCGGCGTGGCTCTACGATGGCGTCGCTGCAGTACATCGTCAATCTTATGGTAAGCCGTAGATTCGAAAACCAGTCACCGTTCACCGTGGATGTCGAAGGTTACCGCCGCCGACGCGAGGAGGCGTTGTTGGATCTGGCGTTTCGCACGGCGGAGCGCGTCCGTACCTCCGGCCGCCCGGTGACGCTCGAAGCGATGCCCGCCTACGAGCGGCGCATCGTCCACCTCACGCTGGCCAAGGACCCTACCGTCGCCACGGAGAGCATCGGCGAAGGTGATGGCCGCAAGGTCAGGATCAGCATCCAGCAGTAAGGGGCGGAGACGACGCCGGAATTTGTCGTGGTGGGGCACGTGGTACGAGACCTGATGCCGTCCGGGACCCGCATCGGAGGCACGGCCGCCTTCGCGGCTACCCAGGCGCAGCGCCTCGGCATCGATACGGCGGTCGTCACCAGAATCGGACCCGATACGGACCTCGCGGCCGGCCTGCCGGCTGTCGCTATCGCCGGGCGTCCGGCAGAGGTGACGACCGAGTTCGAGAACAGCTACGATGGTCCGCATCGCAGGCAACGAGTTCCCCGGCGGGCCCCCGAAATCGAGGCTGAGGACGTTCCGGAGGACTGGCGTACGGCTCCCATCGCCCTGCTCGGCCCCGTCTGCGGCGAGGTCAGCGGCGATCTGGCAGCGCTATTTCCAGAAGCGCTGACGGGCGTTTCGGCGCAGGGCTGGCTGCGGCGCTTAAACGGCCAGCGGATCGTCCAGCGTCAGCCTTGGGACGGCGCGCCGTTCTGGAACCGCTGCAGCGTCCTCTTCGTTTCGGACGAGGACCTCGGCGCGGACGTCACACAGCTCTCGGACTGGACGCGCGACGTGCGCATCGTCGTCGAGACCAAGGAGCGCCGCGGAGCCAGAGTGCATGAAGACGGCCGCTGGCGGGAGATCGCTGCGTTCCCGATCGAGGAGGTCGATCCCACCGGCGCCGGCGACGTCTTCGCCGCCGCCTTCCTGATCCGCCATCACGAGACTAACGATTCAGCGGCCGCCGCGCGCTTCGCCGTTGCCGCTGCCGCCTGTGCGGTCGAAGGCCGTGGGATCGCGTCGGTCGCCGGACGCGAGCAGATCGAGGAACGCATGTCCCGGCACCCGGAGGTAAGGCTGCGATGACGACCGCAATCGCGGTTGCGAACCAGAAGGGCGGCGTCGGCAAGACGACGACGACGATCAACCTCGGCGCCGCGCTTGCGCGGCTGGGGCACGGCGTGCTGATCGTCGATTTCGATCCGCAGGCCAATGCCAGCGCCAGCCTGAACGTGCGGCCGGAGCCGGGACGGAGCAGCTACGATCTCGTGCTCGGCCACGCGACGCTGCTCGAGGTGGTGGTACCGAGCGGTCAAGAAATGCTTTCGATTATCCCCGCGACATCGGATTTAGCGGGCGCGGAGATTGAGCTGGCGGCGGCGTTAGGAAGGGAATTCAGGCTTAAGACGGCGTTAGAAGGCGTAGCAATGAGCTATAACTTTGTCCTTATTGATTGTCCGCCGTCAGTTGGGCTCCTGACCGTAAACGCGCTGACAGCGGCCCATGAAGTGATCATCCCCGTCCAGTGCGAGTACTTGGCGCTAGAGGGGTTGGGTCAGTTTACGAACACGCTCGAACTGGTGCGGCGCAATCTCAATCGCGGTCTGCGGCTGCGCGGCCTGCTGCTGACGATGTACGATCGGCGGACGACGCTTTCGCAGCAGGTGGCGGACGAAGTGCGCCGCCACTTTCCGAACACGTTCCGCGCAGTGATCCCGCGCAGCGTTCGTGCCGCCGAGGCGCCGAGCCACGGACTGCCGATTCAGGCGTACGATCCGAGCTCGCCCGCCGCGATTGCCTATGGCGAGCTGGCTGAAGAGATGCTGAGGAAGGAAGGCGAAGCGATGGAGGTGGCACCATGACGCGTACAAGGGGACTCGGCCGCGGGCTAGGAGCGCTGATCCCGGAGACGGCTGGCGGCGTCGATGAGGTTGATGTCGACTTGATCGTTCCGAATCCGCACCAGCCACGCGTGGCCTTCGACGGCGATGCGCTGGCCGAGCTGGTGGAGAGCGTGCGCGAGCACGGAGTGATCCAGCCGCTGCTGGTCGCCGTCGGCGATACAGAGGGCGTCTACCAACTGATAGCCGGTGAGCGGCGGCTGCGCGCGGCTCGTGAAGCGGGGTTGGCGAAGGTTCCGGTGGTGGTCAAGGACATCGCCAGCCGCGAGCTGCTGGAGCTGGCGCTCGTCGAGAATCTCCAGCGTGAGGACCTGAACGCGTTGGAGGAGGCGCAGGCTTACCGGCGTCTCGCGGACGACTTCACGCTCACACAAGACGAGATCGCCCGACGCGTCGGCAGGAGCCGCACCGCTGTCTCGAACGCGATGCGGCTGCTGGCGCTGAGCGACGAGATCAAGGGCAGTCTGGTCGCCGGCAACATCTCGGAAGGCCACGGCCGCGCGCTGCTGGGAATCGAGGACGAGGCCACCCGCAGGCAGGCCTGGCGGCAGGTGATAGAGCGCGGTCTCACTGTTCGCCAGACGGAGGCGCTGGCGCGCCGGGGAGTGGGAGCTGAGGGGACAGCAAGACCACAGCGCGGCGTGGATCCAGATCTGGCCGCGCTGGAGGAGAAAGTGCGTTCGACGGTCGGCACCAAGGTCGACCTACGCCGCCGCAAGAGCGGTCAGGGCCGGTTGGTGCTGCACTTCTTCTCGGACGAAGAGTTGGAGAGCATTCTGTCGCGCCTGGGCGTGGCGGCAGATTAGGCACCTCAGCGCCTGCGCTGGGCAGCCTCTCTCGGGCAAAAAGGTCATAGTGTGAGAAGATGATTCTAGGTAGGATGCAGCTATGAGAGTACTGTTGTTTTCTGCGGCGCTGGTGGTTACCGCGCTCGTGCCGTTCGCTGCGACGGAGAGTTCGGCCGATGCCGCCGATGAGCAGTCGGCCGCCGCAGTCGAGGCCTTTGCGCCCGATCTGCAGGGTGACGCCAGCGGCGGCGGCGATGAGGTTGTCGACGTCCAGGTCTGGACGCTTGTGGCGGCTGCGGGCGCGGCGGCCGTGACGCTGCTGCTGCTGCTGCTGCGCGTCGCCATGGGCTGGGTGAAGACGCCGCCCGCCCCGGAGGAATCCCCGCACTAAGGCCGGTACTCACGCGCCGGCTCGGACTTGCTGCATCGGTGCACCAAGTCCCGGCCACTAACTACGTAGAGGCCACTCACAACCCGGCTTGCGATGGATGCGCATCTGCGCCAAGTGCCGGCGTGGCGACTGCACAATCTTGAACGTGCTGCGTTCCTGCGCCAGTCGCGGCCACGGCAGTCGGTTCCGAGAGCACCTCGCCGCAGATACGGAAACGCCGTCGGGATGAAGTCCTCCGCGTCAGCTCGGGGAGCAACCAGGCTCCAGATACACGAAAACCCTCGCTAGGAGGGTGTGTGGCTCGTTCCTCGGACGCTGGAGCGGGCTAGACGTTCGCCCTCTCCTTGCGCGAGGCGGCCGCCTCCTTGTCCAGATGCTCCATCCAGGTGCGGAACGTCTCCAGCCGCTCTTCCAGCTTTGACTGCATCTCCGCCATATCGTCCACCTTCTGGCGGATCAGGTTGTACTGCTTCTCCGTGACTTCTATTGCTCGAACCAACTGGGCCTTCTTCTGGGAGATGGCGGATTCCGGCCGGTACTCGGAGCGGAGCTGGAGCTTAATTTCCTCCGCGTCCACCATCTCCTTGATCTCCGCCAGCGGGAAGCCCAGTAGCCGCTTGAGTCGCTTGATCCTCTCTAGCCGCTGGATGTCGTTCTCGGAGTAGAGGCGAAAGCCGCCGTCCATGCGAGTGGGCGGCCTCAGCAGCCCTTTCTCTTCGTAGAACCGCAACGTGCGCTGCGTGACGCCCGTCCGCTCCGCTACCTCGCCGATCTGCAGGTACGGCTCGTCGGGGTCGATGGCTGGAGCTTGTCGTTTTCGTGCCATAACGACCGCTATAGTAACGATAACTTACCTCAACGTCAAGGTTAAGTTAAAGGCCCAGCGCGCGCCTCGCGGTGGCGCTAGCCGATGTCGCTACCTAGAATGAGCCTGCAGCGAGCGAGGACGGAGATGGCAAACGAGACCGACGAGATCGCGCCGATCGACCCCGACGCCTATACCGACGAGTACTACCGCACGGCCGTGGAGGGCCACCGCGAGTTCGCGGACAGCGGCGGGCGCACGCTCTCGGCCCGGATGGTGCGAGCGCTGGAGCATGCGGAACTCCAGCCGGGGCAGCGCTTGCTTGATATCGCCTGCGGCCGCGGCGAGATCGTGCTGCAGGGCGCGCTGCGCGGCGCTTACGCGGTCGGCATCGATTACGCGCAGGCCGCGCTCACCGTCGCCGGCGAGTCGCTCGACCGCACAGCAGATCTGCGTATCGGGCTGGCTCGGATGGACGCGACGCGACTGGCGCTGCGGGAGGGGACGTTCGACGTCGCGTTCATGCTCGACTTCGTGGAGCATGTCAACCAGCCGGATCTCGAGGCGTCGTTGCGTCAGGTGGGTCAGGCGCTGCGGCCGGGTGGACGGCTGATCATTCACACGTCGCCGAACCGTATGTTCGAAGAGGTCGTCTACAGGCACTACGTGCGCAACGTGCATAGGGTGGTGCTGGCTCTCGCCCGGTTTCTACGGCTCGACAAGGGGAAACTAATCAACTCGCTGCTGCTGCCCACGGACCCGCTGCCGCCGCACGACGAGTACGAGCGCGCGCTGCACATTAACCCTCAGTCGGCTGGGTCGTTGAGGGCGGCGGTCCGGGACGCCGGCTTCCGCGTCCGCCGCATCGATCACTGGGAGCCGCCGCAGCCGTCATTCTTCCCGCCGGAGCTGCGCTGGCACAACCTGATGCTCGCCGCGCTGGACGTTGTGCGGTTCCTGCGACCACTCAGCAAGCTGCCGCCGCTTAACAGGGTGTTTTCGAACCACATCTGGGTAGTCGCGGAACGCGAATAGGCGACGGCGGCGCTTCGCGGCGAGGCCAGGACTAGCCGTTAGGTCAGTGTAAGGCCTTGGGCCTTCGTCCTGTCGCGCGGGCACTAGCCGTTAGGCTAGTGCAAGGCCTTGGGCATAGGCCCAAGGCCCCTTAGCCCTCCTGCTCCACGTGCGTCACCTTCCAGCGACCGTCGACCTCGCGTACGCGATAGCGCAGCCGCATCTGGCCAAGGTCGGTCTCGTAGCGGATTGCGAAGAGGTGGTCGTCTCCGTCGCGGCCGCCGGGTTCAAGCTCGTACGACGCGATGTTCCAGGTTGTGTTGCCCACTTCCATCGCCCCGGCCAGCCCCTCCGGTGTCATGGAGCGGATGGCCGCGCCGATGTCTCCCGCGACGATGGCGCGGGCGTGGGCGCGGACGGCCTCTTCAACATCTTGCGCTGGATCTTGTTCCGGCATCTGAATCTCCATTGAGGGGCGCCCGCAGGCGCGCTCGGCCGCTGTCCCGTTGTCGATAATACCAACTACCACGCTGGGGGCCACCGCTGCGGCCACGGCTCTCTCCGGGCTGCAAGATTGCACGCTGCGGCGATTGTGCGGCAGCATGTGGTGACCGCCCGCGCGATATGGAGTTCGCTCGCATCATGACAACGACGAACAGGCCCCTCCAGCGTCCATCCGATGCGGACGGCGCGGCGACCGGCGGCCGACTGCCGGCGCTGGATGGGCTGCGCGTGCCCGCGCTGGACGGCCTGCGCGGGATCGCGATTGCGATGGTGATGCTCTACCACTTCGACTTCCTCTACCATCTCCACTTCACGGATGAGGGAGCATCACTGGTCTTGCTGGACGATCTGGTTTCGAAGACTTTCGGCGCGGGGTGGGCAGGAGTCGACCTCTTCTTCGTCCTCTCCGGCTTCCTGATCACGGGCATCCTGTACGACGCGAAAGGTCCGGCGCGGCGGTTCTTCGCCTCGTTCTACGCGCGGCGGTCGCTGCGGATCTTCCCCGCCTACTACGGCTTTCTGGCGCTGCTTCTCGTGTCGCTGCCGCTGCTCGGTGAGACTGGCGCGGCAGAGGAGATCCTACGGGCGCTTCCCTGGTACGCCAGCTATCTGACGAATGTTCAAGAGGCGCTCAATCCCGGTCTGCGGCCGGATTTCCTGTTCGCGGGTCACATCTGGTCGCTGGCGGTGGAGGAGCAGTTCTACCTGGTCTGGCCTGCCTTCGTCTTTCTGTTCAGTAGGAGGACGTTGCTCTGGGTCTGCGCCGCCGGGTTGCTCGCGGCGCTGGCGTTGCGCGCGGGGTTCGATCTGGCAGGTCTGCCGTCGTCATTGGGCTACGTACTCACGCCGGCGCGGATGGACGCGCTCGCTGCCGGCGCGATCATCGCGCTCGTCGCGCGCGGGCCCGGCTCGTTGCGCCTGCTGCGAGCGTGGGCGCCCGCGCTGGCCGGGACGAGCCTCGTTCTCCTGCTCTTGTTGGGTGCGCTGAACGATGGCCTCCCACCGCAGAATGCCTGGGTGCACACGGTGGGGTTTTCTATGGTAGCCTTGCTCTTCGCGGCTTGCATCGTGCTCACGCTTGGCCTCCGCGTTGGGTCCACGGCGCACGCGGCACTGTCAAATGCGCCGCTGCGCTGGATGGGGCGCTACAGCTATGCTGCATACTTGCTGCACCTGCCAACGGCGACGTTGTTGGCACGGAAGGCCGGCGCGTTTGGCGACGCGCCGGACGTGCAGGGTTCCACGCTTCCAGGAGAGCTGGCGTTCATGGTGACAGCGGGCGCGATTACGCTGGCACTGGCCTGGCTGAGCTGGCAGCTATGGGAGAGCCGGTTCTTGCGGCTAAAGCGGCGGTTCCCCTACCAGGAGCGCACCGCGTCCGGTTCGGCATCCGCAGGCGAGTCAGACGCTCCCGTTGTGGCCGCCGCCGCCGACCCGTTACCCTAGAGAAGCCGTGAACGAAGTCTACGACGAGATCGACGCCGCACTGGCCGAGGGACGGTCGTTGGTGTTGGCAACGGTTGCCAGCAGCCGCGGCTCCACGCCGCGCAAGCCCGGCGCGAAGATGGCCATCCGGCACGACGGCTCGTTCCGCGGAACTATAGGAGGCGGCTGCGGCGAGGCCGAGGTCTGGCAGGCGGCGATGGATACGATGCGGGACGGCGCGCCCCGCCTGGTGAGAGTCGACCTGACCGAGGACGTTGAGGGCGACGACAAGATCTGCGGCGGCGTGATGGACGTTTTCCTGGAGCGCTTGGGCGCGGACCGGGACTAAGCCAGCCAGTCACTGTTAATCACGACCGTAAGCATGCGGTCCGTTTGACGCGGGTTGAGTGCGTGTGTGGTTCAACGCGCTGCCGGCCATGAAGATTCAACGCGCCGCTGCATCAAGGAATTCGCCGCATACGGACGACGCGCTTGAGCGGTACCAGCGTCCAGATCAGCACATCGCCATCAACTCCCGCGTGACGGCGATGTCGCCGCGGTTGGGGCGCAGGACGTGGCTACCGGCCTCCCACGCGGCGGCGACGCTGATCGGCTGCCAGTTGAGTGCGCTGACGTCGTTGACGCCGTTCGCCAGGGTACCGTCCGTGCGCATGTCGTGGATAACGCCGGTGGACGTGATCACCACTCGATCGCCACACTGTTCGATGCGCTCGACGTGGTCGATCGTACCGGCCGGCATGCCGTCCACCTCCGTGGCGAAGGTCCGCCAGACGTCTCGCATGTCGATCGCGTCTGCTGCCAGCGGTTCGCCGCAGCCCGCGAGGACAGGCGGCGGCATCTCGCCCTGCCAGCCTCCGTTGGGTGTGTGAGCTATGGGAATACTGCTGGCGCGAACCAGCCGCGTCAATGGAGTGGTGCCTTCCTAATCAGTCCCGATTCAGGCGCGTGCTTGGCCGCGCGACATGCGTGCGGTCTTCGGCCTGGCCTGGGGACTGCGGAAGTTGCTGAAGCGCTTGCCGGCGCCGCAATACTTGCAGACACCGCGGCTGCTGGCTCCGACGGAACTCTGGATCACCCAATGATGGGCGCAACGTCCCTGTTTCGCCACGTAGTACTCCTCCCCGCCGTAGGGGGATAATGTACCACATCTCGGCGGTCCCGTGTTGGCACATGTGTGCGTCCGTCGTCGACCGCCTCTTCTTAGGTGCCGATCGGCCACGCTTTCGCGTCGGTGCCGCAATGCGGCGACGAGGGCTGCGTGTGAGATCTGAACGGTGCAATCGCCGTCGCCGGCATGCCGGGTGCCGTAGTAGGTAGAGGAGCGCCGGTATGCCGCGCACTGGACCGCGCAGGCCAGTTACGACGGACGTACGAAGGCCCCCATCATTGGGGGCCTTCGGTGTTTGTGTAGCCGAACGCTACGTGATGCCGGTTATCGGTTGCGCTGTGCGCTGAAGCCGACGACGGCGGCGGCTCCACCGACGACGGCGAGCAGGGCGATCAGCCAGCCGAAGCTGCTGCCGCTGTCCGCAACGCCTGTGCCGGTGACTGGGCCGTCCGTCACGACGACAGTCGCTGTCGGCGCAACGTCTGCGCAGTCGAAGGTGCCGTTGACGATCGTCGCGTCGATGTCCTGCGGGTCACCAATAGTGGCGTCCGCGAAGACGTTGACGGTCAGCGTCAACGGGCTGGAGCCTTCCGCGGAGCCGCACTCGAACGTGACGCCGCCCAGGGTCGTGTCGCCCTCTAGGCCGCCCGCGCTGGCGCCGGTGATGCGGACCATGTCGGCCGCGAAAGCTTCGTTGCAGACGCCGCCCTGCTCCGCGGAGCAATCGACGGCGGTGATGACACTGTCGTCGTAGGCGATGTCGACCGTCCAGGCGCCGAGGCCGGGGTCGCCGATCGAACTGGCGTCAAGCACGACGGTGCCCTGCGCGCCGGTCTCGGCCGAGCCATCGCTAACACTCAGTGTGGCGCCGCCCTGTGCAGCCGCCGTACCCGCGATCAGCAGGCCGCCGATGAGTGCGACGGCGAGTGCCGCCGCTGCAACCATTCCTATCCGCAGTCTCTTCATTATCGGTTACCCTTCCTTTCCTGTTCCTTACTATCCCGTGCGCGCTCCGTGCGCGCTCTGTGTGTTCGCTCCCCTTGACCTGCCTTATGGGCAGGTGAGAACGCCGATATCGATGAACCCGGCGACGACCTGCAGGATCAGGCCGGCGTCTTCGGTCGTGATCCCGCCGCTGTTATTGGTGTCCGCGTTGGACGCATTGGGCACGGAACTGATGAAGCCTGCCCTTAGTTGCAGGATCAGTGCTGCGTCAACGCTGCCGACAACGCCATCCAGGTTCACATCACCGCAGAGCTTGGCCGGCGTCGGAGTGGCTGTCGGCTCCGGCGTGTCCGTCGGCGTCGCCGTCTCCGTCGGCAGCGGCGTATTGGTCGGCGTCGGTGTGATGGTTGGTACGGGCGTGTCCGTTATCGTCGGCGTCGGCGTGACGCAGGAGCCGGTGCCCAGCGTCACGAAATTCTCCGCGAACTCCGACGTGCTCTTTAGCTTGTCCGTCGCCGTGGCGGTGAATGCTCCGGCACCAAGGTCACACGGTAAGTCGACAGACCAGTTGCCGTCGGCGTCGGCCTCGGTGCTGACGTCGATTGTCTTGTCGTCAAAGAACGTCCTCGCTTCGCCGTGCTGGCGTGCGGCCAGTGGGAGCTGGTCGGCCGGGTCGTCGTCAACCCAGAAGACCTCGACGAGGCAGAGCGAACAGGCGGTACCAACCAGCTTGTCGCCCGACTGGGTCGTGATCTTCGGGAACGGCAGGCAGTCGTTGGGCGACGGGATGCCGAAGAAGAAGACGCAGCCGACATCGTGGTCTCCGTCGCCGTCATTGTCCGTGTCACCGATTAGATCGATGCCCATGCCGATGTTGTCCCAGATGTTGTTCTGGCTGATGCGGTTCTGGTTGCACTTCAGCAGGTCCTTCGGGTCCGGCTCCTGTGGCACGCCGCTGGAGTCGCAGTCGATCTCGATGCCGCGGTCCAGGCCTGGGTCGTCACCGTTGCTGAAGATGTCGTTCCGCTCGATGTTGAGGCCGGACGAGCTGTGGACGTCGATGCCGTGGTCGCGGTTGTGATGGATGTCGTTGTTGTGGATGATGCTCTTCCCGTCAGGTATGTCGTCGCGGCCGGCGTCCGCGGGGCTCTGGAACTCGCCGGCGAAGATGTCGATGCCGTCCTCTTCGCTGTTGAAGATGTCGTTGCCGCGGATGATGAGGTAGTTCACCGAACTCCAGATGCCGCAGTCTTGCGGGCATCCCTCGCCGTAGTCGGCGTCTCCGTCGCTGAGGTTGTCAACGTTGTAGTCGATGCCGTCTCCGCCGTTTCCGCGGATCGCCTGGTTGTCCTCGATGGTGACGATGTTGACGCTGCAGCAGAAGTCGAGGTCGATGCCGTCGGCGTTGCGGCCGATAATGTCGTCATTGTCCGCGATGAGCAGCGTGTTCGTGTTCGCCGCGTCACAGCAGACCTCGAAGTCACCGTCGATGCCAGCGCCGCCGCTGTCCTCGCGGCCAACGATCTCACCGTTGCCGGTGATGTTCACTTCATTGGCGTTGGTGCGGCTGCTGACGTTGCCGCCACCGGCCTGGACATCGAACTCAATGCCGTCATCGTCACCACCTTCAATGTTGCCGTTGTCGCGGATGTTGACGGTGGTGCTGTTCTCGTCCCCGTCCGTGCCGTCACCGCCTGGCAGGCTGTTGGGGCCGGTCTCGACGCCGGTGTCTGCGCTGACGTCGACACCTTCGTCGTCATTACCCGTAATGTCATCGTTGCCGTTGACCGAGACGAGGATCGTGTTCTCGTCGCCGTCGTCGCCGCTCTGGGATCCGGCGTCAGCGTCGATCTCGACGCCCTCGTCCTCACCGTCGATGCGGCCGTTGCCGTTCACTTCGATGGTATTGGTGTTGTCGTCGCCGGAACCGGTGTCGGAGCCGACGTCCGCGTCGATGTCGACGCCCTGGTCGTCGCCGCCGTCGATGCGCTCGTTGTCGTTGACGGTGACTAGGCTTGTGTTGTCATCGGATTCAAGGTCGCCGGGGCAGCCCGTGGCAATCTCGCCGATGTTCACATCGACCTCGACGCCGTCTCCGCCGCCGTTGCCTTGTCCTTCGATGCTGCCGTTGCGGTCAACGTTGACGGTGCTGCCGTTGCCGTCGCCGCAGCCGATGTCGACGAAGACTTCGACGCCGTCTTCGTCACCGATGATGTCATCGTTGTCGTTGACTTGCACCACGCTGGTGCTGTGGCTGCCCGGGCAGCAGACTTCGATGTCGATCTCTACGGCGTCGTCGCCGCCGGCGTCCGTCAGGCCGTTGCCGTTCACCTGCACGTCGAGGCCGACGGAACCGGAGTTGACGTCTCCGCCGTCCGATTCGATGTCGATTTCGACGGCAGAGTCGTCGCCGCCGTCGCCGCCGTGCAGCTTGGAGTTATTGTTGACCCAGACGTTCATGGAGGCGCCGCCAAGCGTGCCATCCTCGTTGTCTGCGAACTCAATGTCGACAGCGTCGCCGCCGAACGAGGTGATGAACGGATTGTCGCTGACGTTTGCGGTGATCTTGCCGTTGATGGTGCAGCCATCCGCAATGTCGCAGTCGAACTCCAACTCGACGCCGTCGCCCGAGCCGGAGTCGTCGGCGTCAGCGATGATCCTGCTGCCTGTGACCGCCACCGAATTGCTGCTCATCTTCTTGTCATCCGGGCTGCTGTCGTTCGCTTCTAGGTCAACACCATCATCATCCGCGGTGATGTCCACGTTGTCGATGATGATGTTGGCGACGTTCCACACGTCGTCGATGTCGATACCGTCTTCGCTGTCCAGCTCGTCATCTTCGCCGGGGTCACCATCGTAGAACGTCATGTCGTTAATGAAGACGTCACCCAGGCTGTAGTAAGCGGCGTCCGTGCAGGCGTCGACGCAGCCGTCCAGCTTGATGCCGTCCGTCTCGCCGTCGAACTCGCGGATGATGAAGTTCTTGCCGCCCATCAGCTCAAAGTCGAAACCGTTGTGGCTGGCGTCGACCTGGATCACGCCCTCGCGATTGCTGTCCGAGGGGGTGTCCGAGCAGTCGATGGCGACCAAGTCGCCGTTGGCGTCACCGTCGAGGACGACGCCGGTGTTCGATGAATCGATTACCACCTCACGTACGATCGGCGGCAGGCAGTTATCGCCGTCGTTCTCGGCAAAGTCGCCGAGGTCGACCTGGATGACGCCCGGTGTCACCTTCGGGAAGACAGTCTTGTGGAAGTTGATCACGTCCGCCTTACCATCGTTGACGACGTCGATCGCCTCGTGCAGTGTGCAGTCGCCGGAGCCCGCGTTCGGCGCGCCGGAGCAACTGCCGTCGTCGGTGTTGCCGACGGAGTTGACCGTGACCGTAGTTGCGGCACCAGCGCTGGTTTGCTGCGCGGTATAGACGCTGAGCGCCCCTACCGTAATGGCTGCGACGATGGCGACGAGCAGAACTCGAATCGCCATCGGACGCGCGTTGAAAAATGTCCGACCTCTGGTCGTATGCATGACCTGTTCCTCCCTTGGTGAGACACCCGTGACTACGGGTGACGTTGCCAATCCCAGCCCGTGTGTGTGCCTGATCGGGATGCGGCCTCCGCCGCATTGATCACATCATTGTGGTCAGGCGCACGTCTTGTGTCAAGGCTCTGCCAGGGCGCGGCTCCGGCGAAACTTGTTAAAAGTCTGCGACAGGGGCCCACGATCCTTCTGCGCGAAGCTGGCCGGGCCTCAGGGGACGCGTTGCATGCTGAAGCGTTGTGGAGCCGGTCGCTCGGACCTAACCGGCCTACGAGACCCACAGGCATGGTTTCGTCACCCAGGTGTCGTTCTCTCGCCTTCGAGTCTTCTCCGCCTCCGCACGTTATTCCTGCTGGATCGGCGCTTGGAGAATGAACGGAGCGCCCCTTTCGGGGCGCTCCGTTGAAGTTCTGACGTATACCGTCCGGTTAGCCTAGCAGGGTGCCGGGTGGTACTGCTGGATGACACCAAGGATGTCGTTCAGCAGGTCGATAACGCCGTCCGGTG
>JAJCYW010000001.1 GCA_029262675.1 Chloroflexota bacterium | reverse complement strand
AGTTGTGGATTGGCGCAAACGCTATGCGGAGAAAGTCTATTCGCCTGAGGATGCTGTCGCGGACATCGCGTCTGGGCAGGCCATCACGGTCGGTATGCTGGACAGCATGCCGCCTTCGGTCTGCCGTGCGCTGAGCAATCGGGCGGAGGAGCTGGAGGACGTCAGCGTCTTCCATTTCGTCGGCGCCTATCCTTGGTTCAGCTTCAACGAGGGCAAGTCGTTCCGGCAGATCACGCCGTTCACGACGAACGTCGACCGCGCGGCGGTGCGAGAGGGTGCGGTCGAGTACCTGCCGTCGGGCGTCTGGCGCAACGGTCGCCTGCCGCACGGCGTCGGGCCATTCGACTACCACCTCTGCATCGTCTCGCCTCCGGACGACGACGGCTGGTGTTCGTTTGGCAGCTCGGTCTGGATGAACCCGACGTTCGCGGAGAACAGCCGCATCGTCGTCGCGGAGGTTGACGAGTCGGCGATCCGCACGGGCGGCGCGAACAGGATCCACGTCGACCGCATCGGCCGCCTCGTCGACGCCGACCCCACGGTTGGCGTCAAGGTGCGGGCCGCGATGGTGCGGGCCCAGGAGCGCACGGAAGAGGAGACGGCGGTGGCGGAGGTGATCTGCACGCTCGTCGGCATGGATATCGTGCGCGACGGCGATACCGTCCAGATGGGCGCGGGCGTCATCTCGGCGGCGATGGCGCCGTACCTGGCCCACCGCAAGGAGCTGGGCATCCACACGGAACTGATGCCCGGTGGATTGACAGACCTCGTCGAGCAGGGGGTCGTGACGGGCCAGCATAAGGGTACGCATCCGGGTAAGGTCGTCGCCGCGGCCATCGCTCTGATACCGCGCGAGGAGCTGGACTACATCGACGGCAACCCGGCGTTCGAGCTGTACGACTTCACCTACACGGACGACCCCGATCTGCTCAGCCAGGAGCCGCGCCTGATCGCGGTCAACAACGCGATGCAGGTCGACCTGACGGGCCAGGTCAACGGCGAGGCGATAGGTCCGTGGCCATACACGGGGCCGGGCGGCCAGACGGCGTTCGCGATGGCGGCGGCGCACTCGGAAGACGGCAAGAGCGTGATTGTGGTGCCGTCGTCGTATACCAAGGACGGCGAGCGGTACTCGCGCATCGTCGCCTCGCTGGACGCTGGCGCGCCGGTGACGGTGCCGCGCAGCGCCGTGGACTACGTAGTGACGGAGTGGGGCATCGCCACGCTGCGGGGCAAGACGGTTCGCGGCCGCATCGGCGAACTGCTTGCAGTCGCTCATCCGGACTGCCGGGCGCAGATCAAGGCAGACGCGGAACGTCTCCACGGCTGGAGCTTCTAGCAGGCGCTCAGCAGAGCGCCCACTTGCGCCTAGCTTCACAATAGGTTTAGATGGCCTCGCTGCCCCGAAGGCGGGGTTGCATGATCGGCGTGCAATCTTGCAGCCACTGAGGAGGATTCCAATGGGTGATCGATTGAAGGATCGCGTCGCGATAGTGACGGGCGCTGGTCGCGGCATCGGCCGCGGCGAGGCGCTGCTGCTGGCCGCGGAGGGCGCGGCAGTGGTGATCAACGACTTTGGCGGCAGCAAGGCCGGCGAGGGTAGTGAAAAGTCCCCGGCGGACGACGTCGTCGCCGAGATCGAAGCGAACGGCGGCAAGGCGGCGGCGAACTACGGCAACATCGCCGACTTCGCTACCGGCGAGGAGCTGGTCAAGCAGGCCGTCGATACCTTCGGCAAACTGGACATCGTCGTCAACAACGCGGGCATCCTCCGCGACCGGATGGTCTTCAACATGAGCGAGGCCGAGTGGGACTCCGTGATCGCGGTTCACCTGAAGGGTCACTTCAACCTGACGCGCGCGGCCTGCGTCGTGTTCCGGCAGCAGCGTTCGGGAGTGATCGTGAACACGTCGTCGGAGTCGGGCCTCGGCAACATGGGCCAGGCCAACTACGCCGCCGCGAAGGAAGGTATCGTTGGCCTGACGCGCACGACGGCCCGCGACATGGGCCGCTACGGTGTGCGTTGCAACGCGGTGCGGCCGCGCGCCGGCACGCGGTTGACGATCAGCGACGAGATGCGCGCTGCGGCCGAGAAGGGTGGCGCCGCCGGCATGCAGGTGTCCGCGCTGGAGGCGTTCGCAAAGGCGAACCCGCCGGAAGCGATCGCGCCCCTCGTCGTCTGGCTCTGCTCCGACGAGTCGGTCGACGTGAACGGCCGCACGTTCCTCGTAGGAGGCACGCAGATCGGCCTCTACAGCGAACCGGAAGTAATCGCCAGCATCGAGGCCCAAGGCGAGTGGGACCTTGACCGGCTCTCGAAAGAGTTGCCGGAGCAGGTCACCAAGGGCCTGAGCAACCAGTTCGCGCCGCCGAAGGAATAGGCGAAAGCGTAGCACGCGCGCGAGAAGAGAGACTAACAGTCGAACGCCCGGCCGAAAGGCCGGGCGTTCGCCGTAGCCGCGTGCGATCCGGCACAGGACCTGCACAGCCCTGCTCGTAGCGAACGACACCGACGCCGCGACTCGTGAAGCACCCGTAATCAGAATGGCAGGCGTAGTGGCCGGCAGCGCGGAGGAGATCTAGCAGGGTTCTGAGATGTACGCTAAGATACGCCAATACCACGTGCGCCGGTTCCCGTGACGCCTGTGCTGGGTGGCCGTCGCGCGAGAGAAGCAGTTCAACATCGCGCATCACGCATACACTGAGACACCAGAAGAGGCGCCCGCGTAAGCGGAGACGCGCCGAGTACGTAACGACCGAGCGTTCAGAGGAGGATCCGATGCCAACATTTCCATCGATTGACTGGTTCGAGGCCGTCCGTGAACTGGTCAACAATGACGAAGAGTACAAGCGACTGGGTACATTCGACTCCACGGTCGGCGTCAAGTCCGGGGACCAGGTCTTCGAGCTGACGTTCGAGGCTTTCGAGTGCGCCGGCGTGCGCGAGATCAGCGAGAACGACCTGCGCGACGTCGACTTCTGGCTGGAGCAGTCGCCGGAGGCCTGGCAGGCGATGCTGGAGGACACGAAGAAGAACGGCGCGGCCGGCCTCCAGTACACGCTGAACACCATCGACCTCAGCTCGCGGGAGGGGGGCTTCGCGCGCTCGTTTGACGGCTACCGTCTGGACGCGTTCCATCGCTTCAGCCAGAGCCTGCAGCACTTCTTCGACACGTCGGCGAAGGTCGACACCCAGTTCGCGGTCGGCGCGGGCAGCGGTTAGCGGCTGCGGCGACGCCCGCCGGATTCGCTCAGCATCCTAGCTGGCGTCATCGCGAGAGCATGTGGCCGTAACACGTTGACGAGACGGCACATGCGACGGCATGTGCCTATAATTCCAGTATGCTAAGCACGCTCTGGCTGCTGGCGCGCCGCGTCCTCCACGAGTACGGCGACGACAACTGTTCGCACATGGCGGCAGCGATCTCCTACTATGTCCTCTTCTCGATCATTCCGCTGACGATCTTCACCGTCTCGATCTTCGGGATGGTGGTCCGCGACGACGACCTCCAGCAGGACGTTGCGGACGATATCGTCGAGTTCCTCAACGTCGAGGCGGGCGCGCCTGCAATCGAGGCCGACGCAGGCGCGGTCGAAGAGCAGTATGGCGCGGAGGCACTGGCGGAGATCGAAGAGGCGCTGGCGGCGCTCACGGACGCCGAATCGGAGGCGTTTGCGGAGGAGCTGGACGCTGGCAACAGCGTCGACATCGCGGGCCGTTCGCTCGACGCCGGGCTGCTCGACGTCCACAGCGACAATACGATTACGGACACGCTAGAGGGGGTCTCCGACGTGAGCGCGCCGCTGACGCTCGTCGGCCTGGCGGGCATGGGCTGGGCCGCGTCTGCCATGTTCGGCGCAGTAAGAAAATCGCTCAACATCGCCTGGGACGCGGACGTCCACCGGCCAATCGTCCAGCAGAAGCTGGTCGATCTCTTTATGGTGCTGTCGCTGGGCCTGCTGCTGGGCGCTTCCGTTGGCAGCACCGGCGCGCTGCGGGCACTGCGGGAGCTAAGCGACTCCGGCCTGGGCCCGCTCTCCGAAGGGACGGGCTTCTTCTGGGCCGTGTTACCGTTCTTCCTGCCCGCCGTCTTCTCGTTCGGGGTCTTCCTGCTGCTCTACCGCTACGTGCCGAACACCACCACGCCGTTCCGCGATGTCTGGCCTGGGGCCGTCTTCGCCACGGTGTTGTTCGAGCTGATGAAGAACGGCTTCGCGCTCTACATCGCTAACTTCGATAGCTACTCCGGGGCCTACGGCGCGCTGGGTGGTATTCTGCTCTTTCTGCTCTGGACCTACCTGACCTCAAACATTCTGCTGATCGGTGCGGAGGTGGCGGCGGAGTACCCTCGCGTGATGCGCGGCGACTACGACGAGATGTACGCTGGCGGCCCCGGCCTGCCGCTGGTCACGAGAGCTCGTAAGATGCTGCGGGATCTGGTGCTGGCAGCGCGACTCGATGACGACGACGGCTAAGCGCTGCAGCGCCGCCGAGTCGTAGCGCTCAGCGGTCTCGCCTGCCTACTGCATGCTGAAGGGCGGGTAGCGGTCCGTCACCAGCAGGAACGCGTAGGCCTGGACCCGCAGCCCCCACCTCCCGACGCCTACGACGAAGTCGAAGAGCCCTCGCGGATAGCGCCCCGTGAACAGGATCGCGAACCATGCGATCACCACTGCAAGGAACGCGAAGTAGCCAAGTATGAAAAGCACGATGACGTGAGGGATCGCCAGCAGCCACTTCACCAGCGGTAGCCAGCGGTTCAAGTCCTGCTCGACGTCCGGGTAGTCGAGTTCGAGGTGCACGGACTGCTCGTCGACGGTTGATGGGTACGTATCCGTCAGCAGTGCGAGGTACGCATATACCCTGCCCTCGAAGCGCGTTAGCTCACGAGCGAAGTCGAACCACCAGCGGGGATAGACCTGCCGGAACACGATCATCAGAGCCGTGGCGAGGGCGAAGCTACCTGTCATCCCGAGGCCGATTGTCTGGGCGGCTTCACCGTTGGATTGGGCGAAGCTTGAAAAACCACCGAAGCCGCCTGTGATGACAGTCAAGATAATCAGGACCGGGATCGCCCAAATGATCCGGAAGAACGTTGTGAGGCGGTCTAGCTGCTCCGGGTAGTCGATATCGAGTCGTGCTGCATAGGCCTCGGGTTGGATAGCCAATGTGACCTCCTTGCCAACTGCTAGCTAGCGCGGCTGCTAGTCCTCATTATGCACCCGAAGCCCATCAGAGTATACGGCCGAAGGGCCTGCGCGCGTGGCACGCCGCGCGCGGTGGATATGCTACGATTCACGTCGGCGAAGGATGGAGGAGGACTTCACATGGTTACTACAGCAGAAGGTGAGATCGTCGTTGGCCAAGACATCGGTCACCACGAGTTCGAGATTACGCCCGAACTCGTAGCCGAATACATGGCCGGCACCGACGACCAGAACCCCTGGTACACCGGCGATTCGCCGTTTGGAGGGCCGGTCGCGCCCGTGCTGACCCTGCACTCGGAGGTCTACCGCCACGGCGGCTGGTATCTGAAGAACATCTTCGGGAACCTGCACGCCCGCCAGGAGTGGGACCTCTTTGCCCCGATGATGGTCGGCCAGCAGGTTTCGACGCACTCCACGATCATCGACCGCTACATCAAGCGCGGACGCGACTATGTCGTCAACGAGGTGCAGGTCTACGGCGAGGGCGGCAGGCTGCTCAGCCGCGGCCGCACGCACCAGAGCTTCCTCCTCGACGAGTCGAACGAGGGTACTGTTGTCGACAAGCAGCGCGAGAAGACGAAGGCGCGCCGCGCAGAGCCCGGCGAGGGCGATTTCGAGGAGGAGATCGCGCCGCTGGAGAAAACTGTGACGCTGGAGATGTGCAAGACGTTTTCTTTTGGCACGAACTACCACAACGACCTGGAGCAGGCGAAGAAGATGGGCTTCCCGGATATCGTCGTCCAGGGCATGATGCCCATCTGCTTCCTGTCGGAGCTCATGACGAAGCGCTTTGGCGAGGGCTGGTACAGCGGCGGCCGCATGTCGGTGAACCTGGTCAACGTGCTTTGGGGCGAGGACGGCGGCGTGACCTGTCGCGGCGTCATCCGAGAGTTCACGGCGGAGTCGTCCGCTCGCCGCGCCCACTGCGAGGTCTGGGCCGAGAAGGCCGATGGCACCAAGGTCATCGTGGGCAGCGCCAGCGCGGTGGTCTAGAAGCGGTCTGCGGGACGCATCCCGCCGGTGACGGTTTCAACCGTCAGGGTGTTGAGCTTCGCTCACCAAGCTGGACTCGATATACTACCAATCCAAGCTTCGCATCGATCGGCGACCGCAGGGTCGCCTTTGTACGTGTCACGTGAGGAGGAACCATGTACAAGATAGCGGTGATAGGTGGCGATGGGATCGGCCCGGAGGTCGTCGTGGAGGGCCTCAAAGTCCTCGAGGCGACGGCGGTTAAGACCGGCGTCACGTACGAGCTGGAGCACTACGACCTGGGCGGCGACCGCTACCTGCGCACCGGCGAGGAGCTGCCGGACTCCGTCCTGGAGGAGTTGCGCGGCTTCGATGCCATCTACCTCGGCGCGGTCGGCCATCCGGAGGTCGCCCCGGGTATTCTCGAGAAGAACCTACTGCTGCGCATCCGCTTCGAGCTCGACCAGTACATCAACCTGCGACCCGTCAAGCTCTACGCCGGTGTCGAGACGCCGCTGGCCGGCAAGGGCCCGGAAGATATCGACTTCGTCGTCATCCGCGAGAACACGGAAGGCCTCTACAGCGGCATGGGCGGCATCCAATACAAGGGCACGCCGCAGGAGGTCTCGACGCAGGTCCACATGACGACGCGATTCGGCGCCGAGCGGGCCATCCGCTACGCCTTCGACGTCTGCCAGAAGCGCAACCGCGACAAGAAGCTGACGCTCTGCGCCAAGACGAACGTGCTCACGTACGTCCACGACACCTGGTTCCGCGCGTTCAACGAGGTTGGTGAGGCGGACTACCCGGACATCGAGCGCGACTACGCCCACGTGGACGCGACGACGATGTGGATGGTCAAGAACCCGGAGTGGTTCGACGTGATCGTCACCGAGAACATGTTCGGCGACATCATCACCGACCTGGGCGCGATGATTCAGGGCGGTCTCGGCGTCGCGGCGGGCGGCAACATCAACCCGGACGGCGTATCGATGTTCGAACCGATCGGCGGCTCCGCGCCGAAGTACACCGGTCAGAACGTCGCCTGCCCCGTCGCCGCGATCTCCGCCGCGCAGATGATGATGGAGACGCTGGGCGAGGCGGAGACGTCGGCGCGGATGGAGAGCGCCGTCGAGCGCGCGCTCGCCTCCGGCGAGATCAAATCGCTCGCCGCCGGACGGATGGGGATGTCGACGTCGGAGGTTGGGGACCTTATTGCTGGGTTGGCGGGGGAGTAGGCGTCCTGCCGCCGGAAGCGCCTTCTTCGGACGACTTTCCCGTCGAGTTCGACGACCCGGCGTACGCTGAGATCGCCTGGGATTACGACAGCGTGCATTCCCCGCACGCAACGCTGCCGCTGGCGTTCGATCTCGGGACCAAGCCGTTCGTCGGCGGCTTCGGCTGGATGCCGCACGACCCGATCCAGATGAACTTCTACACCTACTACCCGCACGTGGTGGTCCCCGCGGCGTCCGGAGACGACGCGCCGCCGCCACCTCCCGACACCTCCGACCGCGTTCGCGATGGGGCCAGGCGGTGGCTGGAGAAGATCCTGCCGGAGGTGCAGGAGGGGATCCGCTACTACGGCGACACCGATTTCGACTCGAAAACGGACGCGGAGCTCGCGGACGAAGTCGAGCGCCTGCCCGACCTGCGCCGCCGCACCGGCCGCCAGCATACCCAAGTTACGATGCCCGCCTGGATCGGCATGAACGTGCTGATTAACACGTACAAGGAGCTCATCGCCGGCAGCGACCTGGAAGCGCTGCGCCTCGCCCAGGGCTACGGCAACAAGAGCGTCGAGGCGGGCGAGGCGCTGTGGCGGGTGAGCGAGCTGGCTAAGTCGTTGCCCGTCGTCCGCGACGCGCTGCTTAACAGCGACGGCGATAGCGTGCTGACCGGCCTCGCTGCTCTCCCCGAAGCCGCGCCGTTCCTCGAAGCGTTCGACGCCTACCTCGACGAGTTCGGCTGGCGCTCGGGCGGCGACTTCTCCGCGCCGACGTGGGCCGAAGCCCCCGCGACGCCGCTTGCGCTCGTCCGCACCTATCTGCAGACGGACGGCTACGACCCCGCCGCCGAGCAGCAGCGGCTCGTCGAGGAGCGCGAGGCCGCGACCGCCGAGGTGATGTTGCAGCTCGACGACGCCGCGCGCGCGAAGCTGGAAGACGTGCTCGACGCCGCGCGCAGCGTGTCGAGACACATGGAAGACCACAACTACTGGATGGACCAGCGCCTCTACTCGTTGCCACGCCGCATGGTGCTGGCCGCCGGCCGCCGTCTCGTCGCGGCAGGCGAGCTGGAGGTCGAGGCCGGCGTCTTCTACCTCCGCGCGCAGGAGCTGATTGACGTCCTGCGCGGGGAGCGGTCTAACGTTCGGGACACCGCCGCGGAGCGCAAGACTGCGTTCGCGCACTGGCAGACGGTGACGCCGCCGCGCAGCATCGGCGCGCCACTGCCCGACGACGAGCGCGGCCGCATCATGGACGAGGCCCCGCCGCCGTCGCGCGACGTCGAACTACAGGGCAACGAGCTGCGCGGCAACGGCTCGTCCGCGGGCGTGGCGCGGGGGCCGGTGCGCGTCGTGCCGACGCTGGAGGACGCGGGCCGTCTGCGCCCCGGCGACGTGCTGGTGACCGCCGCGACGCTGCCGCCGTGGACGCCGCTGTTTGCGATCGCCAGCGCGGTGGTGACGGAGACGGGCGGCGTGCTGAGCCACACCGCCATCACCGCGCGGGAGTACGGGCTACCGGCGGTGCTCGCCGTGGCGAGCGCCACCCGCCTGCTCAAGGACGGCCAGCTCGTCGAGGTGGACGGCGCGGCGGGAACAGTGACGGTGGTGGGGTAGGGGGAGTTAGTGTCGGGGTTACTCGGGCAGCGGCCTGAAGCCGAACGGGTTCTGACTCAAGTCGATCTTGGGTGGCTTTAGTTCGTCAGGCAGTCCTGGAATACTACGCCAACCGGCTAGGTAGGTCTCCAGCTCGTTGAATCTATGGCCGGGATGGCGCAGCGTCGTGTCAACCATGCTCATCAAGCTGTCGAACTGGTTGACCGTCATGCCATGAAGTCCTTCTTTGCACGCCTGGTATGCCGAAGCGAGCCATGTAACAAACTCATGGTCTGTATTGAATATCATATGATCGTAAATGTTATCCGTGGTCTTATGAATTGTGCCTCCAATGGTGGCTTGATGCGGGAATGACGCAAGTGAAGTCGGATGGTAAATTGGCCTGTTGAAGGTGGCCATCGCATCTTCCGCGCGTTGCCTCCAGCTAACCGATAGGCTATGTGCGTCCAGATAGTTGATTTCTGCAACCTCCCTTTTTCGAAATATTGCGTTCAGATGTTCGTAAGAGATGAATTTGATGTCCTGTTCCAACAAGTATGGAAGAGTTGCATGTGGTGTGACATCCGGGGTTGAGCGTTCGGCGCCTATATGCATGACCGTCACAATCAATGGATAGCTCTGGACATTGCGCAAGGATTCTAGAGCGAGCCCCTTCTCTAAGTACAAAGGAATCATCTCGGCCTGCGCGGCCCAAAATTCGTGAAGAGGAAAGAACTCAACAAGACTCTGCTTGTATTGCCAGCCTGCCTCACCGCCCGCCCGAGGCGCGAGTCCGAGATGATCACTCACTATCTCTTCCAGCCGTTGGACCAAGAGCGGTTCGCGAGTCCAATCCCAGTGTGGACGGATTCTGCTTAGGTTCGAGATACTCTCGCGGGGTGGTTGACGATAGTCCACGCGGACAGCGACGTTCTCGTCGCCGGAGTATCGGCCGTTCGCCGCGGATTCGATTCCATGCAGACAAGACAAATCGGTAGGAATGTCCGGGGTAGTGGCTTGTGGATGGCTGACGGGATAGATGTGGCGCGCCCAGTTTCGGCGGGACCACGCCTCACCGTGGTCATCCGCGAATACGAGCACATAGAACTCCCCGTCGATTCCGGCAATATTCGTCGGGAACGCACGAATTTCAAAGTGAGCATTTTCTTCGCTGACGTGCGGTACTAAGGAAGTAAAATCCTCCGGTGATTCTGCTTCGATTTCCGTTTCGTGACCTAGGCCATTTACCATTACGGGAAACTCGACCTTCTTGCACCAATCGGATACCACTTCTCCCAGGGATAGCACCTCGCCACGTTTCCTCAGTGGTTCACGAAGCGTGACGGATATGCGTGTACCGCATGTCTCCTGATCTCCCGTCTCGGTGAGCAAATAATTGCGCGGCCCTGTGAGGGTTAAGCGTAGCGGCCTTTTGCCCGACGATGGCTTGAACGTCTCCACCACGACATGATCACTCACCGCAAAAACGGAAAGAAATCCTAACCCGAACCTACTTGTCGGAACAAAGCCGAATTGTGTCCGAAAGTCTTCCGTATCGTAATACGTCCTGCCAATCTGTAAGAAATAGCGCTCGATGACATCTTGATCCATCCCAAGCCCACAGTCTTCTACTGTGAGGACTTGCTTGGTTTCCACTTTGCCGGATAGTTCGTTCGGTACATCCACCTCCGACAAGGTTACCTTCACTGCGTATCGTTGGCGGGTCTCCTCGGCGACCTCAGTCGGGTAGGTTGGTGGCTCCACTCCGTCAGCTTTCAGATCGGCATACATCTGACATCTTGTTGCATCTAGGGCGTTCTGGATTAGCTCGCGAATGAATGTTTCTGGGCTGTCGTAAACATCGTAGATCAATCGCTTGAATATCACATCGTTGTCTAGTTCCAGTTTCCACTCTGACCAGAAGTATTTCGCGCCCTTTGCCGCCTTAATTATGATTGTGGGTGACGGGCCGTCGATTCTAGCTTCCGGCAACTTCCAGTTACCGTGGCGGCCGGCGGTTGCCATCAGTGTTCTCGCGTGACTAACCTCATCCACGATCCATTGACACCAATCCTGCAACACGCGGTGTTCTTCTTGGGTCTTACATTTCGCTGTGATTGAGATTCTGTCAGGAGACGTCAGTCTGCGTGTGATTCGTTGGTACTGCGTCCAGTGCGCATAGCTAGTTGGCGGCATCGGGCAAGCAGCATTCATGAGCCACGGGCAGGCACGGTCATACGTCATATCGAGCAGGTCGCCGAGGCGCAGCATGATGGCAACAAAGCGCAGATTGACATCTTCGCCCTGAATCTGGCAGACATCGGGGTAGCGGTCGCCGTCCTCCAATTCGTGAGTACGTAGTCCGTGGCCGACGCAGGTATCCGCGATAGCTTCCCTAAGCATCGGGTCGCCGAATGCGAAGAGCCCTAGATCGACTTCATGTTGAGCAATCACTTCTGCGGCTCGCAGGTGGTGGTCTGGTCGAACAAACTCTGCAATCAGGTGGCGAACTTGAACATCCGCTAGGAAGTACCGCGTGTTCTTGTCGGGCGGCTCCTCACCGTCTCGAAACGCCTCAACCTTGGCCCACCTCTCTGAGCCGCCACCTTTTGTCGTCCAGGACTTCCAATCGTCTGACTGAAGGATTTTTGCTTTCTCATCATCCGCCACCACCATCCCGGCGTCGTGCAGATATGCTGACGCCGCAAGTATGTACGCTTCGGTGGGAGTTAGCTTGACGACAGAAGTTTTCCCGGTTGGTTTGAACAGGAGCTTGGAGACTTGGGCTACGATTTCGTCACTATGCTCTATGGTGTGGCGGGTATAGTGGCCGAACGTTTGAGGGATGTATGTCAGCCACCCCTTCACTGCTGTCCGGAGCTCGAGTAGTTTGCCGTAGTACTGGGGGTTCCCCTTCTTTATGAAGGCGAACAGCGCAGTTTTTGCAGGGTCAACGTCCATGTAGCCACCTCGCCATCGTGTGGCGCATTGTATCCAAAAGTTTTGTGGTCTGCGAGGCCCGTGCCCGCTCCGCGCCACCGCCCCCTGCGCGCTCTCGCTGCTGCCTGTTACTCTCGACAGGCCATCGTCTGCCTGCGGGCGGCCGCGCCTCGCGGCGGACGCGTACCTTACCAACAGCACGCTTCGCTCAGGGCTGGGAACGCCTCCCGTCCCGGCGACGCTCAATCAAAGAAAAACGCCCGAAACGAATCTGGCAGGGCTCCCAATCGCAAATTCAATCATTCAAATATGCGCGGGCCATTTCCCCTACTCCCCCGGCCGGCGCAGCGCCTCGCCGGTCTCTCCGGCGGTCTCCGTCTCCGGGTCCAGCAGCAGGCCGAGGCCGTCCGCCATCCGCGTCAGGTAGTTGAAGATGCCGATGACGTGCGCCACCTCCAGGCAGCCCTCATCGTCGAAACCGACGTCGCGCAGCGGCTGCCAGTCGGCCTCCGTCATGCGCGTCGGCGTGGCGCTCAGCTTGTCGGCGACGTGGCAGAGCGCGTATTCGCGCGGCGTCAGCTCCAGGTCGCTCCAGCGACGCTCCTTAATCGCGTCCACCATCTCCGCATTGCCGCCTTCCGTACGCAGAAACTCTGCGTGGGATTGCGTTCAGTAGTGGCAGTCCTGGCCCGCCGCCGCCACCGACGCCACCATCTCGCGCTCGGCGCGGGTGAGCGAGCCCTCCTCCGAGAACATGATCTCGCCGAAGAGCGCGCCGAACTTGGGGCCGATGCGGCCATGCGCCATGATCAGCCGGCCCATCGCTGGCATGAAGCCGAAGTCGTAGGGGTGGACGGGGCTGTCGCGGTCGGCCGGGACGTTGGCCATCATCTCGTCGTTGGTGGGCATCTTCACCCAGGCTTCGGCAGCCGCCTGCTTGGCGGCCGGTTGCTTATCGATTGCCATGGCGCGCCTCCTCTCGGCTGTGCGGCTGGTGCGACGCCAGTATAGCCAATGCGTTGGGGGACGGGCCGAGTGGCTGCTAGACGGTCTCCAGCATGCGGTCGAGGGCGACCTTGGCCCAGCGCTTGTCGTCGTCCGGGACGACGATCTGGTTGACGACCTCGCCGGCGACGAGGCTCTCCAGCACCCAGGCGAGGTACGAAGGGTGGACGCGGTACATGGTGCTGCACGGGCAGACGACGGGGTCCAGGCAGAAGACGGTCTTGTCCGGGTTCTCTTTCGCCAGCCTGCTGACCAGGTTGATCTCCGTGCCGACGCCCCACACGCTGCCGGGCGGCGACTCGGTCACGGTCTTGACGATGAACTCAGTCGAGCCGTCGCAGTCGGCGGCCTCCACGACCTCGGCCCGGCACTCCGGATGAACGACGACCTTCGCGCCGCGCGCGTGGGCCTCGTCGATCTGGTCGACGCTGAAGCGCTGGTGGACGGAGCAGTGGCCTTGCCACAGCAGCACGCGGCTGCGCTCGAGTTGGTCCTCGCTCATGCCGCCCAGCGATCCGAACGGCTTGCGGTAGTTCCAGAGCGGCATCTCTTCTCGCGGGATGCCCATCTTCAGGCCGGTGTTGCGGCCCAGGTGCTGGTCCGGGAAGAAGAGGATGCGCTGCTTGCGGGCGAACGCCCACTCCATCACCTTCACGGCGTTGCTGGACGTGCAGACGACACCGTCGTGCTTGCCGACGAAGGCCTTCAGCGACGCGGCGGAGTTCATGTACGTCACCGGCGTCACCGTGTCGGCGATGCCGGCTTCCTCCAGTTCGTCCCAGCAGGCGTAGACGTCCTCCGGGTCGGCCATGTCCGCCATCGAGCAGCCGGCGGCCAGGTTCGGCAATATCACTTTCTGGTGCGGCGCGCTGAGGATGTCGGCGGCCTCGGCCATGAAGTGGACGCCGCAGAAGACGATGTAGTCGGCCTCGGGGTGCTCCGCGGCCCAGCGTGAGAGGTTGAGCGAATCGCCCTTGAAATCGGCGAACTGGATCACGTCCTCGCGCTGGTAGTGGTGGCCGAGGACGATGCAGCGCGTGCCGAGCGCCTGCCGCGCCGCGGCGATGCGGTCGATTACCTCCGCGGGCTGCAGCCGCGTGTACGCATCCGGGATGTCTTGCTGCCAGAACCCGAACGAGCGCTCCTCCGCGAGCGGGACCGTCTCCGTGCTATCGCTCTCGCAAGCGATGCCGGAGAGAACTGTGAGCTGGATCGGGGCCGTGTCGGTGGTCATGGCGCTCTCCCAGAAGCTGAGAAGATCGCTTAATTAGTGTACCAAGTACACAAACTATACCACAGCCCCGCGATATCGTCAATAAGGCGTATCTAAAAAGCGTGGAATGGGCGAAGCGCGAACAGGCTGATCGCGCCCGCGCCGTCAGGAAACGGCGATCTCCTCGCGCCACCAGCCGGCCTGGCCTGGCATCTCCTCCACACCGACTTCGATTGACGTGACGTTCGTTGCGCCGCGCTCCGCGAGCTGCTCTCGCAGGCGGCCCGCGAACCAGCGCGCGAGCTGCTCCGCCGTGCTGTTGGTAATCGATAGCGCAACGACGTCGGCTTTAGGGAACGAGTAGCCGCGGTCCTGGTAGCGGATCTTCCACTGCTTCTTGCCCTCGTCGATCTCCAGCAGCTTGCTGTCGCGCTGGAGGATGAACTTGTGGTCGAGTGACTGGCAGACGGCGCGCGTCAGCGACTTCATCAGCGCGAAATCGACCAGCCAGCCCACCTCCGTTAGCTCGCCTTCGACCTCGACGCGGACGTCGTAGTTGTGGCCGTGGAGCGGTTCGCAGCTATCCTCGAACGTGGCGAAGTGCGCGGCGGCGAAGCGCAGCGTGTTGCGTTCTACGGTGACCTTGTACGGCATGGGAGACTCCTGGTGTTCTACGTTGCGATGTTAGCGCTGCTGCTTGTCGGCCCGTTCTGGCCCCTGCTAGAATAGAGCCCCGAGCTCCAGTCACGAGCCCCAGCCCGTCGCCGGCAGCGACGCGGCCTCTATCCGAAGGAACGCCCGTGATCCTATCAGACCGCGATATCCGCAGCCACTTGGAAGACGGCAAGATCAAGATCGCGCCTGCGGACGGCCTCGACAAGCGGATCGGGCCGGACGGCATCGATTGCCGGCTGGGCAACACCTTCCTCGTCTTCGAGCGCAACAAGCAGGCCTACATCGACCCGCGCAAGAGGGCCACGGCCGAGGGCACCACGCGCCAGATCGACATCAAGAACGGGGAGCCGTTCATCATCCACCCGCACGAACTCGTGCTGGCGACGACGCTGGAACGTATCACGATCAGCAACGACCTGCTGGGCCGCCTCGAAGGCCGCAGCAGCCTGGGCCGCCTGGGCATCATCGTCCACAGCACGGCCAGCATCTTCCACCCTGGCTGGGACGGTACAGCGACGATGGAGCTGGGCAACCTCGGCGTGATGCCGGTGGCCCTCTACCCGCGGATGCGGATCTGCATGTTCACGTTCGAGCGCATGTCATCGCCGGTCGATCGGCCATACGGTACTGACGGCAGCAAGTACCAAGGCCAGCAGGGCCCTCTGCCCAGCGGCGTCTGGCAGGAGTTGGACCAAGAGCTGGCGGAAGAGCAGTTGATGAAGGGCATCCAGTCCGATCTCTTCGGCGACGGCATCGATGCCGCCGATGTGCCGGAAGTTGAATCGGCGGGGGACGCGAAGACGTGAGCCGACCGGGCGAGTTCATGGCTCGGGCGCTGGCGCTAGCGCGCGAGGTCCAGGGTCGCACCAGCCCCAAACCTGCGGTCGGCGCCGTCGTTGTGAAAGACGGCCGCGTCGTCGGCGAAGGAGCAACAGAACCCGCCACTTTCATTGGCGGAGGCCGCCACGGGGAGGTCCTCGCGCTGGAGGCGGCCGGAGACGCAGCCCGCGGCGCTTCCGCCTACGTCACGCTGGAGCCCTGTTGCCACAGCGGCCACACGCCGCCCTGCACCGATGCCATGCTGGCAGCAGGGATCAGGGAGGTGCATTTTTCGCACATCGACCCCGACGAGCGCGTCACCGGCCGCGGCCGGGCGCAGTTGGAAGCCGCCGGCGTCGCCGTGACGGTCGGCGAGGGCGAGGCGGAAGCCCGCCGCATCAACGAGGCCTACCTCAGGCACCGCGCAACTGGCCGGCCGTTCGTCATCGCCAAGTTCGCCGCCAGCCTGGACGGCAAAATCGCCGCGACGAGCGGCGACTCGCGCTGGGTGAGCGGCCCGCAGACGCTGGTCTGGTCGCAGCAGCTGCGCACGCGCATCGATGCCATCGCCGTCGGCGTCAGCACCGTGCTGATCGACAACCCGCAGCTCACGGCTCGTGTTGAAGACCCCGCGTCCGGCGAACAGCGCTTGGCCGATCACCAGCCGCTGCGAGTCGTGCTCGACTCCCGCGGCCGCACACCGCGCGACGCGAACGTGCTCGGCTGTGGCCAGGGCGGCAGCGCGGCGCTGGTCGCGACGACTGAATCGTCGTCGCCGGATTGGCGCGCCGAGCTCGCCGCCGCCGGTACCGGCGTCGCCGTGCTGCCTGCGGATGCGGCGGGACACGTCAGCCTGCCGGCCCTGCTGGACAACTTAGGCCGCGCCGGTGTGCTAACCCTGCTGGTGGAGGGCGGCGGCGTACTGCACGGCTCGTTCTTCGACGAACGGTTGGTCGATAAGGTCCATGCGGTCGTCGCGCCGATGATCATCGGCGGCCGCGGAGCGCCGGTTGCGGTGGCGGGGCGCGGCTCGGCCCGCATGGCGGATGCGGTAAGGTTACGGGAGACCACGGTCGAGCAGCTCGGCGACGACTTGCTCGTGACCGGTTACGCGTCTGACGCGGCGTCAGCAAGCTAGGAGGCAGCCATGCCGTTCATTTTCAGTATTGTTCCGGAGTACCAGCGACTCGTCCACTTCAGATTCGGCCGTCTCGTCGGCAAAGGCGAGAAGGGCCCGGGGTTTGTCTTTCCCCTCTTCCCCATCATCGACACCGTGAAGATGGTCGACCTGCGTGAGGACGTGCTGGACGTGCCGCCGCAGACGTGCATCACGCGCGACAACGCGCCCGTCTCGGTCGATATGCTGATCTACCTCAAGATCGTGCAGCCGGTCGATTCCGTGATGCAGGTCGAGCACGTGGAGACAGCCGCGCTCGGTATGGCCGTTACCACGCTGCGAGCCGTCGTCGGCGACATCATCCTCGACGACGTACTGGCCAAGCGCGACGAGATCAACGCGACGATGCAGTCGAAGCTCGATGAGGTCACCGACCGCTGGGGCGTCAAGGTGATGGCCGTCGAAATCAAGGAGATCACGCCGCCGCACGACATCCAGGAGGCAATGAGCCGGCAGATGTCGGCGGAGCGTAACCGGCGCGCGGCCGTCCTTGACGCTGATGGTCAGCGCGAGGCGGCCATCATGGTTGCGGAAGGCCAGAAACAGTCCGCGATCTTGAGCGCAGAAGGTGAGAAGCAGTCCAACATTCTTCACGCGGAAGGCCAGCGCGAAGCGGCGATTCTAGAGGCTGAGGGCATCGCGACGGCGCTGGAGAAGGTCAACGAAGTCGGCCAGGGGCTGGACGCGAAAACGATGGGCCTCCAGTACCTGGAGATGATGCGGAGCATGGCCGACAGCGAATCGAGCAAGTGGATCGTGCCGGCTGAGCTCACGCAGTTCGCCGCTAACTTCGCGGGCAACGCATCGGGCGGCGGCGCCACAGGCGGCGGCGCCACAGGCGGCGGAGGCAACTAGCGGTTGTTCACGGGCATCATCGAAGAGATCGGCATCGTCCGTAAGGCGGAGGCCGGCCAGCTCGTGATCGCGGCGACGAAGGTCGTCCGCGGCACCAACCTCGGCGATAGTATTGCCGTGAACGGCGTCGACCTGACGTGTGCAATCCAGGAGGAGGACGCCTTCCACGCCAGCGTGATGCCGGAGACCTACCGCCGCACCAACCTCAGCGACCTCAAGGAGGGTGACGAGGTGAATCTGGAGCGCTCGCTGACGCTGGCGGACCGGCTCAGCGGCCACCTCGTCCGCGGCGTCGTCGAAGCGACAGGCACCTTGGACTCGTTCACCGAGGAAGCGGACGCTGTAATCGCGCGCTACAGGGCGTCGCCGGAGGTCTTGAAGTTCGTCATCGTGAAGGGGCCGATCACCATCGACGGCGCAAGCCTGACAGTGACCGACAAGACGGAGGACAGCCTCGCGGTGTCGCTCGTCGAATACACCCAGCAGCACACGAACCTGATGCGCAGGGCACCTGGCGATAGAGTAAACTTGGAGTCAGACATCATCGCACGCTACGTTGAGCAGTTGCTGCAGGAACGCGGCCGCCACACCTAGCGGCGCGGGGTCGCCCCACCTAATGGTGTGGCGGCTTGCAGTTGCGCGGTCAGCACAACTGCGGCCTCCTGAAAATGGTCGGCGGTGATGGCACTCCGATCGCAGCGGTAGCCGTGGTGCAAGAGGGCCGGTAACGACGGGCGACCGCAGCGGTAGCTGCGGTCCAACAAGAAATGAGGGACGAGATGGCCAAGAAGAAGGGCGACCACCCGAAGGGTCTCGCGACCGTCGAGGAAGCAATAGAGGAGTACCGGCAGGGTCGCTTCGTCATCATCATCGACAACGAAGACCGCGAGAACGAAGGTGACCTGACGCTGGCGGCCCAATTCGTCGACGCGGGCGCTATCAACTTCATGGCCAAGTACGGCCGCGGCCTGATCTGTATGCCGCTGACGGAAGACCGCGTCGCCAAGCTGGGTATCCCCATGATGGTCACCAGCAACGATTCGCACTTCGGCACGCCGTTCACGGTCACCGTGGAGGCGCGCTCAGGCGTCAGCACCGGCATCTCCGCGGCGGACCGCGCGCGAACGGTGGAGGTGCTGATCGGCCACAAGACGAAGCCAGGCGACCTGGTGATGCCGGGCCACATGTTCCCCCTGCGCGCTCGCGATGGCGGCGTGTTGGTCCGCGCCGGCCAGACCGAAGCGGTCGTCGACCTCTGCAAGCTGGCCGGGCTGTATCCGGCCGGCGTCTGCTGCGAAATGATGAAGGCGGACGGGACTATGGCCCGCCTGCCCGACCTGCGCCGCTTCGCGACGCGGCACAAGATGAAGATCATCAGCGTCGACCAGCTAATTGCCTACCGGAAGCAGAACGAGAGGCTCGTCGAGCGCGTGGCGGAGACGGTGCTACCGACGGAGTACGGGCAGTGGAAGGCGATCGCCTACAAGAGCCCGATCGACCCCGACGAGCACGTCGCGCTTACGCTGGGTGATCTCACCGGCGACGAGCCGCTGCTGGTTCGCGTGCATAGCCAGTGCCTGACAGGCGATGTCTTCGGCAGCCAGCGTTGTGACTGCGCCGGCCAGCTGCACGCGGCGATGGCCATGATCGCCGAGGCAGGGCGCGGTGTCGTCGTCTACATGCGGCAGGAGGGCCGCGGTATCGGACTGCACAATAAACTGCGCGCCTACGCCCTCCAGGACGAGGGACTGGATACGGTCGAGGCCAACGTCGCGCTCGGCTTCCCAGCCGACCGGCGCGATTATGGCATTGGCATGCAGATCCTCGTCGACCTGGGCGTGAAGAAGATCCGCATCCTGACCAACAACCCGGCTAAGCGCGCCGGCCTGGAAGGCTACGGCCTCGAACTCGTCGAGCGCGTGCCGATCATCACGGAGCCGAACGCCCACAACATCCGCTACTTGGAGACGAAGCGGACCAAGATGGGCCACGACTTCGGTTCCAGCCGCGAGTAGGGCAACAGGCGATTCGCATGGGCACAACGTATGAGGGCGAAGTGGACGGTTCCGGCGTTCGGCTGGCGCTGGTCGTGGCCCGCTTCAACGAGGCCGTCACCACTAGGCTGCTGAGCGGCGCACGGGAAGCGATCGACACCTACGGCGTGCGGGCCGAGGACGTCGATACGGCCTGGGTGCCCGGAGCGTTCGAGTTGCCCATGGCCGCACGCCGCTTGGCCGAGAGCAAGCGCTACGACGCCATCGTCTGTCTGGGCGCCGTGATCCGGGGCGAGACGCCGCACTTCGATTACGTCTCCGCGGAGGCGGCCCGTGGTGTCCGCGAAGTTGGCCGCGACACGGGCGTGCCGACCGTCTTCGGCGTGATCACGCCTGATACGCGGGACCAGGCGCTGGCGCGCGCAGGCGGCGCAAAGGGCAACAAGGGCGCCGACGCCGTCGCGACGGCGATAGAGATGGTGAATCTGCTGCGGCAGCTGCCGCAGGAATGAAGCTGCTGCGATAGCAACAGCCCTGATCTTTGCGGGTTTGTAGCCTCCTTCTCTTTCCTGATCGCGGCCCCGGTGGTATCCTGTACGTACCCGCCGAATCCTTTCCAATTCGTTCCCCTGAGGAGGCCCCGCGTATGACTCGAGCACCTGACCGACCCGCCGAAACGGACCACGACGCAGAGGAACTGTGGGAGCACGTGGAGGGCGAGAGCCCGGACACTGCGACGAACCAGCAGTTGAACCTGGCCCATAAGGCCAGCGAGAAGTTCCCGGAGTTGGTCAATCGCTACCGAAGCTTTGCCGGACCGGTCGCCATCGTCTCCGGCGCGCTGATGGCGCTGGCAGGCGTGGCCGTGGCCCGGCGCATTAAGCGCGGCCAAGGCGCCGAGGAGATCCTCGACCAGATCACGCCGGAGGAGATCGAGCGGGCGGCGAAGGTGACCAACCGTCAGAATCGCGCGCTGAGCATGATCCGCCGCATCGCCCGCCGCCGCTACGGCGATGGGGCCGACTCCGCAGACGCTGATGCGTCCGGCGACAACGGCTAACAGGCCGGCCACCCATTCCTTCCCACGAACGCCGACGCGAACGGGAGTCCCGGCTCGTATCGATGGCCGTGCGGCTTGGCATCAACGCGGCCGCGCTCTGGTTCGCGGCGGAGTGGGTGCGCGGCTTCGAAATCGACGGCTGGCAGGCGCTTCTCGCCGCAGCCGCGATCTTCGCCGCCGTCAACGCCGTCATCAAGCCGGTCGCGGAACTCGCCGGCATGCCGATCTCGTGTCTGACCATGGGCTTCTTTGCACTCGTTATCAACACCGCCATGCTGGCCCTCACCGTCTGGATCGCAGGGCAGTTTGATTTCGACGTGGAGATGGACGGCTTCATCGCGGCGTTCTTCTCGGCCGTGCTCGTTAGCGTCGTCAGCATGCTCCTCAGCGTCTTCGTCGGACGGCCGGTGCGAGCCACGCTCGGCTAGCATTAGCGGAATCGCGCTCTGTTCACGCCATTATTTAGATAGAGCCTAACCAAAATGTACCCATCAAATGTACCCAAAGGTCGGTGCAAGGATTTGGCCTGTCGTGGTAGCGTAGATTCACCAGAGCACAGCCTCAGGGTGGCTCGCCGTAAGGAGCGCGGTCGATGGCGACACGCGAGGTACCAGCAGAGTACGCGAAGGCGGACGGTCCACCGGCGTCCGGCCTCTGGACACCCTCCCAGAGGCATCAGAGCGCTTCCGCGCCGTCTTTGACTAGAGCCCTGTCGGTATCGCCGTCTTGCAGCCGGACTTCTCATTCATCAACGTCAACGATCGCCTCTGCCCATGCGGCTCAGCGTCTTCCTCGGACGGCGTGCGAAGTCGACCTTGGGTTAGGATCCTGGCACGGCCGCGATGTTCCTTGTTCTGACGTAGACGCGAGACATACGTGATTTTCAGTACCAGAAGAAGCAGAAAACCTCTTGTGGAATGGTACACTTAGCCGCACAGACCGCGGGTTCAGGGTGGCGGACGGACGGGAGCGCTAGGGATGGCGACGCGCGGGGTACCTCCCGAGTACGCGAAGGCGGACGGCCAACCGGATCAATCGGCCACCGGTGACCGGCCTCTGGATGCGCTTCCAGAAGCATCGGAGCGCTTCCGCGCCGTCTTCGACCAGGGCCCCATCGGCATTGTTCTCCTCCGGCCGGACTTCTCATTCATGGAAGTCAACGACCGCTTCTGCGCCATGCTCGGCTACACGCGCGAGGAGCTGCTGTCGCTGACGGCCGACGACGTCACGCATCCTGACGATCTCGCGTTCGCCCGTGACCTGGCGCTGCAGTTGATGACGGGCGCGATCCCTTCGTATCAGATTGAGAAGCGCTACGTCCGCAAGGACGGCGAGGTGGTCTTTGCCGAGCTGTCGGCGTCCGTCATACGCGACGACTCGGGCGTGCCGCTCCACGGCGTCGGCATGGTCACCGATATCACGACGCGCGGGGTACCACCAGAGTACGCGAAGGCGGACGGTCCACCGGATCAACCGGCCACCGGCGACCGGCCCCTGGATACCCTTCCTGAGGCGGCGGAACGCTTCCGTGCCGTCTTCGACCAGGGGCCCACCGGCATCGCCGTCGTACGGGCGGACTTCTCCATCATCGACGTCAACGAACGCCTCTGCGCCATGCTGGCGTATTCGCGCGAGGAGCTGCTAGCGCTCACGGTTGCGGACGTCACGCATCCTGACGATTTTGAGTTCGACCGCGACCTGGCGCTTCAACTCATGGTGGGCGAGATCCCTTCCTACCGGATTGAGAAGCGCTATGTCCGCAAGGACGGCGAAGTGATCTGGGGCGAATTCTCAGCGTCTCTGGTGCGCGACGCCGAGGGCGTGGTGCACTACGGCGTCGGGATGGTGACCGATATCACGGCGCGCAAGGAAGTGGAGGAAGCGCTGCGCCGGAGCGGGGAGCGGAACGCGGGCCGGACGCCGCCGGCGCCACCGCCGGCGCCAGAAGCCGAAGCGCTGCGTTCGCCGCGCGCCTTTGAGGACGCGGACGCCTCTGCCCGTGGCATCTTCGGCAGAGTCTTCACGGACTACAAGCTGGTGTGGCTGGGTGTCGCGCTTAGTGTGGTCTTCTGGTTCGCCGATGCTCTCGTCGATTCCCTCGTATTTGGCAAAAGCAGTGCGCCGGATCAAGTGATTTCGCCGGAACCGTATGAAATCTGGATACGCAGCATCGTCTTTGTCCTGTTGATCGGCCTGGGCTTCTACGCGCGGCATTCCGGTCTCCACCGCAGGCTGACCGAGCAAGAGCTGCGGGAATCGGAAGCGCGCTGGCGGTCGTTGACTTTCCACGCGACGGATCTGATCATCACACTCGATACCGAGGGTGTGATCCAGTGGGGGAACGTATCGATTCCCGATGGGCCGTTGGCGCGGGCTCTGGGCACCAGCGCCTTCGAGCACGTACCGGAGGAGCATCGAGAGTCCTTGAGAGAGGCGCTGCGCACAGTTGTGGAGACGGGCGAAACTCGCACCATTGAGGCCCTGGGCCCCGGTCCTGATGACTCGCAATCTTGGTATTCCAGCCTGCTTGGCCCGATAACGGTTGACGGCCAGGTCACCGGCGTCACTGTGGTCAACCGTGACATTACGGAACAGAAGCAGGTCGCGCAGAAGCTGGAGGAGAGCGAACACGAGTACCGCATGCTCTTCGAACTGGCCGCCGACGCCATCCTCACCGGCGAACCCGACGGCACGGTGACCGATGCAAACGTGGCTGCGACTCGGTTACTGGGCTACACGGTGGAAGAACTGAGATCGATTACGGAGCGGGACATCATCGCACCGGAGGTCTACGCCGCGCGGCATGAGGACTGGACCCGCCAGTTGGCGGAGCGCGGAAGCTTCCGGGGCGATTCGGTCTGGGTGCGTAAGGATGGGACTCGCGTGCCTGTCTCCGTCAGCGGCAAGGGCGTAGACCTGCAGGGCAAGGTCAAGATCCAGCTCTTTGCGCGTGACGTGACAGAACGCATTCAGGCCGCGCAGAAGCTACAGAAGAGCGAACGCGAGTACCGCACGCTCTTCGAACTGGCTGCCGACGCCATCCTCACCGCCGATCCCGACGGCACCGTCACCGATGCCAACGTGGCCGCGACCCAATTACTGGGGTACACGGTGGAAGAGCTAACGTCGATGACGGAGCGGGACATCGTCGCTCCGGAGGTCTACGAGTCCGTGCATGAGGACAGCGCGCGTCAGGGGGAGAAACGCGGGTACTTCAACGTTGAAACGGTCTGGGTGCGCAAGGATGGGTCGCGCGTGCCGGTCTCCGTTAGCGGCAAGGCGGTCGACCTGCAGGGCAACATGAAGATCCAGATCTTTGCGCGTGACGTGTCGGAGCGCGATCAGGCCGCACAGAAGCTGCAGGAGAGCGAAGAGCGCTACCGCGCGCTCTACACGCGTACGCCGGCGATGCTCCACTCGGTCGGCGAGGACGGTCGCGTCGTCGCCGTGAACGACCGCTGGCTGCGGAGGCTCGGTTACGAGCGGGACGAAGTATTGGGCCGCAAGCCGACCGACTTTCTGACAGAGGAGTCCCGGAGCTGGGTGGGGCCAGTCAACCTGCCGAACTTCTGGCACGCAGGTACCGCCGAAGAATTGCCGCTGCAGTTCTTGACCAAGCAGGGCGAGGTCGTCGAGGTGTTGCTCACTGCCATCGTCGAGCATGACGATGACGGCAATGTGGTGGGGAAGATGGCCGTGATCAACGACGTCACGGCTAGGAAACAGGCTGAGCAGGCCCTGCGGCAGAGCGAAGAGCACTTCCGGTTGCTGGCGGACAACAGCCTGGACCTCATCGTGGGATCGACGCTGGACGGCCAAATGTCGTACGCCAGTCCAAACAGCGCGGACATCGTCGGCTACACACAAGAAGAGCTCGCAAGGATGACGGCCCTGGACCTGCTCCACCCGGACGAAGTGGACGCTATCGATGAGGAGACCACCACTGCCATCACCGAGGGGCGCGTCGCCCAGTACGTTCATAGGCTGAAGGTGAAGGGAGGCGAGTGGCTGTGGTTCGAAGGGTTGGGTAAGCCCGTGGTCACTCCCTCAGGAGAGACGCGGATGCTAATCAGCTATCGTGACATCTCGGAGCGCAGGCGCGCCGCGGATGAGCTGCGCGAGAGCGAGCAGCGCTACCGAGCGCTCTACTCCCGCACACCGGCGATGCTCCACTCGCTGGACGTGGAAGGCCGCATCGTCGCCGTGAACAATTGCTGGCTGCGGACGCTCGGTTACGGGCGGGATGAGGTGCTGGGCCGCAAGTCGACCGACTTCCAGACTGAGGAGTCACGGGTCGTCTCGGAAACGGTCTTGCTGCCGCGCTTCTGGCAAGAAGGCGCCGCCCAAGAGGTGCCGCTGCAGTTCCTGACCAAGCAGGGCGGCGTCGTTGAGGTGCTGCTCTCCGGCATCGTTGAGCATGACGTTGGCGGAAACGTAGTGGAGATGTTAGCCGTGCTCAACGACGTCACGGAACGCATGGACCTGGAAGCGGCGCTGGTCAGCGCGCGTGAGGAGCTTGAAGGCAAGGTTGAACGCCAGATGCTGCGCCGCAACCCGTATAATCTCACGTTCCGTGAGTTAACGGTACTGCACCTGGTTGCCGCTGGCCGCTCCGATAAGGAGATCGCAGCTGAGCTCGTCATCAGCCGGCTGACGGCGCAGAAGCACGTCTCCAACATCCTCGGCAAGATGGACGCATCGTCGCGAACTGAAGCTGCGACGCGCGCGCTCCGCGAAGGCTTGCTCGACTAGCAACTCCTCTCCGTAGCTGCCGTTCCCATAGGCAAGAATATGCATACCTGCAAATCGGTATGCAACTACCTGGCCTCATCAATGTGTCTTGACGTGAATGGCCTCATAGTTAGCATGAAGATCAAGGAAGGAAACAGATGACGGTATGTTCATCTTCTGTATCGAACATTGACGCTGTGTCAATGGAAGGCGCGGGGAGTCGGACGTACCGTGGGAACCATGCAGGAGCTGATATGCACTTGCATGCGCAATAGCGCCGGGACGGGCGTAGCTGGAGGAGCAGACACGTTTCAACCGCGTAGGTAGCGCGGGTTCCGCGGCGGCAGTAGGAGGGAAGCAGTGAGAATGAGTTTGAAACATGTGCTTCTGACGGTGCTAAACAAAGAGCCGAATAGCGGATACGGCATTGGCCGGATGCTGGAGCAGGAGCTGGGCCACATCTGGTGCGCCAGGCTGCAGCAGATCTACAGCGAACTGGCGAAGCTCCATGCGGACGGCCTGATGAGCGTAGAGAACATCCAGTTCCTGAACCGCCCGCCGAAAAAGATCTACTCGTTGACGGACGCCGGCCGGTCCGAACTCGAACGCTGGCTGGCGGAGGGAGCGGCGCCGCACGGCACAAAAGACGACCTGCTCGTCCGGCTCTACTCCATGGAGTTGATCCCGCGCGACGCACTGATTCGAAGGTTGCAGGCGGAGCGCGACGCATACGAGGTAGAAGCGCGAGAACTGCGGTCGCGTCAGGCGCAGACGCCAAGAATGGACCCGGCGACGCTCGGAATGCTCGTGACCCTGGAGGCCGCGCGATTCCGAGCCGAGAGCCAGGTCGCCTGGCTGGAACGAACGCTGCAGTGGCTCCGCAGCGCGGACGCGGACGCCGGGTTCTCGTCTTCTTTGGAGAACGACGGCGAACTGCGCTCTCTGAGCGCCTAGCGCCTAGCGCCTAGCGGCTAGCTGCAACCGTTCCCGCGCCCCTCACCATAGCGGCGGCGAGTATGGCGGCGTGCCCTTCCACGCTGTTTCGCCGCGCTTGACGCCGCCGCTCTCGGGAACCTAAACTTAGCACACACATTCTGTACTTCGATTCGCTGGCGAGGTGTCTGCGTGTTAGAGCAGCGGACGATCATCCACGTCGATCTCGACGCCTTCTTCGTCGCGGTGGAGCAGGCGCGGAATCCGGAGCTTGCCGGCAAGCCCGTCATCGTCGGCGGCGACCCCGACGGCCGCGGCGTGGCCGCGACCGCTTCCTACGAGGCACGCGTCTTCGGCGTCCGCTCCGGCATGGCCTTGAGCACCGCCCGCCGCCTCTGTCCGCAGGCGGTGTTCCTGCGCGGCGACTTCACGGCCTATCGCGAGGCCTCCCAGCGCTTCCACGAGATCGTCCGCGCCTACTCTCCCCTCGTCGAGCCCGGCGGCCTGGACGAAGCGTACGTGGACGTCACAGGCTGCGGCCCGATCGTCGCGCCAATGACGGGTGGGCTAGAATCGGACGCGCCGGAGGAGATCGCGCGGGCCGCGGGGGAGCATCTGCGGCGGCGGGTGCGCGATGAGCTCTCGCTGGCGGCGTCGGTCGGCATCGCGAGCGGCAAGTCCACTGCGAAGATCGCGTCGGACGCGGCCAAGCCGGACGGGCTGTTGCTGGTGCCGGCGGGCCGTGAGGCGGCGTTCCTCGCGCCGCGGCCGTTGCGCGACTTGCCGGGCCTGGGTCCAAAAGCAGAGGCCGCGCTTCATCGGATTGGCGTGCGGACGCTGGGGCAGGTGGCGGCGATGCCGGCCTCGCGGCTGGAGGCGCTCTTCGGTGCCTGGGGACCGGCGCTGGGCGAGCGCGCGGCGGGCGTCGACTCCACGCCCGTGGCGAGCGGCCGCGAGCGTGCCAGATCGGTGAGCCGTGAGGGCACCTACGCGCGCGACATCGTTGACGTATCTGTCCTACGCGGATCGCTCCGTGGCTACGCAGAGAGCGTCGGTGCGGAGCTGCGCAGGCAGGACCTGCGCGGCCGCTGCATCACGCTGAAGCTGCGCTACGGCGACTTCTCCACCATCTCGCGCAGCCGCACCCTGGCGCAGCCAACCTACGCCGACGACGAGATCTACCGCACGGCCGCGTCGCTGTTGCAGGACACGTTGGCGAAGGATGGCCGGGCCGTGCGGCTGTTGGGCCTGGGCGTCTCCAACCTGGGCGACGACGCCGTGCAATTGGGGCTCTTCGGTGACGAGACGCAGCCGCAGGATGAACTGTTGCACAGCATCGACAGGCTGCGCGAGAAGTACGGCCAGCGTGCGCTGCAAAAAGGCCAGACGTTCTTCGATCCGCACGTCAGCTCGCCGGACTGGGAGCCGGAGCACCAGACCGGCCTTTCGTCGCAGATGGGCCTGGAGAAGCCGGACTGAGGTTCGGTCCGCGGCAGTCCGGCTGGGGTACACTGAATCGGAACCTGGAGAGCATCTGCAATACCGGGGCCTGAGGAGGCGGAAGGATGGATGCGCTAGTCGACCTGACGTGGCGATTGTACCCGGCGGCGCTGATCATGGCCGCGGGCGCTGCGATGCTGATGTGGGGCGCGCTGACCCTCCTTCGCACGGACCAGATCGATGCTCGCGAGCGGCGCAAGCCGATCATGCTCGTCTCCGGAATCCGCCTCGCGCTGATGGGAGGCGCGATCACCGCGCTGGGCGCTTCGTGGTACTGGCAGCAGCTCTGGCTCTTCATCCTCGCTCTCGCCATCGGCGGCGAGGAACTGCTGGAGACATCGTTCGTGCTCTTCGTGCTGCGCCGGGGCCTGCGGCGGGACGAGCAACGTCTCGTCGGTGAAGCGTCGATCGCGCAGGAGCCGGTCGTGGGCGCCTAGGCATGGCCGAACATCTGCAACCTTCACGGACCACTCAATGGCGCTAGGTGTGGTGGTGCTCGCCGCCGTGCCAGCCTGGGTGTGGGCGACGCTGATCATGGCCGCCTTCGCCGCGCTGACGGTCTTCACCATGTGGCTGGCCCGCATTCCGACGCAAGGGCCGACGCTGGGGTCGCCTCCCGGCGGCAGGCGCACGGACGCGGACGGAGAAGAAGCCGGTATCGAATCGGGTCTGAACAGCGACGACGCGTGAAGTGTCGTGCGTCCTTCAGTGCGAGTAATACGCCGCTCGCGGCGGCGTGCGATGACGCGAAGCGAAGCGGGTCCTTCAGCGCATGCAGTACGCCGCTTGCGGCGTACTGCCAAGCCTAACGAAGCTAGGCACTGACGCCTTCGGCCTTCAGCAACGCCCGCTTGAGCGGCAGACCGCCGCCGAACCCGCCGATGCCGTTCGAGGCGAGCACGCGGTGGCATGGGATCAGCAGCGGGATCGGATTGCAGCCGACGGCCTGGCCGACCGCGCGGGCGGCACCGGGCCGCCCGATGCGGCGCGCGACCTGCTCATAGGTGGCGGTGTCGCCGTACGGGATGGTGCTAACCTCCCGCCAGACCGCGCGCTGGAACGCCGTGCCTCCGGCTAGGCGCAGGACACCCGAGGCATCGACGCGCTCGCCGTCTGCGGCGCGCTGCACCAGGTCGACGAGCGGCGCGGCCTCGTCGTCGTCCGCCGGGCCTTCCGTGTCCCAGCCGGCGATGGCGTCCTCTGCGCCCTGGCGTGAGGTCGGCAGCTCCGCGGCACAAATCGCGCCGTCTTCGATGCCGATAGCCGCCCAGCCCAGAGACGTCTCAAACAGCGCGAACTTCATGGCTGTCCTTTCGTAATGCCGCACTGGCACAGTGCGGCCCCAATCCCATCGCCATCGTAGAACATGTGTGTTTGACTGGTCAACCGCTGTCGCGGCGTAGTACTCGCTGCACCGCCCGGCGCAGCAGTCCGTTGCGGACGCCGCGCCAGGCCGCGGCCAGCCGTGCGGCGTCGGCGGGCGGCGTTGCCCGCGAGGAGAACCGCTCTCGCACGTAGGCGTCCGACAGCAGGTCGATGCCATCGGTCTCCGGCAGCGCGTCGCGGAGCGCGTTCGCATGTTCGCGCGGCGTGCGGGATCGGTCGTACGGAATGCGTGTCCAGGTCGCCAGCCGCACGGTTCGCTCCCAATAGCCCGCGGCCGGCGGCAGTCCGCCTAGCCCCCGACGCCAGGCGAGTGCGAGACCGCCGCCGCCGGCAACGGCCAGCGCCGCCAACCCCGCACCGATGCCGAGCAGCACCCAGCTCGTGCGGTTACCGGCGGACTCGGCGGGCAGGGCTGCGCTTGTCGCCCCGTCTTCGTTCGGGAAGCCGTCGAAGAGACCGCCGAGGTCGAGCGGCCCGCCGCCCGTCGTCTCGCCGGGCAACGGCGCGAGGGCCGGCCGGGGCCTCGGCCGTTCGATCAACGGCTCGTTCGGCGTCGGGTTGAACTCGATCCAACCGTAGCTTGGGAAGTAGACCTCGGGCCAGGCGAAGGCGTCCCGCTCCGTAATGACGATGTTCTGGCCTTCATTCTCTCCCACCTCTAGCACGTAGCCGACCGCCAGCCGCGCCGGGATGCCGAGCTCGCGCAGCATCACCACCATCGCCGAGGCGTGGTAGTCGAAGTAGCCGCGCTGGGCGTCGAAGAGGAAGTAGTCGACGGCGTCACGGCCGCGCGGCGGGTTCGGCACGTTCAAGTCGTAGGGGATCGTTCGCAAGTAGGCTTCAATTGCCTCTGCCTGATCGTAAGGGTTCGTCGCCGCGCCGGTCACGGCCTCCGCTAGCTCCCTGACGCGCTCCGGCATGCCCGGTTGGAGGTCGCGGTAGAGGTCGCTCACCCAGCCCGGGTAGGTCCTGCCCGCGCCGCGCAGTGCGTCCTCGTTCGCTATCGAGACGCTGCCGGCAGACTGATACCAGGCGCCCTCCGGCAGCGGGTGAATGAACGACGAGCCCGTCACGTCCTCACGCACGCGCGTCCAGCGGACCGCTGCCCGCTTGTCGACGCGGCGCGGCTGGCCGACGCTAAACACCGTCTCCGCCTCGCCGGCGGGCGACGTGAGCCAGATCGAGACGGTCGCGCGGTCCTGAAGGTCCACGTCGACATCCGTGATCTGGTTGGTGTCCAGTCCGAGCCGCTGCTCGTAGCTGCGCTGCCAGCCAGCCGGCGTGTAGACATCGTAGGATTGCGCGCGCAGGTAGGCGGGCTGGTCGAGTTGGCCGGCCAGCACTTCGAGCGCGACGGAGCTCGGCAGCTCCAGACTGCCCAGGAAGGGGACGATGTCGTCGAAGTCGTGGACGCGGCCTCCCTGCGGGCTGTTGACGGCGACGAAGAGGCGGCTCCAGCCCTGCGCGCGCTCCGTCAGCGGCGCGGTGGTGCGGGTCCAGAGCGACTCCAGCGCGCCCGCCTCGTTCGCGGCCGGCATTAGCCACGCCACGACGACGAGCGCGATCGCAATCCAGAAACTAGCGTGAAGCACGCTGAGGCTGAGCAGCGGAGGGTAGGGCGTCTCGCTAGCCCTCCAGCGTTGCGACTGCGACGTCACGTTCAGCCGGGTGACGAGCAGCGCGCCTCCGAGCAGGTAGACGACGAAAGCGAAGCTGAACTGGCCCGGCAGGTAGCTGATGTTGGAGAGCAGGACGATGCCGCCGGGCACGAGCGCCAGCCAGACGTTGTGCCAGCGGAAGGCCGCCCAGGCCGACGCGTACGCCGCCAGCCAGCACAGCGGCACGACGAGGACGATGACGGGCAGCTCGTCGTTGCTGATGCCGCCGGTGAACGCGGCGTGGAACCAGCCGGCCATGCGGTCGTGGAGCTCCCAATAGCGGTCCCAGGGCGCAGCCCCGGGCAGCGTCAGCAGTATCTGGCCCAGCGACGCGGCAGCGCCTATCAGCAGCGCGAACGGGTGGATCAGCACCTCGCGCCAGGGCAGGCGCGCGAGCGCCGCGCCCATCACTAGCCCCAGCAGTGAGATCAGGTACAGCGACGGCATCTCGTCGACCCAGTTGGCGCGGTCTACCGACGCGATCACGCTGACGTAGACGATGCCTAGCAGCGTGAGGCTGACCAGGTCCTCCCACCAGAACAATCGCCGCCAGCCCTCCGGCTCGCGCGGGACCTCCGGCAGAATGCCCGGTGCATCGTGCCGCGGCGCGAACATCTCGTCCCAACTGGCCTGTCTCATTGCAGCCGCCTGGGAAACGGCCTCGCCGAACCGCGCGCCGCCATCCCCGCGCTCAGCACCTTCGCGACGTCGTCGGTCTGCTTGACGATGACGGATGGGATCTGGGCGGCCGTCAATCCCCCCAATACCGGCAGGGAGTTGGCGTCGTCGCCAAACGTACGAGCTTCCAGCAGCACAACGGCCATCCGCACGCCGTGCGTCGCCAGCAGTTGCAGGCTGGCCAGCCACGCTTCGTCCGTCGAGGGCGTCACGACGACGAGGGTCGTATGGCGGCCGAAGCGCTGGCCCTCGCGAGTCAGCAGACCGCTAAGCGGCAGGTCGCCCTCCGCCCGCACGAGCGCGAGCGATTCCAGGATGCGCGCGTACTGCGAGAGGCCGCGCTGCGCCTCGTTGATGTGGAAAACCGCGCCGGCGGCGATCAGGCCGACGCTGCGGTTTGCCATCAGGAAGTGGCGCGCGATCGACGCGGCGATGCGGACGGCGTGTTCCTCGCTGCCATCTTCGCCCGCGCCGGCCTGTGCCTCGCGCTGCATGTCGAGCACGATCCAGACATCGCTCGCCGGATCGAGCTCGAAGAGCTTCACCATCAGCTCGCCGGTTCGCGCCGTTGTCCGCCAGTGGATGCGGTTGAAGCTATCGCCGGGTTGGTACTCGCGGACGCCGGCGGCGTTCGGCGTTACGTGCTGCGTCGGGCGGCGGCGCTGGCCCTCGCCCGGCAGCATCGCCGGCGGCACGCTGAACCCCGGCAGCTCGATAGCGCGCGGGTAGACGAGGACGTGCTCACGCTTGCCGAACGTACGCGATCGGCGAAACAACCCGAACAGGTCGCCGCTGGTGACACGCACGGGCCCGATGCCGAATTGCCCGCGGCGAGTGCAGGTGGTGAGGGTGCGCCAGCTCCGGCGCTGGCGGGGGCCGAGCGTGATGACGCGCTTCGCGTTGTGGCCCGGCAGTGCCGAGGGGTCCTCCACCTCCAGCCAGAGCTTGCTGAACGGGTCCTTGTTGACGACCGTGATCCGCTCCTCGAAATCGCCGCCCTCCTGCAATCTGTCGGCGGGTCGCTCGACGGTCACCTCGAGGCCCCGCAGGTTGACGCGTGTCCAGAGGTAGGCCAGAGGAATCGCGACCAGGATCACGTTCGCCAGACGGGAGAGCAGCCAGAAGCCGTTGGCGAAGGCGAACGCCAGCGCAACGACGAAGATGGCCGTCATCACCGTGAGCGAGCGGTGGCGGACGAAGAGGAAACTGGTCAGCTTGCGAACCGAGCGCATGGCGGCCGCCGGCTAGCGCTGCGACTGCTCGCTCGCCGCAGGGCGGTCCGCCGCCGTGGCAGCCGGCCGCTTCCAACGGTCGGGCCGGCTGCCGGGTACCAGCACGCGAGCGAGGCAGCCGTTGATGACACTCGCCGGGTCGACGTCGCGGACGCGCGCGGAGGGGCTGACGATCAGGCGGTGGCCCAGCGTGGCATAGGCCAGCTCCTTGACGTCGTCAGGTGTGACAAAATCGCGACCGTCCAGCAGCGCGGCCGCCTGGCCGGCGCGGTAGAGCGCCAGCGATCCACGCGGCGACGCGCCGAGGTAGACCGATTCGTGGTGGCGAGTGGCGTCCATCACGGCGGCGATGTACTGCTTGATTAGCGGGTCGACGTAGACCGTGCGGATCGCCTGTTGCAGATGCTCGATCTCGGCGGGCGTCGTCACCTGTTCCAGCGAGTCGATCGGGTGGGCGAGCTGCTGCGCCTCCATGATGCGCACCTCGTCCACCTGTGACGGGTAACCGAGCTGAATGCGCAGCAAGAAGCGGTCCAGCTCGGCTTCCGGCAGCGGGAACGTGCCCTCGTATTCAATTGGGTTCTGCGTCGCCAGCACGATGAACGGGTGCGGCAGCGGGTGGGTGACGCCATCCACCGTTGTCTGGCGCTCCTCCATCGCTTCGAGCAGCGCCGACTGCGTCTTCGGCGTCGCGCGGTTGACTTCGTCGGCTAACACCACCTGGGCCATGATCGGCCCGGCCCGGAACTCGAAATCGCCCGACTTCTGATTGTAGATCGAGACGCCGGTGATGTCGGAGGGCAAAAGGTCGGGCGTGAACTGGATGCGCCGGAAGCTACAGCCGGTGGAGGCGGCCAGACTGCGTGCCAGCACCGTCTTGCCAACGCCGGGCACGTCCTCGATCAGGACGTGGCCCCGGCACATCAGCGCGATCAGGGCGAGGCGGACGGCGTCCGTCTTGCCTACGATCACGCGCTCCACGTTGTGGAGTATACGTTCCGCGATGACCCTTGGTTCGTCCACCAGCCTCCTCCGATAGCTGCCGCCGCCGCGTGCGCCGCTTTCACGGCGGGGCAGCCGGATTATACCAAGTGCGTGTTGCGGCCTGCGCCGGCGGCAGCGGTAGACACCGGTGGCAGGGGGTGGGGAACGGGCGCGGCAGGGCGGCTACCGCGAGCACCGGGGCGGCTCCTTTGGGCGGTCGCTTGGCAGTACAATGCAGGCGATGGCCTCGCCGCTCCGACTCGCACCGTTGCTGTTGGCCTGCCTGCTACCGTTCGTCGCGGGCTGCGGCGTATTCACGGACGACCCACCGCCGCCGACGCCGACGTCCACCCCCACGCGGACACCGACACCGCTACCGACGGCGACGCCCACGCCGGAGCCCGTGCTGGAGACGGACGCCGTCACTATCGCCCAGGGCGGATTCGGCGTGCTGCGTGTGCACGCGTTCGCGGCCTCAGCCGTCGCGAACTTCGACGGCCAGGAGTATCCGCTGCTGCCGACCGGGGACGGCTTCTTGGGTGTGATCGGCGCTGCGGCCGACCATCCGCTCGGTTCGCAGACTACGACGATCTCGCTGCTGGACGCGGCGGGCCGCCCCTACGCTGTGCTGAGCGCGACGGTGGACATCGTCGACACGCCCTATCCGGTGGAGCAGATCGAGCTCGCGCCGGAGCAATCGATGCTGCTGGATCCGGAGCTATCGCAGCAGGAGGCGGCGATACGCGGCGCGGTCTATGCGCTGTTCACGCCGCAGCAGCTCTGGTCCGGTCCGTTCCTCTTTCCGGTGCCTGGCTCCATCAGCAGCCCCTACGGCATCGGCCGCAGCTACAACGGCGGCCCCGTCACCAGCTTCCACCACGGCACCGACTTCGCGCTGGACGAGGGCGTTCCGGTGGCCGCGGCCAACGCGGGCCGCGTTGCCCTCTCCGGCGAGCTGCCCGTGCGCGGACTGAGCGTCATCGTCGATCACGGCGGCGGCGTGTTCACGGCCTATCACCACCTCTCGGAGACGGCTGTGCTGGAGGGCCAGAGCGTGGCGAAGGGTGACCTCGTCGGCTTCGTCGGTGCGTCCGGCCTCGCCACGGGGCCGCACCTGCATTGGGAACTCGTCGTCGGCGGGGTCGAACTCGATCCGGTGCTTTGGACTGTGGAGGAGGTTGGCTCCTAGGCGCCTCGCGTTACCACCAACAGCCGCCAGTCGTCCTCCGCCAACGTCTCCGCGACCCGCCCGCCTGCCGCACCTAGTGCCATGACGCAGGCCGCCTCCTGCTCATCGATAATGCCGCTCAGCAGCGCGACGCCGTCCGGTGCGAGGGACGAAACGAGCGGCCCGGCCAGTTCTCGCACGACGCGGCTGCTCAGGTTGCCCAGCGTCACGTCGTAGCGGCCGTCCGGCGGCTTGTCGAACGGCCATGCGGCGTCAAGCGATCCGTGCGCGATGCGGACGATCGCATCGACGCCATTGCGCCGCGCGTTGTCCGCAGTCGCACTGACGGCCGCAGGGTCGATGTCTACCGCGTCGACGTGCTCCGCGCCGAGTAGCGCGGCCGCAGTGCTGAGCACGCCGGAGCCGGAGCCAACGTCGAGGACGCGAGCGCCGGGACGCAGCTGCCGCTCCAGTTCGGCGAGGCACATCCGCGTCGTAGCGTGCTGGCCCGTTCCGAAGGCCTGGCCGGGGTCGATCTCCACCACCACGTCGCCCGGCTGCGCCGCGTAGGTCCGCCAGGCGGGTCGTAGCAGGAGGCGCTCGCCGACACGCATGGCGTGGAAGTGCTCCTTCCACGTGTCGGCCCAGGCCTCGCTTTCGACGGCGCGGACGGCGAGCGGTTCCAGTAGGCCGTCGCCGAGCGCGGCGAGGTCGCTGCGGATTGCGTCGATGTCGGCGCGCGCACCCGCCGCCAGCCAGGCGCGTACGCGTATCGGGGCGTCGGCGTCGAACGCCACGTTGCCGTCCTCGTCGAGCGCCTCGAACGGCGGCTCGATGCTGACACCTGCCGGTGCGTGGGCGCGCAGGACGTCGGCCGCGGCTTCCACTGCGTGCGGTTGTACGGTGACGGTGAGTTCCAGATGGCCGCTCACGCGCTCTTCACCAGCGATGCAGGGCCCGCGCTAGCCGAGCGCGTCCTTGATGCGGTTGAGCAGTCCCTTGTCGTCCGGCGAGAGCGGCGTGCCCAGCGACTCCCCAAGCTGCGCCAGCAGCGCCTGCTGCTCTTCCGAGAGATTCTTCGGGGTGACAACCTGCACGTGCGCCAGCAGGTCTCCGCGTCCGCCGGAGCGCAGGTGGGGGACGCCTTCGTTCTTGAGCACGAAGACCTGCCCGCTCTGGGTGCCGCCGGGGATGCGGACAGACTGCTTGCCCTCCAGCGTGGGGATTTCCAGTTCATCGCCCAGCGCGACCTGCGCGATGTTCAGTTCCAGGTTGTAGATCAGGTCGTCGCCGTCCCGCTGGAACTGCTTGTGACGCCTGACGCCTACCTCCACGTAGAGGTGTCCGCGCGGGCCGCCGTTGATGCCGCCCTCGCCCTCGCCGGAGAGCCGCATCTGGGAGCCGTCGTCGATGCCGGCGGGGAACTTGATCTGTAGCTTGCGCGTGCGCTCCACCTGGCCGCTTCCGCGGCAGGCCTTGCACGGCGTGGTGATGATGGCGCCTTCGCCGCGGCAGCGGTCGCAGGCGGAGACGTTGACGAACTGGCCGAACACGCTCTGTTGCACGCGTCGCAGTTCGCCGCTGCCGTCGCAGTTGGTGCAGCGTTCCGGCTCACTGCCGGGCTCCGCGCGCCGGCCCTGGCAGTGTTCGCAGATCTCGAGGCTGGCGACTTCGACCGTCTTCTCGCAGCCGAACGCCGCTTCCTTGAAGGTCAGCGTGACGGACGCGCGCAGGTCGGCGCCGCGGCGCGGACCGCCGCGTTGGCTGTTGGCGCCGCCGAAGAAGGCATCGAAGATGTCGCCGAAGCCGCCGAAGCCGAAGCCTTCGAACCCGCGCGCGCCGCCGAACGGCGATTCCGTGCGGGCGTGGCCGTAGCGGTCGTACATGGCGCGTCGCTCGGCGTCGGCCAGCACCTCGTAGGCTTCGTTGACGGCTTTGAATTGCTCGCCCGCGTCGCCGCTGCTGTTGCGGTCCGGGTGGTACTTCATCGCCAGCTTCCGGAACGCTTTCTTCACCTGCTCCGGCGTGGCGTCCCGGTCGACGCCGAGGACTTCGTAGTAGTCTTGTTTTGCAGTTGTCATATGCTTCGCTGTGCGATGCTGCTCCTTACATACGTTTTCGGCACGTCGCTTCATTGTAGCAGGAGGGCGGCAGCTGGGCGACGGCATCGGCCGTCGCCTTGGAGTTTGCCCCAGAGGACAAACTCCGCCGTGCCATAGCCATTGATACAGGGCTAGCGGTCGGGCGACGGCTTCGGCCGTCGCCTCCGAGTTGACCCTTTAGGGGCAAACTCCCGCATTTCGTAGGAGCGCCCGTAGTTCCGGCTGCGCCGAAATTGCAGCCTGCCCGCCTGATGTCCGCGCCCCAGGTACCGGCTTTGCCGGTAGTTGAAGCTGTGGGCCCCATAGGGACGACAGCCGGCTGCCTGCCACGCCTGCGCCGCCCGCCCCTGCGCCACGTGCCAATCTTCGTTACGATACGCGGGGAGGACATCTTGCTGAGAACACACGCCTGCGGCGAGCTACGCAGCGACCACGTCGGCCAGAACGTAACGCTGGCCGGTTGGGTGCATCGCCGCCGCGATCACGGCGGCCTGATCTTCATCGACCTGCGGGACAGTGCGGGCGTCGCCCAGATCGTCTTCCACCCGGACGACGCGCCGGACGCCCACGCCGCTGCCGGCGACGTGCGCAACGAGTACGTGCTCTCCGTCACCGGTACCGTGGCCGCCCGCAAGGAGGGCACGGAGAACTCCAACATGCCGACCGGCGACGTCGAGCTCCACGTCGCTACGGCGGAGGTGTTCAACGCCGCACGCACGCCGCCGTTTTCGATCAACGAGGAGACGGAGGTCGACGAACTGGTCCGGCTGCAACACCGCTACCTGGACCTGCGACGCGAGCGCATGCAGCGCAACATGCGCGTCCGGCACCGGTCCGTGGCGTACATCCGCCAATTCTTCCACGAACGCGACTTCATCGAGATCGAAACGCCGATCCTCACCAACAGCACGCCGGAGGGCGCGCGCGACTACCTGGTACCGAGCAGAATGCAGCGCGGCTCGTTCTACGCGCTGCCGCAGTCGCCGCAGCAGTACAAGCAACTGCTGATGGTCGCCGGCTTCGAGCGGTACTTCCAGATCGCCCGCTGCTTCCGCGACGAGGACCTGCGCGCCGACAGGCAGCCGGACTTTACCCAGCTCGACCTGGAGATGGCGTTCGCCACGGAAGAGGACATTCTCAGCCTCTTTGAGGAGCTCTTCACCGGCCTCGCCCACGAAGTGCGGCCGGACGCCAAGGTCATCTCGCCGTTCCCGCGCATGACGTATGCAGAGTCGATGCGCCGGTTCGGCAGCGACAAGCCCGACTTGCGCTACGGCATGGAGCTCTGCGACGTCAGCGACCTTGTCGCCGACTCCGAGTTCGGCGTCTTCAGCAACGCGGTGAAGTCGGGCGGCACCGTCGAGGGCATCTGCGTCACGGGCGGCGCGGAGATCTCGCGCAAGCAGGTCGATTCATATACCTCGTTCGTCCAGGGATACGGCGCGAAGGGTCTGGTCTCCGTCACTCTGTTGGGCGAAGGCACGGTCGAAACGCTGACGATGGACGACGTGAAGTCGCCCGTTGCGAAGTACCTGACGGAGGAACTGGTGCGCAACGTGTCGCAGCGCATGGATGCGAAGCGTGGCGACATCCTGTTCTTCGTAGCGGGTGAGGGCGGCAAGCCGAAGCTGGAGGCCGGTTCGGCCCAACGCGTGAAACCGGCGCTGGACGGCCTGCGCCGCGAGATCGCGTCGCGGTTGGAGCTGGCCGACCCGAACACGCTCCACTACGCTTTCATCACCGAGTTCCCGCTGGTCGAATGGAACGACGAAGACGAACGATGGGACGCATTGCATCACCTCTTCACCGCGCCGTTCGACGAAGACCTACCGCTCTTCGACAGCGACCCGGCGAGCATCCGCAGTCGCGCCTATGACGCGATCTGCAACGGCCAGGAGTTGAGCAGCGGCAGTGTGCGGATCCACCAGCGCGAGATGCAAGAGCGCGTGCTGAAGCTGCTGGGCATCAGCGACGACGATGCGCAGGCGCGCTTCGGCCACATGCTGGCGGCGTTCGAGTACGGCGCGCCGCCGCACGCCGGCTTCGCGCCCGGCATCGATCGCCTCGTCGCGCAGCTCGCGGGTGAGGACGACATCCGCGAGGTAATCGCCTTCCCCAAGACGAAGAGCGGCGCCGACCCGATGACGGGCGCGCCCTCACCCGTGTCGGACGAGCAGCTTGAGGTGCTGGGTATTCGCGTCGTTGAGGAGCAGCAGGAGTCAACGTAGGCCCCCAGCGCCGCAGGCCCCAACGCTGGGTAATGTCTCATGCCTGACCTGCCGCCGCTCCCGCGCAGCATCACTCCTCGGCTGGCGTTTCCAGTGGCTGCGCTCGCGATCTTCCTCGTTCACCTGCCCGTACTCGACCACTACTTCTTCGGCGACGACTTTGTGCCGCTGGCGGACATCGCTTCCCGCAGCGCGCCGCGCTACATCGCGGACCTCCTTCTCCTCCAGGACGAGACGCCGAACTGGCGCTTCCTGACCGGCCTCTACTACCTGGCGTCGTACGAATCGTTTGGGCTCAATGCGTTCCCGTACTTTCTTGTGTCGGTCCTGGTGCATATCGGCACGGCAGGGCTGATCTTCGCGTTCCTTTGGCGGACGCTGCAGGCCGCGTGGCCGGCGGCGTTCGGCGCGACCGTCTTCGGTCTCACGCCCGCCTCCGTGCCGACGGTGGGGCAGATCACGGCGTTCAACAACGTGTTGGCGGCTTTCCTGCTGATGCTCTGCCTGGTGCTGCTACAACACGGCCTCCGGCGCGAGCGAGTTCTGCCGTGGTCGATCGCCGCCGCGGCGGCCTTCGCCGCCGCCATCGCCGCAAACGAGTCGCTTGCCGTCCTCGCTCCGCTGCCGCCGCTCCTCGTGCTGTGGCACGTATCCGGCGTCGATGGCTGGTGGCGGTACGGCGCGACGCTGAAGGCGCTGGCGCTGCATGCCGCGCCATACGCCGTCATCGGCGGCGCGGCGCTGGTGTCGCTCGCCGCCTGCGATTGCACGTCGGTCGCGAGCGGAGGGACGTATGGGTTCGGCGGCCACGTGGACGGCAACCTGCTGCTCTACCTAGGCCGGCTGCTCTACCCGGTTGGCATGGAGCCGCCCGGCGATCCGAACGCGGCCCACGCCGTGGCCGGCCTCGCTCTCGCCGTCGTCGCGCTCGCCGCGCTGGCGCGGGGGCCGAACGTCGCCCGTTTCGCCGCCATGTTCCTGCTGCTCGCGTTGGCGCCGTACGTGCCTCTGAAGCTTTGGTCCGCGCCGCGCTACGTCTACCTGGCCTCGATTCCGTTCGCGCTGCTGGCGGCGGCGGCGCTGCGGGAGGCCTTACTCCACGCCCAGCGACTAAGGCCGGTCATGCCGGGCGCTTCCGCTCTGCCCGTCGCACTAACGGTGGTCGCCGTAGGGGTGCTGGCGTTCTACGGCTGGCAGACCGTGAGCCAGAATCGCGACTTCGGTGACGGGACAGGGGAGTGGGAGGCGTTGGTCTCCGGCCTCGAACGCGCCTACCCGGAGTTGCCGCCGGAGAGCACGGTCTACGTGCGCGGCGGGCCGCTGACAGTCCCGCTGTTGCAGTGCGCCGTCCTGCCTGCGTTGGGAGAGGTGCTCTGGGGCGACGTCAAGCTCTTCACCACGCTGGGCGACGATCCGTCACGCTATCGCGTCCGGCCCGGCTACGGCGTCTTCGCCGTCGACGCATCCGACGGGCCGTTCCGGGAGATCGACCTGGCGGAGGCCGGCCCCGGCGACACCGACGTCTTCCTGCTGCCGCACGTCACGCCGGACGCGACCGGAAACCTCTGCGTCCAGGAAGGCGTGCTGCTCCCGCAGAGCGAGGCCGGGCCGGGCAACCTCTGGTCGCGATAACGCCTCGACCGGCTCCGGCCGCTGGGCTAGTATGGTACACGTTGCAGTATGAACGTCTGGATTGGAGGAGGCCGAGAAATGGACGCTGAGAAGCGGCAACCGTGGAACGGTACGCTCTTCCGCGCCTCCCGCCACGCGGCGGACGAGTTCCTGACTGACGGCACAGAGCTGTAGCGGTGGTATCGGAGCCGCGGCGCGGGCTTGCTGAGGCCTGGCGACGGGTCGGCGCGGCGTGGCAGCAGCCCGAATCGCGCTGGCTGGGTGCGATTCTGGTGTTGGCGGCTGCGCTGCGCATCGCTTGGGTACTCTACGCCTCCCGCGAGCCTCAGGGCCTGCACGACCCGGCGTTGTACTACGGCTACGGCAAAGTAATCGCCGACGGCTTCGGCTACGCGCTGCCGGACGGCCCGACCGCTTACTACCCCGTCGGCTATCCAGGAACGTTAGGCGCTCTCTATTTCCTAGTAGGACACACGCCGATCCCGGACAACTTGGTGTTGGCGACGGGCTTCTTCCAGGCGTTCCTTGGCCTCGCTACCGTCGCGCTCGTCTACTATGTCGGACGCCGTCTGTTCACGACGGCCGTTGGGCTGCTGGCGGCGCTCTGGATGGCGCTGTTCCCGAACCTGATCTTCCATACCGCCGCGTTCCTCACGGAAACCCTGTTCCTCTTTCTGCTGCTCTCCGCCGTAGCCGTGCTGCTCTCCGCGCGCTGGGAGCCCGGCCGCCCGGACTGGCCTCGATTGCTCGGCTTTGCGGCGCTGCTGGGCCTCTCGGCGCTGGTGAGACCGATCTCGCTGCTGCTGCTGGGCGTGCTGCCCGTCGCCTGGCTAATAGCGGGCTACGGCTGGCGGCGCGCGTTGGGTTACTCAGGCGCTGTGCTGGTGGTCACGGCCGCTGTCATCGCGCCTTGGACGATTCGGAACGCCGTGCGGATGGAAGCGTTCGTGATCATCTCAACGAACTTGGGTGACAACCTTTGTATCGGGCACCACCCCAACGCGACGGGGGAGTTCGCCTTACCCGAGTACTGCTTTCCGGAGGAGAAGTACGCAGGCCTGAGTCGTCCCGAATTTGAAGTGAGAAGAAATAGCGACAACATCCGGAGCGCGTGGGAGTTCGTACGGGAGTTTCCCGTTGACGAGCTTGAGCTGCTGTCTAGACGAGCCGTCCTACTCTGGAAGCACGATCACGATGGACTGCGGGCCGTAGAATCGTACGGGGCGGATCCCTTCATCAGTCCGGATCTCTCGCTTGTTATCTTGCCGGACAAGGTGCCGGACAATCAGTTCTACTTCATTTTGCAGGGAGTAGAGCGTCTTACCGACCTGACGGAGGCCGACCTGGCAGAGCAGGTATTGGCGGCGAGGGAAGACGGGGTGGAGGAGCTGGTGGTGCTGGAGGAGTTGGATACAGAGACTGCGTACCTGATCCGACAGGAAGTGCTGTTCGGTGTCCGCGTGAAAGATAATTCTTCCCTTCGAGCGGTGCTGGAAGGGATCGCGGACGGCTACTTCTTCGTCACGATCAGCCTCGGGGGGCTCGGACTGGCGGGCTTCGTCCTCGCTGCGTCGCCGTCCGGAGCGCTGCGGCCGGCCGGCCGCAGCGCGGCGAGCGCGCGCCGGGTGTTCGTGCTGCTCACGCTGCTCGCGATGGCCGGTGTGCCGCTTATCTTCTTCGGCGACGCGCGCTTCCACGTGCCGGCGCTGCCGTTTCTCTCGATCGCTGCGGCGTGGTTCGTGGTGACGGCCTTTGGCGCGATACCTGGCCTGCGCCGATCAAGACTCGTAGAAGTTGCGGACGCTGAACTTGCGCCGTCTGAGCAGGATGCTCTGGAGGATGCCGAGACAAACGAAGAGCGTGAGCAGGGAGCTGCCCCCCTGACTGACGAACGGTAGCGGGATTCCGGTCACGGGCAGCAGCCCCACGTTGACGCCGATATTGATAAACGTCTGCAGCAGGATGAAGATCACGATGCCGGTGGCCAGCAGCCGGCCGAAGAGATCGCCGGATAGCTCCGCGACGCGCAGGCCCCGCCAGAGCAGGATCACGAACAGCGCGAAGAGCACCATCGCGCCCACGAAGCCCAGCTCCTCGCCCAGGACGCTGAACACGTAGTCCGTCGTCTCCGTGCGCAGGTAGTCCAACTGCGTCTGCCCGCCCTCCGTCAGACCCTTGCCGAACAGCCCGCCGGAGCCGATTCCGATCTCGGCCTGCAACGATTGGAACCCGGCGCCCAGCGGGTCGCTCTCCGGATCCAACCACAGGGAGATCCGCGCGCGCTGGTAGTCCGTTACCAACCCAATGAGCAGGAACGGCAAGGCGGCGAGCGCGACGCCGCCCAAGGCCGCCAGGTGGCGCCACTTCGCGCCGGCCGAAATCACCATGCCGAGCCAGATGGCCACGAAAATGATGGTGGAACCGAGGTCCGGCTCCACGAAGACGAGCGTGGCCGGCACGGCCGCCATCACCAGCGACGTGACGAACACGCGCACCGTGCGCACCTGTTCCTGGTTGTCCGAGAGGTACTTGGCCAGCGCGATGATCGAGACGAGCTTGGCGATCTCCGAAGGCTGAACGGGCGTCCCGGCGATCTCGATCCAGCGGCGCGAGCCATAGGTCGCATCTCCGGCGAACACGACGAAGGCCAGGGCGGCGACGCTAGCGATGTAGAGGCCGGCGCTGAGCGTGCCCAGTACGCGGTAGTTGGTACGGGAGATGGCCAGCGCCATCGCCAGCCCGGTGACGGCGAACGCGCCTTGGCGCATCACGGGGTGCGAGAGGTCGCCGAACTCGGGCGTGCCGAACTGGTTGAGGCTGGCGCTGTAGATCAGCAACGACCCGAGCCCGACGAGCGCAAGCGCCGCCAGCATCAGGATCGGATCGAAATCGCGGATGCGGATCGTGCGTGCGTTCACGGCAGCGCCGCCCGTTCCACCACGCGCTGGCGGTCGAAGTAGTAGTCAAAGATCTGCCTGGCCACCGGCCCCGCGTGCGTGGAACCGACGCCCTGCTCCAGGAAGACGACGACGGCGATCTCCGGGTCGTCGTATGGCGCGTAGGCCGTGTACCAGGCGTGGCTGTTGGGGTAGGTACCGTCCGCCAGCGGCTGGCCGAACTCCGCGGTGCCCGTCTTCGCCGCGATGGTGACAAGGTTGCTGGCGCCGGTGTTTGCCGGGCCGTAGTCGGCGGCCTGGCGCAGCGCCTCCCGCATGATGGCTAGGTTGCCGTCGGAGATGCTGAGCTTGTTGGCGACTTGGCGGTCGATTGACTGGATCACCTGACCGTCCGCGTTGACGATGCTATCGACGACGTGCGGGACGAGCACGTCGCCGCCGTTGGCGATAGCCGCGATCACGCGCACGAGCTGGATCGGCGTTACGGTGAGGAAGCCCTGGCCGATGCCGAAGTTGTACGTATCACCCAGCGTCCAGACCGCCGTCTCCCCGAATGTATCGATCTTCCACTCCTCGCTCGGCACCAACCCGGCCGCTTCGCCCGGCAGGTCGATGCCCGTCGGCGCGCCGAAGCCGTACTCGCGGGTGTAGGCGGCCAGCCGGTCCAGGCCAAGGCCGTGGAAGACCTCGTCGCCGCCCTGGTAGTATCCGCCGGACAGGTAGTAGAAGTAGACGTCCGACGACATCGCCAGGCCGTGGTAGAAGTCCAGCGTGCCCAGCGCGGCCCAGTCCCGCATGATCCAGGTGCGGTTCGGATTGTACTTGTCCTCCACGGCGATCGAGCCGGTGCTGGTGATGAGCGTGTCGGCGGTGGCGACGCCCTCCTGGAGCGCGGCCGAGCCGGTTACTTGCTTAAACGTGCTGCCGGGCGGGTGAACTTCCGCGATGGCGTGGTTGACGAGGGGCTTCGCCGGGTCGTCGTACAGCGCGGGCAGCGCGTCCTCGTCGACGGGGTCCGTCAGATAGTTGTTGTTATAGGACGGCAGCGAGACCATTGCGCGGATGCCGCCGTCGTTGACGTCCATCACGATCGCGACGCCGTTGCGGGAATCAGTCATCGCGGCGCGCAGGATCTCCTCAACGCGCCGCTGCAGATCGAGGTCGAGCGATAGCGCCAAGCTGGCGGCCGGCCGCGGCTCGCGCTCGGCGATGGTGTTGATCTCCTCCCCGGCGGCGTCGATCTCCACCTGGCGATAGCCCGGCGATCCGCGCAGCGCCGCTTCGTAGATCAGCTCCACGCCGGCCTTGCCCAGCCGGTCGTTTAGCTGGTAGCCATCGTCGCGGAGCTGCGCGAACTCCTCCGCGTCGATGCGGCCAACGTAACCGAGCAGGTGCGCCAGCAGCTCGGCTTGCGGGTACGAGCGGACCGATTCGACGAGCACGTGCGCGCCGGGTAGTTGCGGCTGACGTTCGCGCAGCAGGAACGCCGTCGCCTCATCGATGTTCTGCTTTAGCACAACAGGGGTGAACGGGTCGTCGCTCTCCTGCGCCACGCCGATGGCGAGGGCGATATCAAGCGGCGGCTCGCCCGTGATCTCCGCCAGCCCGGCGACGACCTCCAGGAAGCGGTCGTCTGGCACGTCGGCCGGCACGGCGGCAGCGGAGTAGATGGGCGAGTTCTCCACAAGCTGCGTTCCGTAGCGGTCGTAGATCAGGCCGCGCGCCGGCAAGACGGGGACCGTGCGCAGCCGGTTCGTCTCGGCGCGGGCGTCGTACTCATCGTGATCGACGATCTGCATGCGGCCGAGCTGGATCACGAGGACGGCGAAGAGGCCCACGATCAGCAGTTTCAGGAGGATGAAACGCTGGCGGGCGACTTCCTGCGGCCGCGGTTCCTGAACGCGAGAGCGCCAGCGGCGGCGGTTGCTAGAAGGGAGGAGATGCATGTCCCTATGCCTGGTGAATAGCGTCCGTGCGGAGGGGGTGCGCTAGAACGCCCGCTGCCGGCGCAGATCCAAGCTGCCGAGCCGGATCAGCCCGAAGACGGGTAACAAAACCAGTGCGTTTACGATTGCGGCCGGCACCAGGACATCCAGTATGCTCTCGACCCATTCGGGCCGTTCGCCCCTCACCGCCAACGATAACAGAATGACCGTCTCGTAGACCAGCGTAGCGACGACGGTCAGCACGACCGCGGGCAGCAGGTCGGACTCCACCAGCCGCAGCTCGCGCACGTTCGTCATCAGCGTCAGCGGCGCGAGCGCCAGCATCGCCAATCCCAGCGGCTGGCTATCGAGTAACCCGACCGCGAATCCGGCCACCGGGATCATCACCAGCGCCTCCTGAGGCCCGCGCGTCGCCATCCAGGCTATCAGCAGCACGATGATTAGGTTGGGATGCACGCCGAAGATGGAGAACGCCGGCATCACTGCTAGTTGCAGCAGCGCGGCGACGATGACGGCGAGGATGCCGGCGGCGATGTTCACGGTGACCCCGGATCGAGCGGGAGGAAGCTGGTCAACACCAGCACCGACTCAAGCGTCGCCAGGTCGGCCAACGGCTGCACGCGCACTCGCTGGAAGAGCTCCTGCGCAGCGCGCTCCGCCTCCACCACCTGGCCGATCAGCTCGCCGGGCGGGTGCCGCCCGCCGACGCCGGAGGTGGTGACCAGGTCGCCCTCCTTGACGTCCGCCGTCTCCTCGACAAACTCCATCGTCAGCGTGCCGTCCGCCGCGCCGACGACGACGCCCTGGACGCGCGACTCCTGGATCAGCGCGCTGACGGCACTGGCGGGGTCCGTGATCAGCCGCACCCAGGCCGTATGCTCCAGCGCTCGCGACACGGAGCCCACGAGGCTGCCCTGCCGCGTTAGCACCAGCATGTCGTCCCGGACGCCGTCCGCCTTGCCGCGGTCGATGGCGACGAGGTCCTGCTGATTGTTCGGCTCCCGCGCGAAGACGTTCGCCCGCAGGAACTGATCGGCCTCTCGGTTGCCGCGGACGGCTACCAACTCCTCTAGCTGCTGCAGCTCGCGGTCGACGTCCTGCAGCCTGCTAAGTTCTGCGATCACGCGTTCGTTCTCCTCTTGGAGGTCGCGGTTTTCATCTGTCAGACGGTTGACGTCGGTGAGGTTGTTGACGAAGTCGGCCACCGGCCGCGTCGCCGCGCCCAGCGCCGACTCGACCGGCGAGGCGACGGCCCCCGCAGCGCTCTCCAGCGGTTCGAAGACGCCGAAGCGGCTGCCGAGGAGAAGGAGCAGCGCGGCCACGACGACGAAGGCGAACCAGGTACGGGTGCGGACGTGCATCGTGCTCGGTCCTCTCCCATGGCGGCAGGCGGTCTGGCGTATGCGAACCGCGGCGCGCGGGCTAGGCGTTGGCGGTGGTTAGCGTGGCGGCTTGCGGCTGGCCAGGCTGGCTTGGACCTTCATCAGCATCTCCGCCTCTTCCAGCATTTCCCCAGTGCCTTTGACGACGCAGGAGAGCGGCTCTTCGGCGACGTACACCGGGAACTTGGTCTCCTGCGCCAGCCGCCGGTCCAGCCCGCGCAGCAGCGCGCCGCCGCCCGCCAGCGCGATGCCGCGATACATCAGGTCGGCGACCAGCTCCGGCGGCGTGATCTCGATCGTCGAGCGCACGGCCTCCACGATCGCGCCGATAGAACCGGAGAGCGCGTCGCGCAGCTCGACGGTGCTGACGTCGACGGACTTCGGCAGGCCGGTCGCCAAGTCGCGGCCGCGCAGTTCAATAGAGTCCTCGTCGTCTTCCAGCGGGAAGGCGGAACCGGCCTCGATCTTGATCTCCTCCGCCATCCGTTCCCCGATCAGCATGTTATGCACCTGGCGGGCGTAGGCGATGATCTCCTGGTCCATCTCGTCGCCGGCGACGCGGATCGAGGTGCTGACAACGATGCCGCCCAGCGCGATCACGGCGACCTCCGTCGTGCCGCCGCCGATGTCGACGATCATGCAGCCGTGCGGTTCCATCACCGGCAGGCCGCTGCCTATCGCCGCGGCCATCGGCTCTTCGACGAGGAACGCGGCGCGGGCGCCGGCGTTGAGCGCGGCATCATGCACCGCGCGCTTCTCGACTTCCGTCACGCCGCTGGGGATGCCGAGCACCACCCGCGGCCGTGGGATCCCCATGCCGAAGCGGTCGTGCACGGAGCGGATGAAGTAGTGCAGCATGCGCTCTGTCACTTCGAAGTCGGAGATCACGCCGTCCTTCAGCGGCCGCACCGCGACGATGTTCGCGGGCGTCCGGCCGACCATGCGCTTGGCCTCCGACCCGATAGCCAGGATCTTCTTCGAGATCTTGTCGATGGCGACGACGGACGGCTCGTCGATAACGATGCCGCGACCGCGCACCATGACGAGCGTATTGGCGGTACCGAGGTCGATACCGACATCGTGGGAGAAGATGCCCAAGAGGGCATTCAGCGGGTTGAACACGTCGTGTCCCTACGATTCAGAGAGGTTCCACCACCGGATTCGTGTGCCGTGGGATTATAGCGGAGCGATGGCCGTCCTGTGAAGGGCTGGCGCAGAGTTGCGCTGTTTTGAGCTTAGGGAACCGCTACATCCCTAACCGAAGCGGCGGGTATTAGACAGGGATCTCATGGCAGTGCGGTCAGAGAGACAGAATCGATGATCGCGCGAACTACGGCCTTTTCGTTCCCCGTTGGCCCTATGGTCCTCGACACTATTTCTACTACGGTGTCATTCGTAACGCTCATCTTGAGTATGAGACCGAATTCTTCAAGGCCCGCTGGCGAGATGCCATGGCGTTCGCACAGCACCGCTTGCCTGCCAGCGACCGTAAGGTCTATCGAGCGGTCTGCCGGACCGTCATAGAACTCGGGCGGAATTAGCTCCGGAGGGATTTCGCAGGTTTCGCGGAAAAAGGCGGCGTCGAATTCCCGCGGGTACTGTCGAATCATCACTCGCACCACGCCGGGCGTGCCTCCCGCTTCCCTGGTGTCATCGAACACGCCGTTATTCATGTACGTTCGGGAATCCAGAGCGCTTGGCGGCTGCGAAGTGACATCTGGACCGACGATCGTCCAGCCAGGCGGGTACCTGACCTCTATTCCGAGCGGGCTGGTGTACGTCAGCCACGCTGACGTATCGATTGCCGGCGGAGTGCCCTGCGGCGGCGAAGGCGTCGGCTGCGGCTCTGCGGTAGCAGTCGGCTCGGCTGTGCTCTCTGGCGTCTCGGTGGCTATCGTCGGCTCTAGCTCGGTCGACCCGCCGTCGCCAGAACACGCCGCGCCTAGGAACGCCAGCAGTACAAGGATAAACGTGAGGATTGCAGGTCGACTCATTGAGCACCGCCGTTGCATTGCCAGTGCACGATTATACATCACCCTGAGCGGCCTGCCCCAGGCGGGCTTGTCGAAGGGTGGGGGTGTAGAGCCCTCTCCCCCGGCCCCTCTCCCGCTAGCGGGAGAGGGGCGATCTGTCTGCTACCGGACTTTGTGTGACGACCTGGGGAGAGGGCGCTAGCCCGCCCCGTGCTTGGCCAGCAGCGCCATGAACTCGTCGTCCGAAAGGATCGCGATGCCGTACTTCTCGGCCTTGGCGAGCTTCGATCCAGGGCTCTCTCCGGCGATCAGGAAGTCGGTCGACTTCGTGACGCTGGACGACGTGGAGCCGCCCAGCGACTTGATCCGCGCCTCGGCCTCCGGTCGGCTGAAGGCCGCCAGTGTTCCGCTGATGACGAACGTCTGGCCCGTGAGCGGCCCGTCGACGGGTGCGGTGCGTTCGGCCTCCAGCCGCACGCCGCCCTTGCGCAGCTTCTCGATCAACTGCTTCGTCTGCTTCCGCGCGAAGTACTCGTGGACGCTCTCCGCGACGATCGGCCCGATGCCAGGCACGTCCGCCAGCGTCTCGGCGTCGGCCGCCGCGATCGCGTCGATGTCGCCGAAGCGCTCGGCGAGCAGCGCGGCCGTCTCCGAGCCGACGTGGCGGATGCCGAGGCCGAAGAGCAGCCGGTCGAGCGGGCGGCTGCGGCTTTCGGCGATGGCCGAGAGCACGTTCCGCGCGCTCTTCTCCGCCAGGCGCTCGAGCGTCAGCAACTGCTCCTCAGTGAGGAAGTAGAGATCGGCCACGTCCTTCACCAGCTCGGCCGATAGCATCGACGCGGCGAGCTGCTCGCCAACGCCGTCGATGTCCATCGCCCCTCGCGAGACGAAGTGCGTCAGCAGGCCGAGCGCCTGGGCCGGGCAGGCGCCGTTCGGGCAGTAGCGCATCGCCTCGCCCTCCTCGCGCACCAGCTTTGTCTTACAGGAGGGGCAGACGCGCTTGGGCCGAAACGCCTTCTCCTTGCCCGTGCGCTTGCTGATGACGGGCCCGACAACCTGCGGGATCACGTCGCCCGCGCGCTGAACGATCACGGTGTCGCCGATGCGGACGCCCTTGCGCTTGATGTCGTCCTCGTTGTGGAGCGTCGCGTTGGTGACGGTCACACCGGCGATATTGACCGGCTCCAGCACGGCGTAGGGGTTGATGCTGCCGGTACGGCCGACGTTGACGCGAATGTCCAGCAGCTTCGTCGTGCGCTGGGTGGGAGGGAACTTGAACGCGATTGCCCAGCGCGGCTCGCGGCCGGCGGCGCCCAGCCGTTCGTGCAGCGATAGGTCGTCGACCTTGACGACTACGCCGTCGATCTCGTAGTCGAGGGCGTCGCGCCGCTCGATCCAACTCTGGCAGTGCTCCCAGACCTTGCCGATGTCGCCGTAGCGCTTCGCGTCCGGGTTGACCTGGAATCCGAGCTCGCCCAGCCACTTCATCGTTTGGTGGTGGCTGGCCGGCGCGCTGCCGTCCTGCGACCAGCCGAGCGCGTAGATGAAGCAGTCCAGCGGCCGCTCCGCCGTGACGCGCGGGTCGAGCTGGCGCACGGCTCCGGCGGCGGAGTTGCGCGGGTTGGCGAAGAGCGGTTCGCTGTTGTCGGCGCGTTGCTCGTTCATTCGCTCGAAGCCCGCTTTGGTCATGAAGACCTCGCCCCGCACCTCAAAGCGCCCCGGCAGGCCCGCGCCGGACACGCGTTGGGGGATGCTCGTGATCGTGCGCAGGTTCTGCGTGATGTTCTCGCCGCGGCGACCGTCGCCGCGCGTCGAGCCGACGGCGAAGCTGCCCTCGCGGTACTCCAGCGCGACGGCGAGGCCGTCTATCTTCGGCTCGCAGACCATCGCGAACGATTCGGTTTCGGCCAGGCCGGCGGCTCGCTTGTGCCAGGCGCGTAGCTCCTCTTCGTTGAATGCGTTGCCCAGGCTGAGCAGCGGGACCGTGTGCTCGACGATGCCGAACGCCGCGACCGGCTCCGCGCCCACGCGCTGCGTCGGCGAGTCGGGCACGATTAGCTGGGAGTAGGTCTCCTCCAGCGCGCGCAGCTCCTGCATCAGCTCGTCGTACTCGTCGTCGCCGACCTCCGGGTCGTCGAGGACGTGGTAGCGGTAGTCGTGGTAAGAGATCTGCGCGCGCAGCTCCTCCACGCGCAGCTTCGCGGACTGCAGGTCCTGGTCGGCGTCGGTTGTCATGGGGCCTCCGCGGCGGCAGCTTCCGGATGCGCTGGCGGGGGAAGTATAACAGCCAGCGGTGTCCGTTCAGCGCTGCGCTTGAGGCGTCTACGCCTCGCGCCAGCGGCTACGGACGGGCCGCGTGTTCGGCTGGCCGACGTTCTCCCAGTAGGCGGAGTGCGCCTCGTCGATGCCGTACTCGAACAGCGCTTCGTCGTCGGTGATTCGCAGCGTGCCGTCGCCGAACAACGCCGCGCCGTCGATCGCGAGTGCGCGGGTCGCAGCGTCCGTTATCTCCGTGGCGCGGCCGCGGACGGAGAACTCGTACTCGTCGTCGCCGGGCAGGGCGTGGAGCATGTAGAGGCCGCCGGCGCGTAGCTCGCGCAGCTTTGGCGATGCGGGGTTCGTCGCGACGAAGAGCCGCCCCTGTGCGATGAACGGGCATACGGGGTGCACGCGCGGCGCGCCGTCGCGGCGAACGGTGGCGAGGTAAGCGAGGCCGAATCGTTCGAGGAGCTGGAGGCCTGCCTCCGCGATCTCCGGCGCCGCTGTGGCGAACTCGTCCCAGGTGGCCACGGCGCTACGAGTCCCGCCAGACGGTACGCGTCGCCCGCGGCTGCTCTCCGGCGAGCGACGGCAACCAGCGCCCGCCAACGTCGATCATGGTGTGGTTCCACACTGACGTCAGCGCCTGTTCGATGTCGAGCTCGAACACCCAGTCGTGGCGTGGGATGGCGGGCCGAGCACGGGCCGCTTCCGTTTCGTCGATCAAGTCGAGCGTCGCGGAGTCGGTCACACGCGTTGCCGTGCCGGTCAGATTGAATTCGAACTCGTCGTAGTCGGGGCCTAACTCCGGCGGCAGCGTGTGCAGTGAGTAACGTCCGTCGCGGGCCAGATCGAAGCGGCGCGGCGACGTCGACTGGATCGCGATGAAGAGGCGGCCGGCGGTCAGGATCGGCGAGAGCGGGTGCAGGCGCGGCGCGCCCGAACAGCGCACCGTGGCGAGGTAGGCGAGCGGTATCGCCAGCATCCGGCCGCCGCGTGCGGCCATCTCCGGCGCGGTTGCGGCGAACTCGCTCCAGGTGGCCACGTCTACGCGGGATGGAACTCGATGATCTGGCCGTAGTTGCCGTCGGGATCGACGAACGTCGAGATCACGCCGCCCCAATCCTCTTTGCCTGCCGTGCGGATGAAGTTGACGCCCTGGCCCTCCATCCGCTTCTGCTCCGCCGCCAGGTCATCGACGAAGAAGTTGAACAGGGCGCGCTGCGGTTCCTTAGTGCCGCCTTTCACCTCGGAATGGCCGTCGATGAGGAACGGTGTGTTGCCGGCCATGAAGGCGAACGGCCCCATGTCCGGGTTCGGCGCGAGGCCGACGATGTCCCGGTAGAATTCTGCGAGGCGCTCCGGGTTCTCGCTGGTGATGTTGAAGATGAACGACTGTACTTGCACGGTTCTGGATGTCCTTTCTCTACAAGGATCGAGACAGTTGGAAGCCCATCATACCAGGTGTTGTTGACACGAGCGTGTCAGGAGTGCCGCCGGCGCAGGAGAAGACCGGTGGTTGGGAAGGCTAGGATTGATCGTAGGACATGGCCAGCGCCGCCGTCTCGCTCCGCATACGCTCGACCACATCCGGCGGCGAGAGCACGCGGGCAGAGGCGCCCCAGCCCAGCACCCACGGCAGCAGGTGGCGAAGGTCGCGGCAGTCGTAGACGAAGACGGCGCCGCCCTCCGTGTCCTCGATTGTCCGCAGCCCGAAGGCCGGCGATTCCTTCGCCCACGGCACGGACGCGGCCTCGATCCAGACGCGGACGGTCTGGCCTGGCCCGGCTTCGCGTTCGAGCCGGTCGGCGTCGGCCCGGCGCTCGAAGCGTTCGTCCAGCAGCTCGGCGCTGCGGATGCGGCCGGCGCGAAAGTCGCGCATGCCCTCGCGCAGACGGCAGAAGGCGATGAGGTGCCAGTCGTTCTCATAGTAGAGGAGGTGGTGCGGCTCCACCACGCGCTCCGATAGCTCCTCCGAGCTGAAGGCGTGGTAGCGCAGTCGCAGCAGACGTTCGTGGAGCACGCCCTGCTGGAGCAGCGGCAGCCATTCGGAAGGCGGTTGCCGCCGCCAGCCGCCGATGCGGATGCGCTGTCGCAGCACGTCGACCTCCCGGCGCGTCTCCGCGTCCAGCGCCGCCTCGACCTTCGCGGCGGCGGCGACCGTCGCGTCGCGCTGCGAGGCGGTGCCGAGGCCGAGCGCCACGTCGCTGCCCAGCAGGAGCTGCACGGCCTCCTCCGCCGTAAACGCGATCGGCGGCAGGTGGTAGCCTTCGACGAGCCGGTAGCCCTCGCCCGGCATCGCCGCGACCGGAACGCCAGACTGGCAGAGCGCGTCGATGTCGCGATAGATCGTGCGCACGGAGCACTCGCAGACCTCGGCCAGGTCGGCGGCGCGCACGGCCGTTTCCTGGCGCAGGCGCATCAGGATCAGCAGCCGGCGGTCCATCTGTTTCATAGGCGTATATTATACGTAAGAGGATGCGGCGGGCGTCGCGCGGAACGCATCCGCGTTCGCCACGATCCTCGTGCTAAACTGAAGCTGCCGTGAGTAAAAAGCGCGTCATCGTTCTGGACTACGGAGCCGGGAATCTGCGCAGCGTCGCCCGCGCCGTCGAGCACGCCGGTTATACGCCGGACGTGGCGTCGGACGTGCGCGCGCTGAACGACGCCGACGCAGTGGTGATGCCGGGCGTCGGCGCGGCGGCCGACACGATGAGGCACCTGGAGTCCGGCGGTTTCGTCGAGCCGCTGCGTGAGTACATCCTGGCCCAGCGGCCGTTCCTAGGCGTCTGCATGGGGATGCAGGCGCTGCTGACGACGAGCGAGGAGGGCGGCGCGCACCCATGCCTCGACATCGTGCCGGGCTCCGTGCGCCGCGTCGAGCGCACAGGCGGGCAGAAGGTGCCCCACATGGGCTGGAACGAGGTAGCGCACGTGCGTGAGCACCCCGTCTTCCGCGACATCCCTGACGGCAGTCACTTCTACTTCGTCCACGGCTACTACCCGGACCCGGAAGACGAATCGCTCGTGATTGGCAAAACGACGTACGGCGAAACGTTCGCGTCGGTGATCGCGCGAGACGGTCTCGTCGCTACGCAATTCCACCCGGAGAAGAGCGGCAAGTTGGGCCTGCAGTTCTACAAGAACTTCCTGACAGAGTGCTGCGGCTAGGGCCGCGCGGTGAAGGATACGGAGACGAGCTGAATGAGTCGCGATGACGACGATGGCGTCGAGATCGATCTGCCCTTCTTGCGTTTCTACGCGGGCAATCGCGGCGTCCACATCGGCGGTAGCGGTGATGATGGCGAGGTGATCGACATGGAGATGGACGAACAGGGCGAGTACCGGCGTGTGCGCAAGCGGGTGCGGCGGCGGCTGCGATTCGTCAGGCATCTCTTCACGTACCTGGTGCTGAACGCCATCTTCGTCGCGCTGGACTGGCGCACGGGCGGCAGCGGCGATGACATCTCCTGGTCGATCTGGGTGGCCGGCATCTGGGGCGCCTTCCTGGCTTGGGAGTTTATCTCCAACTTCATCGCGCCCCATCTCTGGGGCCGGGACGTGGAAGAGCGGCTGGTGCAGCGCGAGATGCGCCGCCGGCGGCGGGAGTGATGACGCCAGAATTCAACAAAGCCGGCGCTACGTGGAAGTAATCCCCGTAGTTGACCTGCGCGGCGGCCGCTGCGTCCGCCTGACGCAGGGCGACTACGGCCGCGAGACCGTCTTCTCCGACGAACCGGTCGCGATGGCCACACGCTGGGCGAAGCTCGGCGCCACGCGGCTGCACGTCGTCGACCTCGACGGCGCGCGCGAAGGGCGGCCGGTGAACGATTCCATTGTCCGCGACATTATTGAGGCAGTAGGCGGGGCCGCCGCCGATCTCCCGGTACAGGTGGCAGGCGGCGTACGTGACCTGGAGGCAATCGATGCCTGGCTCGCCTCCGGCGCCGACCGCGTCGTGCTCGGCACCGCCGCCGCGCGCGATCCGGAGCTCGCCGCCGAGGCCTGTCGCCGCCACGGCGAGCGCATCGTCGTGTCGATCGACGCCCGCGACGGCCTCGTTGCCATCGAGGGCTGGCGGCAGAGCACGAGTCAGCGCGCCACCGATCTCCTGCAGGAGCTCTCCGAACTCGGCGTGCGGCGCTTCGTCTATACCGACATCGCTCGCGACGGCGCGCTCACGTCGCCGAACTACGACGCGATCGCGGAGATGGTGGCCGCCACGGACGCCCCCGTGATCGCCGCGGGCGGCGTTGCGGAGGCGGCGCACCTGGTGCGGCTGGCGGAGCTCGGCGCCGAGGCAGCCATCGTCGGAATGGCGCTCTACGACGGCCGCCTGTCGCTGCCCGACGCGTTGGCCGCGCTGCGCTAGGATGCTGATACGATGCTGACGAAACGTGTGATCCCCTGCTTCGACGTCGAGGGCGGCCGCGTGGTGAAGGGTATCTCGTTCGTCGAGTTGCGCGACGCCGGCGACCCCGTGGAGCTTGCCAGCATCTACGAAGAGCAGGGCGCCGACGAGCTGGTCTTCCTCGACATCACGGCATCGTCCGACGATCGCAAGACGGTCTACGACATGGTCGCGCACGTGGCGGACCAGGTCTTCATTCCGTTCACCGTCGGCGGCGGCGTGCGCAGCCCGGAGGACGTCCGGCTGCTGCTGGAGTTGGGCGCGGACAAGGTCTCGCTGAATAGCACGGCGGTCGCTGAGCCAGAAGTCGTTTCCGCCTGCGCGCAGCGCTTCGGCAGCCAGAACATCGTCGTCGCTATTGATGCCAAGGCAAAGGGCAACGATGGCTGGGAGGTCTACACGCACGGCGGTCGCCGGCCCACGGGTCTCGACGCCGTCGAGTGGGCGCAGCGCATCGTTGAACTCGGCGCGGGCGAGTTGCTGCTGACGTCGATGGACACCGACGGCCACTTGACCGGCTACGACCTGCCGCTCACGCGCGCCGTCTCGGAGGCGGTGGCGGTGCCCGTGATCGCGTCGGGCGGCTGCGGCGAGCCCGCCCACATGGTCGCCGCTCTCACGGAGGGCAAGGCTGACGCCGCGCTGGCGGCCAGCATCTTCCACTTCGGCACCTACAGCATCCGCGCGACGAAACAGGAGCTGGCCGCGGTCGGCCTCCCCATGCGGATGGACTATGACGGGCGAGTGACATGAGTGAAACTGGAAACACGGTGGCCTCCCCGGCGGCGGACGCTCCGGCGGGCAGGTTGCTCGGGATGCAGCAGTTCGAGGCAGAGCCCGGCCACAGCCGTGTCGAGTTCCAGGCGCGGGAGGAGTTCTACAACCCTGGAGGCGTCGTTCAGGGCGGCTTTCTGGCAGTGATGCTCGACTTTGCGATGGGCGAGGCGGCGAGGTCGATGGTCGAAGAGACCAAGACCCCGCTGACGCTCGAAATCAAGGTCAGCTATATCCAGCCGGCGAAAGCGGGCAAGCTTATCGGCAAGGGGCGGGTGGTACATGCCGGGCGTTCGATCTCCTTCACCGAGGGGACGCTCAGCACGGAAGATGGGACACTCGTCGCCACAGGCACATCTACATGGCGTATCGTATCGCGTCCCGGCGGCACGCGTAGCAAGGAAGGGTAGTTGGCATGGCAGACAACGGAACTGTAGACCTCGACTTCTCGAAGGGCGGCGGCCTGATCCCCGCCATCATCCAGGACGCCGATAGCGGCGAAGTGCTGACGCTCTTCTACATGGACCAGCAGGCCGTCGAGAAGACACAGGAAACGAAGCAGGTCTGGCGCTTCAGTCGTGCGGAAGGGAAGCTGATGCGCAAGGGCGACACGTCCGGCAACGTCCTCCACGTCGAGAGCCTGGCCGCCGACTGCGACGTCGATGCGCTTGTCGTGCGCGTGCACCCCGTTGGCCCCGCCTGCCACACTGGCGAACGCACCTGTTTCCACAAGCCGCTTAGTCTCGGCTAAAGGCTTCTGGAGTTGGGTTAGGCAACCGCATTAGTAGGAGACGAAATCATGTGGCGACATGCAATTATTCCGGTACTTGGCCCGGTACTCGGCATCGTTTTCGCACTCGCGCTGTTGGCGTGCGGAGACGGCGGCGATACGCCCGCATCGACTACGCCGGCGCTGACTCCGGAGGCGACGCCGACGAGCGGGAAGCCATCAGGCATTGAACTATGCGCTCAAAACTGGCCCGCTTTATCGCTACGATATGACGGCCAGCAGGATGACGGCCGGCGCATCTCGACTAATTGGAACGCAGTCGGCTGTGTTGTCATCGCTCATCCCTTCGAGACCATTCCGTTGCCAACATCTGTATTGATGCTCCCGGCTGGTGCTCGACCAGTGCTGGCGTTTACGGAACCCCCGATATCCGCAGTCGGGATCGCTAGGCCGCTGCCGGTCGACAAGATAACGCAGACCGCCACCGGAATTCATATTTCCATCGACGATCTCTCCGCGAACCCTACGGTTGCGCTCGATATGCAGGCAGCGGCGGAACAGGAGCTGGATCTGGGTGCATTAGCGCCCGGTGAGTGGGTGCTGCGGATCAACGCTGAGTGGCCTGGAGGCCGCATGGGCTTCGCGTTCCGCATCGAGATCGTCGAAGAGTTGATGGAGCAGTAGCTGAACGCTAACCCCCGAACGGTCGCTCCAGCGTCTGCGTGGCCGGGTCCACGATCGCAACGTCGGGGAAACGGATTGCGGACCACATCTCGAACGCGGCGGCAGCGTTTAGGCCGAGCAAGCCGCTGACGTACGCCGTAAGCGCCAGTCCGTGCGAGACGACGGCGACATCGTCGCCGGCGTGGCGTGCCAGCGCAGCGTCGACAGCAGCCGTGACGCGCTCGCGGACGGTGCCGAGTTCCTCCCAGCCGTCCGGTTCGTCGCCGGCCAGGTAGCCGCGCACGAACTCTTCGTACCGGGCCGCGCCGCCTTCTACCCAGCGCCGGCCCTCCACCTCCCGCAGCTCGCGGTCGATGCGCAGCGGCAGGCCGTGCGGCGCGACGATTCGCTGGGCCGTCGCGATGGCTTTCGGTTCGTTGCTAGAGTAAGCCACGCCGACGTCCGCCCAGGGGTGTTGCGTCGCCAATGCGTCGGCGGCGGCCCGGCCGTCGGCGGAGAGGTGCCATTCGGGGCCAGGGCGCGCCGGGTCCACGGCGACTGCGGCGTGACGGACCAGGTAGAGCCGCACGCTACGGCTCGAGCAGTTGCAGCACGTCGAGCAGCGACGTTACGACGGGGCAATCGACCTCAGGCGCGCGCCGCTCGCGGTCGATCAGCACGGCGCGGATGCCGACGGCGCGCGCGCCAAGTACGTCGGAGATGTAGGAGTCGCCGATGTAGATCGCCTCATCCGGCTGGAGGCCTGCGCGCGCCAGGGCATTGTGGAAGATGTCGGGATGCGGCTTCGCCGTTCCCACGGTCGCCGAAGCCACAACAAATTCCAAATGATCGCTGATGTCGTGAGCGTGGAGCAGGGGGATAAGGTCGGTGCCCCAGTCAGAGATAATACCCTGGCGCAGGCCGCGCTCCCGCACGGCGCGCAGCATCTCCGGCACTTCCGGGAACATCCGCCACTGCGCGGGCTGCTGGTACCAGTCGTAGAGGGCGTTCACGGCGTCTTTCAGCCGCTCTCCCGCCTCGTCGACACCGGCCTCGGTCATCGCCTTGATGTAGTACGAGTTCCAGAAGCCGCGGGCGCGGGCGTCCGAGTCGTAGCTGCCCATCACGTTGCGATAGAAGTAGACGCCGACGTTGGGCATGGCGCGCGTGCGGTCGAAGGCGATGCCGAGGCGGGTGCCCAGGAAATCCCAGATGTCGGGCGCCTTCAGCCGCGGCTCGAGCAGTGTGTGGCCCGCGTCGTAGATGACGGCCTTTAGTTTGTCCATGGGTGGCATATCTATGATAGCGGCAACGGTGGAGGCAGGGCGAGGGGACAGTCATGTGCTTAGCCGGCCGCGCCGTATAGGTGTGGCGAACTTTGATTTCCCGCGGGCTGCCACAGCCATGGCTGTGGCGCATCGAGAATTAGGTGTGGCGCGATCTAGTAACGCCCGATCTGGAATTGACGGACGCCGCGCGGCGCAGCTACCGTAGACCTCGGATACATCAGACCGGCCGGGCGACCGGCCAGACAGACGAAACGAAAGCGCGCGGAGCCGCATGGCAGAACCACCGGGCCCCTGGATGAAGCCCGTCCGCAGCGGGCGTCCACTGTTGACCTCCAGGCTCGGGGTGTCGGCTGACGATGTGGGCTGGGCGGCCCGCATCGCGATGGTCGCGCTGGGCGCGTCGTGGCTCGGCTTCTACTTGATCACCCGCCTCCCGTTCCTGGAGATAGAGGCCTTCCGTGCGACGATTCTGCTGCACGCCGTCACGGGTCTTGTCTTCGTCCCCTACCTGGCTTCGCTCGTCGCCGGGCGGCGACTGCCGGGCGGAACAGTGCTGGACGTGCCGGTCGTAGCTGTTCTGGCGGTCTACGTCTTGACGACGGCCACGTCGTTCCAGTGGCGCGTCAGCCTGGAAGCGACGCTAACGGTGCTGATGGCGGTAGGCGTGTTCTACGTGCTCTCCGACCACCGCATCTTTCGGCGCTGGCAGGTGGAGTGGATGCTGTTGCTGGCCGCGCTGGCGGCGTCGGTCTACGCGCTTTGGGTCGTCGGCGGCGACTACGTCGATTGGCTGCGACTGAGCGAGTCCGTGCGCGGCGGCCGTGCCTTCGGCGACCTGGTACCGCCGACGGTGCCTAAGGTCCACGACGTGGGCGACCACCCCAACCTGCTCGGTGGGATTCTAGCGATGGCGCTGCCGTTCTTCCTGGTCGGCACGCTGCGCACGATGATCTGGCCCGTCCGGGTCCTCTTCGGGCTGGCGGCGCTCGTCGTGGCGGCCGCGATGTTTTTCACGCTGGCGCGTTCCGGCTGGCTGGGCGCGGCCGCCGGCTCCGCGACGACGGTCGCCGTGCTGCTGTACGTTCTGCCTGCCGGCCGCAGGCTCGTCGCAACGCTTCGCCCGACGACGCCGCAAAGACGGCTAGTCCTGGGCGCGGCCGGCTTCGGCGCGGCGCTGCTGCTAGTTGCTGGCGCGTTCGTGATGCAGTCTGTGCAAGCTCGTCCGCTCTGGCTCTTCCGCGAGTCCGGCTCGCCGCGGCTCGACGTGATGGGCGCCGGCGCGGAGATGCTGACCGATAACCCTCTGCTGGGCACGGGTCCCAGTGTGTTCGCGCTGCTCTACCCGGAGTACAGCGGGAAGTTCCCCAACCACGCCTTTCACACGCACAATGGTTTTCTCCAGACCGCCGTCGATATGGGGGTGCCCGGCGCGCTGGTGATGGCGCTCCTGATCGGTGCGCTGGGCTGGCTGATCGTGCGGGGGCTGCGGGACACGCGCGCCGACGCCCGTCTGACCATGGCAGCCTGCGCCGGGTCGCTGGTGGCCTTCAGCGTCTTCAGCCTGATGGAAGCGCCCAACGGCTTCAAGGGCCCGCTCGTCGCGCTGGCGGCCGTCGTCGCGATCGCCGTGCTGGCGGTGCGCGAGCGCGTACCGCCGGACCAGCGAGCGATCGCCGGCCCGCCCTTCGCCGCGGAGGGCTGGTTGCGCGCCGGCCGCGCCAGTCAGATCGCCGCCCGCGTCGTGATCCCGGTGACGCTTGCGGGTCTCCTGATCGCCTGGGGCCGCATCGACCTCGGACACTACTACTACGACGACGGTCTGGTGCTGGCCAACCATCGCCAGTGGCCTGAGGCTTTGGAGCAGGCCCAGCGCGCGGTCGATCTCGACCCCGAGTTTGCGATCTACCGGCTCCAGCTCGGCGCCGTCTACGGCCAGGCTTACGCTGTGACGGGCGACACGTCGATGCTGGCGGACGGCATCTCGCAGTTGGAACGCGGCGTCGAGCTGGAGCCGCGCAGCGCTATCGGCTACGCGAACTTATCGCTCCTGCTGGCGGACGCGGAGGACGCTGCCGGCACGCGGGAGGCGGCGCTATCGGCGCTGGAGTTTGCCAACGGCGACCCGGCGGTCGTGCTCGCGGCGGCGACGGCGCTGGAGAGGACGGGCTGGGGCGACGAAGCTGCCGGGGCCTATGCGACGGCACTCTTTCTCGACCTCGGCCTCGCCGATTCGGAGTTCTGGAGCCAGAGCGCGTTCCGCCTCTCCAGTTTCGCGAGCATCATTGGTCAGTCGGCGATCGTGCTCAACCAATGTTCGCTGCTCTGGCTCTCGGCGCAGCCGGTGCCGGCCGGCCCCATCGACCGCGCGGAGGCGCTGGCGGGCTGCGTGGAACGCATCGCCGCGCGCGACGTGGCGAACGACCGCGTGGTGCTGGCAGAGACGCTGCTACGGGACGGTGCGCTGGATCTGGCGTTCGACCAGCTCGACTACGTGCTCTCCCGGCAGCCGGACTTCGGCATGGCGCGCACGGCGCTGGGCCGCTACTACGCGGCGCAGGGCGACCAGGAGCGCGCCCGGGAGGAGTGGCTGCGCGCCGGCCAGTTGGGCGAGGTGGAGGCGTTGGTGCTGTTGGGCGACTCCTATCCGCCCGGCGACGTACCGCCGGAGGTGGTGGAGGCGCTGCGTACCGAGGTGCGTGGCGTGGCCAGCCAAGTGCAGTTTCACCTGACCGGCATCCTCTACTACCGCTTCAAGTTCTACCGCGGTTCACCCGTATCGCTGCTCGTCCCAGGCGAGTGGCAGGACGCCGTCCCCGGCCGCTACACCCGCGCCACCGCCGCGCTGGCGCGCTGGGACGCGGCCGCGGCACGCTAGACTCCGGGCGCGCGTGCCCGAGGTTCTTCGTAGCCGGTCTCCCGCAACGCCCGCTCATAGGCCGCGCTCCGCGATGCTTCCGCCGCGGCTCTGGCGGGCGGAGCGAGGCACGCTTCGAACGCGCGCCTGACGTCGATGGGCGGGCGGCCGCCCTGCGCCGCCTGGAGCGTGACCTGCGCGACGAGGCGGTGGTTGTTGACCTCGCTGCGGACGGCCTCGTGGTAGGCGGCGAACCCCGCCGGCGCCGGCAGCGCGCCGAGCGTCGTCTGCACCTCGCCCGTCGCCGCGACGTAGGCGGCTGACGGTTCCTCGGTCCCCGCTATGTCTTGTTCGCTTAGGCCCGGCGCACCCGTCGCCGCGGCCCACGCCGAGAACGCGGCGGCGACGCGCTGGTCCAGCTCGCGAACTCGGAGAAGGTACTCGTCTATCTCGGTCTGGGATGGCCGGGTCGCTCGGGACGGGGGCCGCGCCGCTGCGCCGCCGAGGCGCCGCACCCGCTCGTAAATCGCGGCGTGCCGTTCCGGCACGGCGTAGGCGTGGTGCCGGAGCTCGGCATCGATGTACGAGGCGTCCAGCGGCCGCCCGACGAACGCGCCAAGCCGCTCGACGGCGGCCTCCGGCGACAGTACCAACTCGTCGTACTCAATGCAGGTGGCGTCCAGGCCGTAGTCGTCGATCACCTCCAACAGCCTCCGCAGTTCCCGCTCCCAGAGCCGTTCCACGTACGCGCGCTCCACGAGGCCGTAGATCTGCGTGACGGAGTGGAGGAACGCCTCCGAGCTGCGCAGGCAGACCACCACCTGCGGGCGCTGCGGCAGGTGGGGCAGCCAGGCTTCTAACGTGACGCAGAACATCGGGTCCTTCCAGCCCCGCACCCCCGAAGTCGCCAGCGCCTGCATTCGTTCTGCGTACGGCTCGGCCACGGCCACCGTCGCGGAGCGCCACGGCCAGCGGGCGGCGCGTCTGATATCCGACAGGCCCAGCGCCGAGACGATCGCGAAGTTCACGGCCCGCATCTCCGTGTCCTCGTAAAATCCGGTGCGGTTCTGCTCGGACGGCGGGTCGAACGTCTCGCCCAGGCTCAGCCCCGACTCGTGGAGCACGCGCGCGACGGCGCTGGTTCCCGATCGCCCGGTGCCGGTGACGATGACGAAGGGGTTATCGCCGTCCGGTTGCGGCAGCGTCGCCGCCAGTCCGCCCGGACGAAGGCGGCGAGCCGCAGACCTGACAAGGTGCCGGGTGAGGGGTAGGGCGTAGTTAAACCGGGTGGCCATGGTTTAACATCATACCGGGCATCACGCACAGCGTGATGCCTTGCTGTTTGCGCGGGGGCACGGCCCCTCGCAAACAGCGGCCTGCGTCACAGTGTGTTACGTCTCCGCCAGGATCGCGCCGATGGTCTCGCGCACCTCGCGGATGCGGAAGGGCTTGGCCAGCACGGGGTTCTTGACGTCGTCCAGGAAGCTGCGCGTGTCCGGGCTTACGGTATCGCCGGTGATGAACACGGTGCGCTCGGCCAGCGCTGGGTTGTCTTTCTGTAACTGTGCGAAGAGGTCGCGACCGTCCATGTCCGGCATCTTGATGTCCGTGATGACCACGTCGTATTCGCGCTCGGCGATGCGCTCCAGCGCCTCGCGGCCGTTCTGGGCGGTATCAACGTGGTGGCCGTCGCTCTCCAGCAGGCTGCCGAGCAGGCGCTGGATGTTCGCCTCGTCGTCGACGACGAGGATCGACCGCGCGGCGACGGCGGTCTCATCTTCAATTTCCGGCGCCGCCGGACGAGACGTGCCGTCGACGATTGGCAATTCGATGATGAACGTGCTGCCCTTGCCAGGCTGGCTCTCGGCCCAGATGCGGCCGCTGTGGTCGTCGATGATGCCATAGCAGATCGTCAGGCCAAGGCCGGTGCCTTCCCCGACTTCTTTCGTCGTGAAGAACGGGTCGAAGATGCGGCGCAGCGTCTCCTTCTCGATGCCCGGACCGTCATCGTGGAAACTGACGCGGATCACGCCGTTGCGCTGTTCCGTATGCACCGTCAGCGTGCCGCGGTCGCTGGCAGTGAGCATCGATTGCTCCGCGTTGATGATCACGTTCAGGAACACCTGCTGGATCTGGTTTGTATCGACCATCGTCTGCGGCAGCTTGGGGTCCAGCCGCATGTCGAGATCGATGCTCTTCACCTGCAGGTCGTACGTGCGGAGTTCCAGCACGCGCTCCAGCAGGTCGTTCAGGTTGGTCAGCTCCTTGTCGGCGTGCTTGCGCCGGGCGAACGAGAGCAGGTTCTGGACGATCTTGGCGGCGCGCTCCGCCTCCTCGTGTATCGTCTCGATGTCGCGTTCGGTCTGGTTGTCCAGGTCCCGCGCCAAGAGCAGTTGGGAGAAGCCGATGATGCCCGTCAGCGGGTTGTTGAGCTCGTGGGCGACGCCGGAGACGAGTTGTCCTACGGAGACCATCTTCTCGGACTGCACCAGCCGCTCCTGCATCAGCCGCTCCTCCGTCACGTCGCGGACGATGACGACGGCGGCGGATCCCTCCGGCGAGCCGGCCAGCGGCGCTGCCATGGCAACGAGATAGCGGCGGCCCGTCGCCGCCGAATCGGATGGCAGCTCGCGGAGCTTGGTCGGCTGCTGCGTGGCGAGCGCCTGTTGCGCCAGCTCGGCGAGCGCGCTGCCAGGCATCTGGCCTTTCTCCTCAATCTCGCCGGTCGGTTCGAGGAGCGTCCGCGCCGCGCTGTTGAGCGACGTCACGTGGAGCGTTGCGTCGACGAGGACGATGCCGTCGCTCAGGCTCTCCGCCAGCGACGCCAGGTGGGCGCGTTCCGCGCGCTGCAGCGCGCCGATACGCTCCAGCGCGAGCGATATCTGATTGGCGACCGTGAAGAACGTGCGCTCCTGCTCCGCGCTAAACGCTTCCGCATCGGCGCGACCGATGCGGAGGAGGCCCGTTACGTCTCCCTCGATCACTAGCGGGGCGTCGAGTACGCTCTCGAGCTCGCCGGTTACGCTGCCGCTGGTGGCGATGACGGACGACTGGAAGCCGGACCGCCCGCAGTCGCGGTGCTTGCCGCCCGTCAGCTTGTCGAACGCGCTGACGGATGCCGCAGCCGCCGATTCGGCCACCGCGTTCGGCGTGGCCTTGTCTGCGTAGACGGTGGTGCTGTCTTGATCGCCTCCGCAGAGCACGGCCGTCGCCATCTGGAAGCCGAGCACGGGGACCAGCACCTCCAGCCCGGCTTGCACGACCTCGTTCCCGTTCAGCGAGTAGCTGAGGCGCTGCGTCAGGTCGTGGAACAGTGAGAGTCCTTCCGCGTCGGCCGGCAGCGCGGTGGCGGCGCCGTTCGCCGTCGCCGGCGGCGCGCTGAGCGCCGCGCCCAACTGCAACGCCAGACCCCAGGCGGCGGAGCGGTCGGCTTCGTCTAGGTCGCGGCCGTTCAGGCAGAGCACGCCGCCGTTATTGCCGTCGACCTGTAGCGGCGCGACGATTAGGTTTCCGGCTGTGTCTGCCGTGATTAGTGAGGCGGCAGAGCCGTTTTCGCCGCTCTCGGTAAACGCGCCGGCAACATCGTCCTGTAGCTCCGGACGGCCGCGCTTCAACGCCGCGAGTACTCTGGGCAGCCGCAGCGGACGGCCCCAGACGTTGGCCGCCAGCGGCAGCGTTGACCGTTCCAGCAGCAGCGCGTCCTCGTCGTTCGGCTGGACGAGGACGGCGCAGGCCAGGCCGCGTTCGGATAGGCCGCGCGTCAGGCGGTTGAGTGCGTCGTCGCTGCTCGTAGCGGACTGGAGGGATGCTGCCAGGGCGAGCAGCGCGTCGGAGGTGCTGTCTTTCGAACGCCGCTGCTCGATCTGTCGTACTGCCATGGGCGAGTCTCCTGCCTGGCCAATAGCGTAAAGAGGTAACTCCATTATGCACTACGCCTTGACTCCGTTCAATGCGGGAAGTGGCCTATTGCTAGGGTGCAGCGGTTGCCTTCTCAGGCGCGCCACAGCCGTTAGCTGTGGCGCGCCTATATTTGACGCCTTCGATAGGTCAGACGTAAGATAGACTCAACACGGGCAGCCGACGTGGTCGGTGACCGGGAGACCTGACTGTGGATAACGCGGGGAGCCTGGCGGTCGTAATCGCGGAGACGTGATGAAGTACGCTACGCCCGGTCCACAACGCACCATGAAATCGGTAGCGCTTCGCATAAGCGCGCTCTGCGCCGCGCTCTTCGCCTCGGTCGCGTTAGTGCTCGTAGTGGCCGCCGGCTGGTTCGGCGCGGGGCTGGCCTGGTCATCGCCGCCGCCGCCAACGCCAACCGCAACGCCGACGGTGACGAACACGCCGACGGTGACGCCAACAGCCACCCGGACGCCGACGGTCACGCCCACAAACACGCACACGCCCGCCCCCATGCCGACGCCTGTCTTTCTCGAGCTGCCCCCTGGCTCCGGCGAGCGCTGGGTGCTCGTCGACCTCAGCGAGCAATCGACGACGGCGATGGTCGGCGATGCGCCGTACCACACCGCCTACGGGACGACGGGCATGGACGGCTGGGAGACACCGATCGGCGAGTTCCACGTGCTCTATCGCGTGGAAGACGAGACGATGACGTCTGCGTCGATCGGCGCGGAGGAGTTCTATGTCCTGGAGGACGTGCTCTTCACGCAGTATTTCACGACAGGGGGCCACGCCCTCCACCTGAACTACTGGCGGCCGGACTACGTGTTCGGCAACGAGCGCACCAGCCACGGCTGCGTCGGCCTGCGCTACGCGGACGCCGAGTTCTTCTGGCGCTTCGCAGATTACGGAACGCGCGTCGTCATCCAGTCGTAGGCTGCTGATCACAGCACCCAGCCGCGCTAGACTGCTAGCCAGTTCAACCCAATTCGCCCGCCAGGGAGGGTGTTGCAGTGGCGCGAGTCTACTTCGAGGAGATCAGCAAGCGGTTCGGTGGTACCCACGCCCTCCGCGACCTGACGCTGGAGGTGGACGACGAGGAGTTCTTCGTTCTGCTGGGCCCCTCCGGCTGCGGCAAGACGACAGCGCTTCGCATCGCCGCCGGCTTGGAGGAGCCGACCGCCGGCGCGATCTACATCGGCGATCGCGATGTGAGCTTCGTTCCGGCAAAGGACCGCGACCTGGCGATGGTCTTCCAGAACTACGCACTCTATCCCCACATGTCCGTGCGCGACAACGTCGCGTTCGGGCTGCGCATGCGGGGTTACGCCCGCGACGAGATCGAGCGGCTCGTGCAGGAGGTCACGGCGACGCTGGGCATCGCCGATCTGCTCGATCGCAAGCCGGGACAACTCTCCGGCGGCCAGCGCCAGCGGGTGGCGCTCGGCCGGGCGATGGTACGGCGGCCGCAGGCCTTCCTGATGGACGAGCCGCTTTCGAACCTCGACTCCAAGATGCGCGTCCAGATGCGGGCCGAGTTGGTGCGGCTGCAGCGTGACCTGGCCGCCACGTTCATCTACGTCACACACGACCAGGTGGAGGCGATGACGATGGGCCAGCGCATCGCCGTGCTGGAGGGCGGCAAACTGCAGCAGGTGGGCCTGCCCCAGGACGTCTACGATAGGCCGGCCAACCGCTTCGTCGCGGAGTTCATCGGCAGCCCGGCGATGAACGTCCTAGAGGGCGACTTGGTGGTCGAAGGCGGCCACACCGCTGTGCGCACGCCAGCCGGCCTGGTTCGCGTCTCAGACGCCGCGTCTGCCGACGTGCGCGAACAGAACATCACATCACTCGCCGTCGGCATCCGGCCGGAGCACCTCACGCCGGAAGCGACAGAATCGGCGGCCGCGACATCTGCGGCCGCCGCGTCGCCGGCGGCCATCATCGAAGGCCAGGCCGACCTCGTCGAATCGCTGGGTAGCGAGCAGCACGTCACGGTCGTCGCGGGCGGCTGGAGCGTCGTGGCGAACCTGCCGTCGTCGCCTCGCATCGAACGTGGCGCGACGCTGCGGCTGGCGGTGGCGGCGGAGCACGTCCACCTCTTCGATATCGAGAGCGGCGAGAGGGTCGGCCCGTGACAGCGGCGGAGGGAGTCGCGCGCCCCGGTTCGCTAGTGCGTTCCGCGTGGCGCATGCTCGCAGCGCTGCCGTTTCTGCTGCCGTCGATGGTTCTGTTCGGCGCGTTTGTGTTCTATCCGCTGGGCAAGGCGGTCTATCTAGGTTTCTTCATCAGTAATCCGTTCCGTACGCGGCAGATCTACGTCGGATTCGACCAGTATCGCGAGGTGCTGACTTCGTCGGAGTTCGTCAGCAGCCTGCTGGTGACGGGGACCTTCACGCTGTACACGGTATTCCCCGCGATCGCTATCGGGACGTTTCTCGCCGTGCTGGCGAACCAGCGGCTGCCGGGCATCATCGTATTCCGCACGGTCTTTTCGTCCACTATCGCCGCTTCGGTCGCGATCAGCGCCGTGCTTTGGCTAGTGTTGTTGCACCCCAGCATCGGCGTCCTGAACGAGGCGGTGGAGGCGGCCGGGCTCTCGCGCGTAAACTGGCTGCAGGACGGCGGTTGGGCCGTGGGCGAGCACGCGACGGTCTTCGATATGGTGGCGGCCTGGTTCATCGACCCCAACTGGGCGCTGATTTCGGTCTCGCTCGCCACGCTGTGGATGAACATCGGGCTGTTCACCGTGATCGTCCTGGCCGGTCTGCAGACGATTCCGGAGGAGCTCTACGAGGCGGCGCGTGTCGATGGCGCGGGGCGCTGGCAGCAGTTCCGCCACGTGACGCTGCCGATGCTCTCGCCAACGCTCTTCTTCGCCTCCGTCATCGGCATGATCTTCGCGTTCCAGTCGTTCGGGCAGATCCAGATCCTGACCGAGGGCGGCCCCGTCGATGCCAGCACCGTCATGCTCTACTCGATCTACGAGACCGGATTCGAGCCGCCGTTCCGTGTCGGCGCGGCCGCCGTGCAATCGCTGGCGCTCTTCGCGATCATGCTGGCGCTGACGCTGGCACAGTTCCGCATGCTGGCGGGGAGGGTCTTCTACCGGTGACGTTCGCGGCGCGCTGGCTGCGCAGGCTGCCTTCGTACGCCGTGCTGACGATCTGCGCGGCGCTGCTGCTATTTCCGCTCTACGTGACGTTTGTCTTCAGCCTCCACCCGCTGTCGGAGTTCCTGGGCGATGGCGTGCCGAGCCTCTGGCCGTCCGACCCGCAGTGGGGCAACTACTTCGAGAGCGGCGGCGGCGTCTCCAACACACCTATCGGACGCTACCTGTTCAACAGCGTCGTCGTCGCCGTCGTGATCACCGCGGCGCAGCTAATCACGGCCACGCTCTCGGCGTACGCGTTCGCGTTCCTCCGCTTCCCCGGCCGTGACGTTCTCTTCGCTCTATTTCTGGCGACGATGATGGTGCCGCTGGAGGTCGCCATCATCCCGAACTTCCAGACCATGCAATGGCTGGACGGCCACTTCCGGGAGCAGGCCTGGCTGAGCTGGACGCAGATCCGCTGGATCGACGGCTATCCAGGCCTCGTCGCGCCGTTCCTTGCGACGGGCTTCGGCACGTTCCTGCTGCGCCAGGCGTTTCTGACGATCCCCCGCGAGCTACGCGACGCGGCGGAGATGGATGGCTACGGGCATTTCAGGTTCCTGTTCTTCGTCGTCGTCCCGCTCGCCCGCGGGGCGCTCGCGACGCTCGCGATATTCGCGTTCCTACAGGCCTGGAACCAGTACCTCTGGCCGCTCCTGGTCACCAACGACCCGGATATGCGGACGGTCCAGATCGGCATCGCGGCGGAAGCGAACGACGTCAGCCGCATCAACGTCGCGTTCGCCGGCACGATCACGGCCTTCCTGCCGATGCTGCTGCTCGTCGTCGCGTTCCAGCGCTATCTGGTGCGCGGGCTCTTCGGCGGCTCGGTGAAGGGCTAGGCGCGAAGCTGGAAGTTGGCCCACATAGCGTTCTCCGGCGGCTGGATGTCGACGCCATCAGTTCGCACGCGCCGAAGCATCCTCCCGCAGCCTCGCTTTTCAATTGCCCGCCCGAAGGGCGCATGCTATAGTGATCTGGCCCTTCGATCGACAGGACGGCAGATACGAATTGGAGCGAGCAGCTCCTGCCGCAGCCTGATAGCACCGGGCCTGATAGCACCGGAATAGAGGAGCGAGCGTGGAGACGAATGTGAGCATGAAGACGCTGCTGGAGGCGGGGGTACACTTCGGCCACCAAACGCGGCGCTGGAATCCCAAGATGCGGCGGTTCATCTTTACCGAACGCAACGGCATCCACATCATCGACCTGCAGCAGACGGTCGGCCGGCTGGAAGCGGCAGTCGACTTCGTGCGCGACACCATCGCCAACGGCCAACAGGTCCTCTTCGTCGGGACGAAGAAACAAGCGCAGGCGACGATCGAATCGGACGCCAAGCGCTGTTCGATGCCACACGTCACGAATCGCTGGCTGGGCGGGACGCTGACGAATTTCGCGACGATCCAGGCACGCTGCACGCACCTGCTGCGCCGTGAGGAGGCCCGCGAACGCGGCGACTACGAGGTATTGCACAAGAAGGAAGCGCTCAAGATCGATAAGGAGATCGATAAGCTCAACCGCCACCTGGACGGGATCAAGCACATGCCACGCCTGCCCGGCGCCGTGTACATCATCGACCCGGCGGCCGAGGAGATCGCGGTTGCCGAGGCGCGGCGGGTCGGCGTTCCCATCATTGCGATGTGCGATACGAACTGCAACCCGGAGCTTATCGACTACCCGATCCCATCGAACGACGACGCCATCCGCGCCATCAAGCTGATTACCGGCCGGATGGCGGACGCCGCGCTGGAAGGCCTGGCCCTCATCGGCTACGAGGACGCCACGGAAGAGCGGGCGCGCGAGGAGAAGGCGGCTGCTGGAGTCCCGGCCTGATGACTACAGCGATCTCCGCGACACAGGTCAAAGAACTACGGGACAAGACGGGCGCCGGCGTGATGGAGTGCAAGACCGCGCTCGACGAAGCCGGCGGCGACGTCGATAAGGCGGTCGCCGTCCTCCAGGAACGCGGCATCGCTCTGGCCGAGAAGCGCTCGGAGCGCGAGACCAGCCAGGGCCTCGTCGAATGCTACATCCACGCCGGCGGCCGCATCGGCGCGATGATCGAGGTCAACTGCGAGACGGACTTCGTCGCGCGCACGGACGACTTCAAGGCGCTGGCCCACGACCTGGCGATGCAGATAGCCGCCACCGGCCCACTCGCCGTGACACAGGACGACCTCCCAAAGGACGCGGAAGGCGATCCGGCAGAGCTCTGCCTGCTGACTCAGGCCTTCATCAAAGACGACTCCCGGACCATCGATGAAGTGGTGAAGGAAGTGATCGCCAGGACGGGCGAGAACATCCGAGTCAGCCGCTTTTCGCGGTTCGAGCTCGGTCAGTAGGAGGCGCACTCTCCATGGCCGACAGGCCGTATCGGCGCACCCTCCTGAAGGTGAGCGGTGAAGCGCTCATGGGTGACGGCGCAACCGGCATCGACACGACTACTGTTGCCCGAATCGCCGGTCAGATCACAACAGCGCAGCAGCAGGACGTGCAAATCGCCGTCGTCGTCGGCGGGGGCAATATCTTCCGCGGCGTCCAGGCCGCGGAGGCGGGCATGGACCGGGCAACGGCCGACTACGCCGGTATGCTGGCGACGATCATCAACGCCATCGCTTTACAGGACGCGCTCGAGAAGGCCGGCGCCACCGTGCGCACCCAATCGCCCATCAACGTCCAGCAGGTCGCCGAGCCGTACATCCGCAGGCGCGCCATGCGTCACCTGGAGAAGGGCCGCGTGGTGATCTTCGCGGCCGGTACGGGCAACCCCTACATGACGACCGATACCGCCGCGGCGCTGCGCTCGATCGAGATCGGCGCGGAGATCCTGCTGATGGCGAAGCACGGCGCGGACGGCGTCTACGACTGCGACCCGAACAAGAACGCCGCCGCCAAACGCTACGATTCGCTCACCTACATGGAGGCGATCAGCAAGCGTCTGGACGTGATGGACAGCACAGCGCTCTCGCTCTGTATGGAGAACGAACTGCCCATCATCGTGTTTGACCTGGCGGCGGAGAACAGCATCGTCCGCGCAGTCAGCGGCGAGCGCATCGGCACGTATATCGGTAGCGAGCAGAGTGTACCTGCGGGGGTGTAGTCGGTCATGTCTGATACGGGGATGATCAAGGAAACACTCGCGGACGCGGAAGACCGCATGGCCAAGGCAATCGATGCGCTGCGCCGCGATCTGTCCACCGTGCGCACCGGGCGTGCCAGTCCTGGCCTGGTCGAGCACCTGCGTGTCGACTACTACGGCACGCCGACGCCGCTCCAACAGCTCGCCAACGTCGGTGTGCCGGAAGCGCGTCTGCTGACAATCCAGCCGTACGACAAAGACTCCCTCGACGCGATCGAGAAGGCAATCCAGAAGTCGGACTTGGGGCTCAATCCGAACAACGATGGCGTCATCATCCGCCTCGTCATCCCACAGCTCACGGAGGACCGGCGCAAGGAGATGGTGAAGATGGTGCATAAGAAGATCGAGGACGGCCGCATCGCTATCCGCAACATCCGTCGCGACGCGCACGAGATGCTGCGAGACCTGCGCAAAGAGAAGGAGATCTCCGAAGACCACGAGCACGATGCTCAGGAGGACCTGCAGAAGGTCACGAACAGGTTCGTGGAACAGGCCGGCGAGATCGGCCAGGAGAAGGAAGCCGAGCTGCTGGAGGTCTAGCGCCGAACGACATGGTCGCAGAACGCGCGCCCCAAGAAACAGAGCTCCTCAAGATCGAGAAGCTGCCGCAGCACGTCGCCATCATCATGGACGGCAACCGGCGCTGGGCGCGCAAGGAGGGCCGTTCCCGTCAGGAGGGCCACCGGGCCGGCACCGAGAATATCCGCCGCGTGATCCAGACGTTCACCAAGTACGGCGTGCCGGTTCTCACCCTGTTCGCGTTTTCGACAGAGAACTGGGTCAGGCCGAAGCGCGAGGTGAACGCCCTGATTCGCCTGATCGGCCACTTCATCGACCGCGAGCTGGACTCTCTCAACGAGAACGGCGTGCGGCTGCGCCACCTGGGCAATCTGGAGCCGCTTTCGCCGGATCTGAGCGCCCGCGTGGAAGACGCCGTCGAGGCGACGAAGCATAACGACAGCATTACCGTAAACGTCGCGTTTAACTACGGCGGCCGGGCCGAGATCCTGGACGCCGTGAAGCGGATCATCGCCGACGGCATCGAGCCGGACGCTATCAACGAAGATCTCTTCTCCTCTTATCTGGCTACGGCTGGCCTGCCCGATACCGACCTGGTGATCAGAACGGCAGGCGAGTTGCGCCTCTCAAACTTCCTTCTCTGGCAGTCGGCCTACGCCGAGTACTACGCGACGCCAACGTACTGGCCCGACTTCGACGCCGCCGAAATCGAGCGCGCGCTCCTGGCCTACAGCGATCGCGACCGCAAGTTCGGCGGTGTCAGCGAAAAAGACCTATCCCCGGACACGCGCGGGAACGCACACTAACTCTCCACACATGCTCGCCCAACGGGTCGCGAGCGCTGCAATCGGCATCCCCGTACTGCTGGCGCTGGTCTGGGCAGGCGGGCCGTGGTACACGGCCGGCGTCTGCCTGGTCATCTTGATCGGTGGCTACGAGTTTCAGGCGCTTGCGCCGCACCACAAGCAGCTGTTCGGCGTGGCGCTGGCCGGGCTGGCGGCCGCGATTCCGGCCGGCGCCTTCGTTGGGGCAGACTGGGTGCTCTGGTTCGCGCTGGCGGGGCTGCTGATCCCGCTTGTCTGGACAACGCTGCTGGAGGAGCCGGACTCGGCGTTCGAGATGTGGACCTACGGCGTCGCCGGCATCGTCTACGTCGGGGTGCTCGGCGCGCATTTTGTTCTGCTGCGCGAGCTGGCTGATGGCCGCGAGTGGGTGTTTCTGGCCGTGTTCGGAACCTTCGCCGTCGATACGTCAGCGTACGCGGTCGGCCGCGTCGTGGGTAAGCGGAAGCTGGCGCCCCGCATCAGCCCGGCCAAGACCGTGGAAGGAACGCTAGGCGGCATCGCCGGTGGTATCGGCGCGGTGCTGCTCCTGAACTACGCTCTCGACCTGCGATTGGAGGCAGCGCTTATCGTGCCGCTGGCCGCGCTGCTCTCGCTAGCCGCCGTGGTGGGAGACCTGGCGGAGTCGATGATCAAGCGCGGCATGCATGTGAAGGACGCGGGACACATCGTGCCCGGGCACGGCGGTTTCCTCGATCGCATGGACAGCCTGCTCTTCACGCTGCCGGTTGTATACTACTACCTGATCTGGGTCGTTCCGTAGCGGACCACCGCGCAGCCATGGCAACCCCCGCAATGCATACTAATGACGTGAACCTGACGAAGCACCCGCAGGGTAAGCAGGGCCTCAACATCCGCCGCGCCAAGTACGGCGTCGTGGGTCGGCGGCTCGACGTCAAGCCGCAGCGCAATTGGTGGGTGACGGCGTGAGTGCGCACGCGACCTCGCGCCCGAAGCGGCTGGTGATCCTCGGCTCCACCGGGTCGATCGGCCGCCAGACGCTCGAGGTCGTATGCGGCCTGCGGGAGCGCTTTCAGGTGATCGGACTGAGCGCTGGCGCCAACGCCACGCTGCTGGAGGAGCAGGCGCGCGAGTTCCGCCCGCGCATGGTCTGGTCCGGCAGCGAAGGCGAGCGCACGGCCCTGGCCGCCGCCTCCGGAGCGGACTGGGCCACGCTGGAGGAGCAGGCGGCGCATCCCGACGCCGACCTCGTCGTCGTCGGCACTGTCGGCAGCGCCGGCCTGATGCCGACGCTGGCGGCGCTGCGCGCGGGCAAGTCGGTCGTTCTGGCCAACAAAGAGGTGCTGGTGATGGCGGGCGCGCTGGTGACGCAGGCCGCGAAGCAGGGCGGCGGCGAGCTGCTGCCGGTCGATAGCGAGCACAGCGCCGTCTGGCAGTGCCTGTGGGGCGAAGAGGGCAGCGCCGTGCGCCGCATCATACTCACGGCGTCCGGCGGCGCTTTCCGCGACTACTCAGCGGAGGACCTGGCCCGCGTGACGCCGGAGGACGCACTCAACCACCCGACGTGGGAGATGGGGCGCAAAATCACCGTCGACTCGGCGACGCTGGTGAACAAGGGCTTCGAGGCGATCGAAGCGCGCTGGCTCTTCGACGTGCCGCTGGACCGCATCGATGTCGTGCTCCACCGGGAGAGCATCGTCCACTCGCTCGTCGAGTTCGTGGACGGTTCGGTCAAGGCGCAGCTCGGCGAGCCGGACATGAAGCTGCCGATCCGCGTCGCGCTCTGCTACCCGGAGCGCGTGGCTGAGGAGCGCGAGTCGCGGTTCGATCTGGTGCGCACCGGCGCGTTGCACTTCGAGCCGCCGGACATGCGGCGGTTCCCGGCGTTGGGGCTGGCGCTGAAGGCCGGCCGCCTGGGCGGGACCTACCCGGCCGTCCTCGCGGCAGCGGACGAGGCGGCCGTAGGGCACTTCCTGGCGGGGCATCTACGATTCAGCGACATTTCGATTCTGCTCGATGAGGCGCTGTCGGCGCACCGCGCCGCCGCCGATACCGATGTAGAGGCCGTGCTGGCCGCCGACGCCTGGGCGCGGGCCTACGCCGACGACTGGGTGCAGACTAAGGTCTGACCAAAGTGCCCAGAATGTCGGCTGTACCGTTTGACGAACTTGATGCGTTACCATAAGAGCAGCTAACTATGTCTGTCATCCTGCATTCCGTCCTGCCCTTCGTGGGGATCATCGTCGTCCTGATCGTCATCCACGAACTGGGCCACTACATTACCGGCAAGCTGGCGGGCGTGAAGGTGCTGGAGTTCGGGATCGGCTACCCGCCCAGGTTGTTCGGCATCAAACGCGGCGACACCGAGTACACGATTAACGCGCTGCCGCTCGGCGGATTCGTCCGGCTGCTGGGAGAAGAAGACCCCACCCACCCCCGCAGTCTGGCGTCGAAGCCGCGCTGGGTGCGCCTCGTCGTCCTCGGCTCCGGCGCGGCGATGAACGTTGCGCTGGCGGTCCTGCTCTTCGCGCTGGCCGTCAGCATCCCGCGCGAGGTCGACGTCAGCCGCGCCCGCATCGCTGAGGTGGTACCGAACAGCCCGGCGGAAGAAGCCGGCCTGCTGCCCGGCGACGTGATCTTCGAGGTCGACGGCCGCAACGTGCAGAACATTGCTGAGCTGAGCTACCGCATCCGCCTGAACCTGGGCAGCACCATCGACATGACGGTGCGGCGCGCGGCAGGCGCGGACGGTGCCGAGTTCGTGACGGTGCCCGTCAGCCCTCGCTTCTCGGCCGACGCGTGGATTGACCAAGACGGCTTCGAACGCGCGCAGGGCCCGACCGGTATCACCATCAGTTCGGCCTACGGTTCGATCCAGCCGATCCCGCTTGTCGAGCAGGAGGAGATCCGGCTTCTGATGCTGGAGGACCTCGGCCTGGAACCGACCGACGAACTGCCGGCCGGCGAAGTGGTGCCGACGACGCGCATTGTCCCCTTCAGCGAACGACAGTGGGAGCTGCCGTGGGAGGCGGCCTGGACGGGCATGGAGCGCTCGTACGAATCGATCATCCTCGCGCGCAACGAGATCGAGTCGAAGATACGCGGCGGCTTCGACGGCCTCGAAGGTGGGTTCCAGGTGACTGGGCCTGTCGGGATCGCGCAACTCACGGGTGAAGTGGTGGAAGAGGCGGGCTGGAAGTCGCTGATCGAGTTCGCGGCGCTGATCAGCATGAACCTGGCGGTGCTGAACATCCTGCCGCTGCCGATGTTGGATGGCGGCCGAATGGTCTTCGTCGTGATCGAGCTCGTCCGCGGCGGCAAGCGCATCGCACCGCAGAAGGAAGCGATAGTTCACCTCGCCGGCCTTGTCGCGATGCTGACGTTCGCGGTCATCATCACCTACTTCGATATAATCCGCGCCTTCTCCGGCGACGGGATTATTAGGTAGACCGCTACGAAAAGAATTCCACCGTCCAAGTCTTCACACATGTTTCTTCAGAAGGGGTTGACAGCCCGTCGGGGGGGGGGTGTTAAACTGTCTAGTTGACGGCGGTAAACTGCTGAAGTAGGAGGCGGCTGTTCTGATAGTAAATCCAGATCCTTGATGGCCAAGTAGCTGCACCCTGAGCCTGCGATAGCTGTTGCCATAATTGACGGAGGCGAGGCACCTCGATCTTCCCCTGGCGAGCCTGAGCAAACTGCTCAGAGAAAGGAGATCTACTATGAATCAGAGAACAATGCAAGTGGTCGGAGCAGGCGCGCTTGTGGTGGTCGTAGGCATTGCCGCATTCTTCATCGCCAGCCGTTTCGCGGGCGGAGACGCCAGCGGTCAGGCCGCACAGGAAACGGCTGCTTGGGTTGAAGAGTTGCGCGATAGATTAGAGCCGACGATTCAAGCGGATCAGGCGTTGCCTGCTGCTCGTGGACGGTATGGCGATTTCGTAATCGCTGGCCTTGCCGAGACGGAGCCGAAGATCGAAATTCCCTGTTCGCGTTCTCCCGAGCGCGCTGTGACTGATCCGGCGAGGATCGAGCAATCCGAGCTGTATTCGCCGACTTTCGGTGATGCTCTTGAGGTGTACGATTGTCCGAATGGCACAGTCAACTTCATCGGTGGCTACACTCAACATGAAACCGGTATTACGGAGTTTGCCCGGTACCACTTTGTCGGCGATGCTATCGTTGAATCGGATGCGCCTAGGGAGCGCCTAGAGATAGCTACTGTAGGCGGGCACCCAGCTCTCATAGTACGTGGCCTCGATATATCGCCGTTCCCGGCGCAGACCAGGATCTTCGTCATTGAGCGGGCTCCAAGTGCACAGCAGCCCGGGATCATGCTGGTCGTGTTCACGCCTCTTGGTGTAGACGAGAGGATTAAGCTGGCCGAGGAGTTGATGCGATGAGGAGAATGACGCTTTTGGCGGCCGCGGCTGTCGCAATCGCCGTTACCGCGGCCGTGTTTTCCAATGATCGAACTGAGGCGCATGGACAGCAGGTGCAGTTGCTATGGATGTCGTCCTTGGGCAGGACTGTTAGCGGTGACTTGAAGTACTGCACCGGGAGCGGTACTCCGGTGTACCACGGTACCAATTACATGTTCATTGACGTCATGATAGGGACTAGCGATCCGACCCTTTGCACGACGCCCTCGGGCTCAGGCCAGACCGTCAAGCTCAGAACGTGGGGCTTCTCCAGTGTCTACCATGGGACCATAGCCACGAGTTCGAGTATTGGCACGACGCCGAGCGGATGCCACTACGTACAGTTGGGCATGATCGATGCAGAGAGTCTGTACCGGGGGAATCCACGGTTTACGCATACTACGGGCTCGGTTGGTACGATTCGAAGCATCTACGCAGGACCGTCGCCGTATGGGGCCGTGACCGAGTTGACGATCGGTAGCACGTACTCGGAACCTTCAGGCTGCCCGTGGACTGGACAGCATGTTCACCAGGGCTTTGCGGACATTACTTGTCCGGACAAGAACGGTAGTCTCGGGGTGAGTGACCGCAACTTCGTCTGGGGACTCTACGATTGGGTTCATCAGATGAACTACCGAGAAGGACACTCAGGCTGTTAGCTTACATCTAGCGGTTTCCTGCCACAGCTTGGAAGCGATGAGTACTGCGCGCTGCGAGAGAACCTTGCAGCGCGCAGTCGCGCTTCCCCGTCTCACGCGTTCCACGGTAAGCTGTATCTGCAATGGCAGAACGGCGTAAGACAAAGCCCGTCCAGATAGGCGACGTGCAGGTCGGCGGCGGCGCCCCGGTTCGCGTCCAGTCGATGACGGCGACGGACACGGCCGACGTTGACGCAACGCTGAACCAGATCGCCGCGCTGGCCGACCTCGGTTGCGAGATCGTTCGCATCGCCGTGCCGGACAAAGACGCCGCGGCCGCGCTGCCGGAGATCGTGCGGCGCACCAAGACGCCCCTCATTGCCGACATCCACTTCGACTACCGCTGGGCGCTGGCCGCGCTGGAGGCGAACATCCACGGCCTGAGGCTGAACCCCGGTAACATCCGCGACCCGGAGAAGGTACGGACGATTGCCAAGGAGGCCAAAGCGCGCCAGACGCCGATCCGGATCGGCGTCAACGCGGGCAGCCTGCCGCCCATCGAGGCGCTGGCCGACGGCGAGCTGCCGCCGCCGATGCACCAGCGGATGGTGGACGCCGCGATGTGGGAGATCGGCCTGCTCGAGGATCAGGACTTTGACCTGATCAAGATCTCGCTGAAGGCGTTTGATGTGCCGACGATGGTGCAGGCCTACCGCGACCTGGCGCCCAAAGTTCAGTATCCGTTCCACCTGGGCATTACCGAAGCCGGTACGCCTCGCGCCGGTTCCGTCCGCAGCGCGATCGGCATCGGCATCATGCTCTCGGAAGGCATCGGCGATACGATCCGCGTCTCTCTCGCGGCCGACCCGAAAGAAGAGATACCGGTCTGTTGGGACATCCTGGCGTCGCTCAACCTGAGACAGCGTGGCCCGACGATGGTCGCTTGCCCAACTTGTGGCCGCATCGAGATCGAGCTGATCCCGCTCGCGAACAAGGTTGAGGCCCACTTCCAAAAGCTCGGCAAGCCGATCACCGTCGCCGTGATGGGCTGTGTCGTCAACGGCCCGGGCGAGGCGAAGATGGCCGACCTCGGCATCGCCGGCGGCAAGGGGCGTGGCGTCATCTTCCGCAAGGGCGAGATCGTGAAGACCGTGAACGAGGACGAATTCCTCTCGGCGCTGGTCGAAGAGGGCGACAAGGTGATCGCGGAGATGGAGGCCGCCGGCGACAGTTCTGCCGCCGGTGCGAACGGCGCCGGCAAGGCCAGCGAAGCTGGCCCTGACGCCGTGATCCCGATCCAAGAGATCCCCGCGACTTCCACGGACAGGTAGCCGATGCCCACGCCGCTGGCCAACATGCTGCGCGAGGCGTGGCAGGACATGGATCGCGCCACTGCCAGCCTTCCCAGGCAGGACGCCGAACGCCGGGTCGGCACGGCCAGCCCCATCGGCTGGTCCGTTGCTCATGTCACCAACCAACTGGACGGCTACGTCAACGTCCGCTTCCGCGGCGAAGAGGCGCACCCCTACATCGGCCAGTACCAACTGCGGTTCGGCGCGCGCGGCGAGTCGGGCAACTGGAGCGAGGTGCAGGAGGCCGTCACCGAGGTGCGCGAGCAGGCCTGGGCGTACGTCGAGCATCTGACTGACGGCGACCTGCGCAGAGAGGTGCCGTACGACGGCTCGATCAGCGTCCTTCGCCAGCAAGGTGTCGTCAGCGTGCGTTACGGCCTGACGCGCGTCATCCTCCACCACTACTTCCATCTGGGCGAGATCGTCGCAATCCGCAACGCTCTCGGCCACGACGTCGGCGAGTACCCCGGCATGTTGGAGGGGTGCCTGTAGCGACCAGCGTTAGGTGACTGCGCGTTGCGGCCCAGCGCACTTGATATAATTTCCGCGTGACAACAGCCTTGGCAAACCTTGTCCTTGAGTCGTGGGCCGATTTCGATCGTGCGGTCGATGGTCTGTCAGCGAGGGATGCTGAACGCGGCTACGGCTCCTCCAGTCCAATTAGCTGGACAGTAGCCCACTGCAGCCAGATGGTTGATTCCTGGTTGAACGTGAGCTTCCAAGGCGTCCCGGCGGACCCGCTCATCAACGGAGATTATTTCAAGTTCAAGAAAGGTGCGGCACCCGACGCGCTGGATTGGACGGACATCCAGCGGGCGGTTGAAAAGGTGCGCGTCGTTGCACGGTCGTTTCTTGAGTCGACCGACGAAGGGAGCATCGACGAACTCGTACCGTATACCGGATCGATTGAACCGCTGCGTGAGTCTGGTTTCTCCGCGCGCTACGCGATGGCCCGAATCGCCGCGCACCACTACTTCCACCTGGGCGAGATCGTCGCCATCCGCAACGCCCTCGGCCATGACGTCGGCGAATACCCCGGCATGTTGGAGGCGTGTCTCTAGGCCGTCGGGTCGAGGACGCGGCCGAGGAAGAGGATCGAGCCGGTCTCGAGGTGGCGGATGAGAAAGAGGAACGGCCTATCTAGCACGATAGTGACCGCGCGCGGCGGGCCGCTCGTGAGCCTTCCAACGACGCCGGTCGCCGCGGCCGCTTCCGTGCCTTCTTCATCAACGGCGACGAACCCTTTGTGGACGACCTCGCTGATGTAAAGATTGCGCGTGCCATCCATCCCAGATAGATCAGCCGCGCTGGGCTGGAATGCTGCGACCATGCCTAGCTCCCGCAGCGTTTTCGGCAGATCGAAACTCGATTCGAACTCGAATTTGGGCATCGTGATGTCAACGGATGCAGGGCCCAATTGCTCGAGCCCGGCGGCGAATGATGCGGCGTCAATGCTTTCCTCGAACGCCTCGAACTCACCTTCGGGCGGGAGAATCACCTCCATTGCGTAGGTCATTCCTTCGTACAGCATACGTACGATCTGCGCGCCGTCGACTTCACCGTAGGTCATGTCTTCCTTGAGATGCATCATCGGCGTCTGGACGTCGCTGCCGTCGAGGCGATGGAACGTGCCGTCCCGCGTCTCGTCTTGCACGAACGGGAAGCGCCAAGAAGCGTTGAAGTAGATGGCGTTTGTGAGCACCAGGCGCGTCATGTCGTCGAGCGTGCCCTCCTGGAGCAGCTCCGGGATGCGCTGCTCGGTCTGGTCGCTGACCCAAGCGTTGATCGCCGCGCGCGCCTCCTCGAAGTTGTGAATGAAGTCGGCGAGCTGCAGGCCGGCGCCGTAGTTCTCCGCGAGCGTATCAAGGTATTCGGGGAGAAACTCGTAGGTCTGTTCGCCCCACACGGCGTTCGCGATGTTGAGTTGAAGCGCGTCGCCGGTGTCGTATTCGCGTAACTCGGCAACGTCGTTCAGCGCGAAATCCAGAGCGTTGAAGCCGGGATGCAGGCGCTCCTGCGGCAGCAGGAAGCTCATCGCTTCCCCCATCTCTCGTTCCGTCTCGCCGCGCGCTCCGGCGTATGTCATCGCGAGCGCGGCCGAGATGCTGTATGGCGAGAAGAACAGGTTATCGTCACTGCCGCTGAGGAGGCGGTAGAGGTCGAACGCGAATGCGCTGTTTCCATCGACCAGTCCGGCGAGGTCTTGCTCTGAGACGTTTGGGTTCTCGACGCGCGCCTTGTCAGACCGCGCCTCGGCGATGGACGAGGTCCCGCCGCCGCCACACGCGCTCAGTGCTGCCGCAGCCATCACAAGACTCACGACCGCGCATATCAAGAGAAGGTTATGCGTTCTGCTCGCCATGCTGCCACCTCCTTGCGGGGATGTCCGCTCGCGGCGGGAGCGTTATTGTAACATGACGCTGGCGGTGTCGGTTGTGTTCCGCTTCCTGGACGAGACTGCCCCGCTTCGCATAGTCTGAAACCATCATGCCCTGGAACCTCCTCGGCCACCTAGGACTGCTCTCGCTGTGGGCGGCGTGCGGGCTGCTGCCGTGGTGCGCGGCGCTCCTCGTGTCGCGCGGCCGCGGTGCGCTCGCCTCGCTGCCGCTGGCGGCATTCGCTGGCATCGCGGGCGGGGCGCTCGTGCCCGCGATTGGCGCGGACGGTGGTATCGGCTTCGCCGTTAGCCTGGCGACTGCCGTCGCGGGCGGTGCGGTCGCGGTGACGATTGCTGTGAGGCGTGCGTCTCGATCGCAGGGGCAACCGTCGTGACCAGCTACTCGCTCTCCACGATGTGGGCGCAGCAAGAGCGTTTCGAAGACATGCACGATTTCGTCCGCGCGGCGCGGTCGCTGGGCTACGATGCTATCGAGGTCAGCCACCACACGCGGGAGGATGGCTTCGCCCGGCTACTGGACGGCAGCGGCGCGACGTTCTCCGGCATCCACGCGCCGGCCCCGAATCGTGAGGCGCTCGGGAAGCGCAATAACTCGCTCAACCTCGCTTCTCTCGATGACGCGGAGCGGAACGCGGCGATTGCGGAGACCAAGGCCAGCGTCGACCACGCCGCCGCCGTCGACGCCGGCTTCGTCATCGTCCACCTGGGCGGAATCGGCGCGAATATGCTGGAATCCGAGCAGAAGCAGCGCAAACTCTTCGACGGGGGCACTCGCTCCGGCCCCGAGGTCGATGCGCTGCGGGCCGAGACGCTGGAACGGCGCGCCGAGCTTGCGCCGCCGTACTTCGAGCGTGCGCGTGAGACGCTGGCAGAGCTGGTTGCGTACGCCAGCGAACGCGGCATCGTTATCGGCCTGGAGAACCGCCTTCACCACCACGAGTTTCCGCTGGCCGGTGAGGCGAAAGAGTTGCTGGCCGGCTACACGGCGCAGCAGGCCGGCTACTGGCACGATGTCGGCCACGCCGAGGTGCAGGCGCGCCTGGGCTACGTCGACAAGCGCGCGTGGCTCGACACGCTGGGCGAACGGACGCTGGCCTGCCACCTCCATGACGTGGACGGCATCGGCGACCACCGCGCGCCCGGCAACGGCGACGTCGAGTGGGGCTACATCGCCGAAGGTCTGCCGGATTCTGCGCTGCGGGTGTTCGAGATCAATCAGCGCCAGTCCGACGGCGACGTGGCTAACGCCATCCCCTTCCTGCGCGAACGCGGCGTGATTACGTAGGCGCGTTACCTAAATTGATACACTGGCAGGGGGGTGGCAGATGGCGAACGATAGTGCTCACGAATCCGACCAGGAGAGCCGGCTACGCGCCGCACGGCTGACGGTAGGCGCCTTCTTTGCCGTGGCGCTGCTGATCGGCGGGGCGGCGCTGGCCTTCGCGCTGTTCTCAAGTGGCGGCGGTGACTCAGACGAGGCCGCAGACGGGATACTGACGGCCGTCATCATCGACCAGCTTGCGCTCACCTATCCCAACCCCGACTTCACCAACGAGGCGACCCAGACGCTGACGGACGCCGGCTATGCGGTCGACTACGTGCCTGGCCAGGACGTCACGGTGGACTTCTATCGCGGCCTGCCTGAGCGTGACTACGACATGATCGTGCTCCGCATCCACGCGGCACAGACGCAGGTCGCAGCGCCGAACAGCCCGGTCGTGCTGCCGGAGCTCTTCACCGCTGAGCCGTACTCGGCAAACGACCACACCTGGGAGCGCGAGCAGGGCTACCTCGGTCCGGTCGCGTACGACCTCGAGGACGAAGAGCAGTACTTCGGCATCGGCCCGGCGTTTGTCGCGGAGCGGATGCAGGGCGACCTCGGTGACGCGACGGTGGTGATGATGGGCTGTAACGGCCTGATCAGCGAACAGATGGCGGAGGCCTTCATCCGCCGTGGCGCGGGCGCGTTTGTGAGTTGGGACGACTTGGTGTCGGTCGGCCACACGGACGCCGCCACGCTGAACCTGCTCGGCCACCTGCTGGTCGACGAACTCGACCCCACGGCGGCGGCGGCGGCCACGATGGCCGACGTCGGCCCGGACCCGTACTACGACAGCAGCCTGCTCTCGTATCCTGCGGAGGAGTAGGATCGGCGGCAGCGCGGCTAGCGCTCAGACAGCGCGTCCGGCGCTACGAGAATGTCCGCGGGGTCAATATCCGCAAGCACTTCCTCCGGCGTCAGCACGCACGTGATGTCAATTTCGACGATACGCCGCTCGTCGATGTACACTCGCGTCGCCGGCCGGCCGGCTGGCATTGCGTTCGATAGCACAGCGACGTAGCGGTCTCCGTCCCGGTACACGGCGTACAGTTCGCCTTCAGCCAGCGAGTCAAGCACCCAATCGCTCTCATCCTGTCGTACGTACATAAGCTCGCACGTGCTCACCGGCAGCACGTCTACGAGCGTGCCGTCCGCCTCGTCTGAGCGGCAGAGCGGCGGCGCGCCGATGCCCTGTGGCGTAGCAATGCAGGCGATGGGCTGGAACTGGATCAGTTGGCCCAGCGCTTCAGCATCGGCCAGCCTAAGGGCGTCGAGTGCCGTATCGAGGCCGCCTATGCCTGTTAGGCCTCCCGAACCAATAAAGAGCACGGAATCCTCCAGCCTGTGGAATGCGATGAACTCTTCCAACGTTGCTGAACAACCTAAGTGCGTCCCCGTGATGTGTCCATCCGTGATGGAAACGGCCTGGACATCGCCCGGTACGAGCGCAACCGTATCATCCCCGAAGACCACGACGAATTCCGCCCACGGCCAGTAGGTCTCTGGAGCAACGTAGATCGCTATGACCTCTCCCGTTGGACGAGCCAGGCTCGTGTGCACCCCGCTCATCCGCTCAGGGCGCGTGAAGCCGCCGTGACAGCTGGCGTGCGGAAAGACGTCGACAGGCGTGCCCGCTGGTTCGTCGTCGCGGCAGGTTGGTTGCGGGTCCAGTCCGATAGGTTCGAGTTCGCACGGAACGGGCGTAAAGCGCACTAGTTCGCGAATGGCGTCTGCGTCGCCTGCGAACAGCACGTCCAACACAGCGTCGAGTTCGGCGATGCCGGTGCGGCGGGTGTCCGGCGCTACCGTCGCAGTAGCGGCTGCCTCCGCCGTCGCTGTGGCGGGCGGCTCCAGGGTTGCCGTGGGCGTGTCGCTATCGTTGCCGCCGCCGCACCCGACGAGCAGTAGCGCTACCGCCACTCCGGTCAAGATCAGAAGCTGTCGCATTGGCCGCCTCCTTCGTTAACTCCTATTCTGCGGGATCGAGTCGCCCTTCGACTAGCCTCCCAGGCTGAGCCCGACGCTGGGACGCACCAAGACCTCGTCCACCTGGACGGACGCCGGCTGCGTCACGGCGTAGAGCACCGCGTTGGCGATGTCATCCGCCGAAAGGAAGACGCCGGGGTGCTCGCCGAGGATACGTGTGACGCCTTCCGATGGCAAGTACTCGCCGTGGCGGACGCCTTCTGCCTCGGGGTCGATGCCGAGCGCGCGGGCCGCGCCGCTCAGCACCTCCTGCGGCATCGTCCGGCCGAAGTTCGTTAGCGTGCCACCCGGCATCACGACGATGACGCGGATGCCGTCGTTGTGCACCTCCTGGCGCAGGCCGTCGCTGATGGCGTTGACGGCGTGCTTCGTCGCGCTGTAGACCTGGCCGGTCTCTCCCGTCGACCGGGCCGCCACGCTCGAGATGTTGACGATGCTGCCGCCGCCAGACTGTTTCATCGCGCGCGTCGCCTCCCGGCAGCCGATCAGGAGCGCCAGCACGTTGGTCTCCAGCATCTCACGCCAGTGGTCGACGGTTCCCTCCGCGATGTTCCCCGGGTGGCTGAGGCCGGCGTTGTTGACCATGATGTTCAGCGGGCCGAACTCGCTCACGGCGCCGTCGATTAGCGCCGCGACCTGCTTCTCATCGCGTACGTCCATCACCTGCGACAGGACGCGGCCGCCGCTCTCCTTGATCACGCCCGCGACTTCGTCCAGCGCCGCGGCCTTGCGGCCACCGATGGCGACCGCCGCGCCCTCGGCTGCGAGTTGTATTGCCGTCGCGCGGCCGATGCCGCTGCTGCCGCCCGTGACAACGGCGACCTGTCCGTCTAACTTACCCATTTCGCGCCTCCTCCTCTCGCGGCGTCAACGGCGCGTTCTGCTGCGCGTCGAGCTGCGGCTCTGACCCTCGTTGTGTACGATGCGCCCGGCGGCGGATGAATGCCATCAGCGCCGGGACGATGCTGTTGAGCATGATACCGAGTCGCAGCGGGCGGTACGGCAGCACCTCCAGCGTCGGCCGCTTGGCGCAGGCGACGATCCGCTTCGCCACGTGCTCCGGCGACTGCGTCGGGCCGTGCGGGCCTACTGACGCGCCGTTGACCAGCCGCGCGGCTTCGAAGAACTTGGTTCGCGTGCCGATTGGGTAGACGACGCTTGCCTGGATGCCGGCCTCGGCCTCCTCCGCACGCACGGCGTCCGTCAGCGCGACGATGGCGTGCTTCGTAGCGGAGTAAGCGCCGATGCCCGGATAGGCGATGCGACCGGCGGCCGACGAGATGTTGATGATGTGTCCGGCACGCTGCCTGCGCATGATAGGCAGCACCTCCTGCATGCCCCAGAGCATGCCCATCACGTTCGTCTCCCAGAGTTCGCGGAAGTCCTGCGCCGTTGTGTCTTCAATCGTCGCCCCGAGTGCATACCCGGCGCTGCTGACGAGGACGTCGATGCGCCCGAAGCGCTCCTCGGCGGCCCGAACCATCCGCCGCACGTCGTCCCGCTGCGAGACGTCGGCCGTGATCGCGAGCGCCTGTCCGCCATCCTCCTCGATGCGCTGCGCCAGCGCCCGTACTCGCTCGGCGTCTCTATCCGCGACTGCGACGCGGGCGCCCTCGCCGGCGAACCGGAGCGCGGTCTGCATGCCGATGCCGCTTCCCGCGCCCGTAATGACGACTACCTGGTCCTTCAGGTTGGCCATACGCTCCCGCCTCCTTGCTATCCGAGGTAGTTGGCCCGCGCATTATAAGGGTAGGCGTGGCTGGAACGGAAGCCGGACGTGCTTGACCCGCGTCGCCGCCCCTTCGTATGCTCAACGAGATGCGGATTTCCAACCTCTTCACACGCACCCTGCGGGAAGCACCTTCCGAAGCCGAAACGCCCAGCCACCAACTGCTGCTGCGCGCCGGTCTCGTCCAGCAGCTCGCCGCCGGTATCTACGCCTACCTGCCGCTGGGCTATCGCGCGCTGCGCAAGATCGAGCAGGTGATCCGGGAAGAGATGGACGCCGCCGGCGGCCAAGAAGTAAGCATGCCGCTGCTGCAACCAATTGAACTGTGGGAGGCGTCGGGCCGCCGCGATTCGTACGTGCCGCCGCTGCTCGTCGTGAAGGACCGCCGCGAACGCGAGCTGGCGCTCGGCCCGACGCACGAGGAGGTCGTCGTCGAGCTCTTCAAGAAGCAGGTCCAGAGCTACCGCGAACTGCCGGCGCTGATCTACCAGATCCAGACCAAGTTCCGGAACGAGCTGCGCTCGCGCGGCGGTCTGATCCGCCTGCGCGAGTTCGTGATGAAGGACGCGTACTCCTTCGATGCGGACTGGGAGTCGCTCGACAAGAGCTACGACGCCGTGTTCGCATCCTACGTCAAGCTTTTCGAGCGCGTCGGGGTGGCCGCCATCGCGGTCGACGCGGACTCCGGCCCGATTGGCGGCAAGGACAGCCAGGAGTTCATGCACCTGACCGAAGTTGGCGAGGACGACGTCATGATCTGTGACAACTGCGGCTACGCGGCCAATAGCGAGAAGGCCGACCACCGCAGGCAGACGTTGCCGCCCGCCGAACCAGAGGATGTCGAAGAGGTCGCAACGCCCGGCGCCAAGACTATCGACGACGTGGCCACCTTCCTCGGTATTTCGAACGCGCAGACGCTCAAAGCCGTCTTCTACGCCGCCGACAAGGAGCCCGTCTTCGTCGCCATCCGCGGCGATCTGGAGGTGAACGAGACGAAGCTGCGCAACGCGCTGGGCGGCGCAGACGTGCGGATGATGGACGACAAGGAAGTCACGGCGGCCGGCCTCGTCGCCGGCTCGGCGTCGCCGATGGGCGTCAAAGAGGCATCGAAGCGGCCCGTCCGCGTCGTCGCGGACAAATCGGCCACAGCGTCAGCGAATCTGGTGGCTGGCGCGAATAAGGAAGGTTTCCACCTGCGCAACGTCAACTACGAGCGCGACTGGCAGGCCGACATCGTCGCCGACATCTCGCTCGCGCACGAAGGCGACGCCTGCGCTCGCTGCGATGGCGGCACGTTTAAGGTCGAGCGCGGCATCGAGATCGGCCATATCTTCAAGCTCGGCACTGTCTACACCGAACCGCTGGGCGCCACGTTCCTGGACGCGGAGGGTAAGCAACGGGAGGCGGTGATGGGCTGCTACGGCATCGGCGTCGATAGGCTGCTGGCATCCGTCATCGAGGCCAACCACGACGAGAACGGCATCATCTGGCCGCAGTCGATCGCGCCGTTCGCCGTCCACATCGTCACGCTCAACGCCGACAAGGAGGGCGTCGGCGAGACCGCCGAGCGGCTATACACGGAGCTAAGTGAGCGCGGCATCGATGTGCTGTTCGACGACCGCGAGGAGTCGCCCGGCGTGAAGTTCGCCGACGCAGACCTGCTCGGCATGCCGCTGCGGATCACCGTCAGCCCTCGCAACCTGAAGCAGGACTCAGTGGAGCTGAAGCGCCGCTCCGAGGACGACTCCACGCTCGTGCCGCTGGCGGAGGCGGTGGAGCGGGTGGCGGAGCTAGTCCAGTAGGCCGATGGCGGATCAAGAGAGTCTTCCACGAGGACGACAGATCTGGCCTAGCATTTCATCAGTCGGCGGGGATGCCGACGCTGAGACACAGACTCAGATTCGCGAAGTCGTGTCGGAGTTTGCTGAGTATACGGCGAACGCATTAGAACGTCGCGGACTTAACAGGTTCACATTCCTCCTCTTTCGCCCTTTCAACGCGGTATTCGGTCTAACTGACCGAGATCTCTTCATAATCTCCGCACCACTCGATGGCGGCGTGGCAACACTGAGTTTTATGGACTGGCGCAACAATCCAGGTAGCGTGTCATTAGAGCAGGCATCTCAGTTGGTACAGACGGAGCTTGGTTGGAAGAACATGGCTGCGTTTCAGCTTCCTGCCAACCTGCTGAGTGAAGAAAAAGAGCGCCGCGAGAGCCGAATGCGGCTGCTTGCAGAAGACATTGCAGAGCAAATAGGAACCAGCCTCCAAAAGCAAGCGAATCGTGTGGTCCTGCGACCTGTGTTCCGCACTCAACCTGAGGACATGGAACTAGACAGCGAGCTGTGTTTTATCCTCATGCCGTTCCAATCTGCCTTCGATAGGCTCTATCAAGACGTGCTGATGCCAGCTGTGCAAGATGCTGGACTTAGACCTCTTCGAGCCGACCAGATCTTCTCGCCCACTCCCATAGTAGAGGACATATGGCGGCACATCGCGTCGGCGAGGCTTGTCATAGCCGATGTGACTGGCAGAAATCCAAACGTCTTCTATGAACTTGGCTTGGCACATGCGGCGGGCAAGCCTGTGATCATCTTGACCCAATCCAGCGATGACGTTCCTTTTGACCTTTCCTATATTAGATTCTTTCAGTACAGGGACGATGAACAAGGCTGGCAAAAGCTGAGGACGGATCTCAAGTCCGCGATCTCTGCTGTGCTCAGCGACCTGGGCGGCTGACAGAACGCAGGGAGGATCGCGTGGCGGAGCTGGTGGGGTAGGCGCTAGCCGCCGTCCCAGGCGCGCCAGCCCGGCACCGCCTGCCCTCCGGGGTTCACGCCCGTCAGGTACTGCTCGATGAACCCCGTCGTGAGCAGGATGCTGATGCGCCAATCTCCGCCCATACGCTGGAGCCGAAAGAGGAACACGCGCCGGGCGGGCGCCGGATCACCGTAGATTGGGTCCGAGCCGATCGACGTGGTGACCAGCACCTTCATGTCGGGGCCCTCATCGACGATCGCGGCCAGCCTCCACGCGCCATCGCCGTACTCGTCGGCCGCTTGGGCGTCCGACGCCGCAATGTCTTGGAGAACTGACAAATACTCCTCCCCCGACAGGTAAGAGATACTGTCCGAGGCGTCGATGCCGACCAGGTAGCCGCTGATCTCCGCCCCTTCGTCCATACCGAAGCAGGGGCCAACCTGCGCCAGTCCGGAGCAGGTCTGAGACTTGAGCTCCACGTTGGCGACGACGGCGTCCAACTGGCCGAGCCTCAGCGCCCTATCGAGCGCCTCAGCGAGGTTGCAGAGCGCCGGAGCGCCGTCCGGGCATGGTTCTCCCGCGTCCGGCCGCGACGTGGCGGTCGCTGGCGGTTCTGTCGCTGCCGGTCGTGTCTCGGTTGCATCGGCCGGCGCGGTCGCGGTGGCTGGCGCGCTCGTCGCGGTAGCCCTCAGCGCCGGCGTGTCCGTCGCGGAGGGCGCGCTGTCTCCATCGCCGCAAGCGGCTAGCGCCAGGAGACCGGCTGCCAGAAGGACTAGTAGCGCTTGCTTCAAGACGTGCTCTCCTTGGCTCGCTTCCGCCCCACGAGCAGCAGGTTGACGCGGATGCGGGCCAGCCAGCCGAAGCGATTCACCAGCCGTTCGTAGACAACGCCGAGGGTGTACGGCACGAGGTGGAACGCCAGGTACTCCGGCTCCGTCTCGAATCGCCCCAGCTGTTCGACTTCCAGCCCGGCGTTCGCCGATAGCTCCCGCAGCCGGCCGGCCGTGTTCGCTCGATAGGCCGTCGGGAAGATGTCGCGCGTATCGACGCCGCGCCAGTTGTTGAAGAGCACGTGCAATCGATGCGGGAACAGCCGCGCGACCAGCGTGACGTAGTGCCAGCGGTTGGGCGTCAGCAGCAGCAGCCGGCCGCCCGGCTTCAGCACCCGCGCCATCTCCGCGAACACTGCCTCGGGGTGCGAGAGGTGCTCCGCCACGTGGCTCAAGATAATCAAGTCGAAAGTATCGTCGCGCAGCGGCAGCGAGCGGAGGTCGCCCTTGGCGGCGTCGGTCAGGTTCTCGTTGTCCGCCGGTTCATTCGTGACGTCGACGCCGACGATGCGGCGCACGTTGCCGGCCTGCCGGTGCTGAAACACCCGCCCGCTGCCGCAGCCGGCGTCCAGGATCACGTCCGTCGGTTTCGCGTACTCGACGATCGTCGCGAGCAGGCGGTCGTACATGCCCTTGAACGCAGGCTCGTAAAACCGATCGCGGAGTTGCGTTACCTGCCACCCAAACGTGAAGAGGCCCATCTGGCCCATCGTACGGGCGCGAGGCGTCTCTGTACAAGTTGCTGCCGCGAAAATAGCAGCCGGCCGGTGCCCTGAAAGAGTTGCGGCGCTAGCAGCCGCCGGCGACGGCGGGGACGATGCTGACCTCGGCGCCGGCGTCGATGGCCGTCTCAATGCCGGACATGAAGCGCACGTCTTCGCCGTTGACGTAGATGTTGACGAAGCGTCGCAGCGCGCCGGTCTCGTCGCAGATGCGCTCCTTGAGACCAGGGTGCTGTTCCTCCAGCGAGTCGATTAGCTGCGACAGCGTGCCGCCGTCGGGCGTGGTGACGCTATCGGCCTCGTTCGTTAGCTTGCGGAGCGGTGTGGGAATGCGAACGGTAACTGGCATCTTGTCTCTCATTTCTTGTTGCGCCACAGGTCATTTCTCGTGGCGCCAAAGCTCATGGCTGTGGCGCGTCCAAGAACTTTGTGGTGCATCTATGATTCTCTAACCCTCTACAATGTCTCCCGCCACGGGGTCGACGCGGATGCCTTTAGCGGCTACCCAGTCCAGCCCCCGTTCGATCTCTTCCATGTCGCCCTCTAGCTCCAGCACGACCCAGCCGCGGTCCTCCGTGACGTCGGCCCGGCGCACGTTGGTGACGATGTTAAACTGCTTGCCCAAGTCGTAGATGACGGGCAGCGTGATCATCTCCTGCAGGAACGTAAATTTCACTCGGTGTAGTGCCATCTGGACCTCCTTATTGCGCCCCGCGGCGACGTTTCGTGCGCCCAGCAGGCGACAGTCTTGCCGCCTGCGCACGATCGCTCGATTAGGTGGCGCTGTTGGCCGCCTGCAAGCTTACCTCATCGCGCTCACCCAGCGCTTGTTCGAACGAAGCCATGGTCGGTTCGATCGTTAGCGGCGGCGTCAGCGCCTCGATGACGGCTTCCTGTGTCTTCAGTCCCGCGCCCGTGATGAACACCACGGTCAGCTCGTCCGGGCCGATCTCGCCGGCCTCCGCCAGCCGTTTCAGCCCGGCCACGGTGACGCCGCCCGCCGTTTCGGCGAAGACGCCCTCGGTCTGAGCCAATAGCTTCATCCCCGCGACGATTTCGTCATCGCTCACCGCCAGAGCGGAGCCGCCGGTTTCCGACATCACGCCCAGCGCGTAGTAGCCGTCGGCCGGGTTGCCGATGGCCAGCGACTTGGCGATCGTGTTCGGCCGCACGGGCCGCACCGCGGTCGTGCCGTCGTCCCAGGCCTTGGCGATGGGTGAGCAGCCCTGGGCCTGGATGCCGTGCATCTTGGTGCGGACGCTATCGATCAGCCGGAGCTTCCCCAGCTCCTGAAACCCTTTCCAGATCTTGACGTAGAGCGAGCCCGAGGCCATCGGCGCGACGACGCGGTCGGGCGCCCGCCAGCCGAGCTGCTCGGCCACTTCGTACGCCAGCGTCTTGCTGCCCTCCGCGTAGTACGGCCGCATGTTGACGTTGACGAACGCCCACGGATACTTGCCCGCCAGCTCTGAGCAGAGGCGGTTGACGTCGTCGTAGTTGCCGTTGATGGCGACGAGGGTGGCATCGTAGATCGCGGAGCCGACGATTTTGCCCTGCTCCAGATCGGCAGGGATGAAGACGAACGAATCGAGCCCGGCCCGCGCCGCGTGCGCGCTGACGCTGTTGGCGAGGTTGCCGGTCGAAGCGCAGGCCAGGATCTCAAAGCCGAACTCGCGCGCCTTGGTGGCCGCGACGGTGACGACGCGGTCCTTGAACGACCAGGTTGGGTTGGCGCAGTCGTTCTTGATGTAGAGGTTGCGCAGACCCAGCTCTTTGCCCAGGCGGTCCGCTTTCAGCAGTGGCGTGAAGCCGGCCTGGATGTCGACGGCGTAGGCCGGGTCGCACGGCAGCAGGTCAGCGTAGCGCCAGACGGAGAGCGGCCCGCTCTCGATCTTCTCGCGCGTGACAGCGGCCCGCATGGCGTTGTAGTCGTAGAGGACTTCGAGCGGACCGAAGCAGAAGTCACAGACGTAGATTGGGTCTAGTGGATATTCCCTGTTGCACTCTCGACAACGTAACGCGTTGGCGAATGACATAACGGCGATACCTCCTACTCCGCAGGGATGCGGAGACGTAGTGGCTTAAGGGAGGCGCCCCGAACGGTCTCCAGCAAAGCTGGAGCCATTCCGGGGCTTGGGCATCGCCATTATGTGTGCATGCATAGCGTTAGATACGAATCTCCTGCGTTTCTTGGTCTTGCGAGGGTAGCATGGGCCGCAGAACGTGTCAATTGGCGTATCCGCTATGCGGTTACCGTGCCGCCGGCGGCGCGCGGCGACGCGCGCGCTATAGCGTCAGCGGCAGCTTGGTCAGGCCGCGGAGAATGAAATTGCCGTTCCACGGCGGAGCGTCGGTTGCTAGCCGCACGTTGGGGAAGCGCTCCAGCAGCGCGCGAAACGCGACCTGTGCCTCCAGCCGCGCCACCGGCGCCCCCAGGCAGAAGTGCAGCCCGTGGCCGAACGCCAGGTGGCGGTTGTCGTCGCGCGTGATGTCGAACGATTCCGGGTCATCGAAAACGGCCGGGTCGTGGTTGGCCGCCGCCAGCAGCGCGAAGAGGATTTGGCCTTTCTCCACCGTGCTGCCGCCAACCTCCATGTCTTCTGTGGCGACGCGCGCGGTCGCCTGGACGGGGCCGTCGTAGCGCAGCATCTCTTCTACCGCCGAGTTGAGGAGCGCGGGGTCGGCCTGCAGCTTCGCGAGCTGGTCCGGCTGACGCAACAGCGCCAGCATGCCGTTGCCGATCAGGTTCGTCGTCGTCTCGTTGCCCGCGGCCAGCAACAGCATGCAGGTGGCCAGCAGCTCGTCCTCGCTCAGCACTTCGCCGCGATCCTCAGCGGCGATTAGCCTACTAAGCAGGTCGTCCTCCGGCTGCTCGCGCCGCTCGGCGATGACGCCGCGGAAGTAGTCGGCCATCTGCAGGCCGCTGTCGCGCGCGCGCTCGGCGACGTCGCCGTCCGCCGTCTGTATGCTGAGCGTAGCGACGAGGTCGTCGGACCAGCGCTTGAAGTCGGCGCGGCGTTCCGCGGCGACGCCCAGCATCTCCGCGATCACGATGACGGGAAGCGGGTAGGCAACCTGCTCAATTAGGTCGAACGGCTGACCGGCCTCCGCGCTCTCCAGCAGCTCGTCGACGATCTGCTGGATGCGAGGCCGCATCGCCTCGACGCTGCGGGGCGTGAACGCCTTGCTGACCAGTCCGCGCAGTCGCGTGTGCTCTGGCGGGTCGGCGCCCAGCATCGTCGTCGCGTTCGCAAACGGCAGGTCGCTGTCCTGCCGGCCTGCGACGGCCTGGACGATTGGGTTAGTGGAGCTTCTTCTGTTGGCAGAGAAGCGCTGATCCCGAAGCACAAACTCGACGTCCTCGTACCTGGTCAGCACCCAGAGTTGCATCAGCTGGCTCCAGTGCATCGGATCGGCCTCGCGGAGCTGGCGGTAGCCGGGGTAGGGGTCGGCCTGGAACTCCGGAGTGAAGGGGTTGAACTGCGGCGTCGTCATGGAAGGTTCCTCGTACTGGTGAGCGCTTGGGTCTCGATTGCAGTACAGCCCAGACCGAGGCGTTTGTCAAACATAACGAACGCCTGTGGTAGAATGCCAGAGGTTACACCGCACGTGGAGGGGGACCCGTATGCTTGCGATCACTATCATCCTGCTTGTTCTGTTGGGCGTCGTCGTACTGGCCGGCTTGGCGTTGCTCGGTATCTACAACGGTCTAGTGCGCTCGCGCGTGAGAGCACGCGAGGCCTGGTCCGGTATTGACGTCCAGCTCAAGCGGCGCGCCAGCCTGATCCCGAACCTGGTGGAGACGGTGAAGGGCTATGCGGCGCACGAGCAGGAAGTGCTGGAGAACGTGACGCGCGCGCGGGCCATGCTGGACCAGGCGGGCGGCGCGGCCCAGGCCGCGCAGGCGGACAACGTACTGACCGGCGCGCTGCGCTCGCTCTTCGCCGTTTCCGAGAACTACCCGCAGTTGCGCGCGAACGAGAACTTCATGGCGCTGCAGAAGGAACTCTCCGACGTTGAGGAGAAGATCGCGTTTGCGCGGCAGTTCTACAACCGTAACGTCCAGGACTTCAATACGCGCATCCAGGTCTTTCCCAGCGTGATCATCGCCAACATGTTCAACTTTGAGCGGTTTGATTTCTTCGAGGCGGAGGAGACGGCGCGCGAGGACGTGCAAGTCAGCTTCGGCTCTACCAGCTAACGATTCGCCGCTGCCCGCATGCCTGAGCAGCAGCCCGTCCTGATTTACGACCGCATCGACGGCAATCGCCGCAACACGTTCGTGCTGTTGACCGTCTTCGTCCTGCTGCTGGCGGGACTGTCGATCCTGTTCGGCCTCATGATCGGCATGCCGTACCCTCTGGCTCCGCTCGTAATCATCCCGTTCCTCATTTTCGCCGTCATCAGCTATTACGCCTCGTCGAATATCGCGCTCGGCATCTCGGGCGCGAAAGAAGTGTCAAAGGAACAGGAGCCGGAGCTCGTACGGACGGTGGAGAACCTCTGCATTGGCGCGGGCCTGCCGATGCCGAAGGTCTACGTCATCGAGGACGGCTCGCCGAACGCCTTCGCGACGGGCCGCGACCCGGACCACGCCGCGGTGGCCGTGACACGTGGCCTGCTCGACAAGCTGGAGAAGATCGAGCTCGAAGGCGTGATCGCCCACGAGCTGTCGCACATCGGCAACTACGACATCCGCGTGATGACGATAGTCGTAGTCCTTGTTGGCATAGCGGCGCTGATGGCCGACTTCATGCTGCGGCTGACGTTCTTCGGTTCGGGACGGCGTTCGAGCAACAAAGGCAAGGGCGGCGGCGCCGCGATGGCCATCGTCCTGCTCCTCGCCATCGCTGCCGCGATCCTGACGCCCATCGCCGCGCAGGCGATCCGCTTCGCCGTGTCGCGCCAACGCGAGTACCTGGCCGACGCTTCGGGCGCGTTGCTGACGCGCTCGCCGGAGGGGCTGGCGTCCGCATTGGAGAAGATCGCCGCCGACCCGGACAAGCTGGAGTCGGCAAACAAGGCGACGGCTCATCTCTATATCAACAACCCGCTAAAGGAGCACAAGAGCTTCCTCAACAACATGTTCACCACGCACCCGCCAATCGAAGAGCGCGTCCGTCTCCTGCGCGCGATGTAGACCCGCCCTATGATTCCGAGCGCAGGCGAGGAATCTGATAAGGGAGCTTCTGCTACAGCTCGTCGAGCAACCGGGCGTGAAACTGGAGGATGAGCAAGGCGTCTAGGCTATCGAGCCGACCGTCGTCGTTCACGTCACCTGCCTGGTACCACGCGTCAGGAGGAGGAAATGCGAAGATCCCATCCTCAAGCAGCAGGACCCAGAAGGCATCGACGCTATTCACGACGCCGTCGGCGTTCACGTCGCCGCGGAGAACTCCGCAGGTGATTGCGCCTTCCAGCCGGTCCACATCGAAATCGACAAATCCGCTGATCCCGAAATTTAAGGTGAGAGACAGCGGGCTGGTACCCGTCTCCTCGCACCGGAACGTGATCGTTGCCAGCGTGGTGTCTTCCACCAGGCCGGTGGCGCTGGCGCCCGTCACGACCAGAGTGCTCGGCCTCCGATCAGCCTCGCAGACGCTGTTCCCTATGGGCGCGCACACGATGACGGAGACGATGCCGGGATCGTAGATGAGGTCGATCGTCCACGCGCCCGCCCCGTCGCCGATATCGACGATGCGCAGTTCAACCGTCCCTTCCTGTCCCAGATCCATGCTGAGTGATCCGACCGTGACTGTGTACGAGATCGTATCGATCTGCTGCGCTTGCGCTGAAGTGAAGCCTACAGCCATCAGGACCACGGCAAGGAGAACCGCTACACGCACGCCACACCTCCGTGAGAGAATCGCGCCAACTGGGAAGAGTATAGCAGGTCGCCCTAGCCCGCCTGCTAGTACTCCATCTCCTGGTCGTGAAGCGTGATGGCGCGCTTCCACTCGCGCGGCGGCGAGCCGGTCAGGTCCATGAACATATCGACCTGCCCAAGAAGGCGGAATCCGGCTTCGTGGTAGAGGCGGATGGCGTCGACATTGCGGGCGACGGGCCGAATGCTGAGGAAGCGCACGCCGCGCTTGCGGGCCGCGGCAATGGCCGTGTCAAGCAACGCTGTGCCGGCGCCCTGGGAGCGTGCGCTGGTCGTGACGACAAGAGGTTCGACCACGGCCTCCTCGCCTTCGGCTATGAGGCTGCAGAAGCCCAGCACGGCTCCGTCGCGCTCCGCGATCCACGTCGCCACGCGGTTCTCCTCGGCGAGATGGCCGTCGATAGCAGCGCCGGGATCGTCCCCGCCAATCGTCGGGTCGCCGTAGATATCGCGGTGGTGTTGCGTGAGCTCCGCCCAGAGCGCGCGGCAGGGCTCGTAGTCGAACGGCGCGTAGGCACGGACGTCTAGTTGGATGATCGCTTCCCCTAGCCCAGCTCTACGTACATGTACACCGTCTGCCGTCCGTCAGCATCATCTGTGTTCGTGTTCCAGCGGTCGTTGAGGCCGCTCACACGGAAGCCGAGACTGAGGTAGAAGTCTATCGCTCCCGCGAAGTCGCCGCGCGGCTCGACCCACACGGCGCGCAGGTCTCGTTCCCGCGCCCAGGCGAACGCCGCGTCGATCAGCGCACGGCCAGCGCCGCTACGTCGCGTCGGGCGATGCACGGCGAGGTCCGTGATCTCAGCCGCATTCGTGAATCGCGGCTTCGCGATCATCTCGTAGCCGGCGATCTCGCCGTCCAGCTCTGCGACGAGGAACGCATCTGTGTGCTTGTGGAGCGCGTCTCGCAGGTCTTCGATTGTGAGCGTGGCGTAGACCACCTCTCGCGCTGTGCCCGTACGCCAACGCATTCTATACGTCAGTTCCGGCCCTGAGCCCGACCGCTCCAACTCCAAGTAGCGGTCACCGACGTTATAGGCGAGGTCAAGCTTAGTGAGCGATTCAAAGTCGGCTTCGGTGGCGTCACGGACGATGACAGCCATGGCTAGCCCGCCCTCTTCGCCACGAACAGCTCTGTCGAGCCCGGCTCCAACGCGCTGTGCTCGAACGGAACGACCCGGGCCTCGAACCCCGCGTCGTGCAGCAGCGCGAGCCACGTCTCGCGGGGGTATACGCCGAGCGTGTGGCTGTCGCGTTCGACGCGCACCGAGCCGTCGGCCTCACGCAGCAGGTAGGCGAATTCTGTCGTGTATGTTGTGTCGCCGTCCTGAATCGGGTGCGTCCACTCCAGGTAGCGCGCCGCCCGGCCGTCCTCACTGTCATGGCCGCCGTGGCTCGTCGAGGCGCGGAACGTCTCGCGCGTCTCGTCCGGCGCGAAGAGCGCCGCACCGCCGGGACGGCAATGGTCGAAGGCCGTCTCGATGGCGGCGCGGAGGTCGGTTTCGGCCGTCATGTAGCTGACGGCGTCGTGGACGAAGACGGCGTCGAACTCGCGGCCCAGCCGCAGCGTCCGCATGTCGCCTTCGATGTGCTCGCATTCCGGGTTGATCGTCTTGCTCAGTGCCAGCATCCTCGGCGAGATGTCCGTCAGCGTCAACGCGAATTGGGCCTTCATGTGGGAGGCGTTGTTGCCGCCGCCGCTGCCCAACTCCAGCAACGTCTCCAGCGGACGGTCACAGGCGTCGGTCAGCAACCGCGCGTAGATCGCGGCTTCCTCTTCGTAGTCGGCGGGCGCCGTAATGAGGTGGAACCAGTCCGCCACGTCGTAGTACATCTTCTCGTCGGTCACAACTCTACGATTCCACGCGCACGCCCGCCCCCTCCTCGACGCGGCCGATGCGGGCGGCGAGGAAGCCGTCCGCTTCCAGCGCGGAGGCCAGCGCATCGACGCGGTCAGGCGGAACGGCGAGCATCAGCCCGCCGGACGTTTGTGCGTCGAACAGCAGGTGCTCAACGTCTTCGGGCAAGCCATCCGCGACGGTAACTTTGCCCTCAACGCCTTCGCGGTTGCGGGCCGCGCCGCCCGTCAGGTAGCCCTGACGCGCGTAGTCGAGCGCGCCCGGCAGTGCGGGCGCCTGCGACGCGGCGATGACGAAGCGGACGTCGCGCGCCATCTCCTCGGCGTGGCCCAGCAGCCCGAATCCCGTCACGTCCGTACAGGCGTGGACACCGGCCTCGACGGCGAGGTGCGCCGGGTGGCGGTTGAGCTGAAGCATGGCATCGACTGTGGCCTGCAGGTGCTCCGGAGCGCAGGCGTCCGCGCGCGATGCGGTCAGCACGAGGCCGGTGCCGAGCGGTTTCGTTAGCAGCAGCGCGTCGCCCGGGCGGGCGCCGGACTTGCGGAGCAGCGCGTCGGGCCGCAGGGTGCCGGTGACGGCCAGGCCGTACTTCGGCTCGGCGTCGATGATGGTGTGGCCGCCCGCGATCACGCCGCCCGCCTCCGCTACTTTCTCCGCGCCGCCGCGGAAGATCTCGGCCAGCAGACTTTGTGGCTGGTCGTCCGGGAAGCCGGCAATCTGGAGGGCGAACAGCACCTCGCCGCCCATTGCGTAGACATCGCTCATGGCGTTCGCGGCGGCCACCGCGCCGAACGTGTAGGCATCATCGACGACGGGTGGGAAGAAGTCGACCGTCTGGACGATCGCGAGCTCCTCGCTGATGCGGAACACGGCCGCGTCGTCGGGCGCGTCGAGGCCGGCCAGCAGGTCAGGGAAGTCGCTGCCGGAGAAGGTCTCTCGTACGGGGCGCAGTACCTGCGCCAGTGTGGCGATACCCGCCTTGCCGGCTCAGCCGGCGCAAGACGCCAGGCTGGTCAGGCGCACTTCTTCACGCGTCACGCGGTCACCCCCTTTCGATCGGGATATTGCGTCACGCCAATTATACGCATTCACGGCCGTACGCTGGACAGAACGCATCGAATGGGACCTGCAACAACTGTCGCACTTTCGAAACCACTTTTGCTTGCCGGGGCCGTACATTGAATACGGGCCCGAAAGAACCGAACGCAATACAGAAGGAGGAAGAACGTGAACAGAATGTGGAAGGCAGCACTGGCAATCGTCGCCGTGGTTGCGCTGGCCGGGACGGCCGCCGGCCTCGTCGCTGCGCAGGAAGACGCCGGTGTTCCCGGCGGCGAGCGGCTGAACAACTTCATCGAGAGGCTGGCCGGCAACCTCGGCATCAGCCAGGAAGAGCTGGAAGCGGCGATCGACCAGACCCAGCTAGAGGGCATCGACGAAGCGTTGGCGAACGGTAACCTCACGGAAGAGCAGGCGGCACAGGCACGCGAGCGCGTCGAGTCGGGCGAGGGCCTGGGCTTCCCGTTTGAGAGGCGCGGCCATCATGGCCACCACCGCGGCTTCGGTGCGAAGATGGAGGTTGCTGAGTTCATCGGCATCACGCCGGAAGAGCTGCGCGATGCCGTCGTCGGCGGCCAGAGCGCCGCCCAGGTCGCCGATGCGAACGGCGTCAGCGCCGCTGACCTCGCCGCGCACCTGTTGAACGAGCTGACCACGAAGGTCGACGAGGCCGTGGCCAACGGCAGGCTCGATCAGGCCCGTGCCGACGAGATCCTGGCAAACGCGCCGGAGAAGATCGACGAGATGATCAACCGCGTTGGCGCGCCGGAAGGGCGATTCGGTCCGCCGGGCGGTTTCCCCGGTAGATTCCCCGGCGGCTTTCCGAGCGGCGACGAGGTGACGGAGACAGTAGCTCCCACTTTCTAACACCGCGGTTAGGAGGTGTTCCGGAGAGGGAGGCTCACGGGCCTCCCTCTCCATGATTTGGCTAGACTGGTGATGAGATGACAGCGGACAACAATCTCGTTCTCGTGGCCGACGACGATGAGCACATCGTGGAACTGGTGTCGATGTACCTGACGAAGGCCGGATACATCGTGGAAGCCGCCGCGGACGGAGACGAAGCGCTCAAGAAGACCAAGGAGTTGCAGCCGGTGCTGCTGGTGCTGGACATCATGATGCCCGGCCCGGACGGCCTCCAGGTCTGCCGCACGCTGCGCCGCCGAAGCAGCGTCCCCGTGATTCTGTTGACTGCCCGCACGTCGGATATCGACAAGATCGCCGGCCTGCGCTTCGGCGCCGACGACTACGTCACGAAGCCGTTCAACCCCGACGAGCTCGTCGCCCGCGTCGAAGCGGTGCTGCGACGGGCCGGCAGCGGCACGCGGGAACCGGAGCAGGAGCGGTTACAACTCAACGGCCTCGAAGTTGACCTGGCGAATCGCACCGCAGTCATCGGCGGCGACACCGTAACGCTGACGCCAAAGGAGTTCGACCTGCTTGCCACGTTCGCGCGTTTCCCGAACATCGTCCTCGACCGCGAACAGCTACTCGACCTGGTCTGGGGCACGTCGTTTTATGCGCTGCGCACCGTGGACGTTCACGTCGCGCGGCTGCGCGACAAGCTCAAGACCGGCCCGCTCAAGATCGAGACGGTTTGGGGCACGGGCTACCGGTTGGCGGTAGAGGAGTAGCATGTCGCCGCAGGGGAGCGTCTTCTTCAGCCTGCAGAGCAAGCTGATCTACACGTCTGTCGCGCTGGTGCTGGCGGCGCTGGCGCTGGCGAGCAGCGTCTTCGTCTTCGTCCGCCGTGGCGACCAGGAACAGCAGGAACTGGACCACGTCATCGCCACATCGCCGACGATCTTCGTTGGGTTCTCCGTGCTCGAGGAACGCCGCGCCTCCAAGGAGCTGCTGGCCGAGTTCGTCGGTGTCGTCTCGGAGGAGTTCGACGTTCGCGTGCTGATCATGGACAGGCGGAACGCCATCATCGTCGCCGACAGCGCGGAAGGCCTCGTCGACGAGACGCTGTCGTTGCCGGATGAGGTCACGATACGTCAGCCGGGCCATTTCACACCGTACGTATCGTGGAAGCCCCCCGATGGCAGCGCGGCGGACGGTCTCGTCCTCGTTGCGCCTGCTGCGTCGCGGTTTGAACGCTTCCCTCCGGGCCAGGCCGAGCGTTACCGGCTGCTGCTGGCCGTCCCGGAGAGCACCTTGAGCGACGCATGGCGCGGCCTCGTCGCGCCGCTGGCGCTGGCCGCACTCATCGCGCTTACCGGCGCGGTGGTGCTGGCCATCGTCGTCGCGCGCTACATCACGCGGCCGCTCCAGCAGCTAACGGTGGCGTCGCAACGCATGGCGGAAGGCACGTTCGATGTCGAGGTGTCGGTCGATAGGCGAGACGAAGTAGGCCGCTTGGCGTCGGCATTTTCGGCGATGGCCGTCCGCGTGGGGGAGGCCCACGAGCAGATGCGCGCCTTGGTGACCAACGTCTCGCACGACCTGAAGACGCCGCTGACGTCGATCCTAGGATTCTCGCAGGCGCTCCGGGACGGCGACGACACCGGCGCCGAGTCGCGGCGCCTGGGCGGCGTGATTCACGAGGAAGCGATGCGGCTCACGTCCAGGCTGAACGATTTGCTCTATCTCTCTGAGCTGCAGTCCGGCCAGGCGCTGCTCCAGCGCGCCGAGATCGATCTGCAGCGGCTGCTGGAGAGCGTAGTGCGGCGCGCGCTCGCAGGGCGCGCGCGCGCCGCCGGTGCGGAGGTGTCGGTAGAGACCGACCTGACGGCCGGCCTGACCGTGAGCGCGGACGGGCCGAAGCTGGAACGCGCGCTGGAGAACCTGGTGGACAACGCGCGCAAGTACGCCCCCGACGGCGCTACTGTTCACATACGTACCTTTGCCGACGGCACGGATGGCTGTATCGAGGTTACGAACCCGGCCCCGGGCCTTTCGGCGGATGAACTACCGCGCCTGTTCGAGCGGTTCTACCGCAGCGACCAGACGCGCCGCTCGTCCGAAGGATCAGGGCTCGGCCTGCCGATCGCGCGCGATCTCATCGAGCTGCACGGCGGCAGCCTGACTGCCGAACTGCGGGCTGGCGACATCGTCTTCACTGTCCGGCTCCCGCAGCGCGCCGTGTAGCACTTGCCGCAGCCGGCTCGCGGATGCCGCCCCTGCTGCAGCGCGATTCGGAGTGTGGCCCGCAGTCGCGAGCGATAGCGAGGGGCCGCAAGGCGTCGCGGGCTGCAAGCCGCCGCAAGCCGCTGCTTGCGGGGGCCGAAGGGCACTTGAATCGCCGGAGCGTCTACGCTAATCTCTGGCTACATGACAGAGGAGACAGCGGAAAGACCGGCGGAAGAACCAGGGCAGGAGTTCGGGCTGCGGGAGTTGCTGCTGTCCGCAAACCTGCGCGACTTCGCGCACATGGTCGGCAACGAACTGTACCAGATCGGCTCAACGTTCTCCCGGCGGGTGAGCAATGCAACCAGTCTGCCGTTGGGGCCGTTCCTCTTTTTCGTGGCGATGATCGTGCTGCCGGTCCGGTTGTTCCTGCTGGCGCTCGTCATCTTCTTCTTCGGCAGCGGAATACTGGCGCTCACCGTGCTGCGCTCTGTCGCCCACATCATGCGCACGCGCCCGGACGACGACGAAACTTCCTGAGATAGCGGCCCTCCGTCACTTGTTAGCCAGCGCACGCCGGACGGCGTCGTCAGCCTTGACGAACTTCAGCAGTTGGCTGGTGCTGATCCCCAGCGCGGCCGCCGCTTTCGCGTAGCTCCCGCCCGCGGCGGCGAGCGCATCGAGCGCCGTCGCCACTACGAGCGGGTAGGCGGGGTTGCGCTCGTTCACCGCCAACGCACCTTTGGGCCCCCGTTGCGCGACGAACTCCTCCGGCAGGTCAGGCGCATCGATGTCGAATGGCGCGCGCACGTCGATAGCGATCCGCTCCCGCAGGCGGCGCAGTGCGCGCTGCCGGTTGCGCTGTCGGTAGCGGGTGTCCGCGCTGTGCGCGCTGAGGCCAGACGGTTCGTGGTGGAGCCGCACGGCGGTTTCCACCTTGTTGCGCCGCTGACCGCCGGGCCCTCCGGACCGATAGCGCTCCTCGCGGCACCGCGCCAGCAGCGCGTCGTCGTCCAGCCGCAGCCAGGTGTTGCGCGTGCGGGCGCTCGTCACGCCCATTCGCCGGTCGCGATTCGGCGGGCCGGGCCGCACGTGGTCATCGATTCTTCCTCGCGGGCGCATTCCTTGTCCGATCACGCTCCCGCTCTCGTTCTAGCAGGGCCCGCTTGCGTTCGATGCCCCAGCGATAGCCCGTCAGGCTGCCGTTCGCGCCGACCGCACGGTGGCACGGCACGACAAGCGAGACCGGGTTCGTCGCGCAGGCGCGGCCAACGGCGCGCGCGGCATTGGGCGCGTCGAGCGCCGCCGCGATCTGGCCGTACGTGCGCGTTTCGCCGAACGGGATTGCCTGCAGCTCCTGCCAGACGCGGCGCTGGAACGCCGTCGCCTGGAGGTCGAGTGGCAGATCGCCGTGGGGTCGCTGGCCGTCCAGCAGGTCGAGGACGCCGCGCACCCAGCCTTCCAGGCCGCTCTCCTGCCGGCTGATTTCCGCCAGGCGAAAGTCGGTTCGCAACGCCGCTTCCAGCGTCGCGTCGTCGTCTCCGATGCTGACCGCGCAGATGCCGCGGCCTGTCGCCGCGACGAGCAGGCGGCCCAGGTAGCAATCGACGATCACATAGCCGACCCGCATGCCACGGCCGTGTTTGCCATATGCCGCCGGCGTCATGCCCAGCTCCGAGTCCGCGCCTTCATACACACGGCTTGTCGAGCCGTAGCCAGCGCCGTAGAGCGCCGACACGACGGGCTGGCCATCGTTAAGGTCGCTCTTCATCGCCTCCAACCTGCGCGTCTGTACGTACTGCCGCGGCGATACGCCCAACACGCGTTTGAACGTCCGCTGCAGATGGCCCGGACTCATCTTCGCCACGTCGCCGAGCGCTGCCAGAGACAACGTCTCGTCCAGGTGGCCGTCGATGTGGCGGCAGAGCGCCCGCATCGCGGCGACGGTCTCGCTGTCGCGATGCGCGTCGTCGGGCCGGCAGCGCTTGCAGGCGCGAAAGCCCGCCGCACGCGCAGCTTCCGGCGATGGCAGGAAGCTGACGTTCTCGCGCTTTGGCGTGCGCGCCGGACAAGTGGGACGGCAGTAGATACCTGTCGTCCGTACCGCCAGGACGAACGCGCCGTCGAAGCCTGGGTTGCCATCCAGAACGGCCTGCCAGCAGCCGTCCTTGTCTAGTGTGGCCGGATCGGTCGTTTCCACGGTCATCGTCGTCATCTTCATGTACCTCCGGCGTCAGCGTACGCCAGCGCCTTGGAGGCCGTCTATCCGATTCTTGCGGTCGAACTGACTGACGCGCTAGATGCTCGTGAGGGCGCGCCCCAGCCGCTCTCTGGCCTCCTTCGCGACCTCTCCCAAAGCCGGGTTGTCGGCAAGACCCATTGCGGCCTCAGGGTCGAACGCCGCCACGACCGCTCCGTCGCCTTCCTCGTATATGATCACGTTGCACGGTAGCAGCAGGCCGACCTGCAACTCCGCCTGCAGCGCCTTGTGCGCGAGTGGCGGGTTGCAGGCGCCGATGATCTGGTATCTGCGGAAGTCGACATCCAGCTTGTTCTTGAGCGTGTCCTTGACATCGATTTCGGTGAGCACGCCAAAACCTTCCGCCTTCAGGGCGTCCTTCACTCTTTGCGTCGCATCCTCGTAGCCCATCTCGAGTTGTCGCGAGAATCCGTACGCTGTGTTCGTGATCATTCTGTCCTCCTTGCTCGCCGCCGCTTCTAGTTTCCTTCCAGAATACCGCAGGAGTGCTCGTGCTATCCTGCCGCGCATGGCCGTTCGCGCCTCACCCGATGCCAAGAAACGTGCAGTGCGACCGCCGCGTCCGCCAACGCCCGCGCGCGTGATCAAACTGCTGGACAGCGCCTACGGCACGCTGCCCTGGCGGCCCCACGGCGACCCGCTGGCGGAGTTGGTGCTGACGCTGCTCTCGCAGCACACCTCGGACCACAACTCCGGCCGCGCGTTCATCCGGCTGCTCGACGCATTTCCGGACTGGCAATCCCTGCTGGACGCGGACGCGAAGCTGATCGAACGCGCGATCGAGCCCGGCGGCCTCGCGCCGACGAAGGCGCCGCGACTGCAGGCGATGCTGCGCGAGGTGTGGAACCGCCGCGATGGCTCGTTCGACCTCGCGTTCCTCGCTGAGCTGCCGCGGGATGAGGCGCGCGACTGGCTGTGCAGCCTGCCCGGCGTCGGGCCGAAGACGGCGGCCTGCGTGCTGCTCTTCGCCCTGGGCGTGCCGGCGCTGCCCGTCGATGTCCACGTCCACCGCGTCGCCAAGCGCCTCGGGCTGGTGCCCGAAAACGCCAACGCAGAGAAGGCCTGCGAGCTGCTGGAACCGAAGCTGAAGCCGGAGCAGGTCTACCCCTTTCATATCCAGCTCATCAAGCATGGCCGCCGCACCTGCTCCGCGCAACGCCCCAAGTGCGACATCTGTCCCCTGCGCCGCGCCTGCCCGAGTGCGCAGACGTAGGTTCGTCGCTTCGCGGCACCCTGAGTTGGCGCGTCGGCGGACCCGACGCGTCAACTCCAAGCTCCCCCTGTTTGGCAAAGCCAAACCGGGGAGCCGGTTGAATGCCGAAGCGGCCGCAGATATACTCGAAGTTACCCACTACTGACAGAGAGGCCCGGACATGGTTCGCGTAGGCATCATCAACGTTACCGGCTACATGGGAGCCGAGGCCGCGCGCCTGCTCCACGGCCACCCCGACATCGAACTGGTCTCCGTCACGGGCCGCAGCGAAGCCGGGAGGCAACTCGGCGACGTCTACCCGCACCTCGCGCCACTCGGCCTCACCGTCGAGCCTGAGCTCGGCGACGTCGACGCCATCGTCTCGGCGCTGCCGCACGCCGCTAGCGCGGAGACGCTGCTGCCGTACATCGAGCAGGGCGTGCCGGTCGTGGACCTGAGTGCGGACTTCCGGCTGCGCAGCGCGGAGGAGTACGAACCGTGGTATGGCGAGCACCCCGCGCCGCAACTGCTTGCCGACGCGGTCTTCGGCATACCGGAACTGCACGGCGAGGAGATCGCGGGAGCGAAGCTCGTCGCTGCGTCCGGCTGCCACGCCTGCGCCGCGATCCTGGGGCTCGCGCCCGCGGTCAAGGCCGGCCTCGTCCGGCCGGAGATCGTCGTCGATAGCAAGAGCGGCATCTCGGGCGCAGGCCGGACGCTGGGCCTCAGCTACCACTTTGCGGAGGCGAACGAGGGCGTCTCGGCGTACGCGCTGGGCGGGCATCGGCAGCTACCGGAGATGACGCAGGAGCTGGGAGCGCTCTGGGAGGCGCCGGCGCCGCAGATTACGTTCGTTCCGCACCTGATACCGATGAGCCGCGGCATTCTCGCTACGTGCTACGCATCGCTGCGGGACGACGCGAAGATAAACTCCGAATCGTTGCGGTCGCTCTACGAGGAGTTCTACGCGGACGCACCATTCGTGAGTGTCGCCGCCGACCCGCCGATGACGAAGCAGACGGCCGGCAGCAACTACTGCCTGGTCTATCCGCTGCTGGACGAGCGGACGAACAGACTGGTCGTCGTGAGCTGCCTGGACAACCTTGGCAAAGGCGGCGCCGGCCAGGGCGTGCAGTGCCTGAACCTGATGCTGGGGCTGCCGGAGACCGCCGGCCTCACGCGGCCCGCCGTCTACCCATAACGCCGATGACGTCTCAGTCCGAAGCGCCCCTGACCGACCTGCCCGACGGCTCCGTTACGACCCCGCGCGGCTTTCTGGCCGGCGCGTCTGCGGCCGGGATTCGGGACGATTCGCCGCCCGGCCACCTGGACATGGCGCTGCTCGTCGCGGAGAGCCGCTGCGCCGCCGCCGCCACCTACACGAAGAATCGCTTTCAGGCGCCTCCGCTCAAGCTGACGCAGCGGCACTTGGAAGACGGCGCGGCGCAGGCGCTTATCGTGAACACCGGCAGCGCCAACTCGCTCACCGGCAAGCAGGGCGAACAGGACGCGCTGGAGACGGCTGAGTTGGTCGCCAAGAAACTTGGCTTCGCGGTCGAAGACATCGTCGTCGCCAGCACGGGCGTGACCGGCTGGCTGCTGCCGATGGACCGGATGCGGACCGGCCTGGAGCACATCATTCCTACAGAGGACGGCGGCGACCAGTTTGCCCACGCGATCCTGACGACTGATACCGTCGCGAAGCAAGCCGCCGCCCGTTTCCAGTGGGACGGTGTCACCTATACCGTCGGCGGCGCGGCCAAGGGCTCCGGCATGGTCCACGTCAACATGGCGACGATGCTGGCGTTCCTCACGACCGACGCGCCCGTCGAGAGCGATGCGCTGGCCAGGCTGCTGCGCGAGACGGTTGAATGCACGTTCAACATGCTGACGATCGACAACGCGACAAGCACCAACGACATGGCGTTGGCCTTAGCCAGCGGCGCGGCCGGCGGCGAGCGCATCGGCGAGGGCCACCCGGCGCTCCCGCTGCTCGGCGCGGCGCTCACGCACGTCGCGACGACGCTCACGCGGAAGCTGGCCCGCGACGGCGAGGGCGCGACGAAGCTCATCGATGTGCGCGTGGACGGCGCGGCCACGCTGGCCGAGGCCCGCGGCGCGGCGAAGGAAGTCGCCGGGTCGATGCTGCTGAAGGCGGCGCTCTACGGCAACGACCCGAACTGGGGCCGCGTGCTGGACGCTATCGGCTACTGCGGCGTCGATGTGCCCGAAGAGCAGCTCTCGCTCTGGCTGCAGGATACGCTGGTCTACCGGGACGGCCAGCCCGTGCCGTACGACGATGGCGAGCTGAGGAAGGCCCTGGACCACAGCGAGGTGCTGGTCCGTGTCGACCTCGGCATGGGCGAGGAGACGGCCACAGCCTGGGGCTGCGACCTGACGCCGGAGTACGTCCGCATCAACAGCGAATACACCACCTGATGGCTGGCTGATGGCCGGCCCCATCGACGTCATCAAGATCGGTGGCAGCACGCTGGGCAGCCACGATACGTCCCTGGACGACATCGCCGCGCTGCACTCGCGCGGCCGCCGCCTGGTGCTGGTCCACGGCGGCGGCGCCACCATCACGGAGTGGCTCAAGCTCCACGGCGTGCGGTCGAAGTTCGTCCGCGGCCTGCGCGTGACCGACGAAGCGACGCTGGACGTCGTCGTCGCCGTGCTCGCGGGGCTGATCAACAAGCGCCTGGTTGCAGAACTCTCGGCGCGCGGCGCGCGCGCGATCGGCCTGTCGGGCGTCGACGGCGCCGTCCTGCAGGCGCAGCGCTACGATGCCGAGCTCGGTTTCGTCGGCGAAGTGACGGCAGTCGACGCCGCGGCCGTGCGGTCTGTCGTTGACGGCGGCGCGGTCGCCGTCGTTGCGCCGATAGCAGTCGAAGCGGGAGATGGCGGTTCGAGAGCGCAGTTACTCAATGTCAACGCGGACACCGCCGCCGGTGAACTGGCCGCTGCTCTGAATGCACAGCGCCTGGTGTTCTTAACGGATGTGCCGGGCGTGAAGGACGCGATCGGCGCAGTCGCCGCGACGTTGACGCCCGAGCAGGCGCGGGCTCTGATTGAGGAGCAGGTCGCGAGCGGCGGCATGATCCCGAAGCTGGAGGCCGCGCTGTTGGCCGACAGTTCGGGCGCGACGACGATCATCGCGGACGGCCGCGAATCGGGCGCGCTGCGAACGCTGCTGGCGGACGAGGCAGCTTCCGCCGGATCGGGGCCGGGCACGCGCATCGGCTGAGGCGGGCCGGGGCATGTTCTCTGACGAATGTGCTAGGATATTTGCAAGCGAAAGACTAAAGCAGGCGCTCCAGACGTGCCGTTCCAGGCCTGTCCTGAAAAGGTACCGAGCGCCTGCTGGAATTATGTGCTGTCGGCCGCGACCGGCAAACAGCTGTAGAAAACCAGAGGAGGCCGGGACATGGCGAAATCTGAAACGTTGGAAATGCTCCGCAAGGAACCGGGTGCGGAGGACATGGACTTCTCGTGGCTGGATGATCCTGCGGCCGAGCGCGGCATGCGCGTAGCGCCTGGCAAGCGCGGCTTGACGCTGGAGGACATCTCCGTCGGCACCTACGGCGACCCGCCGGAGATGACGCGTAACCAGAGCGGCCGCATGCGCGGCTCCGCACCGCGCGGCGACGCTCAGAACCTGGGCGCGCACTGGATGATCAAGTCGGAGTCGTGGTCGGAGTCGGCCATGATGCTCTATGAAGAAGCGCTCCAGCGCCAGTGGAGCTCCGCCACCGACATCCCGTGGGAGGAGATGCCGGAGTTGGACGACGACCTGGAGCTGGCCATGTCCCAGCTCTGCACGTTCCTCACGCAAGTCGAGTTTATCGCGGGTGACCTGCCGGCCAAGTTCGCGCCCAACATCAGCGCGGACCACTTCGAAACCGGCCTCTTCCTGGCGACGCAGATCATGGACGAAGCGCGACACCTGGATGTCTTCCGCAAGCGCGCGCTCGCCAACGGCATCGGCCTGCTGCAGGCCGGCCCCGGCGCCGTCGGCCTCCTCACCTCGCAGAGCTTCGTCGACATGACGGCCAGCCTGCACCTGGTCGGCGAGGGCTTCGTGCAGTCGCTGTTCCGGATGGGCGAGATGATCGCCCACAGCGAGGTCGATAAGAGGATCTTCCGGCTCGCCGCCCAGGACGAGAGCCGCCACGTCGCGTTTGGCATCATGCACATGAAGCACCTGCTGGAGCAGGAGCCGGAGCGCCGCGACGAGATCCACACCTACCTGGACCGCATGGAGGGCCAGGTAGGCTCCACGCCGAACCAAGCCGGTCTCACCGGCGGCGGCGACACGACCGAGGCGCTGACGATCCTGCTGGGCGGCGGCAAGAGCGAGACGCAGATGGATGAAGGCTTCAAGAAGCTGATGGCAATCCGCAAGCGTCAATTCAACGAATACGTCCATCGCCTGGACGTCGTCGGGCTGAGCGACAGGCGAGAGCGGATGGACCCGATGATCCAGGCCTTCCTGGAGCCGCGCAGGAACTGAGCCCGCGTAAGAAGCAGGAAGAGACAGCGAACGCACTCCGGTGACGGCGAACTAGTACAGAGTCGCCGTCAGCGCTATCAGTAGGAGCCAACAATGCCCGATACGACGACACAGGCGAGCGAGGAAGAGCAGACAGAGTCGCCGGCGCAGCAGCCGGTTATTCCGCCAGAGTTCCAACGCCCTCCGCTGGACATGGGCTGGGCCACCGCACCGACGGAGCGCCCGCCGCTGCCGAAGGACTTCGGCCCGGAGGGCTTCACGCTGCGCAAGGCGGACGCCGGCTCCTACGGTTGGGCGCCGGATGTCTGGCCGTACCGTAACGATACGCCTCGTGGCGCCTGGCCGGCCCCGGAGGCGCAGCGCGGCCTGGTTGCGCCGTACACGATCTACGAAAAAGCCGAAGTGTGGGCGGAGAACGCCGCCGATCTCTACGAGCAGGGCATCCGCGAGCGCTGGGCGCCGGCGACCGATATCTCTTGGAGTTCGATCGAACCGCTGGCGGAGCACACGGAAGCTGCACTGGACCAGATCTTCACGAACATCTCAGAGCAGCAGTACAACTCTAACCAGGTGTTGATGGGCTGGCTGGGCGAAATATCCTATGGTTTTCACGAAGTGAAACTCTACCTCTCCACCCAGGTCTTCGATCAGGGCCGCCACGTGGAGGCGTTCCGTAAGCGGGCGCTGTCGAACGGCGGCGGGCTGGGTGTACAGATGCCGGGCTTCATGCACCGCACGACGTACGCCGCGTTCAAGTTCAGCGAGTTCATCTTCTACACCAACATCCTGCGGGCTTCGTTCCTGCTGGCGCTCTGCGGAGCCAGCGACAAGCTGGCCCGCTCCCAGGCGGACCGCGAGCTGTTTGAGCACACCGCGAGCGACCTGCGCCGCCACCTTGCCTACGGCGCGGATCACATAAAGCACTACCTGCGCGCCGACCCGGTTAACCGCGACCGCGTCAACACCTGGGTGATGCGCGGAGAGGCGATGATGGCTGCCGACCTTCAGCGTGACAAGCCGTTGCGCGAGGCGCTGATCCTGGCGCTCGGCGACACGATAGAAGAGGGCAAGGCCGCGCTCAAAGAGCTACGGTCTGCGCAGCTTCAGAAGTACCTGCGCACACTGGAAGCGGCTAGCATCTATAACCATGGCGACGAGCTGGTACCCGCCTTCCAGGCAGCTATCGAGAGCCCGTAGCCGAATGTCACACGGAAGCCACAGGGGCCGTCTCTCAGAGACGGCCCCTGTTTGTGCCCGCCAATGATGGTGGTGTACCCTCTTCAGTAGTCACGGGTACGGAGACTCGGTGGCTTTGCTCCTATGACGTTTCGATATCAGCCGCCGGACAATGGTGACGACCTGGGCCCACCCCCGGGGCCGTTTCAGTTCCGTCGCAGGCCGAATTTCCGGCTCTCCGGCACAATGCTGCGCTGGGGCGGCGTCCTCGTCGCGCTGATCATCCTGTTCATCATCGCCAACATCGCCAAGGGCATCTACGCGGACTGGCTCTGGTTTGAGAGCGTTGACTACGTGTCCGTGTACCGGCTGCGCGTTGTGACGCGGATCTGGCTCTTCTTCGCCGGCGCCGGTATCTTCCTGGCGTTCTTCGGGACTAACGTTTTCGTTGCGCTGCGCTCGCTATCGCAGACGGACGACGTTTCGGCGCTCTCCGAGATGGAGGTCGACCCGGCGGCGCTGCGTCGCGTGGTGCTGATCGCCGCTGTAGCGATGACGCTCTTCCTCGCCGTCATCTTCGGCGCGCAAGCCGCGAGCCACTGGGACACGGTCCTGCTCTACATCAACAGCCAGCCGTTTGGCACGGAAGACCCGGCGTTCCACAAGGACATCGGGTTCTATGTCTTCGACCTGCCCGCGCTGAACTTCATCCTGGGCTGGGCGATGGGCGTGGCCGTTCTCACCACGCTGGCCGTCGCCAGCCTCTACGGATTCCGTGTGCTGCTCGGCGGCAATCAGGCGCTCTCGCAATACGCGCGGCCCCACGTGTCGCTGCTGCTCCTCGTCGTGCTGGGACTCTTCATCTGGCGCTACTGGCTCAGCCGCTACGCGCTCGTCTACTCGGACCGCGGGGCAGCGTTCGGCGCCGCCTTCACGGATATCAACGCGCAACTGCCCGTGGTCTACGTTCTGATGGCCCTGGCCGGCCTGGTGATGATCGCGATTGCCGTCAACGCGTTCCGCAAGGGCATGGTCTACCTGCCAATAGGCGCCGTCGTGCTCTGGGTCGTCGTCGCGATCGTCGGCGGCCAGATCTACCCGGCGACGATGCAACGCTTTCAAGTGGAGCCGAACGAACTGGCCAAGGAGCGCGAGTTCATCCAGCGCAACATCGACGCGACCCGCGTCGCCTATGGCCTCGACCGCATCGTCGTGCTGCCGGAGGATCTGACGCCCTCCCGCGCCTTCGTCACGGCCGAGGAGATCGACGCCAACCCCGGCACGATCCAGAACATCCGGCTTTGGGACCACCGGCCGCTGCTGACCACGCTGAACCAGCGCCAAACGTTCCGCCCGCGCTACGACTTCCTCGACGTCGACGTCGACCGCTATGTCGTCGACGGTGAACTGCGGCAGGTGATGCTGGCCGCCCGCGAGTTGAATCAGGACGGCCTGCCGGAGGACGCGCGTAGCTGGGTGAATAGAAGATTACAGTTCACGCACGGGTTCGGGCTGGCGATGGTGCCGGTGAACGAGGTGCGTGAGGAGGGCCTGCCGGCCTACTTCGTCGAGGGGTTGCCGCCTAGCGGAGACATCGAGATCACGCAGCCGCGCATCTACTACGGCGAAGCGTCCGCCAACTACGTCATCGTCAATTCAGAAGAAGACGAGTTCGATTACCAGGGCAGCGGCGAGCAGGTGCGTAACCGCTATGACGGCAGCGGCGGCGTGAAACTGAACTCGTTCATCAGGCGCATCGTCTACGCGTGGGAGTTCGGCGACACGAACATCCTCATCAGCGATGCGTTAACCGAGGAGAGCCGGCTGCTCTACAAGCGCAACATCCGTGAGCGGGTGGAGACCATCGCGCCGTTCCTCGCCCTCGACTCCGACCCCTACCTGATCGTTGTCGACGGCGAGTTGTTCTGGATGCAGGACGCCTACACGCACACGGATCTCTACCCGTACTCCACGCGCACGGGCGGCCTCAACTACATCCGCAACAGCGTGAAGGTCGTCGTCAACGCCTTCGATGGCTCGGTCACGTTCTACCGGATCGACGAAGACACCATCGACCCGATCGCGGAGGCTTACGCCAACCTCTATCCGGACCTGTTCACCGACTTCAGCGAGATGCCGGCGGAGCTGCGGGCGCACGTCCGCTACCCGCAGGACCTCTTCCAACTGCAGGCGCACGTCTACCGCACGTACCATATTGAGGATCCGGACACGTTCTTCAACAAGGAGGACATTTGGGACCTCCCGACCGAGATCTTCCTCGACCGGCAGCAGCCCATGGAGCCGTACTACGTCATCATGCGGCTGCCGGGCGAAGACCGGGAAGAGTTTGTGCTGATCCTGCCGTTCCTGCCGACCGACAAGCCGAATGCGACCGCCTGGCTGGCCGCCCGATCCGATGACCCGGAGTACGGTAAGCTGCTCAGCTTCCGCTTCCCGCCGGACAAAGTGATCTCAGGCCCGCTCCAGGTTGATAACCGCATCGACTCCGACTCCACAATCTCGCCGCAGCTCAGCCTCTGGAACACGTCCGGGTCCCAGGTGATCCGCGGCAACTTGCTGATGATTCCGGTCGGGGAGGGCAACCTCTTCGTCGAGCCGATCTACCTTCAGGCGACGGAGGGCCAGCTTCCTGAACTGAAGCGCGTCGTCGTCGTCAACGGCAACACGATCGCGATGGAGGAGACGCTCGGCGAAGCGCTGGACGTCGTCCTCGGCCGCGCCCAGGCGAGCCCGCCGCCCACCGTCGATGGCCAGCCCACGTCCACGCCGGTGCCCACGCCGGCCGAAGGGGAACCGACGCTGCCGCCGCCGACCCCTGCGCCAACGTCGACGCTGGATGACGACATCGAATCGTTGATCCAGGAAGCCAACGATACGTTCCAACTCGCGCAGCAGCTTCTGCAGCAGGGCGACTTCGCGGCCTACGGTGAGCAGATTGACCTGCTGGAGGAGATCCTGCAGCGCCTGGACGAGCTAAGCAGCCTCAACCCGTAAGTTCTGCCCTTAACCACTGGGAGCCCCTGCCACCAGGGCCCCTGACCAGGGCCTTAGCCTGGGCCGTTCTTGGACGGCCACGGCCAGGAGCCGCGCGACGCGGCGTAATCGCCCCGGCGGCCGCGGACGATGGCATCCGCCACGCGCGTGACGTGCGCCATCTCCGCCACGTCGTGGACGCGGACGATGTCGACGCCGTGGGCAACGGCTAACGCCAGCACGGCGGCCGTGCCCTCCAGCCGCTCCTCCGGGCGCAGGGCCGTTCCGTACTCGTCTGCTAACACGGCGCCGATGAAGTGCTTGCGTGAAGGCGCCAGCAACAGCGGCGGCCCGAGCGATCTGAAGCGTTCCAAATTGCGCAGCACTTCCAGGTCCTCGTCGTGCGACTTGCCGAAGGCGATCCCGGGGTCGACGATCATCGTCTCGTCTCTTACGCCCAAGCCGCGCGCGCGTTCGATGCGCTGCCGCAGCACGTCCAGGTGCTCTCCCACGACGTCTTCGTACTCCGGCGGTTGCGGCAGCCGCACCTTGGGCGGGTTCGTCGTGTAGTTGATGACGAACCCAGCGTCGTGCGCGGCGGCGGCGCGGGCGGTGCCCGTGCCCATCGTGAACCCGGCGATGTCGTTGACGATCGACGCGCCGGCCGCCAGCGCCGCTTCCGCGACCTCGCCCTTGAACGTATCGACGGAGATCACCGCGTCCGTTTCCCTTGCCAGCCGCTCGATCAGCGGCACGACGCGCTCGATCTCCTCGTCCTCCGAGACGAGAGGTGTCTCCGTGCGCGCCGACTCGCCGCCGATGTCGATGATGTCGGCGCCTTCGCCGACGTAGCGCGACGCCTGCCGCAGCGCTTCGTCGTGGTTGTTGAGGAAACCGCCGCCCGCGAACGAATCGTCCGTGATATTGATGATGGCCATCACGTATGTCTTGCCGCCCAGGGGTAGTGTGTGGCGGCCGCAGCGTAGCGACGTTGGCGTCATGTGTTACGGCGTGGCGGGGGCGGCTGCGGCGAGCGTCTCCAGCACCCTGCGCGACTGCCAGAGGTGGGCCAGGTCGTGCTGGTTCTGGTCGCGCACCAACTGCGCGATGGTGATCGGGCCCAGGTACTTGTGGATGCCCGTCTTCTCCCACGCCGTGTCCGAAGCCATCCAGAGCATCTCCACCGCCTGGTGGCGCAATCTCGCGTAGGCGTCGACGCATTCGTAGAGGTCTACTGCCTCGTCGTCGCGGCTGTCCGCGACTTTCTCGCCGTCGAACGCCGGGATCTGGGCGGCGTCCCAGTGGAGGATCAGTTCCAGCGCACGCACGAAGTGCTCCTCACGCTCGCGCACGTGGGCGGCGATCTGGACCAGCGACCATTCGCCGTCGGCAGGTGGAGTTCGTATCGCGGCAGGGTCCGCGCCCCAGAGCTGCGTCTCCAGCTCGTGCGCGGCCTCGCGCAGAGCCTTCAGCATCCACCGCGGCTCGTCTGCTTCTGGAGAGAGTTCTTGTGAAAACATCGGCGATTAGCGGAATTGTAGCAGATGGCTATGTCGCCCCCGACGGCGCTGTGGTGGTGCGCGTCGGTCAATGTGGGCCAGTGGCCGCCGTGGTTTGCTCCGCCCTGCGGCAGGCCATACGATGAGTTTGAGATGAATCTGGACGCTCTGCCCCACACTGTCCTTCTGATCTTGGCCGAGCTGAGCGTCGGCAGCCTGGCTGCCGTGCTGATTGCGGACGCCCGCGGCATGGTGAAGAGCGGCTTCGTGAAGCTGTCCGCCGCGATCGTCGTCATCGCCGCGGCGCTCGCACTGCTCAGCGCCTGGAACATCGGCAGCGGTGACCTGGAAGGCTACAGGCTGGAGGAAGGCCTCTTCGGCGCTATCCGGAGCTGCATCGCCGTGTTTCTGGCGCTGACGTTGCTCTACGCGGCGCTGGCGTTCGGAGAGCAGCGGGAGCGGTCGCTGATGGTGGGTGCGGTCGCCGTGCTGGCGGGACTCGTGTCGATAGGCGTCCTCGCGTATCAGGTCAGCCCGCCGGCGTGGGGATACGAGGGCGTGCTGCTCAGCTTCATCGCCGGCACGCTGGCGCTGGGACTGGTGAACGAGACGATGATCCTTGGCCACTGGTACCTCGTCTCGCCGAAGCTGCCGGGCAAGCCGCTGCAGGAGCTGACGCTGCTGCTGGTGGTGGTGCTGGCGGTCCAGGGCGCGCTGCTGGTGCTCAACGCCGCGATTCCGGCGCGTGAGACGCCTGAGAGCGCCGCTGTGCTGGCCGGTAGCCTGGGCTCGAACCCGGCGTTCTGGCTGCGTGTGAGCGTAGGCCTGGTCTTCCCGCTGGCGCTCTCCTTCATGGCGTGGCGGTCCAGCCTGGAGCACTCCATGATGTCCGCGACAGGTCTGCTCTACATCGCCGTCGGCGCCGTCTTCGTCGGCGAAGTGCTGGCGCGCGGCCTCCTCTTCGTCACCGGCTCGCCGGTATAGTTGGGGCGCCACGGCGCGTGCCGTGGCGCACGCAAGCGAAAGGAGTTCGCCATGGAACGAGACGCCGCCTGGGAGCTGCTCTGCGAGTTCACGAAAGGCGACGGCCTGCGGAAGCACGGCTTGGCCGTGGAGGCCGTGATGCGCCACTTCGCGCAAGCCCGCGGCGAGGACGCGGAGCGCTGGGGCATCGTCGGGCTGCTCCACGACTTCGACTACGAGGCGCACGGCGAGCGGCACCCGGCCGCGGGCGCGCCGATCTTACGCGAGCGCGGCTATCCCGAAGACGTGGTGGCGGCGATTCTGGGCCACTCCAACGAAACGGGAGTCAAGCGCGAGACCGCAATGGCGCGCGCGCTCTTCGCGGTCGATGAGCTGACGGGCTTCGTCACGGCCGTCGCGCTGGTACGGCCCAGCAAGAGCATCGTGGACGTGGAGACGAAGTCCGTCCGGAAGAAGCTGAAGGATAAGGCGTTCGCGCGGGCGGTGAATCGGGACGAAGTCGCGCAGGGCGCGGAGGAGTTCGGCATGGAGCTGAACGACCTGATAGGCGAGGTGATTGTGGCGATGCGCGGCGTGGCGAAGGAGCTGGACCTGGCGGGGCCGTCGTAGAGAGAACGAACCGGCGCACGCAGGGAGAATGAACGGAGCGCCCCTTTCGGGGCGCTCCGTTGAAGTTCTGACGTATACCGTCCGGTTAGCCTAGCAGGGTGCCGGGTGGTACTGCTGGATGACACCAAGGATGTCGTTCAGCAGGTCGATAACGCCGTCCGGTG